>NZ_SRUX01000327.1:0-279 GCF_004791545.1 Mesorhizobium sp. M4B.F.Ca.ET.214.01.1.1
CTGGCGATCGCCTCGCGCACCACGTTCCGGCTGACCCCGAACGTGGTCGCCAGCGCCTGTTCGGTCGGCAGCTGATCGCCGGGCTTCAGCCGCCCCTGGGCGATCTCGCGCGAGATCGAACTCGCAACGAGCGTGGAGAGGTGCGGACCGCGATTGACCTTGTCGAGCTTCAGCGTCATCGCTCACCTATAGTCGAGCGCGGATGCGGACGCCAGAATGCGGCCGTTGCTCAATATATGGCACGGGTCGAAGGCATCCTTGATGCCCGCCGCGAGATCG
>NZ_SRUX01000328.1:0-279 GCF_004791545.1 Mesorhizobium sp. M4B.F.Ca.ET.214.01.1.1
CGCCAAGGCCTGCGCCCCCGACAGGCAGCCACCGAGCCAGTGCCGCATCCGCGGCCAGGTGCGCAACGCCGACGGCGATTGTGTCTGCCCGAAGGGAACGGAGGTCAGGGGCAAGGTCTGCGCGCCGGTCAAGAAGCCGCAAGGCTGCTCCATCCGCGGCCAGATCCTCAACAAGCGCGGCGCCTGTGTGTGCCCGCGCGGGACGGAGGTGATAGAGGGCAGGTGCGGCACGTTCGAAGACGCCGAATGCGCCCCGGGCTCGCAGATGATCGACGGCAT
>NZ_SRUX01000329.1:0-279 GCF_004791545.1 Mesorhizobium sp. M4B.F.Ca.ET.214.01.1.1
GGGAGAACTGGCCCGGCACAAGGACATGCTCGCATATCTGAAAAGCAACTATGACGAGGTGTGCGGATGGATCAAGGACGAGAAAGGCGCGGATGCGGGGCCCGAGCCCGACGCAGAATAGACGGCGCTCCAGATGACGTCTCCCTCACTCCTTACACAACCCTCCCCGGGGGATCCGAGCGTTCCGCTGCTGGAGATTGGGCTCGACCTGACGATTTATGCGGAACGCCTGTCGGTGCCGGAATGGGAGGCAGTCCTCGATATCTACCGCAAATACGC
>NZ_SRUX01000330.1:0-279 GCF_004791545.1 Mesorhizobium sp. M4B.F.Ca.ET.214.01.1.1
GCCATTGGGTCGATGCGCCGCTCGCTCCCGTCTCGTCGACTTGTCTGCGCACACGGATCAGCTTCGCCCGCCACCGTAGCTCAAGACCAGGCATGCCCTAACGTTCAACATGGATCACCCGAATGGGCGCGCAGGTCAGCTTCGCCCGGCGGTGCGGAGACGTAGCAGGACGCGTAAATATAGCCGGTCGTGCGCTCTAGGCGGTCTTCCATGCCGAGTTTGCTCATAGCCTTCAAGATTGCGCGCCGTTCCACTAGTGTGGAGAAGCGGCGCTGGCGC
>NZ_SRUX01000331.1:0-278 GCF_004791545.1 Mesorhizobium sp. M4B.F.Ca.ET.214.01.1.1
GCACCAGGAACTCAACCTCTTCGAAAATCTCGATGTCGCGGCCAACATCTTCTTCGGCCGCGAGCCGCTGCGCGCCGGGCCGCTGAAGCTGGTCGACCGCGCGAAATTGCGCGAAATGGTGGCGCCACTCCTGAAGCGCGTCGGCGCCAATTTCTCGGCGGACGCGCCGGTCGCCTCGCTGTCACTCGCCCAGCAGCAGATGGTCGAGATCGCCAAGGCGCTGTCGATCAAGGCCCGCCTTGTGATCCTCGACGAGCCGACCTCCAGCCTGCCGAGCG
>NZ_SRUX01000332.1:0-278 GCF_004791545.1 Mesorhizobium sp. M4B.F.Ca.ET.214.01.1.1
GATCGCCTGCGCAGATATATCCGTTCCCATCAGAAATTATCCTTGCGCGTGCGGATTTCCGCGAAGACGTCGGCATCGGTGGCGCTTTCCAGACCAAGATTTTTGCGAATGCCGGTATCCGCCACCCGCATATAGGGGTTGGTCTGTTTTTCGAGCCCGATGGTGGTGGGAATCGTGAATTCATTCGCCTGCCGTGCCTTTTCCACCTTTTCCGCGCGGTCACGCAGCGCGGCATTGTCGGGGTCGACGGTCAGGGCAAAGCGGGCATTGCTCAGCGT
>NZ_SRUX01000333.1:0-278 GCF_004791545.1 Mesorhizobium sp. M4B.F.Ca.ET.214.01.1.1
CTCTGAAACGCTGGAGCTGTTCGGCTACCTGATCAATCGCATTGACGAGCCGGTCCCGGTGCTGTCGGCACCCATCAAGGACTACCTGCCGGTCAGCCGGCACATGTTCTCGTCCAAGACCGGTGACTTCGTCATCAATACCCCCAATGGTGCCAACCACTTCGGCGCCATCCTGAACATCAAGGAGTATGCCGAGGGGACTTACCCGGGCATCCTCAACGGCCTGAAGTACTTGGACTACGAGTACGTCATCACCCATTCGTTCAGCCCGATGGGGC
>NZ_SRUX01000334.1:0-278 GCF_004791545.1 Mesorhizobium sp. M4B.F.Ca.ET.214.01.1.1
CGAGGAGGGCTCCGCGCGGTTCGAACTGCCCGAGGACCGCATGGGCGACATCATCCTGATCTCGGGCGAGAACAAGACAATCGGCACGTCGGAACACCGGCATAATCTGGCGGCACTCGACGAGCCGCTGCGCTCACACGGCGGGCTGACCGAGCAGGAGGTGCCCTTCATTGTCAACCGCGTGCTGGCGGACCTGCCGAACGAGCCTGTGCTGCGGAATTTCGATGCGTTCTTCTATGCGACGATGGCGGCGGCGCAGGCATAGGTTGGGCGCTGTC
>NZ_SRUX01000335.1:0-278 GCF_004791545.1 Mesorhizobium sp. M4B.F.Ca.ET.214.01.1.1
CCGAGACGTTATTGAAGACTGACTGCGAAAGGACCCTCCCATGATCAAGAAACTCGTCTGCGCCGCCGCCCTTGCAACGACCGTATTCGCCGCCGCCCCGGCCAGCGCCGGCAGGCTGCAACTCGGCACGCTCGACTGCACCATCGATGGCGGCACCGGCTATATCGTTGCGTCCAACAAGGGCGTGTCCTGCGTCTTCCGGCCCCATCATCACGGGCCGTCGGAAATTTATACCGGCGTCATCTCGAAGCTCGGTGTCGATGTCGGCAAGACGCACC
>NZ_SRUX01000336.1:0-278 GCF_004791545.1 Mesorhizobium sp. M4B.F.Ca.ET.214.01.1.1
GCCGAACTGAAGGCCGATCTCGTCGGCGAAGATCGCCTCGGCGACATCACGCCGCCTGTCCGGCCGCGCGGTCATGGCGTCACCTTGCGCCCGAACGCCTTCGCCGGCCGCGACGGCCGCACGGACGCGGGATTTGTGGCTGCCGTGGCTTTGCTCTCTTCAGCCGCGGGCGCCAGCATGCTCCCGCCGAAAACGCGAAAACTCGTCGGCGCCAATTCCGGCCGGGCGAGCACATAGCCTTGCACCATCGAGGCTCCGGATTTCTCGGCGAGATCGAG
>NZ_SRUX01000033.1:0-8381 GCF_004791545.1 Mesorhizobium sp. M4B.F.Ca.ET.214.01.1.1
ATGATGTCGGGCAACGGTCGCCAGCGTTGACTTCGCGGCTAGCAGAACCTGAACCGGGCAAGCGCCAGAAGCCGCTTCAGCAATGATCTGTAATCGTCGACATCTGCCTACTCCATCGCCAGATCGACCGGGTACGACCCCGATCCCCTCTGAATTGCAAGAAGTCCCGTGCCTGCAGAAACCGGGCAGCAACTTTGGCTTGGCGCTGACCGCACCGTGATCGACGGACCTTTCGACGAAACGAGCTCCCTCGTCGCCGGCTATTGGCTTTAGGACGTCAAGGACATGGCGGATGCCGTGCCTGGGTGAAGCGGTGACCCGAACCCGATACCTGGCTATAGCGAGATGGAAATCCGTCCCATCTACAGGGTCGCTTGAATAACAGATTACGCTTTCTGCTGCAGTCCCACCGCCAGACAGGCCAGCGGAACCTAATTCACCCCGCCCTGTTTCGGATTGAGCGACCGAAGAGAACAAAGCATATGAGATCAAAATCATCGCGGGACATGCCAGGTCCGAAACCCCGGAAGGACAAAGAGCGGGATATCGGAGAGGCGGAGGCCAAGGCGCCTGACAAGACCAATGATTGGGACCGCGATACCTCGTCCACGGTGATGGTCAAACCTCGGGGATAAAGTCTGAGGAGGGCGTGGCATCAAAATAGTCAAAGACGGCCACGGCAGATTGACCGCGTGGGAAGCGTTGCTTGCCCGCTTTGAGGCCTCACCGCTCGCAGGCTAGACTAGCTCCATGATTTTCAGACTGACGTTTCTTGGCACCTCGGCCAGCGTGCCCTCTGCCGAGCGAAATCACCCTGCCCTGCTTGTCGAGGCCGGAGGCCATCGAATTCTGGTCGATTGCGGGGAAGGCACGCTGCGCCAGCTGCTGCGAAGCGGCGCCGGCTTCAGGCGGCTTCATCGCCTGCAGCTCACGCATGCCCATTTCGACCATATCCTTGGAATCCCCGGCCTGTTTTCGACGCTCCGGCTGCGGCAAAGCGAAGATCTCCTGACCGTCCATGGAAGCCCGGGCACCCTCGACGTCGTCGTGCGCATGGTCGCCGGCCTATGGGGCGCGGGACGAGCGCCGATTCCACTAAGTCTTGAACCGCTGTCGCCCGGTCGATTTTTCGACGCCGACGAATTCATGATCGACTGCTTTCCGGTTCGTCACCGCGACACAGACAGCTATGGCTTCGTGCTCGAGACTCCACCGCGCCGCCACCTTCGCGCCGAGCACCTGGCGTCTCTGGGCGTGCCAGACGGTCCAATCAGGAAGGAACTGGTGGAAGGCCGGTCTATAACCCTCGCGGATGGCCGAACAGTTGCTTCCGAAGACGTGCTGGGTCCGCCGGAAGCAGGCAAGAAGCTGGTCATCATCGGCGATACGGAGTCCACGGACGGGCTGGCGGAACATGTCCGCAGCGCTGACCTTCTGGTGATCGAGGCCACCTTCCTGGACCGAGATGCGGCCATGGCGCGCGACTATGGTCATCCCACGGCTGCGCAGGCGGCATCGCTGGCGGCGACGAGCAACGTGAAGCAACTCATTCTTACGCATATCTCCGGCCGCTATGCCGACGAAGAAATCCTCGCGGAAGCCGTGCGGGCATTTTCCGAACAGCCGTATTGCGGCTGATCTCGATGTGCTCACCATATAGCGGCCGACAATGACATTCAGAGTAGGCATCATCTCTGACACGCACGGCCTGCTGAGGCCCGAGGCGGAACGGCGCTTGGCTGGGACAAACCACATCATCCATGGCGGCGACATCGGCAGTCCCGATATTATCGCCGCGCTTCAGCAGATCGCACCGGTCACCGCGATAAGAGGAAACGTCGATACGGCTGGGTGGGCTGCTACCTACGCCGACACCGCGTTGGTGCGGCTGGCAGGCCGAACATTCTTCATCCTCCATGATCTGAAAACACTGCAGGTCTCACCAGCGGCACTCGGTATCGACATGGTCGTGTCAGGCCATCGCATGTGCCGAGGCTCAAGACCGTTGACGGTGTGCTCTACCTTAATCCGGGCAGCGCTGGTCACCGTCGTTTCAAGTTGCCGATCACGCTTGCGACGGTTGATATCACGCCTGATGGCCTGCAACCGGTCATACACGATCTGAGTAGCGGCTAAGGCGCGAGCGCATGGCGATCGCATGCCAAGCGGGATGGCCCGCAGTCGCAGCCGGTCGACGTGATCGGGTTCGACATCACCCGCGGAACCTTTGCAAGGCTAAGCCCTTCTTCCTCGAACAATGGAGGTACCTGATGGCGAATCTCGGAAGACTGGCGATCGCGATACTTAGCGTTCTGGCGTACCAAAATCGGGACAAAATCGGCGAATTGATCCGTGGGGCGCGAGATCGCGATCCAAACGACCCACAAGGCGGAATTTTAGATCAGATTTCCAAAGGGGTTTCGGGGACGGCGCTCGGCGATATCTTAGATCGGTTCAGAGGTGCGGGAGCAGGATCCAAGGTCGATTCCTGGGTCGGCACTGGGCCGAATCAGCCAATCGAGCCAAACGAGGTGGAAGCGGCGTTAGACGAAGGCACCCTGACGTCACTCTCGATGCAGACCGGCCTGTCACGCGAGGAGCTCATCCGCAGGATCACTCGGGATTTGCCTGAGGCCGTCAACAAGATGACGCCAAATGGAGAATTGCCACCAGAGCCAACCCAACGCTCCGACGAGACAACACTGCTCGACGACGTGCCTCCGAACAGTACGCAATCCAAATCGACCGGGCAAACCGATGTCTAGAACGGCGGCCATACGGCAGCAAAACATGCTGACTCGTGCGGGCTCCGCCGGAGGGAAACCTGAGCGGAACGAGGGCGGCAAGGCAGCAAGCGTTGTTGCCGACTTGGATATTTTGGCATCCCTGCTCGACTCGCGCTGGCGAATTCCCGGGACCTCAATTCGTTTCGGACTGGATGCGTTAGTGGGACTGGTCCCCGTAGTCGGAGACGCTGCTACAGGAATCGTCTCAGCCTATATCGTTTGGCGCGCCCGAAGCTGCGGAGCCGGAAATGTCCTGGTCGCCAGGATGTTGGGGAACGTGTTGCTTGATACGATTGCAGGAAGCGTTCCTATTCTGGGCTCAATCTTCGACGTGTATTTTAAACCCAACAATCGCAACATCAGGCTGCTTCGCCGGTACCTTGGTAAGGCGGAAGTCGGCGGGCGCCCGGCGAAGTGCCCGGCCGCGCAGAGGGCTTAGGTTCCGCTCGATTGCGTCTCGCGGACCAGGTCCCTAAGCTGCTTGACGAGACTTTTGCCCGTGAGCTGTTGGATGTCATAACCTTCGCGGCGGAGTTTGTCGCTGATGTCCTTCACGCTGGCGCACTCGCCCGATTCAGCCAGCGAAAAAGCCCGCTCCAAAGCTGTTGTGTTCGGCTTCATATCGTGCGCCTTCTGCTCCTGCCGTAACCCTGATTGCCAACGTCAAACAAAGCCCGCCGACCGGGGCCGGGCGGGCAAGTTTGGTTTGAGCTGCGACCCGCCAGGGTCACGTCCCATATCGCGCATATGAAGAACACGCGCGCTCACATTTGTGAATCCGACTGGCGAGGGACGACAAAAATTGGCGCCGAGCCAGCTACGCCTAACCATTCATCGACGCAGGAACAACCGGCTGGGAAATTGACAGGCACTCGAACCGGATTAACCGCAAATCGGTCGAACGAGTGCCATTGTCACCCCTTCAGATAGCGCGTCACGGGCCATCGAGTTCCAATCCCTGCCGACGCCGCGCGTCCTCCTCGGTGATGCCGGTCGCTTTCACTAGCCCCTTCACCAACAGTTCGCGCTCGCTAGCTTTGTCGTCTCCATTCTTAGCCATTCGGCCGTCCTAACAAGAAGAACTATCTTCTGCTCAGTTAGTGCCAACCGTGCACCAGACTGATCCTAACGCGCCCAGGACACCGGCCGTTTCGACCAAATGTTATTGGCGCCTGGTGAGTTTTCGAGATAATCCTGAAGCGTCGCCCGCAGCTTTCAGAGGCACGCGGCGATTGGAAGAGTCCATCAGGCTTTCGCCTCCAGTGGTAGGAAGCTCTTATAATGAAAACTCGCCCGGGCAATCCAGCGCGCGTACCGGGGTATTACCTCGATCACCTCTTGGAATGCCCCTATTGCGGCACGATCCGGCTCAACATTCCTGCCGATGCGAGGCCATCGACCGAAATCGATTGCGCTGAATGCGGCCAATATCTTGGTACTTGGGACGAACTACAGACGGACTTTGAAAAGCAGGGCGGATCGAACGGAGTTTTTCGTTTGGAGAGAGGCCGCATTAGACGGCTGGCGTAAGAAGAAGACAGCTTCCTACTTTACCTCTGCTCTGAGGTGTACCAGCGGGCTCGCGCAGCTTGTGGGAAGCTATCCTGGCAACCCGGCGACGCCTAGCGCGCTGCCAAGAGTCTCTGCGAGCGCGGGCGCGCAATTCACGCCGGCAAACTGGCGGCTATAGCGGAAGCCGGGCTGAAGCTCGAGCACGCGAGCCGCAGCCGCCCTCGCTTCGTCCAACCGGCCAAGCCTGGCCAGCGCGGCGGCCAATTGCACATAGGTGATGCTGTGTGCCGGATTGGCTTGCACGGATTTGTAGGCGGCACGGCAAGCCTCTTCGTAACGGCCGCGCAGCAAATGGCTCATCGCCTGCGCGTCAAACGCGGCCCAGGCCCACGAATCGAACGGGCTCAGACGCATGCCTTGCTCGCTCCATTCTATCGCGCGCTCCGCTTCACCGCACCATCCCAGCATGACGCTGCCAAGGATATAGGTAAGCGCCGATGACGGGCTGATGGCGAGAGCGGCTTCCAGCGCCGCGAATGCAGCGGCGCGATCATGCGCATCCATGCCGATGGAAAAGCCGGCCCATGTCAGGGCCAGCGCATCATCTTGTCCATGGACAATGGCCGACCGGGCGTGGCGGATCGAAGACGCGCGGCTGCTCTCCTGCAGCCCGGCGCGAAGGAACAAGCAATGATGGCACATCGCGGCATTGCCATGCGCCAGTGCATAGTCTGGTTCCAGCGCGATGGCGCGCTCGAGAAGGACCAGCGCTCTGGTCACTTGCTCCGGCATGCCTGAATCGACATCAGGCTGGGCCTGCAGCACCAGATCATAGGCGTCGAGACTGTCAGGGCGCTTGCGCCTGACACGTTCGATCTCGGCCTTCCGCACGCTTGGCGCAATCGCGCCCACGGTTGACAGCGCGATCTCGTCTTGAAGCGCAAAAATGTCATCGGAACTGCGGTCGTAGCGCTCGGCCCACACATGGGCGCCGGTCGTGGCGTCGATCATCTGGGCTGTGACACGCACGCTGCCGCCGGCCTTGCGCACGCTGCCTTCCAGCACATAGCGAACCCCAAGCTCGCGGCCGACCTGCTTTACGTCGACGGCGCGACCTTTGTAGGGGAAGGTCGAGTTTCGTGCGATGACGAACAGCCACTTGATGCGCGCCAGGCCTGTGATGATGTCCTCGACCATCCCATCGGCAAAGTATTCCTGCTGCGGATCGCCGCTCAAGTTCGAGAAGGGCAGGACCGCGACGGAGGGCTTCTCTGGCAAGCTAGGCGCCGACGCGGCGCGGGCGGTGGCTAAGGCATCGGGAACATTGATGGCGACAGCCGGTCCGACATAGCGATAGCCGCGGCGCGGCAGTGTTTCGATCCAGCTCTCGGCATTCGCTGCGTCGGCCAGCACTCGGCGCAGGGCTGCGATCTGAACCGTCAGATTGTTGTCGGCAACCGCCAATCCGCCCCAGCCGGTCTCAATCAGCGCGTCCTTGGACACGGGTACGCCGGCGTTTTGGATCAGCAGGCACAGCAGCGCAGTTGCGCGTTGCCCAAGCATGGTCGGCTCATCTCCGTAAAAGAGAATGCCCACCTCCGGATCGAGGCGGAACGGGCCAAAGCGGTAGACGTCGCCCCTGACTATCATTGGAGTCTTTTAGCAAATTTTTGGGAACGGATTCACGACTTTCGGGCATGGACGGCCGATCTTGCGCAAGCGCTTGCCAGGAGTAAGCGCCCGGTCAGAGGAGGATCTTATGAGCGCTGATGCCGTCATCCGCATGCCCGACGAGAAGAAGGGCGTCATGCTGCGTGGCCACCCCATGGCTTTCCTCGTTACCGATGAAAATACCAGGCATACGAGCATGTTCGACTGGACGATCCCGCCGGAATTCGCCACCGGGCGGCATGTTCATCGGGTGCAGGAGGAGACCTTCTACCTGCTCGAAGGCGAGTGTGAATGGCATGTCGGCGACAAGACGATCCGTGCAACGCCGGGAACATTCCTGTTCATCCCGCCCGGAGTGCCGCACAACATAACGAATGTCAGCGAGAAACCTGCGCGCGTGCTGATGACCGTCTCCCCACCCGGTCACGAGCATTATTTCGAAGAGCTGGCCGAGCTTGCGGCGAGGGGTGCACCCGATGCAAAGGCGCTCGCCGATCTGCGAAACCGCTACGACACCGATCAGCTGTCGACGTTGACAGCACGCGCGTGAATGCCTTAGCGACACCACCTTAGGGCCGCCGCAACCGCCTAGCTTGCTCGCCGGCGCTGTCAGCTTTCAGGACGTCCTAAGCCTGGATCGGTACGGCCTCGATCCGGCGCATCGCCGCCGGGCAATATTAGGGTCTAAGCGGCCGCCCATCGATTGGACGGCCGCGATCCAGTCCTGTTGGCCGAAATTGCCTTGAACTGGGTGTCAGCTCTAGGCCGCCGTCATCTTATATGACGGCGATCTGCGGCCAGCGCCAACCCGCAGACAACAGCTGCCATTGCGGTCGCAACAAGACCGATCGCCGGGATTGAGTCATATCCAAAGCCCAGATTGAGTACTCCCGCGCCAACGAAGGCTCCGGCGGCGATGCCGACGTTGTAGGCCGACGACGTCAGGGTCGATGCTAGGTCTGGCGCGGCTGCGGCCCCGCGCAGCACACGGTTTTGAAGTGGTGTCACGAGAGTGGCGAGGGCCACGCCTAGCAGGAGAAGGGTGACGCTGTAGGCGATGCCGTTGTGCGCCAAAAGCAGCGACACTGTGAAAAGCACTGCGGCAACGGGCAGGCCAACGATCAGCGTACGGTTAGGTGCGAGGTCGGCAAGGCGACCGCCCACGAAGATGCCAACGGTGAGACCCACGCCGAAAGCCAGCATCGTCAAGCTCACCGCCTTTTCAGTCAAACCGCCAAACTCGATAAGGACCGGGGCAATGTAAGTAAGGGTGCTCCAAAGGGCGGTCCAAGCAAGAATGATGATGGCGAAGGAGGTTAGGACCGTGCTGTTGCATAGCGTGCTGAGCTGTGCGCGAATCGAGATCCGGCCTCCAGATGGGTCGCTGGGGATAAATAGAGCGATTGCAGTCGCCGCGACCGCGGCGATGCCGCCCAATATCCAGAACGTTGCTCGCCAGCCGAGCGTCGTTCCTATGTAGGTGCCTGCGGGCACGCCTATGACATTGGCGATGGAGATGCCCAGGAACACGAGGGACATTGCCCGGCCGCGGTGCTCGTCCGGAACGAGACCAATCGCAACAATCATGGCCAGTCCGAAGAAACAGCCATGAGCGGTCGCCGTGAGGATCCGCGCCGCGAGCAACACCTCATAGCTCGAAGCAATGGCAGCGATCACGTGGCCGGCGATGAACAGCCCCATCAGCACCAGGATCATCGATCGCCTGGGAAAGCGCGCGGATAGCAATGTAAGTATCGGCCCGCCGATGGCGACGCTCAGCGCATAGCCGGTGACAAGGAAGCCGGCCGTTGGGATATCAACCTGCATTTCGGCGGCAATCGCCGGCAGCAGCCCTGCAATAACCACTTCGGTCGTCCCGATGCAGAATGTCGCAAGGAACAGGGAGTATACACCGAGCTTCAAGCACTGGCCCCGATGCGCATTAGAAACCAACGTGCTGTTCCTAACGTGGCAAGCGGAATAGCGCCCTTGGTGTCAGACCGATCTGCGCGGACAACATTAAGGCACATCCGGAAGTTACGCCACGCCAAATCAGTGTACGCGGTGCTTCGTCGGTGCGGCGACCTTGGGGGGGCGGTGAGGGCGCGTTTGACAAAAAGGCCCTCGCACGATCTTCTGGGTCGTCACCGCGGTGTCCACTTTCGTACTGAGGCAGAGCTTGCCTCAAGCGACCATCCATTCAAAAAGCATAACCTCAAATTAGTCCGCCTCTTTGAGCGCGGCTAAATCCGAGAGATTTGACAATGCCTTTTATGCGACTTTCGAAGCACAAAGGGCGAACATTGAAAGGGCGTTGTGGGCCTGACGTCAATTGGCCTGCCCATTCATTCTGCAGTTCCGGTGACATTACCACTAATGCGGCCGACCGCTGACGGTCGGCTTTCGGGATGG
>NZ_SRUX01000337.1:0-278 GCF_004791545.1 Mesorhizobium sp. M4B.F.Ca.ET.214.01.1.1
GGATAACCATTTTGTGTCTTGACCAAATCCTAAACTTTCTTTACAACCAACTGCACTTGCATAATGATTGCTAAAAGTTTGAGGAACTGCTTTTTGTGGTCCAGTTGTTCCAGATGTAAACATAATTGAAGCAATTCGATCCAAATTGAATATAGCCTCAAACGTGTTGTCAGAAACCTCTTTTCTTAATTCATTAAAGTCAATTATCTCTATGTCTTGTAACAATAAATTGTTAGTAGTAATAACTGTATCGGTTTCTATAGAGTATAATTGATTTT
>NZ_SRUX01000338.1:0-278 GCF_004791545.1 Mesorhizobium sp. M4B.F.Ca.ET.214.01.1.1
TTAATGTTCCATCTATTCTTTGGATTACTATTATATTTATTTGCATTAGTAGTACCTAAAACAGCACTTATTTTCACATTAGGAATTTTCTTAGTATTGATTGTGCCTTTTGCAGAGCCTTTCTTACCAATGATTCCAAAAATTGGAGATAATATACAAGACTCATTAAAATATATTCCATTTAGTTATTTAACATCTAAAACGACTTCTGGAGATTATACATTCAGTAATTGGCAATGGTTTATTACCTCAGCTTCAATTGTTATTTTATTTATTAT
>NZ_SRUX01000339.1:0-278 GCF_004791545.1 Mesorhizobium sp. M4B.F.Ca.ET.214.01.1.1
CCCAGGATTTCGGTCGCCACATCTCCGGGAAGCAGGGATACCCCGAGGAAGATAATAAGCGACACCACCCATAGGACAAAAATCCCTAGCCCGAGGCGCTTGGCTATCAGCTTTGGAATGTTTCCCAATGGTTCCTCCGCCAACAGTTATGGCACAAATGTTTTTGTATGGACAGATTAATAAAACAATCGTACCTTCGTCAATCAGCGGACGTTGAACAAAATGAATAAGCCGGGAAGACCTCCGTTGGCATGCTTATCAAAGCGCTGCTGTTTTTC
>NZ_SRUX01000340.1:0-278 GCF_004791545.1 Mesorhizobium sp. M4B.F.Ca.ET.214.01.1.1
CCGGCCCCGACGACGATATATTTGAAATCAGGCATGTCATGCTCCGTATCAGCTTTGCTTCTGACTACAGCATGACGGGTGGGAGCGGAATCGCTTTTCGCAATTTCTCAGACGATGGAGGCCTCAGCCGGCCAGCAGCGCCTGCACCTTGCCGCAATAACGCTTGGAGACCGGGTTCATGCGGGTAGCGCCATGGCCGGCATTGTACCGCAGGATCGTGCTGCAAACCTGACCGCCGCCCAGCTGATGCGCCGTCGCCAGATATTGCATGCCCCAGC
>NZ_SRUX01000341.1:0-278 GCF_004791545.1 Mesorhizobium sp. M4B.F.Ca.ET.214.01.1.1
GCGTGATCTTGTTCTGCGCGATGCGGATTTCGCCGCGAACAGCATCGGGATCCTCCAGAGCGCGCATCGTGACGGCGGCGATATCCTTCTCGCTGACAAACGTCGCCGGCACATTGCCGTCGCCATAGAGCGTCACCTCGTCGGGCGGCAGCGGCGAGGAGCCGAAGCGCGTCAGGTCGCCCAGCGTCGCCACCCAGGTCGAGAAGAAGCCGTTGGTGTAGATCACCGTATAGGGCAGGTCGGCCTCCCGGACCGCGTCGAAGACGGCCCGCTTGATG
>NZ_SRUX01000342.1:0-278 GCF_004791545.1 Mesorhizobium sp. M4B.F.Ca.ET.214.01.1.1
CGGTGCACCATCTCAATGGTAGTATTGCCCGCGGCTCGCTTACCGCCGTTATCGGCGCCAACGGCTCGGGAAAATCCACGTTGATGAAAGGCATTGCCGGCATTTTGAAGCCGCTTGGCGGCGAATGTCGGGTCAGTCCGGCGATCTCCGTCGCCTATCTGCCGCAACAGTCGGAGCTGGACCGGGCCTTTCCCGCTCAGGTACGAGACCTTGTGGCCCTCGGTCTCTGGCCGAGACGCGGTCTGCTCGGACGACACCGTTCCGAAGATCGGACGGCG
>NZ_SRUX01000343.1:0-278 GCF_004791545.1 Mesorhizobium sp. M4B.F.Ca.ET.214.01.1.1
CGGCCTCCCCCACATTGGCCATCGACGTCACCGGGCTGATGTTGTGGCCGGCCGGCAAGGGCCTGGCGGGCATTCCGCGCGTGGAGAGCTTTCTCGTCAACGCGGCGCTGGCGGATCCCGATCCTTGCGTGGAGGTGGTGGCGTTCAGGCCGAACGAGGGCAAGTTTCGGCCGCTTGCCCCCTATGAACTGGATCACGTCGCGACGGGCCGGATTTCACCGCACCGCGCCAAACAGTGGCCGGGAAGACGCACGGCCCTGTCGCAGGCTTTGGCTGCG
>NZ_SRUX01000344.1:0-278 GCF_004791545.1 Mesorhizobium sp. M4B.F.Ca.ET.214.01.1.1
GCGACATCCAGCTCGGCCGCACCGCCGATGGCCTGCGTATCGTCGAGCACGGCCTGGCCGCCGGTGACAAGGTGATCATCGACGGCGTGCAGAAGGTCTTCATGCCGGGCATGCCGGTGCAGGCCAAGACCGTGGCGATGCAGCCACAGTCGGCGCCGGCACCGGGCCGCGATGCAACCGCTGCGCTGAACCACTGATCCGCCGGCTCCTGATCCGCGTCCCCGCTTAGCTGCCGGCGCCAGCGGCAGCCTTTCCTGCCTTCGTCATCCCGGCGAGGG
>NZ_SRUX01000345.1:0-278 GCF_004791545.1 Mesorhizobium sp. M4B.F.Ca.ET.214.01.1.1
CCGGGCTGGAGATAAACCGAAAGAGTTGGGTAGCGGGCGGCGGCGGCGCGGGCATAGGCGTAATCGCCGTCGTCAAAAACAACGATTTTCAGCGCGATCTGCGGTGCTTCCGCGGCCATGCGCAGACAAGCGTCAAACGCGTCCCAATCCGTTTCCATGCCGCTTGACGGGGGCTTTGGGCTCAGCACCAGAACGTCGAGATTGGCGAACCAGTCCCTTGCAACGCTGCCCTGGGTTTCTAGGGCGAAACGATAGCCCTCACGATGACCGCGCTCCAT
>NZ_SRUX01000346.1:0-278 GCF_004791545.1 Mesorhizobium sp. M4B.F.Ca.ET.214.01.1.1
GCGTGATCATCCGTCCTCCACAGCATGGGCAGCGGTGCGTTGCCGCAAGAGGAGCGGCAGCGGCGCTTTCGGCATCCGGTTCGCGATCATCCTGTTGTGGTTTGGTCAGCAGCCTGCGGCACTGGTCGAGCCTGGCGGCGCGATGGCCGTTGGCGAGGAAGCCGTAGTGGCGGATGCGATGGAAGCCGTCCGGCAGCGTGTGCAGCAGGAAGCGGCGGATGAACTCGTGCGCGTCGAGCGTCATCACCTTTGTCCTTCCGCCATGACGATAATCCTTC
>NZ_SRUX01000034.1:0-8256 GCF_004791545.1 Mesorhizobium sp. M4B.F.Ca.ET.214.01.1.1
CTTGAATTTCTCACAAGGGCAGATTTAGAAGCGAACTTCTTCGTCGCCAGCGGCGAGCCGCCCTCGTTGGTGAGGCGTATATAGTCGCCACCTCTTCATACTGTCAACAGCCTTCTCAGATGTTTTTTCGATTTCTCGTGGGCATGTCCACAAGGTCGAAATTTGTGAGTTGGCTTGGCTGAATCTCGACCGGCGATCGGCTGCCAATCCGTTCCTGCCTGGGCTCACGACCAGCCCGGCACCGGATACCCGGCATCGGCCCAAAAATCGCCTGCCCTGCCATGGTGGATGCTAATCGCCACGCCGGCCTGGGCATGGCTTCAGAGCCGCTCTTCCAGCAATTCCGTCGTGATACTCCGGCCACCGTAGAAGATGCCCAAAATCAGCACTCGCTCACCCTCGACGGCAAAAGCAATGCTGACGGCGCGCCGATAGCCGACAATCCGCAGCCCCGGCATGATCTCGATCCGCTCGGTGCCGCGCTGTGGAAAAGTCGATAGGCCCAGGCAATGGTCGCGGATTCCGACAACGAAATTCCACGCAATCGCGGGCGACGCGCGCTCGGCTATGTCATCATAGAGCTGTCCGAGTTCAGCTTCCGCCATAGGATGGAAGACAATTCGATACTCCATCCCCTACTTGGCTTTCCCCTGCTTCGCGCGATGACGCGCCTCAAGCCGGGAAAAAACCGTTTCGGCGGGAACTCCCTTCGCCGGATCTTGCCGAAGCTCGGCCAGGCGCCCCGGGACCTCCTCGCGCAGCCATTTCTCCCGCTCCGCCTCGAAGTCTTCGAGCATGCGTAGACCGGCGCGGACGACCTCGCTGGCATTGTTGTAGCGGCCTGATTCGAGCTGCTTCCTGATGAAGCTCTCATAGTGGTCGTTCAGAGCATAGTTGGGCATGGCAACCTCTGGAAAAAATGTCTGGTTATAGGAACATAGCAATAGATGTCATCTATTGCCAGCATCGGCTGATTCGGTCGATCTCCGCCTCTGATTCGGATCATCCCCGCCGGGCTTGATTCGCCGATTCGGCAGAACCGAGATATCGCCTCGGCCCCGATGACGCCGGCGCGATCGAGCAATCTGGAGCAATCGACAGCTCCCGACGGTCCACTCCCGCCATTCAGGCAGGACGAGGGCACTGAAGCCGGCTGAGAAAGAGGCCCGCCGGCTAAATTCATTTAGCATCTAGTTGTGGTCGCTGCTCCGATTCGGCTTTCGCTGCACGCTTCGGCTCTGGACGAGGCGGAACTCGCCAGCGTCAGCCGAGACCTCGTCTCAGATCCAGGGGGCGAATTGATTGCGACCATCGTTGGCTGCCAAAGCAAAAGGCCCGCTGGCGAGGAGCCAAGCGGGCCTTTTGATTTGGTTGCGGGGACCCGCAACCCCTTTTGTCATGACATCGTCAGACTTTTCATTTTGGTCAGATTTGGCGAACTCGAGGATGCCGAACAACTCGCCGCGTAGTTCGGCATGGACCTCGCCTCGCTTGTCCCCGGGCGTGAGCACGATCTCTCCGATCAGCGAGCGCAACGCGTCGGCGGCCGGACGTCCGTCCTCGTGATCGACGAGCGCTTGCGTGAGTTGCTCGACCCGCTTGCGGTAGAGAGTGGCGATGTTGGGATGCAGGTCGGGCAGGTCAGTGGGCGTCATCTCCAGACGCGCGGTGATCTCAGCCTTCTGCCTCTCCAGGTCTTCCATCCTTGCTTTCATCGAAGGCTGGTACAGGCCATCCTCGATCGCGGCCATGATGCCGGCGATGGCGCGCTCGATCTTGTTGAGTGCCTTGCGCTCCTGTTCGCCCTGCGCGCGACGCTCCTGGTTGAGGCGGTTGGTCTCCTCAGCATAGGCTCTGATCGCCTCGGCCACGGTATCAGGCGAGACGAGCCGTTCCCGCAGACCCGCGAGGACCCGCTCCTCGATCTTCTCGCGGGTGATGGTGCGCCCATTGTCGCAAATGCCCCGGCGCTGGTGGTTGAGGCAGGCATAGCGGTCTCGCGTAAACAGGCCATAGCGGCCCCCGCAGCAGCCGCAGGTGAGCAGGCCGGAAAGGAGGGAGACCGGTCGCCTCATGGTGTGCAGCTTCCTGGCTCGGGCCTTTCGCGTGGCGGTCGCCACCGCCGCGAACTGGCTGGCAATGGATTTCTGTCTCTCCTTCACGGCGAGCCACAATTCCTCCTCGACGATTCTGAGATGCGGCACCTCGGTGCGGATCCATTTGATTGGCGAATTAGCCCGAGAGACGCGCTTGCCGGTGGCGGGATCCTTGATGAAGCGCAGGCGGTTCCAGACCAGCACACCGGTATAGAGCTCGTTGTTGATGATGCCGGTGCCCCGGATGACATGCCCGCGCACGCTGGTATCGCCCCAGTGTCGGCCGAGCGGACCAGGAACGCCCTCCTTGTTGAGGTCGACTGCGATCGCCTTCGGGCTCTTGCCAGCAGCGAACTCGCGAAAGATGCGGCGCACGATGGTCGCTTCCTCCGGCACGATTTCTCGGTCGCCGCGGACGGGCTCGCCTTCGCTATCCAGTTTTTTCACCACCCGGTAGCCGTAGCACAGCCCGCCCCCGGCCTTGCCCTTCTCCACCCTCCCCCGCAGACCGCGATGGGTCTTGAGGGCAAGGTCCTTGAGGAACAGCGCATTCATCGTACCCTTGAGGCCGACATGCAGCTCACTGATCTCACCCTCGGCCAAGGTGACGATGGCAACGCCGGCGAATTTGAGATGCTTGAAGAGGGTCGCGACATCGGCCTGGTCGCGGCTGATGCGATCGAGCGCCTCGGCCAGCACCACCTCGAAGCGGCCGCGCTGGGCGTCGCGTACCAGATGCTGGATGCCCGGCCGCAGCACAGTGCTGGCGCCGGAGATCGCCGCATCCTCAAAGGTTCCCACCACGCTCCAGCCCTCCCGCGCCGCCTGCTCGCGGCACAGCCTCAACTGGTCCTCGATTGACGCATCCCGCTGGCTGTCCGAGGAATACCGGGCATAGAGTGCAACACGGGTCATGGCGGCATATCCTCTCTCTTGTTCCCAAGGGACTTACAATCCGGCTCCCCGCCCTCTTCCCTTTGGCGGCTCGGCCGATTGTCGTTGGCCACCTGCCCCGCCTCGATTGCCTCCCGCGCCAGCTGCCGGCCGATCAGCCGGGCGATATCCAGCACCACCAGATCCAGCTTGGCCGCCACCGTGAGTGCGGGACGCCCCGCGGGGCTGGCGGGGTCGCCGTTGTCGTTCGCCGGAACCAAAGCCTGTGGGCCAGTTCTGGTTTCCTCATCCATCGCGGTCGCTCTCTCAATGGTGATCGACCCGCTATCAGAGTCCTCCGGAAGGCGAAGGAAAGCACCAAGTTCATATCGTAGGGCCATAGCGTGCAATGACTTGCGCTCTGCGGTTTCGTCTCCCAGCTAATCGCCAAGAGAGGCGATAGCGCTCAGTTGAAGGGACACCGGTTGGCCGGGTCTATCGTGCGTTCCAACTGGTTTCGGTGAGAGCACTCGCAGACACTCGAACACCAACCTAAACCGGGGGATTCCTATGTCGTCTCCGCAATGGGCCGCCAGAGCACATCCACGCCATCGCCGTCACGGCGAAATCCCGATACGCCAGCGCTTCCTTCGCATTCCTGATGCCTTCCTTGCGCGCATGAAGCGACGATGGTTGTCGGATCAATGTGATGGTAGCGGGCAAGGTCATCGAGCACCGACCGGATATGACGCCAGGGGAAATCGTCTGTATCTGCCAATGTTCACCGTAGCGCAGGATAACCAAGAGCTTAGCCAATACACCTTCAACGGAGCACGCCGGAGTCAGCGGCAGGTCATCCAGAAGCGCCTGTTCCGCCGCTTCCGATCGCTGTATTAGTTCGTCAGTTCGCGAAAACCCGATCTCGGCATCAGTAGCGTCCCAGCGCGCCTGATGTGCGGCCAGCTCCGAATACGTTCTGACCCATTCCACTTCGTTTTCGGGAGAATAGAGTTCGTCGAGACTCTCGACGGAATGGACCGTCTTTTCCCCGCCGCCGGGAAGCTGCATCTTAGCAGAGGGAAAACCTATCGCTTTAACGAGATATGTCTCCAACTGCTGCTGTTGCCGGCATAGCACCAAGGTCGAGCGGTGAACCCCATGCCAACTGTCACACAACCGAAGAGCTGGATCGTCCTGCCGGCCCTCGCGCGCCCGAGCGCCAAATGGCCACATTCCGGCCACCGCAACAATCTGCGTCATCAGCAGCCGCCGAGTGACGGAAGATAAAGTCGTGCTATGGTCGGAATCAGCCATGATCCGAGCTCCCTGAAGCCTAGGTTGTGGTTAGGCTGCTGGAGGTGGTCTCAGCACCATCAGCAGCCACAGCACGCAGTTTATAATCGTATCAGGGATACGATAGCTCAGCCAGGGCTGTGGATCAACCAAAATCGTATCGGTGTTATGAAATGAATGCAGTCCAATGTAAAATGGCGCGTGTGGCACTTGGCTGGGGAACGAGAGATTTGGCTCGGAATACAGGCGTCTCACCGGATACTGTCGCCCGCTTTGAACGAGGCGAACAACTTAAAGATTCTACTGTGGCAGCACTCCGAATAACTTTTGAAGCTGCGGGGATCGAATTCATCCCAGAGAATGGAGGCGGCCCTGGTGTGCGCTTGGCCAAGCGACCCTAACGACACACCAATCACGCGTGCATTGTTTCGAACCTAGCTAAGTTCGAAGGCTCCTTATGGATACGTGCCTGCTATTTCGGCAAGAGCGTAGTGTTTCGCCAGCCGGCGCCGTGTTCGCCCCCGACACCCAGCGCCGGTTAGGCCCGGCGTTTGCTGGCCTACCCACGCCAGCCTGCCGGGCCGCTCCGTTTCATGGACTCCAGCCCTTGCGCTTGTCCGGTGTGGCCGCGTGGTTGGTGAATTGTAGGTTCCGGTCTTCTCGGCCGGCGCCGCGGCGCTCGTGGCAGAAGATCACCTTGACCAGATCCCAGTGCATCCATGATCCGGGCCTAAGCGCTTGACCAGCTCGGCCACGTTCAGGACGCATTCCGGCGGCATGTCAGGCAGTCCACGGAAGGTCTGTGCCGGCCTCCAGCTTCTTGCCGAGTGTGTCTTCAACGAAGGGGAAATTTCATTGTCATTGGCGATCCGAAAAGGGAGTCGCCGCACCGGGAGGATTAATTCCTCATCGCGGACAGGTTGCCAATAGCGATTTTGGGACCGCCACAGCCCGACTCGCTTATCGAGGTGACTCAGGATTCGTGGCCGGGTGTGTCCCAGAAGCTGGGCTCAAGGGCAAGGTAAGAATGCAGTCTTTTGTTAGCCAGATGCGCGTCGGTGGCCGGTGAACTAGATCAGCTCGATCAAATGCCTGATGAGGTCATCGGGCACGACGGGTTTCACGAGACGCTGAACGCCCGAAAATTCGCTTGGGACAATGGTCCGGTCATACCCGGTGACGAATATGAACGGGATGCCGTGCGCCTTCAATTCGGCCGCGACCGCGAAAGTCGCGGCAGCACCAAGCTTTATGTCAACCGTGGCGCATTCCACGTCCTCGCTGGCGATTTTCCTCGATGCATCTTCAGGATTGCCCACAGGGCCAATTACCCTGCCGCCAGCTTCGGTGATCGCCTCTTCGAGTTCGATCGCGATCAGATACTCGTCCTCGACGACAAGCACTCGGCGTCCTTGCAGTGGCGCTGCCGGCTTGAACTGGCCTGAATTAATGGGAACGACAGAACACAACATCGACGCCCCCCTTTGGGTTGTCGGGTCCTAAAGAAAGCTTACACCTGTTGGGCGGATTTGCGAGTCAATTTGACGAGAACCGAATAGCCCGGCTGCTCAGCAGCATGGCAGAGCGACACGATCGGGCGCCGGGGTATTCAGTAGGCCCGCTATGCCACTAGGCCGGGCCATCCGCAAGCTCACCTTATCGAGTAGGAATGTCCTCCAAATGTTCCCAAGGTGACGTTCGACCTGATCCGGTGCATGCTGAAATGGTGCCGCCGCCGCTAATCGCCAGGCCTCTGCCCCTGCCCCTGCGAGGTGCCCGACCTGCTAGGGATTTTGGGGGGACTTGGCACAGGCCGGGCTCTTACCCGCATCTTGGGGCAGACAAGCATTATGCGCCCTTTTTGCTGCGACTGACATTAACATTTTCTAAGACTTAGCTAATAAAAAGCCCGCCACCGCGAGGACGCTGGTGACGAGCTGATTTTGCCATTTAGCGGCTACACTCCTGAGAGATCGACCGCTTATTTGAATAGCCCTCAACTGCCAAATCGTTCCCAACAGCAAACCAGGATCCCTCGCCTCCGACCCCGCTTTATGCGATAGTGCGCAAGCCGCTTAGAGGGCGGCTGCAATGCCACCCGCAGAACTGGATTTACTCCAGCGGGTGTTTGCTATGTGGCGAGCGGCGGCTAGCTCTAAAGAAAGGGAACAGCGAAACGCCGGCACGGTCGAAGCCGATTTGTTGCGGGCCATCTCTAAGCGAAGAACAGTCTGAAGCGGCCCGTCGTCGTCTTCCACAAACCGACGGGCCGCTCTGGTTCGTGGCCACGGACCTGGGATGTGAGGGGTTGCCACTGTCCTATAAGCGCGACGCGGCAATTTCGGTTCCGAATAATTTTCCGACAAGTCGAAATATATTAGCAGCCGCTTTACCAAGCCGCCGACTGCACCAGAGTCAGCGTTTGGCGCTGTCGCGATCGGTCGCTGCCCGCGCTAGGAACATTTCCGTAACTTGTGACAGGTTGCTCTTCAGCCACTCAGCCATGGCTTCCTCTTCCCGCAGATTCTGCTCGCAGACGCGGACGATCTGGGCTTCGCCCTCTGCGTTCGCAGCAGCGATGAGAATGGTGTAAGAAGCGATTTCCATGTGCTCGAACGTGTAGCTGGCCAAGGACCCCTTCATGACCTCGTCGCCGGCGAACACGCCGCTGAGCGACTGCGCCATCGCGGTCAGCTTCCCGCCCGCGTCCTTGAGCATGGAAGACCCCTCTTCAAGACCGTCAAGGCAGGTCCTCAACCGCTTGGCCTGCTCCCTGGTCTCTTCCAGGTGGATGCGGATTCTATCGCTGAGGTCGGGGTAGCTCTCGATGCGGCTCAATTGGCCCGATAGCATGGTCTCAGCTTGTTCTTCCATGGCGTGAGCATCCCTCAGCCATTGGATCAGCCATTCGCGCGATTCGGACATTGTTTGTCTCCATGATTTGATCGGAGCCAAACGTCTCCTGATGCGGTTTGTTCCTCGAAGGCCGCTGCCGAAGCGAGCCTAGTTCGCTTCCCAAAAATCCTTCAGCGAGGCGTGGCGAAGTTTGTCCTCTCCCTTCAGGAATTTAACTCGGCCGACCAGCCCCGGTTTCAGCCACTCAGCCTTTTCCTTGGCGAGGCCCTTCGGTGAGGGAGCGCCGGTCTTGGCGGCGACCCGGTCCCACAGGGCCTGCCGCTTGTCGGCTTTGAAGGTGACGAAGGCGCCGCCCATGTAGCGGCCCTTGTCCGCCATCAGCACCATCGCCGGCTTTCCGGCCTCCCGCTGTACACCGATAATGTCCATCTCCTTCTCGACGTAGCATTTGGCCTTTAGCCAGTTGGTCGACGGGCCAGGGCGATACTTACTATCCTTCCGCTTCGAAACGACCCCTTCAAGGTCTGCCTGATCCACAAGGAGAAAGACGGCCGCGCCGCTTCCCGGAAGTGCCTCGCTGAACTGGATCCGCTTGTCTGTGGGGATCATAGCCTGCAGCACTTCACGTCGGTCTATCAGTGGCATGTCCCGCAGGTCGTGGCCGTTGACATGCAAGAGATCGAAGGCGACGAAATAGAGGTCGTGCTGGCGCCCGGTGATGGCTTTGCGCAGTTCTCCGAAATCGGAGACGCCTGCGTCGTTCAGCACGATGATTTCTCCATCTATGATCGCGCTCCGGACGTTCAACCCTCTCGCGGTTTCGACCAAGTCCCGATATTTGGCTGTCCAATCAAGGCCGCGTCGGGTGAAGATGCGCACTTCGGCATCATCGATGATGATTTGCGACCGGTAGCCGTCGAATTTCACTTCATGAATCCAGCCGTCGCCCTCGGGTGGCTTGTCTACCAGCGTCGGCATCAAAGGCTCGATGAACTTCAAACGCATCAACGAAACTCGACAGGACCGCGATTCAAGGCACCAAACCCCGATCCGGTTCCGGAACATTTTAGCTAACTTGAATGTTTAAATAACTACCCGGCTCAAAGCGTGGAGACGATGGCGCGAAGTCCGCGAGTTG
>NZ_SRUX01000347.1:0-278 GCF_004791545.1 Mesorhizobium sp. M4B.F.Ca.ET.214.01.1.1
TTTCGCTTTTCAACATTGGCGGCCGTTTCTTCTGGGCCTCCATGTCCGACAAGATCGGCCGCAAGAACACTTATTTCTGCTTCTTCATTCTCGGCATCATTCTTTACGCGCTGGCGCCGACGCTCGCGACGATGGGCAACAAGGCGCTTTTCGTTCTCGCCTTCGGTATCATCCTGTCCATGTATGGCGGCGGTTTCGCCACCATCCCGGCCTATCTTGCGGACATCTTCGGCACGCAGTTCGTCGGCGCAATCCACGGCCGTCTCCTGACGGCATGG
>NZ_SRUX01000348.1:0-278 GCF_004791545.1 Mesorhizobium sp. M4B.F.Ca.ET.214.01.1.1
CTGCCATGGCAATCAATCCGTCTCTGCGTCACATACCCAGCAACATGGGTCGCCATTTTTCGCGAAGCAACAGAAAAATCATTGCCTTAACAGAAACACCACGCGGCCTACTGGCTAATCGCCTTCGTTTTCACGGCCTCGATGTGGAAGGCAGCCGCCAGGAGCGCCCGGGTATAATCCTGCTGTGGACTGGCGAAGATTTCCGCCGCCGGGCCGCTCTCCACCACCTTGCCGTGACGCATGACGATCAGGTCGTTGGCAAGTGCCTTCACCACCTT
>NZ_SRUX01000349.1:0-278 GCF_004791545.1 Mesorhizobium sp. M4B.F.Ca.ET.214.01.1.1
CTGGCAGGAGGACAAGAAAGCAACCGCAGACGAGACGGCCGTGTATTTTCTGACGAAATACAAGGATGTCTGGCCGAACTGGCTGTCCGACGACGCCAAGGCGAAGGTCACCGCCATCGTGAAGTAACGTTGTTGGGTTCGTGGGCAGATACGGCCTGCGGACCCATTGCCGTTGTTGTGGATCCTGGCTTTCGAGATGGCGTTGCTTTGCGCCGATCCGATGCCGGACTGAAGGCGCCCCATGGCTTATTACGCCGGACTATTCGATCAGCTCGGAC
>NZ_SRUX01000350.1:0-278 GCF_004791545.1 Mesorhizobium sp. M4B.F.Ca.ET.214.01.1.1
CTCTGGGTCTCGAAGTCCGAGTCCCCTACTGCGACCACCGTCTCGTTGAGTATGTGTTTGGGACCCCATGGGCCTACAAGACTTTCGACAAGCGCGAAAAGAGCCTGCTGCGGGCCGCTACCGCGGACTTGCTGCCGCAGTCGGTGGTGCAGCGAGTCAAGAGCGGCTATCCGGCTATTCAGGACCCGACCTACAACACGATGCTGCGCGAGCGGTTCACCGCGCTGCTCGATGACCGCAATGCGACAGTGGCACCATTACTGTCCGTTGACGGCTCC
>NZ_SRUX01000351.1:0-278 GCF_004791545.1 Mesorhizobium sp. M4B.F.Ca.ET.214.01.1.1
TTTTCATATGAATAGATTAAGTATTTGGAACACTAAAATTATGTTATAATAAGCGTATTATTACCTACTATAAATAGGGGGAACCAACATGCACAAAGTTAGGAAAGCAGCGCCAGAAGATGTTGTAGGCATCAGAGATGTAGCAACAAAAGCTTGGTATAATACTTATTTAAATATCTATGCGGCTAAAACTGTAAATGAATTATTAGCTGCTTCATATAATGAACAACATTTACTTAAAAGATTAGAAGAACAATTATTCTTAGTCATTGAAGAAG
>NZ_SRUX01000352.1:0-278 GCF_004791545.1 Mesorhizobium sp. M4B.F.Ca.ET.214.01.1.1
GTCGGCGCGCCCGATTCCACGTCCAGCTTCACAAATCCGTTGCGACGATTTCGTACATGAAGGGGGCGGCTTTGCTTTGCGGCCGTTCCCCGAACAAGGATGAAAAAATGTCCAAGGTCACCGGTAAGTCCGATATGATCGAAAACGTCGAATTCTCTCCCGTCGACCCGTCCAAGGTTGCCGAGCGAGTCCGTGCTGTCGCGGACCAGAGCATTGAGAAGTCGAAGGAAATATTTTCCAAATTGAGCTCGGACGCTGAAACGGCTCAAACGGCTGTC
>NZ_SRUX01000353.1:0-256 GCF_004791545.1 Mesorhizobium sp. M4B.F.Ca.ET.214.01.1.1
TCGCCGGTCAGGTCCTCGTACTTGGTGCCCGAGACTGAGAAGTCGAGGAAGTTGGTGAAGTCGTTGCCGGTGTCGGTGCCACCGCTGCCGGGATTGTCGACGGTCTGCACGAGGATCCCGGTCTGCTCGGAGCCGTCCGGCACGACCTCGTAGATGTTCTTGCCGACATCGGCCAGCGTCAGTCCGCCGATCGACCAGGCGCCGCCGGCCCCCGTCGTCGTCGAGCGGTCGCCGGCGCTGAGATCGCCGCTGTTGT
>NZ_SRUX01000354.1:0-244 GCF_004791545.1 Mesorhizobium sp. M4B.F.Ca.ET.214.01.1.1
TCGCCGGTCAGGTCCTCGTACTTGGTGCCACTGATCGAGAAGTCGAGGAAGTTGGTGAAGTCGTTGCCGCTGTCGGTGCCGCCGCTGCCGGGGTTGCCGACGGTCTGCACCAGGGTGCCGGTCTGCTGCGAGCCGTCCGGCACGACCTCGTAGATGTTCTTGCCGACATCGGCCAGCGTCAGTCCGCCGATCGACCAGGCGCCGCCGGCCCCCGTCGTCGTCGAGCGGTCGCCGGCGCTGAGAT
>NZ_SRUX01000355.1:0-244 GCF_004791545.1 Mesorhizobium sp. M4B.F.Ca.ET.214.01.1.1
ATCTCAGCGCCGGCGACCGCTCGACGACGACGGGGGCCGGCGGCGCCTGGTCGATCGGCGGACTGACGCTGGCCGATGTCGGCAAGAACATCTACGAGGTCGTGCCGGACGGCTCGCAGCAGACCGGGATCCTCGTGCAGACCGTCGACAATCCCGGCAGCGGTGGCACCGACACCGGCAACGACTTCACCAACTTCCTCGACTTCTCAGTCTCGGGCACCAAGTACGAGGACCTGACCGGCGA
>NZ_SRUX01000356.1:0-203 GCF_004791545.1 Mesorhizobium sp. M4B.F.Ca.ET.214.01.1.1
TGTCGGCCAACGCCATGAAGGCCGGCATGGCCATCCTTCGCCCGCTGCTCGCCGCCACCGGCGCGCCCAAGCAGGGCAAGATGGTGATCGGCACCGTCAAGGGCGACATCCACGACATCGGCAAGAATCTGGTCGGCATGATGATGGAGGGCGCGGGCTTCGACGTCATCGACCTCGGCATCAACAATGCGGTCGAGAAGTAT
>NZ_SRUX01000035.1:0-6816 GCF_004791545.1 Mesorhizobium sp. M4B.F.Ca.ET.214.01.1.1
CGCGCGTCGATAGCACCGACGGCAAGATAACCGTTCGGATTGACGGCGGTGGCTTGGTCACAGTCGACCTCGATTCCATCGCAGACTGCTCGCCGACTTCGCGCGTTGCCGTGAGGGGATAGGAGGAACGAGTGGGCAAATATCAGGTCAGCAGCGACCCAGTCTCCGACAACTGCCCGTACGAGCTCGATCTGTTCATGGAAAAGCACGGCCTCTCCAGGCGCGCAGCGCAAGTGATTCTGCACTCAAATGGTCCATCGCGTATCCAATGCGATGCCGCAGCAGAAGCCTTTGTTCGCTTCAAGCAGTGGCGGGAGGATGCGAGAATGAAGCCGCCTTCTCCAAGCATTAAGTCGAGCATCATTGGAGCGCCGAGCCCTTTATCGCAAAAGGCCAGCCGAGCAAAAAGCTCGGCGGCCGAAGCCAGCGGGCCCGTCCCCCGCACCTGATGTGTCAGGTCGCGGGAATCTCTGGCGGTGGAAGCGGCCCGGACGCGCTGAATGCGACCACGGTCGACAGCTTCGCTTTCTTCGCTAGTGAAGGCTTCACATATGGTTTCTTTGTCATGCAGCTCCCCGTGTTTGAATCGATGCTGTCATCGCCATGCGGCCTTCCGTTGTCAGTACGAAGAAAGGCCAGCCATCCGCCCCTGGAAAGAGCCACGGAAAGACCGATGACGCGGGCTAAGGGTTAGTGGCAGTGATATTCACCGGTCTTGTGATTGGTGTGGCACCCGTTGGCATCAGTGCCACCACCGTGTGCATGGGCCGTGACCGCAAAGGCCAGAATAGCCAAACAAGCAAGTATTGATCTCATTTTCGTAACCCCCGCTTAAAGAACGCGCTGAGGTAATCAGGAATCGAAACAAGTTGCAACGTGCCGTTGCCCCTGGCCTTGTCGGAGCCGAACAAGGTCTAGAGGCGAGCACGATTCCAGTCCCCCCTTGATCAGGCGCTGAAGCGCGACGCGGTCATTCGCGTTGGTGCCTACAATGCGCTCACGGTGGCGCCGTCGTCTTCAGTCATGCGGAGAATTAGGAAGGCCCGCCGGACCTAAAGGCGATCATCATCCGCCCTTGGCCCTGCCGTAGCTGTTGGGACTACTGTCGGGCGTATAGATCAGCCCCACATCCGTGCCGCCGCACCTGTGGCATTTGAGCTTTGGAACGAGGTCATCGGCCATTGCCGGCGCGTCAGGGCCGTAGCGGTCCCGGAGCTGGGCGAGATCGAGCTTTTGGCTATGATTGCAGGGCGACCAGTGGCAAAACGCCGTCACCGTCATCTTCGCATCGATCAAGCTTTGGAACGTCCAGCCCTTGCCCATGCACCCGACATAACGGGTCCCTGGGAAGTCTACCAGTGCGCGATTGTCTCTGCCGCTCTCCTGGCCTCCGAAAGGAAAGGCTAGCTCCCCTGCTGGGAAGCCCACGACCAGTCGTGTAGCCCGATCCATGCTGTCGCCACGATCAACGTAGCGAGGATGGCGTACTCTACAATGGTTTGACGTGAAGGCATCTATGCTTAGTACGGTCCAAGCATGAGTTTTCGCTTAATTCACGGGCTGTCCCAATGAAAAGCCCGCCACGATGGAGGGGCCACGGGCGGGCTTTCAATGAGGGCGGCTACATTCCTGAGAAATCGACCGCTAGAGGAACAATATACCATGGGGTGGGATGGTTCCAGACAATTTTAAAGATCGGTGTTCTCGCCCACATACGTGCCGATGGCACCATCACATTGACGACATCACGGCGCCGACCGAAACCAATGATGGCCGACTTCGTTCTATGTGATCCCAGGCACCCACGGAGGATCATTTTTGGGCAAGCAATTGAACAGCAGCGACCCGGACTCGGACCAGTTTCCCTATGAGGTCGATTTTTTTGCAGCGAAGCACGACATTCCAAGACGCATGGCCGAAGTCATCCTGCACTCTAATGGCCCATCTCGCCATCAATGCGACGCAGCAGCGGCCGCCTATTTGCAGGTCATGCAATGGCGTCAACGGCCACGGCCAGTTACGGGTTGATCTGTTAGTTCTCTATCCTGCTGCAACCATACATTAGGAATCGCTTTCGAACCTATTTGCCGTGTCGGAGTTGTATCGGCATGGCGAAGGGCAGCATCTAACTCCGCGACGAGGTCGCAATCACAGCGACCGTGCGCAAGCGCGTGACTGAGGATCGGGTCGCCGTGTTGATCCCTTCCTACCACCAGCCGCATTCGCATCTCTCAGCTCGGCTTTTCGATCTCCTGAAAGCCATTTCGAATGGCATCAATTAAAGTCGCTATCGAATATGGCTTCTGCACCCAGCCCAGCGGCTTGGCCGCTTCCGCTCGAAGCCTCAGGTCGCGATCGCCATGCGCCGTTGTAAAGATGCACCTTATGCCCAACTCGCGATACAACTCCAGGGCCGCATCGACGCCGTCCCGCTTCCCAAGCAAACGGATGTCCATCAGAACCAGCACCGGCTTGATCGAAAGCGCAAGATTAATTGCTTCGTCCGCTGTAGTCGCCGGGCCGGCCACTTGGAAGCCAGCGGCATGGAGCCCAGCCTCCAAATCAAGCGCAATCAGGTAATCGTCTTCGACGATCAGGATCAATTGGTCGCGAGACTTGCCGGATCCTCCTCCCCTCGTATCATCTCGAGAGAGAACCACCTGCGGCCTGAAGGATCGAGCAATATCCCCGCCCCGGCTTAGCTCAGGTATCGATGCTTTTGGGCGCAAGGCCGCTCTCCTCGGACTGCTGAGAAAAAGTCACGGTGCATCTGGATGGGTGCCGGCTGACTTCGAAGGCCCCGCCGATCTGCCGCACTAAGCCTTCGACAAGTCGCAAACCCGACGAGGACGATCGCACCGAACTGAGTTCGAAGCCCGGGCCCTCGTCCTCGACGGCCAAACTAATATCTCCGCGGCTTCGTTTGATCGAAACGCGGATGATTCCTTGCCCATTTCCGGGCAATCCATACTTCACGGCGTTGATCAAAAGCTCGTTGATAATGAGCGCCAGCGGCATTGCAATGTCATTTGGCAACTGAATTGCATCTGCCTCGCAGACCAATTCAACGGCTGGCGGGAACATCTGTTTTGCCGTCTCGCAAACAGCCCCTAGGAACGGCTCGGCTCCGAAGTTGACGGCGTCAGGCGTGTCATAGAGGACACGCTGAGCGGCAGCCATGGCAGCCACCCGTTTGCTGGCCTCGTCCAGAACCGTCCGAGCCTCCGGACTCTTGCTGGTCCTTGCCGCGACCGAAAGCAGGGACTTCAGCATCATCATGTTGTTCTTCACACGATGATTGAGCTCATCGAGCAAGATCCGCTGCTGGGTTTCGGCGTGCTTACGCTCGCTCACATCGACCAGCATGTTGATGGCGCCGGTGACGTTTCCAGCAGCATCGCGCATCGGCGTGGGATAGGGAATGAAGGGAACCCGAGTGCCATCAGGCCGCTCGGCCACCGCTTCGTACCCCCGGATGGGCCGCCCTTCACGAAGGGAAATAGCCATCGGACACTGGTCATGAGGAAGCGGCGTTCCATCCGGCCAGAAGAGCTTCCATGTCACGCACCATTCGTCGGTGCCGATCTCGGGCGTCCGGCCGGCGAGTTGCACAGCCGCTTCATTGAAATAGGTGATCTTGCCATCCCGATCGGTGGTGTAGATCGCGGCAGGAATGGCGGCGAGCAGGTCTTTAAGCCGGCGCTCGCTGTCCTGTATCTGCTCTTCCGTGGCCTTTTTGTCGCTTATATCTCGGGCGATCTTGGAAGCTCCGACGATGCGCCCTGATGCATCCCGCACGGGCGATATCGTGAGAGAGATATCCACCAGTGTTCCATCTTTGCGGCGGCGAACCGTCTCGAAGTGATCCACGAGTTCGCCGTTGCCGATACGACCTAATATCAGCGGCTCCTCGCCCACGCGATCCTCGGGAATGATGGTGGTGATGGGCCTGCCGACCATCTCCGCGGCCGTATAGCCGAACAAGCGCTCGGCACCGCCGTTCCAGGTCGAGACGATGCCCTTGAGATCCTTGCTCACGATGGCGTCGTGGGAGGACTCCACGATTGCCGCCAGCCGCTGGGCCGCTTTCTGAGCCCGGACACGCTCAAGTCCAAACCCGAGCTGGCGTGCGATTGTCCGGGCGACTTCTATCTCTTCTCCCGAGCAATCGTGCGGCTCGTCGAAATAGGCCATGAATTTGCCCAGCAGACGCCCACCTTCGGTTATCGGGATGAAGCAGGCCGCGCCGATCCCTTCTGTTCGGATTGCCTGTTTCAAGCTGTTGGAGAGCTCGGCCTGTTCCACGTCGCTCACAGAAATAGGTTGGGGATCGCGGTCTTCCACGGACCAGGGCGAATGGCCTTCCACGGCGGCTCGGTACGGATCCGACAGGCCCCGCCAGGCGACAAACTTCATGATGCCGCCTTCCAACAGCAGAATAGAAGCACGCTGGCATCTCAGCCCGCGCTGAATTGCTTCGAGCGCAGCCTCATAGACGTCTTCGCGGGTTAGGGAGTGCTGGAGCATTTCCGTCAGCTGATGCAGCGCGGCCTGCTCTTCGGCCCTTCGGGCGAGCGCCGCCTCGATCTCTTTTCGTTCGGAGACGTCGTGCTGCACCCGAACTGCGTAGCGAAACTGCCCGCTCTCGTCGAGAACGCTGGAAGACGTTACAACAGCCCAGAAAAGCGATCCGTCCTTGCGCACGAACCGCTTTTCGATTGTGTAGCTTTTGATCTCGCCGGCGACCTGCTGACGATATTTCGCACGATCCGCCTCGACGTCGGCAGGGTAGGTCCAGTCGAAAACCGGTCGCCCAATCAACTCCTCCTTCGTACGGCCCAAAAGATAGCACAGATGCCCGTTCACCCGCAGCAGCCGGCCTTCCGCATCAGCTTCCACTATCCCCACGCCGGCGCTGTCATAGGTGAGAGCGACCCTCTGCTCTTGTTCGCGCAATAGGTCTTCCGCTTTGACCTTTTCAGTCACATCGATGGTGATGCAGCGCGTGTTGATCATCCGTCCGCCAGCGGAACGCGCATTGGATGTTATCTCCACCCAACGGATGGAGCCGTCCCTGGCACGCAACCTGGCGCGATAATTCTGAAGGTGCTCACGCCGAGAAAGGCGGTCCAAAATCTCGTCAATCGTGGCGGGATCTGCGTGAAATTCACGAATGTTGCGGCCGATGTATTCCTCCGGGGCATAGCCGAGTAGGTCCAGTTCGGCTCGATTGGCGCGCAAAATGGTGCCATCGTTCGAGACTAGGTGGAGAGACACGGCTGCATTCTCGAAGAAATCTTCTACCTCGCTGCCGGGAAGCAGGATCGCACCGTTCCCGTCGTCGTCCCCGTTGCTTCCGAAGGATCGCGCGCCAGAAATGCTGGAGGGCAAAGCTCGTTGTTCCATGAAGTGCTGAAAACCCCTTAACCCATCTCAACACCCGATTTCCCAATAGGTTCCAATCGGAAGGCACCCTTCCCCGCTACGGGCTCTCGACCGCCGGATCGTGGGTCGGCAAAACTACATAGTTCGAGAGATCGTAAGGCCCCGCGTGCCGATCTCCGCGCCCCGCTTACATGCCGTGAGCTACTTTAGGCCAGCAGCCGCGAGCGCCCGGTAGACTGACCCCCGCCCGATGCCGAGCGACGCGGCGATCTCTGATACTGATTTCTGCTGCTGAAACAAGGAGTCCGCTTCGCCGGCCTTTGCTCGCGCCGTCGGCTTGCGCCCTTTGTATTTCTTCTCTGCCTTCGCCTTCGCGATGCCCTCCTTCTGTCGCTCTCTCATCAGGTCCCGCTCGAACTCGGCGAAGGCGGCGAACATGTTCAGCATCAGCCGACCGTAGGCTCCCGTTGTGTCCAGCGTGTCTTTGCCGAATTGCAACACTTTCAGACCGACTCCCCGTCCATGCAGACCATCGACAAGGTCGCCCAGGGTGCGCGTATTGCGCGCGAGGCGATCGATCTTCGTAATCACAAGCGTATCGCCTTTGCGGAGGAACTTCAGAGCGCGGTCAAGTTCCTTTCGATCCCCTAGAGCCGAAACCTGCTCCGAATAGACCTCCTCACAGCCAGCGGCTTTGAGGTCAATCTCGGTCGACGGCGCCGTCAGCGAAACCGTTGGTCAGAGGACACGCGCAGGAACCTCGTGGGTACAAGGCAATTTCTTGTGCAACGCCTTTCCCAGAGAACTGACAAGCTGTGGGGCGATTTTTCGCAATTCATTTAGAACGCCTGGGGGTCAGGACGAATACAAGGCCGTATACCGTTGGGAACAGTTCGAATTTTCGGTCGTCGAGTGAGCTCTAAAAATGCCGCAAGGCTGAAAGTCGGCTTGCGCACTATGCATGCGACCTGGTTCGCCAGAACCGCAAACGACCGGAATTGGCGCAAAGATGCATGGATCCGGTGCATTGGCGATGTCCGCTTTTGGTGAACCGACAGGACAGTAGGAATGACTGCCAAGAGGCGCAAAGCGGTCTTTCCAACATCGGCCCTGGTGCCCTATCTGTCCCAACACCAGCAGCCTTAAAGACGGGGTACACCGCGCCTTGGCGCGCTAACTTGCCCGCGTTCCCGTTTCGCGCGATTCTCGGGGCGGTGATGCGTCGCCGCGGCGATTGCGCGCCCTTCAAACGCAAAAACCGCCTCGATTGTTCAGATCGGGGCGGTTATAGATTTATGATAAAATTGGTTGCGGGGACAGGATTTGAACCTGTGACCTTCAGGTTATGAGCCTGACGAGCTACCGGGCTGCTCCACCCCGCGTCAACTACGAGCAAGCGTTTGCTTGCGACCACGAGCAAGCGTTTGCTTG
>NZ_SRUX01000036.1:0-6705 GCF_004791545.1 Mesorhizobium sp. M4B.F.Ca.ET.214.01.1.1
CCTGTGCCTTCCTGCAAAGGCTCTGCGCCAACGACATGGACGTCGCGCCGGGCAAGATCGTCTACACGCAGATGCTCAACGCCAAGGGCGGCATCGAGAGCGACCTCACCGTGTCGCGCCTGTCGGACACAGCCTATTTCCTCGTCGTGCCCGGCGCCACGCTGCAGCGCGACCTCGCCTGGCTGAGAAGGCATGTCGCCGACGAGTTCGTCGTCGTCACTGACGTGACGGCAGCCGAGGCCGTGCTCTGCCTGATGGGGCCGGAAGCGCGAAAACTGATCCAGAAGGTGAGCCCCAACGACTTCTCCAATGAGGCCAATCCGTTCGGCACCTTTCAGGAGATCGAGATCGGCATGGGGCTGGCCCGCGCCCACCGCGTCACCTATGTCGGCGAGCTCGGCTGGGAGCTTTATGTCTCGACCGAGCAGGCAGCCCACGTCTTCGAGGCGCTCGCCGATGCCGGCGCGGAGGGCGGCCTGAAGCTTTGCGGCCTGCACACACTTGATTCCTGCCGCATCGAGAAGGCCTTCCGCCATTTCGGCCACGACATCACCGACGAGGACAATGTGCTGGAAGCTGGCCTCGGTTTCGCCGTGAAGACGGCCAAGGGCGACTTCATCGGCCGTGATGCCGTGCTGCGGAAGAAGGAAGCCGGGCTGGACCGCCGGCTGCTGCAGTTCCGTCTCAAGGACCCGCAACCCCTGCTCTTCCACAACGAGGCGATCCTGCGCGACGGCAAGATCGTCGGCCCGATCACCTCGGGCAATTACGGCCACCATCTCGGCGGCGCGATCGGCCTGGGCTACGTCCCGTGCAAGGGCGAGAGCGAGGCGGATGTTCTTGCCTCGTCCTACGAGGTGGAGATCGCCGGCGAGCGCTTCGCGGCGGAGGCATCGCTGAAACCTATGTATGATCCGAAGGCCGAGCGGACGAGGATGTAAGCAATTCGTCGCATGGAGATACCAGGTCGATGATCACTGTAGTCGGTTCCGTTCGCGAGATCTGGCGTTATCCGGTTAGCTCCCTCACCGGGGAGAGCTTGGTGCGCGCCATGATAATGAAAACAGGGGTTGCCGGTGACCGAACCCACGCGCTGTTCGAGGCAAACAGCAGCAACATCGTAAACCCGCCAACGTCGAAGAAGTGGAATATTGCGCCGCGGTTGGCAGCACGTGTTGGCGATACAGGGATCATCCAGATTTCGAGCGACGGTCGCCTTTGGCGCGCCTTTGATGATCCATCGATGTTGGATGAACTGGAAGCGATCTTCGGTACGCGGATGGAATTGAAGCGCTACGGGAGTCAAGTAGGAGACGCCATAGCTAAACCGCGGTATGCTATGCAGCCCATCCACTTGCTAAGCCGGCAGTCTCTCGACGCGCTCCAGGCTTGTTTGCCCGACAGCCAAATAGACGTTCGCCGTTTCCGCCCTAATATCGTTGTAGACTTGCCGGACCTGGCGGGAGCACGCCCGGAAGACAGCTTACTGGGTAAGGAATTCTCGATCGGTGCGTTGCGGCTCCGTGGAACAGTCCGCTGTGGGCGATGCGCTTTCACGACTCTTGCGCAGCAGGGAGTGCCCGAAGACCGTTCAGTCCTTCGCGCGCTGATCCAAGATTTTGAGAAGAACTTTGGCATCTATTGCGAGGTGCTGGAACCTGCTGGGATAGCGGTCGGCGACACGGTCAGCACGCCGGTCGCGCCGGAGCCGCAGCGCCCTATTGTGATCGTCGGCGCCGGGCAGTCCGGAGCTATGACAGCCAAGGCCCTTCGTGATCTGGGCTCGACTCAATCAATACGGATCTTTGGAGAAGAGCGACACGCCCCGTATGAGCGGCCACCTTTGTCCAAGGGCGGCGACCAGGGAAAGGGCGGGTCCATAGGCCCTAGCTATGTTCTGACGGCAGATAAGATCGAGGAACTGAAAATCGATCTCAACCTGAACAGCCGGGTCATTGCTGTGCACAGGCAGACGCGCGAAATTGAAACGCAAGATGGCGAACGCCATCCGTATGCCCGGTTGGTGCTCGCGACGGGAGGATCAGCGCGTCGGCTTCGCGGGCTCGAGCGGGGGCACGGCCGCGTCCACGTGATACGCACCATCGAAGACGCTGCCAATCTGAACCAATCTTTGCAGGCGGGGAGCACCCTCTGTGTGCTCGGAAGTGGTTGGCTAGGTCTTGAGATTGCGGCGGCGGCGCGCAAACGTCTGTGCGACGTCACGCTCTTCGGCCGGCAGAATAGAGTGCTTGCACGCATGGTCCCGAGTGAGGTCGCCGACTATGTGGCTGCTCGACATATCGCGGAAGGAGTGAAACTCAGATTGGGCGAGGTACCTACCTTCAGGGAAAGGCCTGATCACATTGAGGTGACAACGGCCAGCGGAGTCGAGAGAGCAGAGCATTTGGTCCTGGCAATTGGCATTAGTCCTAACGACCACCTCGCTCGCGCGGCGGGTCTCAACGTGGCTGGCGGAGTGGTGACTGACGAGAGCGGGGCCACCTCGGATCCCGATATCTTCGCCGTCGGCGACGTGGCACGGCAACAGCGACCTGGGTATCCGAAAGGTATCTGCGTTGAAAGCTGGCATAACGCAAATGAACAACCGTACTCGGCCGCGCGAGCGTTGCTTTCGCTTCCAGCTGAGCCATTAACCCCAGCGAGGTTCTGGTCATCACAGTATGACATGATGATCCAGATTGCAGGGTTCCCCGATGCCAATGCCCAAGTCGTCCGGCACGAAGGCGACGGCCGGCCCTTCTGGGACTTTGGCAGTTTCGCGATCGGGATCAATCGATCACAAGAGGTCCATCGTTTCGCAGCCCAGCTGGCGTTGGGTAACGTTGAAGCCCCGACCAGATACCAAGCGTCCTCGAAGTCTTCTGCTCAACGGAAAGGGCCAGCCGAAGGCGTTGACATTGGCCCAGTGGATGCTTTCCCGGAGGGTGAAATACGGCGGCTCGAGATCGATCAACTGGGAGCTGTCGCGATCGTTCAGATCGACCAGCGGTACTTTGCGGTGAACGATCGGTGCCCGCACGCGGAGGCTTCGTTGTCCGAAGGATTCATCGAGCGCGATAGGATCGTTTGTCCTCTTCATTTCGCGGAGTTCGATTTGCAGACAGGCGACCCTTCCAATGCGCCTCCGGGATGCGGTCGCTTGGCTTGCTACACGGTAGAGCGCCGAGATCACCACCTGTTTCTGCTGTTTTGAGGTTGGTGGCAGCCAGTGCGCGTTCCGGCTGGGTACTTGCTGAGTGACATTCGGCGCGCCACCACTTCGACCGCAAGCAGCGCATTTGTTGCGGTCGAGCACTCCCTAGAATAGGGCCTACCGACGAGGTCCTGCTATCGATCTGTTCTATAGCGCACACGAACTTTTCACTCTGGGATCGCGGTGCCGGTCTCGCTAAATTTGAGCTGCAATAGGAACATTACGATGAACCTCGCAGCCAACGATAGCCGGCAAGAGCACACAAATTCGGGGCGCCTGCTCCGGATGGCGACATGTCCGTTGGGAGCTAGTCCACAGGGGGTACGGGGGACATCGATAGACGGCCACGAGTGGACATGAGTTTGGCGCTGCGCACGCTGCCTGGCCTCAGGTGGAAGTTCAGCGGAGGGCTGCCGCAAGGACCTATGCTTCCTGGTTGTTACGGGAGGAAACGATAGTTCGAAAATATTATGGGCTGCCGCCCCTGAACACTTTGGCCGTCTTCGAAGCCACCGCACGTCATGCAAGTTTCAAACGCGCGGCAGACGAGATGAATGTGACGACGGGGGCTATCAGCCGTCAAATTAGGGCTCTAGAGGGCGAGCTCGGCGTCAAGCTGTTCGTTCGTGAGGTAAACGGGGTGCACCTTACGCCGGCAGGACAAGACCTGTTTTCCGAAATCGCAGCCGCTTTTTCGCGGTGTTCCGACGCAACAAAGGCGGTCAAGGCGGGAAAGCGCGATGAGAGCGTCACCTTTGCGTGCACAGATGCCTTCGCAACATTCTGGCTCATGCCGAGAATGGTGGATTTCTGGACACGCTATCCAAACATCACGGTTAACCACCTGATATCGGAACAGAGCCGCGATTTTCGCAATGCCGAAGTCGACCTGTTCGTGCGGCCAGCGACAGGCGCCTGGCCGAACGAAAATGTCGAACCGCTCTTCGAAGACTTGATCTACCCTGTGTGCGGGACAGATTTCGCTCTTGAGCACCAAGGCGTATCCGCATCGGAGCTTTCCCGATTACCGCTCCTCCACATGGATTGGACCAGTCCGGATTGGCCACTGTGGCAGGATTTCCTTCAGGCCGTCTCGGTGCCCTGTGAAGGGCTACGTGGCAAGCGTTTTGGCAAGTACGCTCTGCTCCTAACCGCTGCTGAAGCAAATCAAGGGGTGGCTCTGGGTTGGGACTCGCTGGTGCGTCCTCAAATCGGGGCGGGTAAGCTCGCTCGGTTCACGGATTTGTCCATGCGGGACCCGGTCGGTTTCTGTCTCGCATGGAATAGCAAGAAGTGGCTCTCGAATGCCGCGGCAACCCTTAAGGCCTGGGTCCGCGAACAGGCCCGATCATCGGTGCCTCTTCTCTCGCTTGGGGCGGGAGCAAAGCGCCGCGGCTCGCAAATGCCCCGGCCGGAAACTCAAGCCCTGATGAGCCTTTTGGGCGATACCGAGAGTGCTCCGAGTGATAGGAACGGCCACCAACGTTGATCAGTTGGGTCTCCGTTTCGGAGGAAAGAGGAAAGGGTGTGAGCTATGTCTGAAGCGATGCGGCGTCGGCAAGGGCGCGATAAGCGAAAGGCGGACAGGATTGAGAAGCGCTCATCCATTCGCCTGCCGCATGTGACCAACACGCTGCCTTTCACGGAAGTCCTGGACGAGGAGAACTTCACGCGCGTTCACAACGCGGCGATGACCGTTCTCGAGGAAATCGGCATAGCGTTCCGGTGCGATCGAGCCATCGAAGACTGGAAACGCGCTGGAGCCAAAGTGCGCGGCAATCTGGTGTTCCCAGACCGACACATGATTGCTGACCTAATCGCCAAGGCGCCAAAGTGCTGGGAATTTGCATCCCGCAATCCGGAGCGTCGCGTGAAATTCGGCGGACGCGACGCTGTGTTCTGCCCGGCCCAGGGGGCGCCTTATGTGCGTGACCTCGATGGCGTGCGTCGGAGCTCGACACTCGCCGACGTTCACGCATTGAACAAGATCGTGCAGATGTCGCCCTGTTATCAAATCAGTAGCGGCTTCCATGCGGAAGCTATGGATATCGCCGTTCCCCATCGGCATCTCGAATGGGTACGGAGCACGCTGATCTACACCGACATGCCGTTCTTCGGCGTACCGAACATCCCTGACTATGTTCTCGACTCTCTTGAGATGACACGGATCGTTCACGGCCATGAGTTCGTTGCCAACAACGCGGTCACGATCAATCACATTAATTGCGTGTCTCCGCGTATGTGGGACGACGTGCTGCTGCAATGTGCGCGCAACTATGCCGATGCCGGGCAGGTCTGCCTGATGTCCCCCTTTGTCCTCGCTGCCGCCAATGCGCCTGCTGACATCGCCGCTACACTTGCACAAATGTCGGCAGAAGCTCTGGCTGGTATTGCCTACATGCAGCTTTACAAGCCGGGCACCAAATGCGTCCTCGGACAGTTCACCGTCTCGACGTCGATGAAGTCCGGTGCGCCAATGGCGGGTACACCGGAGATTTCGCTGATCCAGTACGGCATCGGTCAAATTGCCCGCCACTACGGGCTTCCCTGGCGCACCACCGCTGCGCAGGCCAGTTCCAAAGTTTTTGATGGGCAGTCAGGATATGAAAGCGCTATGGCGATGTTCACGGGCATCACAGCTGGCGCCAATCTTATGCTTCATGCGGGCGGCTGGGATGAAGGCGGTCTTGTGACGTGTTACGGCAAACTCGTCGTCGAAGCCGAACAATCTATGCTCTACCACCGCCTGGCCCGGGGAGTGTCCCTGGATCGGCTCGATGCTGCCATGGAAGCAGTTAGACGAACCGAACCGCAAGGCCACTATCTCGGCGATCCGTTCACGCTTGAGGTGTTCGAAGACAGCTTCATGATGCCTCAACTGTTCGACTATGACTCTTATCCGCAATGGAAGGCGAACGGCGAAAAGGACTTGGCTCAGCGAGCCCGGGAAAGGGCGCGACAGATCCTTGCGGAGTATGAACAGCCCCCCCTTGATGAAGCGGTACGCGAGGAGCTTGACGCTTTTGTTGAGCGCCGCAAGCGCGAAATTGCAACCTGACGTCGAGTGGCAAACACGTCCGGCTTCCTGATTTCGCCAGCCTAAAAATCCAACAGCAATAGCGGAAATGCCTCATGTCCGATGAAGATGAAATCATCCTTTCCGAGCTTTCCGACGACGAGCTCGTGCAGCAGATGCACGACGACCTTTATGACGGGCTGAAGGAAGAGATCGAGGAAGGCACCAACATCCTTCTCGAGCGCGGCTGGGTTCCTTACAAGGTGCTGACCGAGGCGCTGGTCGAAGGCATGCGCATCGTCGGCGAGGATTTTCGCGACGGCATCCTGTTCGTGCCGGAAGTGCTGTTGTCGGCCAACGCCATGAAGGCCGGCATGGCCATCCTTCGCCCGCTGCTCGCCGCCACCGGCGCGCCCAAGCAGGGCAAGATGGTGATCGGCACCGTCAAGGGCGACATCCACGACATCGGCAAGAA
>NZ_SRUX01000037.1:0-2500 GCF_004791545.1 Mesorhizobium sp. M4B.F.Ca.ET.214.01.1.1
TTGGTTGCGGGGACAGGATTTGAACCTGTGACCTTCAGGTTATGAGCCTGACGAGCTACCGGGCTGCTCCACCCCGCGTCAACTACGAGCAAGCGTTTGCTTGCGACCACGAGCAAGCGTTTGCTTGCGACCACGAGCAAGCGTTGGCTTGCGTCCTTAGAGGTAAGTTTTAGCTTACCGGAATCAAGAGGTCTGCCAAATGAAAGGGCCGCTTGCGCGGCCCGGGCTCCCGTTTGGCGGGCCTCATGCATGTCGCTCAAAAGTGTTAGCGGTTTTGAGGCAACGCCATGCATCACAACAATCGTAATGAGAAGATGAACGTGCGTTTGGCAGACCTGGCAGCGACCTACTCTCCCGCGTCTTGAGACGAAGTACCATCAGCGCTGGAGCGTTTCACGGCCGAGTTCGGAATGGGATCGGGTGCAGCCGCTCCGCCATAACCACCAGGTCGGCAAAACGCACGTTGTTCGAGAAGCTTTTTGAGCGAATAGCCGATGGTGAGCAGCCGATAGGGAACCCTATTTGCTGCTTTTCCAAGCTGTTCGCTGGTCTTTGTTGTGCTCTCACATCCTCCCTTTTGGGAGCGATGGATATTAGGAATGAGAACGATCAAGCCGATCGAACTATTAGTACCGGTAAGCTTCAAGCGTTGCCGCTCTTCCACACCCGGCCTATCAACGTGGTCGTCTTCCACGGTTCTCAGGGAATACTCGTTTTAAGGTGGGTTTCCCGCTTAGATGCCTTCAGCGGTTATCCCGTCCGGATATAGCTACCCTGCTATGCGGCTGGCGCCACAACAGGTCCACCAGAGATCCGTCCATCCCGGTCCTCTCGTACTAGGGACAGATCCTTTCAATATTCCTACACCCACGGCAGATAGGGACCGAACTGTCTCACGACGTTCTGAACCCAACTCACGTACCGCTTTAAATGGCGAACAGCCATACCCTTGGGACCTGCTCCAGCCCCAGGATGCGATGAGTCGACATCGAGGTGCCAAACAACCCCGTCGATATGGACTCTTGGGGGTCATCAGCCTGTTATCCCCGGCGTACCTTTTATCCGTTGAGCGATGGCCCTTCCACGCGGGACCACCGGATCACTATGACCGACTTTCGTCTCTGCTCGACTTGTCAGTCTCGCAGTCAGGCAGGCTTATGCCATTGCACTCAGCGAACGATTTCCGACCGTTCTGAGCCCACCATCGCGCGCCTCCGTTACTCTTTAGGAGGCGACCGCCCCAGTCAAACTACCCACCATACATTGTCCCGGACCCGGATAACGGGCCGCGGTTAGACATCCATAGAGATAAGGGTGGTATTTCAAGGGTGGCTCCACCAAGGCTGGCGCCCTGGCTTCAAAGCCTACCACCTATCCTACACATGCCACTACGAATGCCAATGTAAAGCTATAGTAAAGGTGCACGGGGTCTTTCCGTCTAACCGCAGGAACCCCGCATCTTCACGGGGAATTCAATTTCACTGAGTCTATGCTGGAGACAGCGGGGAAGTCGTTACGCCATTCGTGCAGGTCGGAACTTACCCGACAAGGAATTTCGCTACCTTAGGACCGTTATAGTTACGGCCGCCGTTTACTGGGGCTTCGATTCAGAGCTTGCACCCCTCCTCTTAACCTTCCAGCACCGGGCAGGCGTCAGACCCTATACGTCGCCTTGCGGCTTCGCAGAGCCCTGTGTTTTTGATAAACAGTCGCTACCCCCTGGTCTGTGCCACCCTCCTCTGCTTGCGCAGAAAAGGGTCACGCTTCTTCCGAAGTTACGCGTGCAATTTGCCGAGTTCCTTCAGCATAGTTCTCTCAAGCGCCTTGGTATACTCTACCAGACCACCAGTGTCGGTTTCGGGTACGGTCTATAAGGAGGAGCTATTTCCTGGAACCGCTCCGCTGCCCAACCAATCCGATAAGGTTGAACAACTTGTGCGATCCGTCACTACCTCCAGGCCCACGAATATTAACGTGGTTCCCATCGACTACGCGTTTCCGCCTCGTCTTAGGGGCCGGCTAACCCTGCTCAGATTAACTTTAAGCAGGAACCCTTGGTCTTTCGGCGGGGGAGTCTCTCACTCCCCTTACGTTACTCATGTCAGCATTCGCACTTCTGATACCTCCACCGCCCCTCACGGGTACGGCTTCATCAGCTTACAGAACGCTCCGCTACCGCTCGTGATTGCTCACGAACCCTAAGCTTCGGTGTATGGCTTTAGCCCCGTTACATTTTCGGCGCAAAGACCCTTATTTAGACCAGTGAGCTGTTACGCTTTCTTTAAATGATGGCTGCTTCTAAGCCAACATCCTGGTTGTTTTGGGATCCTCACATCCTTTCCCACTTAGCCATAACTTGGGGACCTTAGCTGTAGGTCAGGGTTGTTTCCCTTTTCACGACGGACGTTAGCACCCGCCGTGTGTCTGCCGACTAGTACTCCCAGGTATTCGGAGTTTGGTTAGGTTTGGTAATCCGGTGAGGACCCCTAGCCCATCCAGT
>NZ_SRUX01000038.1:0-5106 GCF_004791545.1 Mesorhizobium sp. M4B.F.Ca.ET.214.01.1.1
GTGAAAAGCCATGTTGATAAAAGAACAGCTAATATTTTTGCTCTATTTGCAGGGGTTGGACTTTAGTGCCTGGTCGACTGGGCCTTGCGTCCCACTTACGCGAGCATCACGCGAGCGAGCATCTTTGCCCATTGGTGGGTTGTCCGCGGCGAGGGCTGCCCCGGAGAACATCTGAAATTTCACCGCTGATACCTCGCGCCCGCTAGTTCACTCTCGCTGCCGTCAGATTCGCCTCGCCATCACGCTACCGGCGGCGCGGGTCGGCACGGTTGCGTTCCTGCTAATGGCCCGCATGGCGCATACTTGCTGTTGCGCTAATGCGAAACCCGCTGCCGTGGGTGCAGCAGCGGGCCTGGCTTTCTCAAGGCAATGGCCGAATGCGGGGTTGGGACACAAAGGCATCCAGCCAGCATTTCCCACGAGGATGGGGATTGTTTGTTCCTGTGGCGTTCGCATATCAACCCAGGTTCGCCCCAGAATCGCCTGCATGGCGACGGGAATAATCGGCATTGTCGATCTGGTGGGCAGTGACCGCGACAGTACGCAGGCGGGTCGACGACGACACTGCCAGCGTATCAATCCCGTCCAAAGGGAACAGGGCGACGAAGCGCGGCGTTGAAGACGTGAAGGGACGGCCGTCCTTGCCGCTGTTGATCTTCCGAACAACTTAGGTCGCGCATCGGACGGGCAATCATTGGAGAACCCATGATGCGAACACTTGTCCTCATTGCAGCATTTTCACTGGTCGCCGGCCCCGCATCGGCAGCCGATCACCTTTTTACCGCCACGGAGGCAGGTGGTTTGACGACCGACAGCCAACCGTTCCAGAACGGCATAAACAACACGGCTCCGACAGCCGAAGACGTGCCGGGGGGCGGTAGTCCGCTGTCGGGTGATGACCACACCGTCCCGGCCACCGACACCCAGACGGGTGCCGCGACCAGGGACATGCCGGCGGCCACGCAGGGCAAGACGGCGCCATCTGCCAATGCCCACTGACAATCGTGTCGGTTCGTGACAGCCATTGGCGCCCTCAGATCGCGCCCGTCGCCAAAGGCGTAATGAAACCCGCTCCGGCTGGCGTGCCGAAGCGGGCTGATACATGATCGGAGCGGAGGGGCAAGGAAGTCACCTTCATCCGCTGGAACGGGACGGGTCCGGTGAACTAGCCTCTAGGCCGCCTTCGGCCAGAACATCCACATCAGCAAGACAGCCGCCAGTATCCAAACCAATAACATGAAGGCTAGACCGGCCTTGCTGACTGGCTTCGCATGGCTGGTCGCCTTCTCTCGGAACTCTTCCATCAGTGCGACCCGGATCATCCGGACAGCTGCCAAGATCCCGAGAGGGACAATTATCAAATCATCCAGGTAGCCAATGATCGGAATGAAGTCAGGAATGAGATCAATAGGGCTTAGGGAATAGGCCGCGACTGCCCCGGCTGTTGCCTTTGCATACCAGGGTACGCGCGGATCACGAGCCGCAATCCATAGCGCCACGACATCGCGCTTGATGGTACGCGCCCACTGTTTTGCAGAAGCTAGAAACGACATCCCGCTGAGCCCCCCTGCTATTAGCATCGGTCAAACTCGACAAAGTCAGGCTGGTTGAAAAACTCCGGCCGCCGACTCGCAAGAAGTCGCTGCGGGACCTGGTCGACTAGCTGCCCTTGGCCTTGCCGTAGGCGTTGGGGCTGGTGTCGGGTGTGTAGATCAGGCCGACATCGTTCCGCCGCATCTGTCGCATTTCAGCTTGGTAATGAGGTCATCGGCCATTGCCGGCGAGTCCGGGCCGTAGCGGTCCCGGAGTTGGGCGAGATCGAGCTTCTGGCTATGGTTGCAAGGCGACCAGTGGCAAAACGCCGTCACGGTCATCTTCGCGTCGATCAGGGATGGAAACGTCCAGCCCTTGCTCATCCGGCCGATATAGCGCGCCACAGGGAAGCCCGCCAGAAGCCGCAGGGTAAATCTCATTCCGGATGGATTGAGCCAGTGCTCGCCGGCGCGAAAAAGCACGTCCACCTGTACCTCTGGTAGGCCGCGAACTTCGTACGGGGAATGATCGTTCGATAGAAAGTCATTAGGCGCTCGCAAATGTGGTACCGATCATCAGGTGCGGTCTGAACTCGTTCTCTCGGGATAAACCACTCTGCATCTTGTGGCTCGTTCAGGTAGGCAGGGTGCAGCCTGACAAAATAGCCGTCTTTGGTCATCCTGACGTCATTGGAATCGACCGGGCGGCAATCCTTGTTTCCGCAACAGCTGTATTTCAGGACCGGATCTGTCTTTCCCGTGTACCAATCATGGGCGTTTGCATCCCCGGGCAGGACAAGCCAAGCCAACGCAATTTGTCCTAGCACCTTTCTCATGGAACTAGTCTGTGCGCCGATATGCGTAGACCATGGCTTTGTCCTCCCGCGGGCAGGATGGCACGAATGCGTTTCAGCAGACGCTTTTCGAAGGCCGGCACCCACAACCTAGCGCTTGTATATTAGCATTCACGAATGGAGTATAGGACCGCTGACGAGATCGGTCTCGCCGTTTGGGGGTCACCCGATGAAATGGAGTCCTCCAACTTGCCTTGGGAGATGCCAATGCGCGGGTTCTTGGTTTTAGTCCCACTGCTTTTTACGCAGATTCCGATTGCATCCCATGCCGCCGCTATCCACGACGCCGCCACGAAGGGCGACGTGGGGGGGATCACGGCAGCGCTCGACGCAGGTGTCGGCGTCGATGAGAGTGATGGGAAAGCGACGCCGCTCTATCTTGCGGTCAAGGGTGGGCATCTTGCGGCGGCCAAACTGCTCCTGGATCGCGGTGCCGACGTCAACGCCGCCCCGACACCGGTTTTGGGTCCTGCCCTGATGCTGGCTTTGGCTAAACGCAGGATAGACTTGATCAAACTGTTGCTGGACGGGGGCGCAAATCCAAATTCGAAGCGCAGCCGCGAAAACGCGATCCACATCGCGGTCAATCTCGGGTGCCTCGATTGCGTGAAGGCACTGGTCGAGGCCGGCGCGGACGTCAACGTGAAGACAAAGGACGGCAAGACGCCGATCCATCTGGCGAAATTCAAGGGGCTGCGTGAAATCGCGGACTATCTCATGGCGCACGGCGTCGTCTTGCCAACGCCATCCCCGATCGCGATGAAGTTGGCCACTGCCGATGTTGAGAAAGGCCGAACCTCCTTCACCCACCTATGTGCCGGTTGCCACAGCGTGGACCCGCAGGGCGCAAACAAGACGGGACCGAACTTGTGGGGTGTCGTGAGCCGCGACAAGGCATCAGTACCAAATGCGCGTTACTCCGCCACCTTAATGGGCTGGGAAGGCGCTTGGACATACGAGGACCTGAACAAATATCTGCTTGAGCCCATGGTCACTACCCCAGGCGTTTACATGGAGATGCCTGGAGTTCCGGACGAGGCTGAAAGGGTCAACGTGATCGCCTACTTGCGTACTCTCAGCGACAAGCCGAGCCCGCTGCCCTGAAACTGACGCCGCCGCGACCTCCATCGCCTGCTGAACTGAATATTGCACCGGCCGGATAAGCCCCTGTAGCACGTCCCTGCGTTCCTGGAGCTGTCGCGCAGGTCGTGGCCGTTGGGCTAGCCTAGTCCCTTGGTCGTAATTGAGCGAAAGCTAATGTGCCTATAGTTTGGGCAGCGCGGGGACTTGGGCGCTTACCAATTCCCGTGAGTGGCCGGTGTGGCTAGCACCCCCAAAAACCCCAAGCTGCACCGGCCATTCAGCTTGCGTCGCAGACAACCGCTGCGCCTCCTTTGAACGCGATGCTCATAAGCTGATGGCCGGATGCATCACGGACGGCGCAGACAACATCGCGCGTCTCAGAATGCGCAGCTAAACGGCGGACGATTTCGAAGGCCCTTTCCTGGGCGTCCCTCGGGGTCCGGAACATGGTCCCCTGTGCGTCGTGGTAGACGTCACCGCTATGCGAAAGATCGAAGAAATATCGAGGCATGGGCTCTAATAATATCGAAGCCTGCAAAAGGTTCATTAGCATCCGTTAAGGTGACCTCCCTCAACGCTGGGACTTCTCCTTGAATGCTGCGTCTTGCCGCTTGATTGATCCGCCTGCGCCATGAACTTGTTGAAGGCGCGTGCCTCATCGTGCGTCTCAAACTGCCGAGACGTTGTCGTGCCGCCCGGCTTTAGAACCACGGCGAGGAATGGAAGCCCGAACACGGGCGGGTGATAGACGCATAAATCGTGCTGCGCTTCATCGCGGCATTTTACCGGGATTTCTGGCCCGGAACTACGCGTCGGTGTTCGGATCGGCCGTCTTGGGATGCCCGCCGTGACATCATCGGCTCGACGGCTTCGCGACGTCTACCATCGGCTTACTTTCTACCCCTTGGGGCTTTGCTAGCTTCCCCCGCGTCAATCAATAGCGGGGGGTGGCAACCAACAAAGCAGGAGCTGACACCTGAACGTTGACTCCGCAGATGCTCTGCCAGCCATTTGGCGAGGAAGTTGATCCCGCGCGTGCTCATCTCGCGACAAGCGCCGGCCGGGCATTAGGTTCCCGGAACAGCCTGTTGGCTGCTTATCTCAAGTTTGAATTTTGGGTGATTGAAGTTTGGATGCGATCCCGGTGAGCGACGTGCAGAATCTGCATCTGCTCGAACAGGGTCAAAAGGTCTTCGGCTAAGTCTGCCTTGAAGCCCTTGTGATGGAAGTCGGCAACAATGTCACGCTGGCGCGCAATGTGTCGCTCGCCCAAAAGCACATGCTGCTCCAGCGTAGCCAGAACGGTTTCCCTCATCGCTAAGCGATATCAGATTTCTCGCGCTTCTTATAGGGACCGCACTTGCCTGGCTTCGGCGGCAACAGGGCCGCCGGCTTTTCACCTTTAGGGACGGCGGACGTTTCAAACATGGTCCGTACTGGTTTCTGCAACAGGGCTTCAGACAACTCGAGCAAGCTGTAGCACGTCGCCATCCGTGTAGCGGAGCGCCCCATTGAACGCTCTGTCGCGGCAACGATCCGGAGAGCCTTGAGATAGCGCTTCCGGTTCCCGAACAGCGTAGCCATCGCTTGCACCCCTGCATTCATAGGCGCTTCGGTCACCGGCCTAAAATAGGAGC
>NZ_SRUX01000039.1:0-4556 GCF_004791545.1 Mesorhizobium sp. M4B.F.Ca.ET.214.01.1.1
TCTCGACGCAGCGGCGTGAGACGGGCATTCTTGTGAATGTTCATTCGGACCCTCCGGTGAGTGCTGAAGCCTGGTAACTCCAGTCTCCTCGGTCCGGTCCGAATGGACAACCTCCTGAAAGCTCACACCTAGAGCGGGGGCCCTTTGCCATTTGGGGACTCCCTCCGCCAGAATCTCCTTCGAGGAGTTTCTTCTATGCCGCAGCGCAATGTGTCCGCCGACGGCGCCACGTTCTGTTGCCGGTGTGTCGACCACCAGTCTGAGCCTCAGGGCGCGCTAGTGATGGGCTCCCTTCGGCGGAAAAGACAATTCCCGATCCTTCGAAAGCCAGCCGCATAGCGGCGACCCTGTGTGGATGCGGTTTCCTTAGCCCGTTCTCGAAACCGCTGATCGTACCTTCGCTAAGATTGCACTTGGCGCCAAGCCGCACGCGCGACCACTTCAATAGCATTCTTGCTGCTCGCAACTGCTCCGCTGTCAGGTTTCGCACGTCACGGACCTCCCTGCTGACCAACAGCGATCTGAACGGAAGGTTCCGGAGCATTTCACGGTTTGCTAACGGAACTGAAACAGCCATGCGATATTGAATCAAATTCGATGTTGCGTGGGTCCCGATGCGTAAGCGTGCCGGCGAGGTGCGGCTGTCGTTTGTCGAGCCGTTGATGCCGACCCTGGTCGAGAAGCCGCCCGAGGGCGACGGCTGGCTGCACGAAGTGAAATTCGACGGCTACCGCTCCCAGATCGTCATCGATGACGCCGGAGCGCGGTACCGGGCGCTACGTTGGGAGCGCGTTCATCACCTTGAACCGGGAAATGCGCGAACGGCTCTGGCAGCGCGTCCAGGAAGCTCCAGGAAGCCCGCCCGAAGGGTATGAAGCGGCCGGCGACGCAATGGGTGAAGCCTGGCCTGATCGGACGTGTGAAGCACCTGCGCGGCGAGGAAGATCTGCGCCACGCGTCTTTGCAGGACTTCCGCGAGGTAGGGACACCCTAGAGGCGGTCATAGGAAATAGGCTCTGAAGTATGGTGAGGCGACGTTGACCGCCGCCTCACCAGCTTTGACGAGCCATCGGGCTTTTCCGGAACCGTTTGCGTGTTTTCCTATTTTGGAAATCGAAGGGACCGCATCGCAAGGAGACACAACGATGAACCGGCTACTTTTCGCGTTACCTATCTTGGCCCTGTCCACTGGGCTTGCCATTGCACAGTCAACCAGCACCACGAGCGGATCTTCGACGACGACCACGACCACGACGACGACGATGCCGAGCACTTCCGATCAAGGCACGGACCCGACCACAACCAGCGACACCAATCCGAAGTCCGCGAAGGATTGCGCGCCCGGCCACCAGACCGGCAGTGCGAAGCAGGCGGCTCCGGGGCAGCAGGACACCGATGCAAAGTCGGCTGCTCCAGGTCAGATGAAAACGACGACCGAAGGCTGTTGAAGCGAGCGAAACGACGCAGATTGGCCGGCTTCAAGGGCACAGGCCGATCGCGTTTTGATATCCGCGCCGCCGGCAGTAGCTCGGCGGTGCGGTAGCCTCTTTCCCGACGCACCCAAACGGAACCAAAGCCGCCTGCTGGTGGTTAGTACCAGTCGTCCGCACCCAGCCGAGGCACACGGACGCTTGGAAGAGTCCATCGCGCTTTCGCCCCCGACTGAGGGAGGAGAGCGTCATGCGCTTTTCAGAACACACGCGTCCGTCTGGGGACGCGCCAGCTTCCGCGACCTTGCAGCTAGGACAACGGGTGATCCGCAAGGATACTACCGAGCGCGGCATCGTGGTCGCCACCACTAACCAAACAATCAAGGTGAAGTGGGATCGCGGTCGAACAAGCTACTTCCGTCGTGGCGCGGAAGGGAATGTGCTCCACGCGCCCACAGGGTGAAGGGCACGCTCTATGCCCTCCCCGACCTATATCAGCTCGGATGATCTCGACATGCTGATCCAGGCATTGACGGACCATTGCCACGACTTTGGCATTTGCGCCGACGCCGAACGCGATGATGTCGCGCGGCTTATGATGTTGCTCTTCGTCAGCGGGATCGATGATGCCGCTGACATGAAGTCGGCTCTGGCCGCGTCGAGGCTCGTCCACTAGTTCACTGACCAGTCCCGTGGCGTCTGAAAGGTCCCTACGAGACCGCCCTGATCGCCAGCGCTACGCAAATCGCCAGTGGAAAGATCAAGCAGACAGCCATTACGACAACCACGAGATTGCCAAGGCGCTCCGTTCGCTGCTTGGCAAGATCGGCAGCATCATCGTCAGTTGAAATGAGATCAAGGATCGAGAAATCTTCAGGGGTGGGTGTGTCGTTTGCGAGCCGACCTGCGACGTCAGGTAGATCCGGCCTGCTCTGGACAAGGGTCATATTCGTCTCGCTGTCAGACACCGCATGCTGCAAAGCCAAGGCGCCCACCATGTTCGAAAGGTAAGCATGGCCCAGGAGGACCGACGACGGAGTGGGTCGGATTTGTCGGCGGCCCTCGCAATCAATGGATCAGCGGTTTGCTGGTTGCCGGCCTCCAGCCCTTTGCCTTGGTCGCTGCGACTTCAGTCGCAGCGGGCCTGCGACTGCAGTCCCCAATCGGAACGAAATGACATCAGGCGCCGTTTTGCGGAGCATTGAAGTCGGAGGGATTTGCATCATGAACCGGCGAGCAGTGTCGTCTTTCGACTGCGAGGTCCTTCGGTGTGCCTTCGTAAGATCGGTCATCGTAGACGGAATTCCTGAAGACAGATGGGCGGCCCACGCCGCGCTTTTGATCCGTGAGCTTACCGGCAAAAAGGATGTCGACCAGCGCCTGTTGGATTGGGTTTTGCAAAGCAGCAGCGTTCCCCAGTTCCACGCGAAATGGCTCAAGGCTTAGACCTAGCGATCGGACCTCGGTCGACCAGTAGGTTCTGTTCGAGCCTGCAGCGCGACGGAACAAGCAACGGCCGGGCAATGGGGACATGGCGGGGCAAGCTGAACCCACCATTCGGGGTTCGGGTGGCTGGCCTCTCCGCGGGATTTCAGAGGCAGATCCAAAAGGCCCGCCGCCAAGGAGTTAGCGGCGGGCAGTTCAGGGTTGCCGCAGATGGAGGGGATGATCTCCTGCGACTTCTACCAATGGACTGGCGGGCCGTTGTTTCCTGTGCTCAGACCTATGCGTGCGGCCATCGGACCTCGGTCGCCAATCGGCTGGGTCGTGAGGCGAGCGCGGGCTCACCTTCCCCAAAGGTGTGCCTTGCGGCCCGATCGACTGGGCGCAATGTTCATGTGCTCCGGCACTCTTCAATGCTGGGGTATGGCCCGGCCTGCCACTTCCTCAACCGACAAGTAGACCGGGCTATGTCCGGCTCGGGCTGACGGCGGTGACATGGCGGGCAACCAATATGGCGACAGGAGTAACGGGCCAAATTTCTGCTGGAACATTTCGGACGGTAAGTCGTTGCGAACCCATGCCGAAGCAGCCGACCAACGACAACGCCTCATACTTCGAATTCGACGTAATGCGCGAAGCGTTCAACCGCTGGGTGGATGAGGACAAGGTTCCTGAAGACCAGTGGCGATGGCGCGCAACGAAGCTCGTTCGTATTGTGACAGGCGATGACTACGTCGACCCCAACGTGGTCGAATGGATCATACGCAAAAGCCCCGGCGCCGATCACGCGCCAAGACCCAGTATTAGAGGAAAGCCCCAGCGCTGAGGGGGAATCGGGTGGGCATGTACGCTTTAAACGCGCGCCCAGCGGCCCAGCGGTCGGGGGTTGGGGTTTGGGCGCCGGGTCTACCGGCTTGGATAAGGGGGACGTTTGTCGGCGGGCCGCATTATAGGCCGACTAACGGGATATAGAATAGGCAGCAGCCGTTAGCGCCAGAAGCTGCGGTGACGGCCTATGGCAAGCGGCGGTTAGAAGGTGCCTGCAACAGTTCCCCTTCGTCCATGATCCCGTTCCGGTAAACGCTGACGAGTTCCGCGGCGAGGTCTTCCCTCTGTTCCTTGTCTTTTTGGCCCAAGCGGCGTTCGATGCACACTTGATCAAACACCCGCTGGAGCAAATCCAAGTCAGCGGGTTCGAATATTCCCCTGTAACGCGATAACGGCAGCCTTCAATTTGCCGTCCCTTAGCCTATCATTCTGCCACCAACTACGACCAACCTCAAGGCGTCCAGCAGCAGCCCGAGGTTCGGGGATGGGCGCTTCTTCGGCAAGAAGCTGGAGGCCGGCACAGGCCTTTCGGTGGACTGCCTGACATGCAAGCGAATGGTTGTCCTCGACGTTGCCGAGCTGGCCAAGCGCTAAGGCCCGGATCATGGCGCGATGCACTGGGATCTGGTCAAGGTGATCTTTTGCCACGAGTGCCGCGGCGCCGGCCGAGACGACCGGAACCCACAATTCACCAACCACGCGGCCAGACCGGACAAGCGCAAAGGGCTGGAGTCCATGAAAAGGAGCGGCCCGGCAGGCTGGCGTGGGTAGGCCAGCAAACGCCGGGCCTAACCGGCGCCGGGTTCGGGGGCGAACGCGGCGCCGGCTGGCTAAACAATACGCTCTTGCCGAAAT
>NZ_SRUX01000003.1:0-597117 GCF_004791545.1 Mesorhizobium sp. M4B.F.Ca.ET.214.01.1.1
GCTCATCCACGGTTTAGGCTACCTGAGGGGTGACGGGCTCTCGACCGCCGCCACGGATCAGGCAAGCACCTGGTCCGTGGCACCCCTCAACAATGCACGATTCCAGACACACAAGGGGTGTTCCAGCGGGGTGAGAGGTTGGTGTTTTCTGGAGCACCCCTCATCCGTCGCCTTCGGCGACACCTTCTCCCACAGGGGGAGAAGGGGAGTCCTTCCCCGCCTGGCCCCTTGCCATCCGCCCCTCCTCCGGTGTACCCAATCTCCCTACTCGAACGTCCAGAAAGGAGGGCTGCGTGTTTATCGATCACCATCGTCAGCGTGGCCCGATTTCCGCCCTGCGAGCTTGCTTGCAGGGCTGACCGGACGGTCCGGGTTTTCCCGTTTCGATTTTTGGTCTGCCCTTTCGTGGTGCCGCTAAGCTGATCCGTTGATCAGCCAGCGCACCGTCAAGGTGCATCAGCCGGTTCCCGGCAAGACCAGAGAAATCGTTATGGCCCTGATCAGCCTCAAATCCCTCGGCGTCACCATGAGTGCGCCGCTGTTTTCCAATCTCGACCTCACCATCGCCGCCGGCGACCGGCTCGGCATCGTCGCCGCCAACGGCCGCGGCAAATCCACCTTGCTCAAATGCCTGACCGGCGAGTTGGAAGCCACCAGCGGCGACATCACCCGGTCGCGCGGCCTGCGCGTCGGCCATGTCGAGCAATCAGTCCCCGACGCGCTTCTCGATCGGACCTTCCATCAAGTGGTGGCCGATGCCTTGCCGCCCGACCAGGCCGATAGTGAGCTGTGGCGGGTCGATGTAGTTCTCGACTCCCTCGACGTGCCGGAGCCGATGCGCGAAAGGGCGATGCGCGCTTTGAGCGGCGGCTGGCAGCGATTGGCGCTGATCGCCCGCGCATGGGTCGCCGAACCCGATGTGCTGCTGCTCGACGAGCCGACCAACCATCTCGACCTGGCGAAAATCGGCCAGCTGGAAAACTGGCTGAACGCGCTGCCGCGCGAGGTGCCGGTCATCATCGCCAGCCACGATCGCGCTTTCCTCGACGCCACCACCAACCGCACGCTGTTCCTGCGCCCGGAGCAGTCGCCGGTGTTCTCGCTTCCCTATTCGCGGGCGCGCGAGGCGCTCGATGACGTCGATGCCTCGACGGCGCGCAAGTTCGAGCGCGACATGAAGGTCGCCCAGCAACTCCGCCGCCAGGCGGCCAAGCTCAACAACATCGGCATCAATTCGGGCAGCGACCTGCTGACCGTCAAGACCAAGCAGCTCAACCAGCGGGCGGAGAAGCTGGAAGACGCGGCCATGCCGGCGCACCGCGAGCGTTCGGCAGGCGCCATCAGGCTCGCCAACAGCGGCACCCACGCCAAGGTCATGATCACGCTCGACGACGCGGCAGTGGAAACACCTGACGGCACGCTGCTGTTCCGGACCGGCAAGCGCCACATCTGCCAGGGCGACCGCATCGTGCTGCTCGGCCGCAACGGGGTCGGCAAGTCGCGCTTCGTCACCCTGCTCCGCAACGCCGTCGCCGAGCCGGAAAGCGTACGGAACGTGAAGGTGACGCCGTCGACGATGCTCGGCTACAGCGATCAGGCTCTGTCGGGCATGAGCGGCGGCGACACGCCGCTGGCGATGGTGGACACGCAGATTCGACATTGGCGAACAACGCGCCCGCTCGCTGCTCGCCGGCGCCGGCGTTGCCATCGACATGCAGGCGCGCCGGATCGGGCTTTTGTCGGGCGGTCAGAAGGCCCGGCTGGTGATGCTGGCGCTCAGGCTTGCCAATCCCAATTTCTACCTGCTCGACGAGCCGACCAACCATCTCGACATCGACGGCCAGGAAGCGCTGGAGGCGGAACTGCTGGCGCAGCAGGCGAGCTGCGTTCTCGCCTCGCACGACCGCGCCTTCATCCGCGCCGTCGGCAACCGCTTCTGGCTGATCGAGAAACGCCGCCTGACCGAGGTCGACGACCCCGAGGATTTCTTCCGCGCGGTGGCCGAGTGGGGTAACTGAAAAATCTCCGGTCGAAAAAATCCCGGCGATCTGTCGGATAGCCGGGACGCGCCACGTCCTTGGGATGCCGACACGATGATGCCGGCATCAACCAGGGAGAATTCATCATGTCGGTCCTGTCATCCATCGGTCGCATCGCAACCCGGTACGCGGCGACGCGCGCCCGCTACCGCAGCGAGCGTATCCTGCTTTCGCTCCCTGCCGAACTGCGCAAGGACATCGGCGTTCCGGAAATCTTCGACGTGCAGTACAGCCCTCGCGCCGGCGCGGTAACCTGCTCGGCCAGGGTGATTTGACAGGCGACCAGCCCGGCGCGGTTTCGGCGGTTCGAAAAGAATCCGAGGCCCGTGTAGGATCGCGGCCGTCTCGTTCGTCCTGTGGTTCGCAAGGTCAGACCAAAACGCAAAGAGGAGCAGAAAATGACCGACCAGACCCCCGTTCAGCCGGCCGCCAAAGTGCTCGGTGGATTGACCCCCTATCTGCAGCTCGACGGCGCCTTCAAGGCCGCCGAATTCTACAAGAAGGCCTTCGGCGCCGAGCAGGTATTCTTCTATCCGCCGGATGAGCAGGGCCGCACCATGCACATCCATCTCCACATCAACGGCTCGACGCTGATGATCTCCGACTTCTATCCCGAGCACGGCATGTCGCCCGTGAAGCCGCAGGGCTACACGATGCAGCTCCATCTCGGCAGCGACGACATCGAGGCCTGGTGGAAGCGCGCCGTCGACGCCGGCTGCGAGGTCGTCATGCCGCTGCAGGTGATGTTCTGGGGCGACCAGTGGGGCAACATGCGCGATCCGTTCGGTGTCGAATGGGCGATGAACGCGCCTGTCAAGAAGGCATAGGAGAAACACGATGTCCTATGTCGATGGTTTCGTTCTCGCCGTCCCCAAGGCAAATCTCGACGCCTATAAGAAGATGGCTGGGCAAGCAGGCACCATCTGGATGGAGTACGGCGCGCTTTCCTATGTCGAATGCATCGGCGACGACGTGCCCTATGGCGAGCTCACCTCGTTCCCGCGCGCCGTGCAGGCCAAGGACGACGAGGTCGTCGTCTTTGCATGGGTTGTCTACGAGTCGCGAACACGGCGCGACGAAGTGATGGCGAAGATAATGGTCGACGAGCGGCTGAAGGCCGATTGGCCGACAATGCCGTTCGACGGGAAGCGCATGATCTTTGGCGGCTTCCAGACGTTCATCGAGCTTTGAGGAGCTCGGCCCCAAGCTGGGTTGAGATTGAGGTCAGGCCGAGTCGAGAATGGCGGTTCCCGAGAACCGGAGCGGAGCGTACTTAACGTACGTGAGCACCGGAAGCGCAGGGAGCCGCCGTTCGCAGGCCGGCCTCACCTCAATATCAGCCAAGCTTGTCCAGCAGCGGCTTCAGCCTGTCCCCATAACGCTTCCAAAGGTCGACCGAGCCCTGGTACATCGGCTGGCGCACCTGGGCGGCCGAGGCCGTGCGCACGGGACGGTCGGTCTCGTGGAAGGACAGCACCTTGTCGTCCCAGGGCAGGCCGAGATGCGCCATCAGCGCCCGCGTCTGCCCTTCCTGGTCGGCAACGAAATCCTCGTAGCGCACATCGTGAACGACGCCGGGCAGCACGTTGCGCCAATGCGCCATGATGTCGGCATAGAGATTGTGGAAGTCGGCGAGCTCACCGAGATCGTAGCCGTAACGGTGGCTGTCGCCGCGGAAATGCACCTTGTAGATCGACAGGCAGGTGGCCGCCGCATCGCGCGCGCAATGGATGATCTTCGCCTGCGGCAGCATCAGATGGATGAAGCCGACCAGCAGGAAGTTGCCGGGCATCTTGTCGGTGACATGGCGGAAGCCCGGATAGCGGGCATGCAGCATATCGAGATAGGCCTCGCCCGCTTCGCCGAAGGCCTTGTCGGGCATGTCGGCGATGCCTTGCGGAAAGCCGCCCTTCATGGTGAGCGGAAACTGCTTGCCGACCGCCGTCTTCAGGATGCTGAGCTCGCCCGCGCCATAGACCTGCGGATGGCTGGCGATGATCTGCTCGACCAGCGTGGTGCCGGAACGCGGCATACCGACGACGAAGATCGGGGTGTCGTCGGCGATCGAACTTGGCTTGTGCTTTTCGTAGAACGCCCTATCGAACGTCGCCTTCATCGCCTCGAATTCATCGCGCGTCCTCGCCGGATCGTAGTCGATGCCGGTGCGGCGGATGGCATTGCCCTCGGCGAAATAGTCGAAGGCGCGGGGATAATCCTTAAGGTCGTCATTGGCCTTGCCGAGGCCGAAGGAAAGCTGCATGCGCGCCAGGCTTCCCTGCGGCGCCTTGGCGTGTTGCGCCTCCATGCCGACGAGTTCGGCGTCGCGCTCGGTCTGGCGCTTGACCTGCGTCAGCAGCAGCCATGCCCTTGCCATGGCGGGAGCGATCGCCAGCGCCTGCCGGGCGAGGTCGGCCGCCTCGTCCAGCTTGCCCTTCTCCATCATGCCGACGCCCAGTCCGTACAGCAGGTCGGCGTCCTTCGGCCGGATCGCCAGCGCCTCGCGGAACACCGCGATCGCCTCGTCCAGCCGCCCCGCCTCCTGCAGCGTCTCGGCCAGCCCGATGCGGGCGCGCACATGGAACGGATTGCGGCCGATCGTGCCGCGATAGATGTCTTCGGCGCCCTCGAACTGGCCGAGTTGCTTCAGCGCCGAGCCGAGATTGTCGCGCACCGCCAGCTGGTCCGGCCGCAACGTCACCGCCTTGCGGAACCAATCGACCGCAGCCGCGACGCGGCCGAGGTCGCGCAGCACGGTACCCAGATTGTTGAGGAAATCGGGATTGCCGGGCTGCAGGCGCACCGACTGCTCGATCAGCGCCAGCCCCTCTTCGCCGCGCCCGGTCTGGTGCAGCAGAAGCCCGAGGAAATGCGCGGCCGCGGCATGGTTCGCCTTTTGCGCCAGCACCTGGCGGTAGAGAATCTCCGCCTCTTGCCGACGGCCGGCCTGATGCAGTTGCAGCGCCTGCTGCACGCGCTGATCGAGCCCCAGCGTCTGCCCGCCAGGGCCGGAACCCGCGCCTCGTCTTGGATCTCTGGTGATGGGAAACCTGCCGTGTTTGTCCGCTTGCCGGACCTAAGCCATGCGGCCGGCAGTTTCAAGACGCAACGGCTTCGCCGGTCGCAGATGGAGATGGCCATCTCCTCGGCAAAAGGAGATGGGATCTGCCGCCGCAAGGCCTCGCCGCTCGCGACGACGAGGCCTTGCTTGCTCAGCACGGGCCGTCACCGATGATGCGATAGTCCGCGGCGCGGGCCTCGCATCCATTCGGGAAGGTGCGCAATTGCCCGCCGCGGCGGGCGCAGACCGGAGCGTATTCGCGGGTGCAGAAGGTCGGCTCGTCGCCACCGCCGCCCCCACCGCCGTCGCGGCATGGGCCATCGCGCACGATGCGATACCCGGCCCGGTCGGCAAGGCAGGCATTGGCGAAGGTCTGGCGGTCGCCGCCGCGGCGGGCGCAGACCGGCTCATACTCCCTGGTGCAGAATTGCGGCTCCGGCCTTGGCGGGCGCGGTCCAGGACCTTCGTCAACCACCACCGTGCAGGCTGCTAGAAGTGCCGACAGGAACAGGAGAGCAAAGCCCTGTCGCGAGAAAAGCGTCGCAATAAATCTCATGAATACCTCCCGGCGCATGGGTCCGAAGAGCATGCGCAAACCAAAGTGCAATGACCCCCGCTCCGGCGCAAAACACGCCTGCCGATCCTCGCCATTCCTCTGACAAATGCAACCCCCGTTTGCGGACGAAATGGCGCCGCCGCTGGCGCCGTCCGGCCACCCGCGAGGGGCCGCTGGCCCATGCGTGGCCGGGCTCTGGCCGATGACCGGGGCATGGGGCCGGGTCTATCGAAGCGCTGCGTCGGGGGCGCCCATCGGGCCCACCCGCGGCGCTGTCTTGCAACCATCACGTTTCCGTGCGATAAATTCCGTGTTCGGGCATTTGCGACCCGGAGAGCGGAACGTTTTGGACGACCTTTCCCCGATACTGTGAATCTCTGACGGCCCCGTTTTTCGGCGGGGGGTTTGACCATGCGCCAATGCATGACTGCCGAAGCAACCACCGGGACATGCCCAAGGCGCCAGCGGCGGGCAAACCATATGACTGACACGGGTGAGAGGAGTTTCCCCCAATGGCCCAGACCGGCACCGTAAAGTTTTTCAACGCCACCAAAGGCTTCGGCTTCATCACGCCTGACGGCGGCGCCAAGGATGTGTTCGTCCATATCTCGGCGATCGAGGCTTCGGGCCTGCGCACCCTGGTCGACGGCCAGAAGGTCACCTTCGACGTCGAGCCCGACCGCATGGGCAAGGGTCCGAAGGCGGTCAATCTCCGCGCTGCCTGATCGATCGATCTGGGGCATCGCCCGCGCGGAGGAGCGATGGCGCGCTGCAAGGTCGTGAACCGGCTTCCGAGCCGGGCTGAATTCTCGAAGGCGCGACGGTCACCGTCGCGCCTTTTCCATGCCCGGTGGAAGGCTCGCCGAACGGTACCGGGCATTCGGCTAACGGCGTGCACCAAAACGACAATTTGGATCACGGCACGCGAAGCGCGGCGGACGCAAAGCGCTGCCAAAATGCCTGCCGGGCGGGGCAAAAACTTTCTCTTGCCGATAGCGCTAAAATAAAGGACAAATTTCCACTCGGGCATTTGCCGGCCCGAAACTGGACTTTATGGGATCATAAGGAGCTTCCCATGCCGCAGACCGGCACCGTCAAGTTCTTCAATCATGCCAAAGGCTTCGGCTTCATCACGCCGGACGATGGCGCGAAGGATGTCTTCGTCCATATTTCGGCCGTGCAGGCGTCGGGTCTTCCCGGTCTTGAGGATGGGCAGAAAGTGACATTCGACACCGAGCCGGACAAGCGCGGCAAGGGTCCGAAGGCCGTCAACCTGTCGATCGGCTGAGCCGGTTCAGGACAGACCTGGCGGAGACTGATGAGGCGGGTCCGCTCTCGCCGGGTCTATGGTTTTGCGCAAGCAATCGAAATGTCAGGCCGGATTTCGTTCAGCCTCCGTTCAGCCACGGTCTCTTATTAACCTTTGCTAAAGCCGGTCCGCATCCCCCCGAAAGTACACGGGCCGGCGCGAAGGAGACCGAAATGAATCGAATTCTCAAGACCGCCATTCTGTCCACCGGCATCGCCGCGACCATATTGGCCACCTTGCCGGCGGCCAATGCCGATGACTGGCGCTGGCGCCGTCACCATCACAACCACAACGACGCCCTCGCCGCCGGCGTTGTCGGCCTTGCTGCCGGCGCCCTGATCGCCGGCGCGTTGAGCAACCCGCAGCCTCGCTACAACAGCTATTACGAGCCGGGCTACGACGACTATGACTACCGCTATGTGCGGCCGGCTCCGGTTCGCCGCTATTATGCGCAGCCGCGCGTCGTCTATGCCGACCGCTATGCGGAACCGTGGACCCGTGCCTGGTACGAATACTGCTCGGACCGCTATCGCACCTTCAATTCCCGCACCGGTACCTTCACCGGCAATGATGGCGAGCAGCACTTCTGCGTCGCCAACTGAGGCTTCCCTGCCCCAAACAGGAAAGCGCTGACCGCAAGGCCAGCGCTTTTTTGTTTGGGGTCCTTTAGGCGCTCACCCAGGGGGTGTTGAGATTCAGGTCAGGAACGGATTGGTGCGGCGCTCCTCGCCGAAGCGGCCGCCGGGGCCGTGGCCGCAGATGAAGCCGATGTCGTCGCCGAGCGGCAGAAGCTTGTCCTTGATCGAAGCAATCAGCGCGGCGTGGTCGCCGCCGGGCAGGTCGGTGCGCCCGATCGAGCCGCGAAACAGCACGTCGCCGACATGGGCGAACTTGGCCGCGCGGTTGAAGTAGACGACGTGGCCCGGCGCATGGCCAGGGCAATGCAGGACCTCGAAGACATGCTCCCCGAACGAGACCGCCTCGCCCTCGGCGAGGAAGCGGTCCGGCACGCAGTTGCGCACCGCGTCGGTGATGCCGAAGCGCTTGGCCTGGTTTTCGAGGTTGGCGAGCAGCGGCCTGTCGGCCTCGTGCGGGCCAATGATATCGACGCCGAGCGCCTCCTTCAGTTCCATCGCGCCTCCGGCATGGTCGACATGGCCATGGGTGATCCAGATAGCGCCAGCCCTGATGTCATTGTCCTTCAGCACCGCCAGCACCTTGTCGACATCGCCGCCGGGGTCGACCACGACTCCCTGTCTGTCGTCCATGTCGAAGAGGATCGTGCAGTTCTGCTGGAAGGGCGTGACCGGCACGATGCCGGCGTTGAGCTGACCCATGATTGTCCTTTCGCTGTGTCTGCCCCGATGTAGAGACACATGCGAACGGCGTCCACCGGCAGTGACGATCTCGATGAGCCGAAAACAAATGGGCGGCCGAAGCCGCCCATGCGAAAAGCCCGAACCTGGCAGGCCTATTTCTTCATCGCATTCAGGACCGCGCCGATGATGCCGGTCAGGATGGCGCCGCCGCCCGCGCCGCCAACGATGTTTGGAATGTTCAACGCGCTGCCCAATCCGCCTGCCGCCGCGGCAGCCGCCGCCGGATCGATCGTGCCACCGCCGAGCAGGCTGCCGAGGATCGCCGCGCCGCCGACGCCACCGATGGCACCGCCCAGGATTTTGGGAAGCTGACCCAGCGCCGCTTGCTTCAGCGCCGCGCCCACTGCCTGACCACCAATGATACCCGTAATCACCTGAACAACGATCGCAACGAGCGTGTTCGTATCCATGTTAACAGTCCCTCCATGACTGCCAGCCTCCTCGGGCCGACGTCATCATGAGACGCTGAATTGGCCGAAAGTCAAATGCACTGGGGCTTAAATAAAAGGGGCGGCCTGAAAACCGCCCCTGTAAGACAAAAAAGCTGTGACTTATCGCTATTCTGCGGCGATCGCATGCTTTGGTTGCACTGCAGCAGAATAGTCATTCATCAGCGACTTGGCGATCTCGCCAACCTCGAATCGGTATGGACCGATCTCCGAAACCGGCGTCACTTCGGCTGCCGTGCCGGTGAGGAAGCACTGCTCGAAGCCCTCGAGTTCTTCCGGCATGATTGCGCGCTCGATCACCTCCAGGCCGCGTTCCTTGGCCAGCCCGATCACGGTGCGACGGGTAATGCCGTCGAGGAAGCAGTCGGGCTTCGGCGTATGGATCTTGCCGTCCTTGACGAAGAAGATGTTGGCGCCGGTCGCCTCGGCGACCTGGCCGCGCCAGTCCAGCATCATGGCGTCGGCATAGCCCTTGGCCTCGGCGGCATGCTTGGACAGCGTGCAGATCATGTAGAGGCCGGCGGCCTTCGACTTCGACGGCGCGGTGCGCGGATCGGGCCGGCGCCATTCGGCGAGGTCGAGGCGAATGCCCTTCAGTTTCTGCGCCGGGTCGAAATAGCTCGGCCACTGCCAGATGGCGATGGCGCAGTTGATGCGGTTGTTCTGCGCCGAAACGCCCATCTGCTCGCTGCCGCGCCAGGCGATCGGGCGCACATAGGCGTCCTGGAAGCCCTGCTTCTTCAACAGCGTGCGGCAGGCGTCGTCGAGTTCGGCGACCGTGTAGGGGATCTTGAAGCCGAGCAGGCGCGCCGATTCATGCAGGCGCTCGGTATGCTCGGTGAGCTTGAAGATCTCGCCGCCATAGGCGCGCTCGCCCTCGAAGACGGCGCTGGCATAGTGCAGGCCATGGGTCAGCACATGAATCTTGGCGTCGGCCCACGCGACGAACTCGCCGTTCATCCAGATGAAGCCGTCCAGTTGGTCGAAAGGAACGGATGCCATGGAAACCTCCCGCGGGCGAAAGCCCGCACATCGTTGTATCGTGTGTTTCGTGTCGGCCGCGGCACGCGGCCGGGGTCCGAAAGCGTAGGCGGATATCAAAGGTATGGCAAACTCAGGAAGTTCCGGAAAAACGGCTCCCCCTTGCCTTTTCGTTCGCAATCCGCCGAAAAGCTTGTCAAAAATTACCATTGCCGGGAAATTACGTCAATAGTACTGACATAATTCCCCTTCGCATGGAGACAAGATGACGGATCAGAGCAATGCCGCCGGCAAACCGATCAGGACGGCGATCACCGACGAGGACGGCATCGACTTCGCCATCATCGAGCTGCTTTTCTTTGCCTATCGCGACTTCACTTCCGATCCGGACCAGATTCTGGCCGACTACGGCTTCGGCCGCGCCCATCACCGTGTCCTGCATTTCGTCAACCGCAGGCCTGGCCTGACCGTCGCCGAATTGCTCGACGTGCTCAAGATCACCAAGCAGAGCCTGGCGCGCGTGCTCAAGCAGCTCATCGACACCGACCATATCGTCCAGTTGCAAGGACCGCGCGACCGCCGCCAGCGCGAACTTTACCCGACCGCCAAGGGCCGCGCCCTGGCCCTGGCGCTGGCGCGGCCACAGTCACGCCGCATCCATGCTGCATTGGAGGATTCCGGTGCCGCCGACCGCGCCTCGATCGAACGTTTCCTGGAAGCGATGGTCAATCCGGAACTAAGAGCGCAGATCGACATTGTGCCTGCGAAAATATCGGGGAAGAGCCATGGAGACCATTGAGAGGGTTGATCATCCGACAGTGCCGGACGATGACGCGCCGCATCTGCTTGTCGTCGATGACGACACCCGTATCCGCAACCTGCTCAAGCAGTACCTGTCCGAAAACGGCTTCCGCGTCACCGTCGCCGGCAATTCTGGCGAGGCCCGGCGCAAGCTCGCCGGCCTCGATTTCGACCTGCTCGTGCTCGACGTGATGATGCCGGGCGAAACCGGCGTCGACCTCACCAAGGCGCTCAGGGCCGAAAAGAACGTGCCGATCCTGATGCTGACCGCGCTGTCCGAAACCGACAGCCGCATCACCGGATTGGAGGCCGGCGCGGACGACTATCTGCCGAAGCCGTTCGACCCGCGCGAGCTGATCCTGCGCATCAACAACATCCTGCGCCGCGGCGGCCCGGTGGCGACGCCCAAGGTCGAGCAGCTGGTGTTCGGCCCCTACACCTTCCAGATCGCCAGGCGCGAGCTGAAGCGTGGCGGCGAGGCGCTGAAGCTGACCGACCGCGAGCAGGAGATCCTGGCGATCTTTGCCGCGCGCGCCGGCGAGACGATACCGCGCCATGAACTGGTCGGCGACGAGTCGGACGTCGGCGAGCGCACCATCGATGTCCAGATCAACCGGCTGCGCCGCAAGATCGAGCGCGACCCGTCCAACCCGGTCTGGCTGCAGACGGTGCGCGGTATTGGGTATCGGCTCAGCGTGGAATAGATTATCTGTAAGGCCCTTTGCTGAACGGCCGTTGACGAGCGGAAGGGCGGATGGCGACCACGCAACTGGAAAGGCCGGGAAATGACGGCTTGAGCGATCGCGCGATGCGAGTGCTGAAAGCCATGTCGCGCGCCTGGAACCGGTTCTGGCGCCTGGTCGCGCTATACATGCCGAAGCGGCTCTACGCCCGCTCCCTGATCATCGTCATCGCTCCAATGATCCTGCTGCAGTCGGTCGTCGCCTTCGTCTTCATGGAACGCCACTGGCAGACCGTGACGCAGCGCCTGTCACAGGCGACCGTGCGCGACATCGCCGCCATCATCGACATGATGGAAACCTATCCGCACGATGCCGACTACGCCAACATCATCCGCATCGCCCAGGATCGCATGCAGCTCAAGGTCGACCTTTTGCCGCCCGATCCGCTGCCGCCGCCCGGACCGAAACCGTTCTTCTCGATCCTCGACGAGATCCTCTCGGCCGAGATCACCCGCCAGATCAACCGGCCGTTCTGGATCGACACCGTCGGCAATTCCAACATCGTCGAGGTCCGCGTCCAGCTCGAAGGCAAGGTGCTGCGCGTCTTCGTGCGCCGCAGCCAGGCCTATGCCTCCAACACCCACATCTTCCTGATCTGGATGGTCGGCACCTCGCTGGTGCTGCTGATGATCGCCATTCCTTTCCTGCGCAACCAGATCCGGCCGATCCTGACGCTTGCCGAGGCCGCCGAGAGCTTCGGCAAAGGACGGCCGATGCCGCGGGATTTCCGCCCGCGCGGCGCCGAGGAGGTTCGCCGCGCCGGCTTTGCCTTCATCCAGATGCGCGAGCGCATCGAACGCCAGATCGAGCAGCGCACCGCCATGCTGACCGGCGTCAGTCATGACCTCAGGACCATCCTCACCCGCTTCAAGCTGCAGCTGGCGCTGGCGCCCGGCAAGGCCGAGACCAAGGCGGCGCTCGACCAGGACATCGACGACATGCAGTCGATGCTCGAGGGCTATCTCGCCTTCGCCCGCGGCGAGGCATCGGAGGACCCCGGCCGTTTCGACCTCGACGCCTATTTCCAGAAACTCGGCGAGGAGGCGGCGCTGCGCAAATGCAAGCTGTCGACCACGCTTGTCGGCGATCCGCACGTGCATGTGCGTCCGAACGCCTTCGCCCGGCTCTTGTCCAACGTCATCGGCAACGCCTTCCGCTATGCGAGGACCGTGGAGATCAACGCCGATCACAGAGGCGGTTCGCTTCAAGTCACCGTCGATGACAACGGGCCGGGCATTCCGCGCGAAAAGCGCGAGGAAGTGTTCAAGCCCTTCCTGCGGCTCGACGAGGCGCGCAATCTCGACGCCAGCGGGACCGGCCTTGGCCTCTCCATCGCCCGCGATATCGCCCGCAGTCATGGCGGCGACATCATGCTGGAAGACAGCCCGCTTGGCGGCCTGCGCGCGGTAATCAAGGTTCCGGCCTAGCCCGGGGTTTCCAAGCAAGAATTGCCGGCTTCATCCGCTCGTCATGAAACCATGGTGAAGAGCGCGCATGAAACGTGTGACTTTAGTTGATTCGGCCCTGCCGCCCCGGTTCGAGCCCGCGCCTTCAAGGGTGCGCTGGAGCGAAGCGCGGGCTGCCGCCTGGTCTCCGTTCCGGCATCGTATCAAGGCAAAAGACGACCTTTCCAGCAAAGGGCCGCCATGCGCATCGGGATCGCCATGCGTATCCTGATGGTCACCGACGCCTGGCGTCCGCAAGTCAACGGCGTCGTCCATACGCTGGAGCGGCTCACCGAAACGCTGAAATCCTTCGACGTCGAACTGGATTTCCTGACCCCGAACATCTTCCGCACCTTGCCGCTGCCGACCTATCCCGACATCCGCCTCGCGCTGACTACGCCCGGCCACGTCGCGCGCCTGATCGATCGGCGCAAGGCCGACCACATCCATATCGTCACCGAAGGTCCGCTGGGCATCATGGCCAGGCGCTATTGCCGCAATGCCGGCCGTCCCTTCACCACCAGCTACCACACCCGCTCTCCCGAATATCTGAGCGCCCGGCTGCCGGTGCCCGAGAGCTGGGCCTATCGCTGGCTGCGCGATTTCCACAATTCCGGTCAGGGCACGCTGGTCGCCACCCAGTCGCTGGCGGACGATCTTGCCGCGCGCGGCTTCAACAAGCTGAAGCCCTGGACGCGCGGCGTCGATACCGACCATTTCCGGCCGGACAAGCGCAAGGACATGGGATTTCCCGGTCCGGTCTTCCTCTGCGTCGGCCGCGTCGCGATCGAGAAGAACCTGGGCGCCTTCCTCGACCTCGATTTGCCTGGCAGCAAGGTCGTCGTCGGCGAAGGGCCGGAGCTGGCGAAGCTCAAGGCACGCTATCCCAACGCCCATTTCCTTGGCCATCGCCCGAATGACGAACTGGCCGAGATCTATGCCTCGGCCGACGTCTTCGTCTTCCCCAGCCGCACCGACACCTTCGGCAACGTCATCATCGAGGCGCTGGCCAGCGGTACGCCGGTCGCCGCCTATCCGGTCACCGGACCGATCGACATTGTCGGCGACGGCGTCGGCGGCGCGGTCTCCGAAGATTTGCGTGAGGCCGCCCTTGCCGCGCTCCACGTCGACCGCAACGAGGCGCGCCAGCGCGCCATGCGCTACAGCTGGACGGCTTGCGCGGAAATGTTCCTCGACACGGTCGAGGAAGCGCTGGGAACGACGCGCAAGCTGGCGGCCTGACCGTTGGCAGTTGTGTGGCCTCTTCAATCCCGCCCTCTCGTGCATTTCTCGCAGAAGATCCCGAACATCGACAATTCGCCAAAGTCTTCCGCGTGAAGTTTTTGAGATGCGCCGAGAGACCGAGCGCCGGCGAGCTTAAATCCCGCGAGCGTGTTCCTTTCGAGACCTTGCGCGACAGTTGATCGCAGTGCATTATTCTGCATGTGTAGTTCGCTGCGGGAGCGACGCCGATTTCAACGCTGGACGAATTGCCTGCCGTATCGCCCAAACGTCGCCTCCTGCGCGTCGGCAAGACCGTTGCGAGGGTGTTAGGCTATTGCCGGGCGAATGCCTGGCCACTCTTCCTGGCCGCCTGGTTTCCCTGCTTTCTGATGACGCTCTGTCTGGCGGCGCTTGTCCTTATTCTCTTTGCCGATCCGGAGCAGGTGCCTGCCTGGCTCCTATCGCAAGGCTTTGCCCACGGGACATGGCTTTCCGCGATTGTTGCCGCGCCGTTCTCGGCGATGGTCTTTGCATTCGTCCTGGATCGCATGGCAAACGCGCCCGAGCGCGGCCATATCGTTGTTCGACGCGGCATTGACCGAGTCAAACGCTTCGCTATCCCGGGCGTGCGCTTTGAGCTCGGCCAACGGATTCTTCTGGCTGCGTTGCTTCTCGCGGCCGTCCAGCTTCTCTGCGGCTTTGCGGTCGCCGGCGAGCACAGACTGTTTGTTGCCGGCCTACTGGCCACACATGACCTGCCGCTCAGCCCCGAGGACGTCGCTTCCTGGGCGATGGCGAGGGGAATCTTCAACATGCTTGTGGGCGGCTTCATACTTGCTTGGGAATATCTCCTTGTCGGCGATTTTCTCTGGACGGGCTCGTTTGATCCAGTCGGGTGCTGGCGTGCGCTCGACGGCAATCGTCTGCGTTTCGTCGCCATAATGTTCATCGTTTTCGCAATGGTTGCCATACTCAAATATGGGCTGGGCCTCGCCGTAGGCTTGATCCTGATTCCCGCGGACGGCGCGTCGCCTTCCTTGCTGAACCGTATGCTGATGCATTTCGGACTGGCCTGGCCGTTCGACGGCCTCCATCTCGTGCTTTCAGCCGCAACAGTAGGGACCATTCTCGGCGCGTTTCGGCCAAAAGCGAACGCTTCAGTCCGGCCGGCCGCAGCACCGTGATGGCGCTCGCCGGGGCTCCCTGGCGGCGCTGTGTGGATTGACTGCAGCCTGCTCGCTAGATCTCAGAATAGCCGTCCGCCGTCCGGCACCTTGCGCTCAATGGCGCCGAGCACCACGGCGCCCTCTTCGTCGGGAAAGCCGAGCGTCAGCACCTCCGACATGAACTTTCCGATCTGGCGCGGCGGGAAATTGACCACGGCGAACACCTGCCGGCCGACAAGCGTCTCCGGCGCATAGTATTTGGTGATCTGCGCCGATGATTTCTTCACCCCGATCGCAGGGCCGAAATCGATCTTCAGCTTGAATGCCGGCTTGCGCGCCTCGGGGAAAGGCTCGGCCTCGATGATGGTGCCGGCGCGAATGTCGACTCGGTCGAAATCGGCGAAACTGATCTCGGGCTTGCGCGCGCCACTCGCACTCATCTTGGATCCTGATCCGGCTCAGGCGGTGCCGTAGGTCTCGAACAGCACGCCGGCAAGCGCGTCCTTGGCCGAGGTCCCCGACCAGACGACGAACTGGAAGGCCTGGAAATAGCATTCGCAGGCCTCGAGAGCCGACGACAGCAGCACCTCGACCTGCTGGCTCGACGGCTCGACCCCGCCGGCAAGCAGTAGCGACTGGCGGAACATGATCGCGCCTTCCTGCTCCCACAGGTCGAAATGGCCGAACAGCATCTGTTCGTTGATCAGCGACAAGAGCCGCATCACCTCCAGCGCGCGCGTCTCGGGCACCTTGATGTCGAAGGCGCAGGCCAGATGCAGCGCCTCGAAATCCTCCATCCAGGAGAAGGAGACATGATAGTCGGTCCAACTGCCCGCCACCGAAATCGAAATCTCATCGTCGCCGGCACGCTCGAACGACCAGTCATTGTTGTGGGCCACCTGCTCGATGACATCCACCGGGTGGATTTCGCGGGAGAATTCGAGTTCGAGAAGTTCCATGGATGCTTCCTGTGTTCAGGGGAGCGCCACACGCTCCGCGGGGCACACACGACGAACAATCTTGTCTAGAACTCGGACGGCCAGGAACTTCGTCAAACGCAAAGACCCCAGACCGGACCCCACCGCCCGGCGCATGACCCTGCTTCGAATCATGCAACAAATTCAGTCTATTGATCGGGAGTCGCGTGACCAGCCCAATTTTTCGCAGTGCGTCATTCGCATGTGGAAAGGCGCTGTCACGATGATTCATGCAATGCCGGTAAGCGATTCACGGCAAAGCGCTTTTTCGGATTGTGCTTTGTGGAAAAGTTTAACGATTATTTTTTCGTTTTGGCCTTCGTCGCCGCCGCTGGTGCGGCCTGCCCGGTGAGTTCGGCAAGCTTCGCCTCGAGCGCCTCGATGCGGGCGGCGAGCAGGACGTTGTCTTCACGGGCTTTCACCGCCATCTCGCGTGCGGCCTCGAACTCCTCGCGCTGCACCACGTCCATGGTATTCAGGATGCGCTCGGCCTGGCCCTTGAAGGCCGTCTCCACTTCGCGCCGCACGCCTTGCGCGGCGCCGGCGGCATCCGTCATCAGCTTGGCGAATTCATCGAGAATGCGGTTCGGTCCGGTCGACATGGCAAATCCTCGCTTGCTCGATTTGACGTAGTGGCGCGCGGCGCGGAATGCAAGAACGTTGCGGCGGCTGCGGCATCGCACCTCGCCGGCCGAGCCTGTACGTGATGGCGCCTCGTGGCCTATTGTAGTGCTTTCAAGTCGACCTGCGTCAAGCACGAGTCGCTCTCAGTCAGGGTCAACCAATGACAACGCCCCCGCGCCGACCGACAAATCCGATGGCAGCCGCGGAGGCCGCCTTCAAGCCGACCAAGAAACCGGCGATCCCAATTCGCGAACCCTCAGCCGCGCCGAACGTCAGAGAGCTTGTTTCGATCAGAATCGATCGTGCCGTGCTGGACCACTTCCAGGAAGACGGTCCCGGCTGGCAGGACAGGATCAATGACGCTCTAAGGCGGATGGTCGGCGGCAAGCCTCAGGATTGACCCCGCCATCTGCGGCGGCCAAGGCAACCACCACCTTGCCTTGACCCTGCCAAAACCCTGCCGCATCGTCCGCGCCCGAAACCAGAACGCACCCGGGAGACCCTGTTGAGCGAATATTTCCTGTTGCCGCTGGCCTCCCTGCCCTTCCCCAACATCGACCCGGTCATCGTCCAGATCGGCCCGCTGGCGGTGCACTGGTACGGCGTCGGCTACATCGTCGGCATCCTCTTTGCCTGGTGGTACGCCAAGCGCCTCGTCACCAATGCCAGGCTGTGGCCGGACGGCGCCTTGCCGATGAAACCGGAGGATCTCGACGACTTCATTGTCTGGGCAGCGATCGGCGTCGTGGTCGGCGGGCGCGCCGGCTATGTGCTGTTCTACGACCTGGCGCGCTACATCGCGCATCCACTCGACATCGTCGCCGTCTGGCAGGGCGGCATGTCGTTCCATGGCGGCCTGCTGGGCGTCATCCTCGCCATGACGCTGTTCTCCTTCAAGCGCGGCATCCGCACATGGACGCTGTTCGACGTGGTGTCAGCGGGCGTGCCGGTCGGGCTTGGCCTTGTGCGCGTCGCCAACTTCATCAATTCCGAGCTCTGGGGGCGGCCGACCGACGTGCCATGGGCGGTGGAGTTCCCCAATGGCGGTCCGTTCTCGCGCCATCCGAGCCAGCTTTACGAAGCCCTCCTCGAAGGCCTGGTGCTGTTCCTCGTGCTGCGCTTCCTCACCCATTCCAGGCTGAAGCTGAAGACGCCCCGCTTCGTCGGCGGCGCCTTCATCTGCGGCTACGGCCTGTCGCGCATCTTTGTCGAATTCTTCCGCGAACCGGACCAGCAGCTCGGCTACCTGCTCGGCACCAACTGGCTGACCATGGGCATGATCCTGTCGACGCCCATGGTGCTGGCCGGCATCTGGGCGATGGCCACGGCCAGGCCGGTGACGCAGACGCAACCGGCATGACGCGGCTGAAGACCCGCATCATCGATCTCATCGGTGCGGTGGGGCCGATCCCGGTCAGTGAATACATGGCGCTTTGCCTGTTCGATCCCGAGGACGGCTATTACACCACCCGCGAGCCTTTCGGCGCGGCGGGCGATTTCGTCACCGCGCCGGAGATCAGCCAGATGTTCGGCGAGCTGGTCGCCGTCTGGCTCTACCAGGCCTGGCAGGCTTCTGGCCGGCCGCTGCCCGCAACCATCGCCGAGATCGGCCCCGGCCGCGGCACGCTGACGAAGGACATGCTGCGCGCCGTCCTGCGGCTCGATCCCGCCTTCGCCGCCGGCGTCTCGTTCGCCATGATCGAGACCAGCCCGCGCCTGACCGAAGTCCAGAAGGAGACGCTCGCCGGCCAGCCGGTGAGACTTGACTGGCACCAAACCATCGAGACGCTGCCGAAAAAGCCGCTCTTCATCGTCGGCAACGAACTGTTCGACGCCGTGCCCATCCGCCAGTTCGTTCGGACCAGCTCCGGCTGGCGTGAACGCATGGTCGGCCTCGACGACGAGGATGGCCTGCGCTTCTTCGCCGGCGCCGGCTCGGTCGATCCCTCCCTGCTGCCAGCGGGCGCCGCCGACGCCCCGGAAGGGGCTGTGGTCGAAGTGGCGCCTGCCCGCGCCGCGCTGATGGCGGCCATTGCCGAACGGATAGCCCGACATGGCGGCGCCGGCCTGTTCATCGACTACGGCCATCTTCAGCCCGGCATCGGCGACACGCTGCAGGCCTTGCGCAAGCACGATCACGACAAAGTGCTGGCCAATCCCGGCGAGGCCGATCTGACCGCGCATGTCGATTTCGCCGCCCTCGCCGCCGTGGTCCGGGCCCACGGGCTCGATGTCCAGATGACGACGCAAGGCGACTTTCTGCTCGGCCTGGGCCTGCTCGCGCGCGCCGGCCAGCTTGGCGCCAAGGCCGACGACAGCGTGCGGCAGGCCATTTCCGATGCGGTCGAGCGTTTGGCCGGACCGGATGCGATGGGCGAGCTCTTCAAGGTATTGAAAATCCAGCCAAAAGTGGGCACGTCCTGATCCGCCGACGAGGCCCGATCGGCATCGGACGCACGCCGCCTGTTCGAGCCTCGTTCCGAACTTCGCCTTGACGAAATCCTCGGCGCGGACAACAAACCCATCCATGCTTGATCAGACCAAACCGGATCCTGTTCGCTCGCCGCTGCTCGACGCCGCCAGGACGCACGGCATCCGCCACGGCTATTTCACCCGCGTTGGCGGGGTCTCCGCCGGCATCTATCGCGGCCTCAATATCGGCACCGGCTCGAATGACGACCAGGAGCGCGTTGCCGAGAACCGCCGCCGCGTCGCCGACTGGATGGGCGTGCCGGCCAGCCATTTGCTGACCGCTCATCAGGTCCATTCGCCCGATGTCGTCATCGCCAGGGAACCCTTTGCCGGCCCGCGCCCCCAGGCCGACGCCATCGTCACCGACCGGCCGGGCATTGCCGTCGGCGCCTCGACGGCCGATTGCGGGCCGGTACTGTTCGCCGACGCCGAGGCGCGCGTCGTTGGCGCCGCGCATGCCGGCTGGAAAGGCGCCTTCGCCGGCGTGCTTGAAAACACCGTTGCGGCGATGGAAAGCCTCGGCGCCCGCCGCGAGCGGATCGTGGCGGTTCTCGGACCGTCGATCGGGCCGGAGAATTACGAGGTCGGCCCGGAATTCGTCGCTCGTTTCGTCGACGCCGATGCCGGCAATGTCGGTTATTTCGCGCCTTCGGCAAAGCCCGGCCACGCCATGTTCGACCTCAACCTCTATACGGTCGACCGGCTGAGAAAGGCGGGGGTCACCGCCGAGGGACTCGGCCGCTGCACTTACACTGAAGAAGACCTTTTCTATTCCTACCGGCGCACCACCCATCGCAAGGAAGCGGATTACGGGCGCCAGGTTTCGGCAATTGTTTTGGAGAAAGAATAATGGCGTTGCACTTCGAACGATCGGAATTCGACGCGCGGCGCGACCGGCTGATCATCGAGATGACGGAGAAGAAGCTCGACGCCGTGCTCCTGTTCGCACAGGAGAGCATGTACTGGCTGACCGGCTACGACACGTTCGGCTTCTGCTTCTTCCAGTGCCTTGTGGTGAAGGCCGACGGCTCGATGGTGCTGCTGACCCGCTCCGCCGATCTCAGGCAGGCGCGCCAGACCTCGATCATCGACAACATCGTTCTGTGGACCGACCGCGACGGCGCCAATCCGGCGATCGACCTGCGCAACCTGCTCAACGAACTCGACCTGCTCGGCGCCCGCATCGGCGTCGAATACGACACTCACGGCCTGACGGCGTACAACGGCCGCCGCCTCGACGAGCAGTTGCAGACCTTCGGCCAGATCGCCGATGCCTCCGGCATCGTCGGCCGGCTGCGCCTGTTCAAGAGCCCGGCCGAGATCGCCAAGGCCGAAAAGGCCGCCAGCCTCTCCGACGACGCGCTCGACGCGGCCCTGCCGCTGATCAAGCAGGGCGGCGACGAAGCGCTGATCCTCGCCGCCATGCAGGGCGCGGTCTTTGCCGGCGGCGGCGACTACCCGGCCAATGAGTTCATCATCGGCTCCGGCGCCGACGCGCTGCTTTGCCGCTACAAGGCCGGTCGCCGCAAGCTGACCAAGAGCGACCAGCTGACGCTCGAATGGGCCGGCGTCTTCCACCACTATCACGCGCCGATGATGCGCACGGTGCTGACCGGCAAGGTTTCGAAGCGCCATCAGGAGCTGTTCGATGCCGCCCGCGCCGCGCTTCTGGCGGTGGAGAAGGCGATGACGCCGGGCAACACCTTCGGCGACGTCTTCGACGCGCACGCCCGCACGCTCGAAGCCCACAATCTGACCAAGCACCGGCTGAACGCATGCGGCTATTCGGTTGGGGCCCGCTTCACCCCATCCTGGATGGACATGCCGATGTTCTATCAGGGCAATCCCGAGCCGATCGCGCCCAACATGACGCTGTTCGCCCACATGATCATTATGGACTCCGAAACCGAGACTGCGATGACCCTGGGCCGCACCTACCTGACCACCGAATCGCAGCCGAGGCCGCTGTCCCGCCATGATCTCGACTTGATCGTACAGTGAATCCATAATGGCAGGTTCGCGAGGGGCGTTCTTCGCCAGGGAGTTTTCAGGCAGATGAGACGATCGCAGGTGACGACCGTGTCATTGCTTGCCGCGTTGGCGTTGGCCGCCTGCACCAATGCCAAGGACGTTCTGGAACCCTCGGCCATCACGCCGCCGGCGGCCTCGGCGCAGACCCTGCCTGCCACTCAGAGCAATACGGCAACCACGACCGTTCCAGCGCCGTCGACGACTGCCCCGGCTGTTTCGTCGCCGGCTCCCGCTTCACCGGGCCAGAGCACCGCCGCCCTCGCCAGGACAAGGCTGCAGGTGGCGCCGATCGTCGGCGCCTCGGTGGAATCCGCGGCACCGCTGACGGCCGAGCTGCAGACGCGCGCCAGGCAGCGCGGCATCACGCTTGCCGGCAGCACCGACCAGACCGCCACGCATGTGCTGAAGGGATATTTCTCGGCGATCTCGGAAGGCAGCGACACCACCGTGATCTACGTCTGGGACATTTACGATCCCTCGGGCAACCGGCTGCACCGCATCAACGGCCAGCAGAAGGCGCCTTCGGTCAAGGGCGGCGACGGCTGGACGGCGGTCGCGCCGGCGACCATGCAAGGCATCGCCGACCAGACGATCGACCAGTTCGCCGCCTGGCTCGGCGGACAGGCCGGCTAAGCTGTTGCCGGCTTTCATCGCCTGCGACGTTTTTGACCTTGGCCGACGGAATCCCGATCACGAGGCTTGCAATACCGGCGCGGGCCGCTAAAAGCCCGCATCAAAGGCTCATGAGAGTCTGTCCGGTCTCTCCATCCTTCACCAGGAACGGTGCATGAAGCTTTTCGCGGGCAATTCCAACAGGGTGCTGGCCGAGGCGGTCGCTCGCTATCTGAACATCCCGCTGGGGAAGGCCAGCGTCCGGCGCTTCGCCGATCAGGAGATCTTCGTCGAGATCCAGGAGAACGTGCGCGGCGAGGATGTCTTCATCCTGCAGTCCACCTCCTTTCCGACCAACGATCATCTGATGGAACTGCTCATCATGATCGACGCCTTCATGCGCTCCTCGGCGAAGCGCATCACGGCGGTCATCCCCTATTTCGGCTATGCCAGACAGGATCGGCGCGCTTCCGGCCGCACGCCGATCTCGGCCAAGCTGGTCGCCAACATGATCACGCGCGCCGGCGTCGACCGCGTGCTGACGCTCGATCTCCATGCCGGCCAGATCCAGGGCTTCTTCGATATCCCGACCGACAACCTCTTCTCGGTGCCGGTGATGGCCCGCGACGTTAAGGCGAAATACAAGCAGCTCGCCAACGTCGTCGTCGTCTCTCCCGACATTGGCGGCGTGGTGCGGGCGCGGGCGCTGGCCAAGCGCTTCGATGCGCAACTCGCCATCGTCGACAAGCGCCGCGAACGTCCGGGCGAATCGGAAGTGATGAACATCATCGGCGCTGTCGCCGGCAAGGATTGCCTGCTGATCGACGACATCGTCGATTCCGGCGGCACGCTGTGCAACGCGGCCGACGCGCTGCTGGCCAACGGCGCCACCAGCGTCACCGCCTACATCACCCATGGCGTGCTCTCGGGCGGCGCGGTCGCCCGCATCAGCGGCTCGAAGCTGCAGGAACTGGTGATCACCGATTCCATCCAGCCGACCCAGGGCGTGCTCGACGCGCCCAACATCCGCGTCATCTCGATCGCCGACCTGATGGGCGAGGCGATCTCGCGCACCGCGACCGAGGAATCGGTGTCGAGCCTGTTCGACTAGACCCCTGTTCGACTAGACCATTGCGTTTTCCGGTCTGGCCGGGCCGCTCAGCCGCCGCACGCCCTCCCCGGCATCGCGCGCGCCGCGCATATAGCCGCGCGGCGAGGCGCCCAGCATGCGCTTGAACATGGTGATGAAGGCCGGCACGCTGTCATAGCCGAGGTCGAGCGCTACCCTGGTGATCGGCTCGCCGTCGGCAAGCCTGGGCAGCGCCGCGAACAGGCACGCCTGCTGGCGCCATGTCGACAGCGACAGCCCGGTCTGGCGATGGAAGGCGCGGGTGAAGGTACGGCGGCTCATGCCGGCGGCGTCGGCCCATTCGTCGATCGTCGCATGCGGCGAGGGTTCGGCGACGAAGCGCCGGCAAAGCGCCGCCAGTTTCGGATCCGACGGGAACGGCAGGCCGAGCGGCCGCTCCGGCAGGTTCGGGATCTCATGCAGCAGAAGCCCCATGATCAGCCCGCCGCGCCCTTCGAGCTCCGCGCCCTGCGGCAGCTTTTCCGATTCCACGATCAGGCTGTGCATCAGCTCGGTGATGCCGACGACGCGCAGTCCCTCCGGCAGGCCGGCAATCGCGTTCGGCATCACATAGACCGAACGCATCGAGACATCGCCCAGCATTTCGACGGAATGCTCGATCCCGGCGGGGATCCACATGGCGTGGTCGGGCGGCACCATCCAGCGCCCGTGTTTCGTCGTCACCAGCACGACGCCGACCAGCGCATGCAGCAACTGGCTGCGGCTGTGGCGATGCAGTGGCACGTGATAGCCGTCGGGATATTCGGTCGGCAGCGCCACCGCTGGGCCGACAGCCTCCTCCAGCCACTGCCAGCGGCTCTGGTGCAGCCGGCCGAGTTCGGCGGCATCGCCCTTGAAGACTTCCCTGCCATGCGGCATTGGCGATGGCCCACTTGCGAAACTATTGGACCAAACCACGAAAGAAGTCGCTTTGCAACCATCCTATAAGGCTGCCTGCGGATCGTTGCCTAGAAGTCCACGGAGCATGCCTTGACCGACACCACAGCCACCGCCGTCGCCACTCCGGCGCCGGCCAGCCACACTTCGGCGCAAGCGACGGCCTTCACCGTCATTCTTGCGGTGAGCTTCTGCCACTGCGTCAACGACATCATGCAGTCGCTGCTGTCGGCCATTTATCCGCTTCTGAAAGACAATTACGGTCTCGATTTCTGGCAGATCGGGCTTTTGACCTTCACATTCCAGGTGACGGCGTCGCTGCTGCAGCCGCTGATCGGCGCTATCACCGACAAGCGGCCGATGCCCTATTCGCTGCCTTGGGGCATGGCCTCCTCGCTGATCGGGCTGGTCGTGCTCGCACATGCCGGCCACTACTGGCTGCTGCTGATCGGCGCCTCGCTGATCGGCATCGGCTCGGCGATCTTCCATCCGGAATCTTCGCGCATCGCCCGCTTCGCGTCGGGCGGCCGCTACGGTCTTGCCCAGTCGCTGTTCCAGGTCGGCGGCAATTTCGGCCAGGCGATGGGGCCGCTGCTCGCTGCCTTTATCGTCGTGCCCTTCGGCCAGACCAGCATCTCCTGGTTCGCCGTCGGTTCGCTGATCGGCATTGTCGTCCTGTGGCAGGTCGGCGGCTGGTACAGCCGGCTGCGCGCCTCGCTCGCCAGCCGCAAGCAGGCCAGCTTCGTCTCGCCCTTCCCGCGCCGCAAGGTCATGTGGGCACTGGCGGTGCTGACGCTGCTGGTGCTGACCAAGAACGCCTACATCGCCTCGATCTCTAGCTACTACACCTTCTACGCCATCCATAAGTTCGGCGTTTCGGTGCAGATGAGCCAAGTCATGCTGTTCCTGTTCCTCGGCGCCTCGGCGCTGGGCATCCTGCTCGGCGGCCCGTTCGGCGACCGCTATGGCCAGAAGGCGATGATCTGGTTCTCGATCGTCGGCGTGCTGCCGTTCACGCTGGCGCTCCCCTACGCCAACCTCGAATGGACGATGGTGCTGACGGTGCTGATCGGGCTCATCCTGTCGTCAGCCTTCTCCAACATCGTCGTCTTCGCGCAGGAACTGGTGCCTGGTCGCGTCGGCATGATTGCCGGCATCTTCTTCGGCTTCGCCTTCGGCATGGGCGGCATCGCCGCCGCCGTGCTCGGCGTCCTGGCCGACATGAAGGGCATCGACTTCGTCTACCAGGTCTGCTCGTATTTGCCGCTGCTCGGCCTGCTGACGGTGTTCTTGCCGAACATGAAGGAAGCGCGGAAGGCGGAAGCGGTGACCCGTTAAGGAACCGCCGATCTTCGGGACTCGACGTGAGCTCGTGGCAGTTGCCACGCGCTCATGGATTCTCTCCCACACGCCAGGCGAAAGCCTGTTAGTGTTTGAAACGTGTGCGCGACATCACGAGACGTAGCGCGAACGCCTTCAACTTGACCTGAAGTGCCGGGCTCAGCGCCCGATCGGTGCGCTGCGCTACGAGCGAGATGAGGCAATCTGTAGTGTCCAGACTTAAAGACAAGGTCGCGCTGATTACCGGCGGCACCAGCGGCATCGGTCTGGCGACGGCGCGGCGCTTCATTGAGGAAGGCGCTCGTGTCGCCATCACTGGCACCAACACGGGCCGTCTCGAGGAGGTCCGCAAGATTCTTGGCGGCGATACGTTTGTCATCGCCGCCGACGCCGGCGATGTTACGACGCAGAACGATATCGCGCGACAGATCGGAGAAACCTTCGGCAGGCTCGACGCCGTCTTCCTCAACGCCGGCATCGCCGACCTGCGCCCGCTCGATGACTGGACCGAGGCGGCGTTCGACAGGAGCATCGATATCGACCTCAAAGGCCCGTATTTCCTGATCAAGGCCCTGGTGCCGCTGCTTTCGAACCCATCCTCGATCATCCTCAGCGGCTCGGTCAACGCGCATATGGGAATGGCCGGGACACACGTCTATTCGCTCGCCAAGGCCGGCATGATCTCGCTCGCCAGAACGCTCTCCGGCGAACTGATAGGGCGCGGCATCCGCGCCAATGTGATCAGCCCGGGTCCGATCGACACGCCGCTCAACGACAAGCTCGGGCTGGATGCCGAAGCGGCGAAGGCGCGCGCCGAGGCAGTGGTCGGCCTGGTGCCTGCCGGTCGTTTCGGGACCGCCGAGGAAATTGCCAACGCAGTGGTTTTTCTCGCTTCGGACGAATGCCCGTTCATCGTCGGTGCGGAAATTCTGATCGACGGCGGCTTGAGCATCGCCTGATATCGGCACGGCCTGACCCAAGAACACCCGCCAGATGGCGGGTGTCTTTTGTTATGTTCCGAAAGGCCTTACGCCTTGAAGAAGGCCAGAAGGTCGGCGTTGATGATGTCGGCATGGGTCGTGGCCATGCCATGCGGAAGACCCTTGTAGACCTTGAGCTCACCCTTCTTGAGCAGCTTGATGGCGAGCAGCGCGGAGTCCGCGATCGGCACGATCTGGTCGTCGTCGCCATGCATCACCAGCACCGGCACGTCGATTGCCCTAAGGTCCTCGGTGAAGTCGGTTTCCGAGAATGCCTTGATGCAGTCGTAGTGCGCCTTGGTGCCGCCCATCATGCCCTGGCGCCACCAATTGTCGATGACGCCTTGCGAGACTTCGGCGCCGGGACGGTTGAAGCCGTAGAACGGGCCGGCCGGAACATCGCGGAAGAACTGGGCGCGGTTGGCGGCCTGGGCGGAGCGGAAGCCGTCGAACACCTCGATCGGCAGGCCGCCGGGATTGGCCGCGGTCTTGAGCATGATCGGCGGCACCGCGCCGATCAGCACCGCCTTGGCGACGCGGCCGCCAGCGCCGTACTTGGCAACGTAGCGGGCCACCTCGCCGCCGCCGGTGGAATGACCGACATGGATGGCGTTCTTGAGGTCGAGATGCGCAGCGAGTTCGGCGACATCGGCGGCGTAGGTGTCCATCTCGTTGCCGGTATCCGTCTGGGTGGAACGGCCATGGCCGCGCCGGTCATGAGCGATGACGCGATAGCCCTTCGACAGGAAGAACAGCATCTGGGCGTCCCAGTCGTCGCTGCTCAACGGCCAGCCGTGATGGAAGACGATAGGCTGGCCAGCTCCCCAGTCCTTGTAGAAAATCTCGGTTCCGTCCTTGGTGGTGATCGTGCTGCTGCCCGGCTTGGTCATCTCAATCTCCATTGATTATTTTCGCGATAATCAATATCGCGACAACGATATCGTTAGCGCAGATCGAAACCCCTGTCCACAAGAAATATGTATCGCGATATCATTTTCCGTGGTAAACATTGCAAAATGCTCAGTCGGCAAAGGGAATTCGCCGTGCCTCTCCCGTTGGACAATCAGCTCTGTTTCGCCCTCTACGCCACGAGCATGGCGATCAACCGCACCTACAAGCCCATGCTCGACGAGATGGGGATCACCTACCCGCAATATCTCGTGCTCAACGCGCTGGGAGAGGCGGATGGCATGTCGGTCGGCGCGATCGCGCGCAGGCTGGCGCTGGAATCGAGCACCGTCACGCCTCTGGTCAAGCGCATGGAGCAGGCCGGTCTTGTGAGCCGCCAGCGCAGCCATGCCGACGAGCGCCAGGTGCAGGTTGATCTCACCGTGGCCGGCCGGGCGCTGCTCACGCAATGCAACTGTCTGGGTGAAACGCTCATCGAGCGCTCCGGGATGACATTGGCCGAGATCGATTCCCTCACCCAAAAGGTCTGGGCCTTGCGCGAGGCGCTCGCTGCCGATCAGACCGCTGTTCCGGGCCGACCGTTGGAAATGTAACTCTTCACGCGCGGCAATGGCGGCGCCTCGAGACCCGCGAAAGGGTCGCGCCATGCATCGATCGCCTCGAGTTGGTCATACCAGCGGCGTATCGACGGATAGTCGTCGAGCGGCAGCCCGGCAGCATCGTTGAAGGGCAGAAACGTCGCCATGCGAAAGTCGGCGTACGAGACGGAATTTCCGACCAGCCACTCCCTTTGCGCGAGCACCGGGGCGAGGATGGCGGCAGCCGCGTGGAAAACCCTGAACCCTTCCTCGACCAGGGCCTGGTCGATAGGACCCAGCCCCCAGCGCTGCTTGGTGCCGCGCTCGAAATGCACCATGTCGCAGCCTCTGGCGAAATTCTCCTTGCCCCAGCTTATCCAGCGGATCATGTCCGGCTCATCGTCCCCGCCGCGCCAAAAATTCGAGCCCACCTCGCGGGAGAGCCGACAGGCGATGGCGTCGGCCTCCCACAGGCTCCATCCGGAGCCGACCAGTATCGGCAAGGTCAGATTTGGGTTGAGCACGCGATAGCGCTCGGCCTGCCCCGATGCCATGGGTGAGGCGAATTCGAACGTAACGTCCGCTTTGAGATGGCGCGCCGTCGCGACTCCGAGGCGAGGATTGGGATTGCGGCTGAACAGGAGTTTCATATCGAATGCTCGCGGGTTGGTTGAGACAACTGCCGCAGGACGATTGAAGCCTGCCCGATCCTACATCCGGACGGACGGGGAATCTTGACTGTGTGCTTTCGACATTGGAAACGTCGCGAAAGCCTTCCAGACCAACCGCTTGCGCCTGCGCCCGCCTTCCGCTATAGAGCCGCCACCCGCGTAGACACCCTTGGAGGCAACGCGGCGGAAGGCTGCCTTCCCTTGTGATCCCCGAACAAAGGTCCGCTTCTGGCGGCCACCGGCGTTCGGACATCCAGGCCTGGCGGCTTTCGACGTTTCGGCTGGGCATATTGCCTGCCGCAAACGCTCCACAACACGCGAAAGGAAATGCCATGAGCCACGATACTTACGAGCTCAAGGCCGAAGCGCGCGAACAGGTCGGTAAGGGGTCCGCCCGTGCAGTTCGCCGTAAAGGTAAAGTGCCTGCAGTGATTTACGGCGACAAGCAGCCTCCCCTGGCGATCGCCCTCAACTACAAGGACGTCTACTACAAGATCCACGGCGGCGGGTTCCTGACCACGGTCGCCACGATCGATGTCGGCGGCAGCAAGATCCAGGTTCTGCCCAAGGACTTCCAGCTCGACCCGGTCAAGGATTTCCCGGTCCATGTCGACTTCCTGCGCATCGGCAAGGACACCGAGGTCAATGTCGACGTGCCTGTCCACTTCATCAATGAGGACAAGTCGCCCGGCATCAAGCGCGGCGGCGTGCTCAACATCGTGCGTCACGAGGTCGAGTTCCACTGCCCGGCCAACGCGATCCCGGAGTTCATCACCGTCGATCTCGCCGGCACGGATATCGGCGACTCGATCCACATCTCGGCGGTTACGCTCCCGGCCGGCGTCAAGCCGGTCATCGCCGACCGCGACTTCACCATCGCCACCATTGCCGGCTCGTCGGCGATGAAGCCCGAGGTCGAAGAGACGGTCGAGGCGGCAGCGCCCGAAGCGGCTCCGGCCGCCGAAGAGAAGTAATTTTCCCGCCCGGAGACGACGATGCTTGTGTTCGCAGGCCTCGGCAATCCGGGCGCGAAATATGCCAACAACCGGCACAATGTCGGTTTCATGGCGGTGGACGCGATCGCCCGCCGCCATTCTTTTTCGCCCTGGTCGAAGAAATTCCAGGGCCTGATCGCCGAAGGTACGCTCGCCGGCGAAAAGATCCTCCTGGTCAAGCCGCAGACCTTCATGAACCTGTCCGGCCAGGCGGTCGGCGAGGCGCTGCGCTTCTACAAGCTCGAGCCTGCCGCGCTCACCGTTTTCTATGACGAGATCGACCTTGCCGCCGGCAAGGTTCGGGTCAAGGTCGGTGGCGGCTCCGGCGGCCACAACGGCATTCGCTCGCTGGACGACCATATCGGCAAGGCCTATCGCCGCGTGCGTGTCGGCGTCGGCCATCCGGGCGTCAAGGAAATGGTGCACGGCCACGTGCTTGGCGACTTCGCCAAGGCGGACCGCGAATGGCTCGAGGTTCTGCTCGACACCATCGCCGAGGACGCCGGCCTGCTGGCCAAGGGCGACGACAATTCCTTCATGAACCGCATCACGCTCGCCCTGCGTGAAAAACTGACGCCAACCGGCGACGACGACCGCCCGCCGCCCAAGGCGGCGAAGGCGCAGAGCCACATTCGCCAGGCACGGCCGCAGCAGGCGCCGGCAAAGCTGCCCGAAACCGGCCCGATGGCCGCCATGCTGAAGAAGCTGTTCGGCGGCAAGGGCTGAACGTCGCCGGGGATGGCGGCCGAGGGCTTGACGTTCGTCACCCCTTTCGCCCATAGCCCTGATCAAATTTCGATTTCCCGATAGGACCGGACAAAATGGGTTTCAAATGCGGCATCGTCGGCTTGCCTAATGTCGGCAAGTCGACGCTCTTCAACGCGCTGACCAGGACGGCGGCGGCGCAGGCCGCCAACTATCCGTTCTGCACCATCGAGCCCAACACCGGCGAGGTCGCGGTGCCGGACTCCCGCCTGCAGAAGATCGCCTCGATCGCCAAGTCGAAGGAGATCATCCCGACACGCATCTCCTTCGTCGACATCGCCGGCCTGGTGCGCGGCGCCTCCAAAGGCGAAGGGCTGGGCAACCAGTTCCTCGCCAACATCCGCGAGGTCGACGCCATCGTCCATGTGTTGCGCTGCTTCGAGGACGATGACATCACCCATGTCGAGGGCCGCATCGACCCCGTCGCCGATGCCGAGACGGTCGAGACCGAGCTGATGCTCGCCGACCTCGAAAGCCTCGAGCGCCGCATGGTCCAGTTCCGCAAGCGCGCCGCCGGCAAGGACAAGGAAGCGATGACCGTGCTGCCGATGATGGAGGCGGCGCTCGAACTGCTGCAGGCCGGCAAGCCGACCCGCATCCTGTTGAAGGGCATAGCGGCGGAGGATCTGCGCATCCTGCAGGGGCTGAACCTGCTCACCTCACACCCGGTTCTCTACGTCTGCAACGTCGCGGAAGCCGATGCCGCGACCGGCAACGAGCACTCCAGGGCCGTGGAAAAGATGGCCGCCGCGCAGGGCGCCGGCACTGTCGTCATCTCGGCGGCGATCGAAGCCGAGGTTGCCCAGCTTTCCGACGAGGAGGAGATGGAGTTCCTTGCCTCTCTCGGGCTCGACGAGCCGGGTCTCAACAAGGTGATCCGCGCCGGCTACGACCTGTTGCATCTCATCACCTATTTCACCGCCGGGCCGAAGGAGACGCGCGCCTGGACCATTCACAAGGGCGACAAGGCCCCTCAGGCGGCCGGCGTCATCCATACCGATTTCGAGCGCGGCTTTATCCGCGCCCAGACCATCGCCTTCAACGACTTCGTCACCCTCGGCGGCGAAGTTGCGGCCAAGGAGGCCGGCAAGGCCCGCGATGAAGGCAAGGAATATGTCGTCCAGGACGGCGACGTCATGCTGTTCAAGTTCAACACCTGACGGTCTGGGCTACGCGCGGCTGGCTCACCAGAAATGACTTGACCAAACGCCTGTTGGCCGGCATCCGGGGTGCCGATCCTAACGGGATCGCGCGTTCGTCAACCGGATCCGGACCATGACCGCAAAGACCTGGGCCTATGAGGATTTCGTCGAGGGCGCCTCGCTCGACCTCGGTGTGAAGCACGTATACGCCGCCGAGATCATCGCGTTCGCCAGCGAGTTCGACGCCCAGCCGATGCACCTCGACAAGGCGGCCGGCAAGGCCAGCATCCTCGGCGGCCTGTCGGCTTCGGGCTGGCACACCTGCGCGATGTTCATGCGCATGCTGTGCGATGCCTTCCTGCTCGACTCGACTTCGCAGGGATCGCCCGGCATCGAACACGTCAAATGGAAGAAGCCGGTGCTCGCCGGCGATACGCTCAGCGGGACGGTGACCGTGCTTGCCAAGCGCCAGTCCAAATCGCGGCCTCAGCTCGGCCTCGTCACCATGCGCAGCGAACTGTTCAACCAGCGCGGCGAGAGCGTCTTCGAGCTCGAGAACACCGGCATGTTCCTGACCCGGGAGGCCGCGGCGTGACCCTCGACGAGTTCTTCCTGATCGGCCACACCGTCACGCTGGGCGCGCACAAATTCGAGCCCGACGAGATCAAGGCCTTCGCCCGCAAATACGACCCCCAGGTCTTTCATGTCGATGAGGAGGCTGCGAAGAAGAGCGTGCTCGGTGGCTTGTGCGCCTCCGGCTGGCACACCGCCGCCACCTGGATGAAGTACAATCTCGAAAAGCGCATGGAGACCGAGGGGGTGCGCTGGACCGGCCCAGGCCCGCAGCCCGAATTCGGCCCCTCGCCCGGTTTCCGCAACCTGAAATGGCTGAAGCCGGTCTATGCCGGCGAGACCGTGACCTTCACGCGCACCGCGCTCGCCCACCGCCCGCTTGCCGCGCGCCCCGGCTGGAACCTGCTCACGCTGCGCTGCGAAGCCTTCGATTCGACCGGCGACAAGGTCATCGAGTTCGACAGCGCGGTGCTGGTGAAGGTGGAGTAGCCTCTTCCTTCTCCCCGTTCACGGGGAGAAGGTGCCCGAAGGGCGGATGAGGGGCGGCACCGGCGCAAGTGTCTGAAACTCGACGGCCGCGCTTACCCCTCACCCTGGCTCCGCTCGCGTTGCTCGCTCCGCGTCCCTCTCCCCGTAAACGGGGCGAGGGATAAGGCGCTCAATGCCCCTCGAAGCCGATCAGCGTCCGCACCGGCACGCCGAGCGCTTCGAGCTTCTGGCGCCCGCCGAGATCCGGCAGGTCGATGACGAAGCAGGCGGCGACGATGTCGGCACCGATCTGGCGCAACAGCTTGACCGCCGCCTCCGCCGTGCCGCCGGTGGCGATCAGGTCGTCGACCAGGATCACTTTCTCACCGGGCGAAACGCCGTCCTTGTGCATCTCCATCTCGTCCAGCCCGTATTCCAGGCTGTAGGCGACGCGCACCGTCTCATAGGGCAGCTTGCCCTTCTTGCGGATCGGCACGAAGCCGGCCGAGAGCTGGTGCGCGACGGCGCCGCCGAGGATGAAGCCGCGCGCCTCGATGCCGGCGATCTTGTCGACCTTCAGCCCGACATAGGGATGTACCAGCTCGTCGATGGCGCGGCGGAAAGCACGCGCATTGCCGAGCAGGGTGGTGATATCGCGGAACAAGATGCCCGGCTTCGGATAGTCCGGAATGGTGCGGATGGCCGCGAGCAGCGTTTCTTCGAGAGAGGATTTCATGGGCGGTTGATCCGTTGCCGTACAGTTTTGCCGGCTAGCGGCCCAAAAGAAAAGGGCGCCCATCGGCGCCCTCGCATTTTTCCGGTCGCAGCCGCTCAGTGGGCGACGTCGGCCCACACCTTGCGCTTGGTGAGATAGACCAGCGCGCCGAACAGGAGCAGGAACACCAGCACGCGGAAGCCGGTCTTCTTGCGGTCCTCCAGATGCGGCTCGGCGGCCCACATCAGGAAGGCCGAGACGTCGCGGGAATACTGGTCCACCGTCTGCGGCGAACCGTCGTCATAGGTCACCTGGCCGTCGGAGAGCGGCTTCGGCATCTTCAGCGACACGCCGGACAGGAAGTACGGGTTGTAGTGCGTGCCCTCGGGGATCACCATGCCGGCCGGCGGCGTCTGGTCGTAGCCGGTCAGCAGCGAGTGGATGTAGTCGGGGCCGCCCTGGGCGTACTGGGTGAAGATGTCGAAGACGAAGCGCGGGAAGCCGCGCTCGACGCCGCGCGCCTTGGCGAGCAGCGACATGTCGGGCGGTGCGGCGCCGCCATTGGCCGATGCGGCGGCCTGCTCGTTCGCGAACGGCGCCGGGAAGTGATCGGACGGCTTGCCCGGGCGGTCGAACATGTCGCCGGCATCGTTCGGGCCGTCGTGGATCGTGTATTCGGCGGCCAGCGCCTTCACCTGCCCGTCCGAATAGCCGAGCCCTTCCAGCGTGCGGAAGGCAACCAGGTTCATCGAATGGCAGGCCGAGCAGACTTCCTTGTAGACCTTCAGGCCGCGCTGCAGCTGGGCCTTGTCATAGGTGCCGAACGGTCCGGCGAAGCTCCAGCTCATTTCCTTCGGCTCGTCGATGGGGAAATGCGTCGGTGCCGCCGCGTTATGTGCCTCTTCGGCGATGGCGCCTGCACCTGTCATCCAGGTGCCCGCGGCCACCAGGCCAAGCAGAGCCAGCGAGGTGAGAATCTTTTTCATACCCAAATCCCCTTAGATTCTCAGCCCTTGGTTTCCGGCGCGGCGTTCGCGCCGGCCGGATGTCCGCCGCCGCCCTTGTTCTTTTCCAGCACCGCCTCGGTGATCGAATTCGGCAGCCTGCGCGGCGTCTCGATCAGCCCGAGCACCGGCAGCGCGACCAGGAAGAAGGCGAAGTAGAACAGTGTCGCCATCTGCGCCATGAACACATAGCTGCCTTCGGCCGGCTGCGAGCCCAGCCATCCGAGCAGGATGGCGTCGGCCACGAACAGCCAGAAGAACAGCTTGTACCAGGGGCGGTAGACCGCCGAGCGCACCTTGGACGTGTCGAGCCACGGCACCAGGAACAGCATGGCGATGGCGCCGAACATGCACAGCACGCCGCCGAGCTTGGAGTTGATCGGCCCGATGTTGAAGGTGATGGCGCGCAGGATCGCGTAGAACGGCAGGAAGTACCATTCCGGCACGATATGGGCAGGCGTCTTCAGCGGGTTGGCGACCGTGTAGTTGTCCGGGTGGCCAAGGAAGTTCGGCAGGTAGAAGACGAAATAGGCGAAGACGAACAGGAACACGATCATGCCGAACGCGTCCTTGATGGTGGCGTAAGGCGTGAAGGCAACGGTATCGGTCTTCGACTTGACCTCGATGCCGGTCGGGTTCGACTGCCCGACGACATGCAGCGCCCAGATATGCAGCACGACGACGCCGGCGATCATGAACGGCAACAGGTAATGCAGCGCGAAGAAGCGGTTCAGCGTCGGGTTGTCGACGGCAAAGCCGCCGAGCAGCAGTTCCTGGATCCAGTTGCCGACCAACGGAATGGCGCTGAAGAAGCCGGTGATGACGGTGGCGCCCCAGAAGCTCATCTGTCCCCAGGGCAGCACATAGCCCATGAAGCCGGTCGCCATCATCAGCAGGTAGATGATGCAGCCGAGGATCCACAGCAGCTCGCGCGGCGCCTTGTAGGAGCCGTAATAGAGGCCGCGGAAAATGTGGATGTAGACGGCGACGAAGAAGAACGAGGCGCCGTTGGAATGGAGATAGCGCAGCAGCCAGCCCGAATTCACGTCGCGCATGATCTTCTCGACCGAATCGAAGGCCAGCGTGGTGTCCGACGTGTAGTGCATGGCCAGCACGATGCCGGTCAGGATCTGCGACGCCAGCATGATCGACAGGATGCCGCCGAACGTCCACATGTAGTTGAGGTTGCGCGGCACCGGATAGGCGACGAAGCTATCATAGACCAGCCTGGGCAGCGGCATGCGGGCGTCGAACCAGCGTCCGAGACCGGTCTTGGGCGTATAGGTCGAGTGTCCCTCGCTCATCGAAATATCCCCTGCCTCAACCGATAAGGATCTTGGTATCGGAAATGAACTTGAATACCGGCACCGCCATGTTCTCGGGCGCCGGGCCTTTGCGGATGCGGCCGGCGGTGTCGTACACCGAGCCGTGGCACGGGCAGAACCAGCCGCCGAAATCGCCTTCCTGGCCAAGCGGGATGCAGCCGAGGTGGGTGCAGACCTGGACCATGACCATCCAGGCTTCCTTGCCGGGCGTCGTGCGGTTGGCGTCGGTCGCCGGAGCGTCGGCCGGCAAATTGGCGTTGCGGGCGATCGGGTCCTTGAGGTCGGCGAGATTGACGGCCTCGCCGTCCTTCATCTCCTTCTCGGTGCGATTGCGCACCACGACCGGCTTGCCGCGCCACTTCACGATCAGCGACGTTCCCGGCGTCAGCGACGAGACGTCCACTTCGACCGAGGCCAGCGCCAGCGTCGAGGCGTCGGGGCGCATCTGGTCGATGAACGGCCATGCGACGGCCCCCGCGCCGACCACGGCGGCCGTGCCGGTGGCGACATAAAGGAAATCACGACGGTTGGGATCGTGGGTATCGGTTGCGCTCACGGGTGCCTGATCCTTTCGCCTCTTCCGTGCCGGCGGCCGAGCCTTGTCCCCGCTCAATCGCGCCGGCCCGACAGCGCATGGCGAACAGGCTAGCGAATTCCTCCGGCATTTGGAGTTCGGTTTATGCGTGAAGCCCGTTTTTGTCCAGTCGGGTGAAGGCACAAGGTCAGATTGTCGCGGGGGTAAAATCCGATGCCGGACGGCGCTGCGCCGAAGGGTCGCCAAACAGCCCGAAACGACCGCAAAAACAACGGCGATCATTGCCACGCCTTTGCCTCGACAGTCGGCGCCGGCTCGGTCTATTCTGCCCTCATGGCGCACGTCATCGACCGCGACAAATGGGCCAGGATGCCCGACCGTTGGCAAGGCGAGCTCGAATGCGGCGCCTGGGGCTCCAACTCCTGCCTGATCTTCAATTATCTGCCCGGAACCGGCGGCGGTCCGCGCCTGCACCGGCATCCCTACGCGGAGATCTTCATCGTCCGCCAGGGCAGCGGCCTGTTCACGGTCGGCGACCGGGAGATCGAGGCATTCGCCGGCCAGATCGTGATCGTGCCGCCCAACACGGCGCACAAATTCACCAATCTCGGCCCCGGCCCGCTGGAGACCATCGATATTCACGAGAACGGCAGCTTCGTCACCGAGTGGCTGGAGTAGATCCCCGGTACGGCAAGAGACCCGAAGGCAGCGCCTATTTCGCGCCGAGCCTGACCAGGACTGCCCTCGGTATGTCGTATTCGCGGATCACCGCATCGTGCTTGCGCAACCCGCAGAGCTCGCGCTGGATGAAATAGGCATGCACGGCCTCGGCGGCGTCCTTGAGCAGTCGCGGCCGCCGCTCCTCGTCGTCGCCGTTCTCGCGCAGTCTGGCCAACGTCGCCTCGACGCGCTGGCCGGCGCGGCCGAGAGCCGCCGCCTTTTCGGCGAGGATCTCGTGGCCGAGCAGGTCGAGTGCGCTCTCCTGCGCGCCCGCGCGTCCGAAATTGGAGGGCATGCGAACCGACATTGCTCTTCCTACTCCGCCGGCCGCGTCTCTTCCAGCACGCTTTCCTCGTTGAACAGGAAGCCGCCCGACTGCCGCTTCCACAGCCGCGCGTAAAGCCCGTCCAGCGCCACCAGCTCGTCATGCGTGCCCTGTTCGATGATCCGCCCGCCGTCGAGCACCACCAGCCGGTCGAGTGCCGCGATCGTCGACAGCCGGTGCGCGATGGCAATCACGGTCTTGTTCTCCATCAGCCGCGTCAGATTCTCCTGGATCGCCGCCTCGATGTCGGAATCGAGCGCCGAGGTCGCCTCGTCGAGGATCAGGATCGGCGCATCCTTGAGGAAGACGCGAGCGATTGCCACACGCTGGCGCTGGCCGCCAGACAGCTTCACGCCGCGTTCGCCGACATAGGCTTCGTAGCCGCTGCGCTCGCGGTTGTCGCGCAGGCCCATGATGAACTCGTGTGCCTCGGCCCTCCGCGCCGCCGCGATCACTTGCGTCTCGGTCGCGCCCGGCATGCCGAGCTTGATGTTGTCGCGCAGCGAGCGGTGGAACAGGGCCGTGTCCTGGCTGACCACGCCGATATTGGCGCGCAGCGAATTCTGCGTCACCTGCGCGATATCCTGGCCGTCGATCAGGATCTTGCCGCCCTCGAGGTCGTAGAGGCGCAGGATCAGATTGGCCAGCGTCGTCTTGCCGGCTCCCGATGGGCCGACCAGCCCGACCTTCTCGCCGGGCCTGACGACGAGGTCGATGCCGTCGAGCACGCCCGCCCCCTTGCCGTAATGGAAAGTCACGTTCTTCACATCGATGCGGCCGCCGGCCACGATCAATTCCTTGGCGTCCGGCGCGTCGGTGAGGCCGAGCGGCTGCGAGATCAACGCCTTGGAGTTCTCCAGCACGCCGAGGTTCCTCAGGATGCCGTTGAGCTGCATCATCACCCGGCCGAGCAGCATGTTGAGCCGCAGGACGAGCGAAAGCGTGAAGGCAACGGCGCCGACGGTGATCGAGCCTTCGAGCCATAGATAGATGGCAAAGCTGGCGATGGCGGTGATCATGACGCCCGACAGCGTCGTCAGCGCCATGCGCACGCCGGTCAGCCGGCGGGTGAACGGGCGCAGGGCGTCCAGATAGATGTCGAAACCGCTCCGGATGTAGCGATCGTCGCCATCGGCCGAAAACAGCTTCAGCGTCTGCACGTTGGAGTAGGAATCGACGATTCGGCCATTGATCATCGAGCCGGCCTCGGCGGTCGCCTCGGCGTGCCTGCGGATCGCCGGCAGATAGCGCTTGGCCAGAAAGCCGAAGGCGGCGATCCAGAGCACCACAAGCACCGCCAGCCTGAGATCGAGGCCGGCGACCAGCGCCAGCGTCGTCACCGTATAGACGATCATGAACCAGATGACCTCGATGAAGCTCTCCATCAGGTCGCCGGTGGCCTGCCCCGCCTGCCAGACCTTGGTGGCGATGCGGCCGGCGAAGTCGTTCTGGAAGAAGGCGTAGGACTGGCGCGAGACATGGCGATGCGCCTGCCAGCGCACCAGATTGTAGAAGCCGGGCGTGATCGTCTGCTCGTCGACCAGTGCCGAGAGCCCGACGACCAGCGTGCGGATGATCAGCACCACCGCGCCCATGAACAGGAGCTCGGGACCGGCGGCGATCCACAGCGCATGCCAACTGCGCTCGCCGGGCAGCTGGTCGAGGATGTCGACCAGCCGCCCGACGAAATAGAACAGCCCGGCCTCGACCAGCGGTGCAATGCCGCCAATGACCAGCATTGTGAAGAAGGCGAGCTTCGCCTGTCCGACATAGTGCCAGAGGAAGCCGCCGACACCGGTCGGTGGCCGAAGGTTCGCCGGCTCGCGGAACGGATAGACCCAACGCTCGAACCAGCGATAGACGGCTGTCATCATGCGGTGGCCATCATTCTGCAGCTTGACCCTTGGCCCCGATGTCGTTGGCGGCCTCGGCCGGCGCCTCGTCGAGCAAGAAGCCGCCCGACTGGCGTTGCCAGAGCTGCGCATAGAGTCCGCCCTTGCCGACGAGGTCGTCATGCGAACCTTGCTCGATGACGCGGCCTTTATCCATGACGACGAGCCTGTCCATCGCGGCGATGGTCGACAGCCGATGCGCGATGGCGATGACGGTCTTGCCCTGCATCAGCCTGTAGAGGTTCTCCTGGATCGCCGCCTCGGCCTCGGAATCGAGCGCCGACGTCGCCTCGTCGAGGATGAGGATCGGCGCGTCCTTCAGCATGACGCGGGCAATGGCGATGCGCTGCCGCTGTCCGCCCGACAGTTTGACGCCGCGGTCGCCGACATGGGCATCGAACCCGGTGCGGCCGTTGGCGTCGATCAGCCCGCCTATGAAATCCAGCGCCTCTGCCCGCCCCGCCGCCTCGAGCAGCATCTCATCGGTGGCATCCGGCCGGCCATAGAGGATGTTCTCGCGCACCGAGCGGTGCAGCAGCGAGGTGTCCTGCGTCACCATGCCGATCTGCGCACGCAGCGAGTCCTGCCTCACCGACGCGATCTCCTGGCCGTCGATCAGGATCTGGCCGGCTTCGAGGTCGTAAAAGCGCAGCAGCAGATTGACCAGCGTCGACTTGCCGGCGCCTGAGCGGCCGACGATGCCGACCTTCTCGCCCGGCTTCACCGTCAGCGACAGGTTCTCGATGACGCCCTTCTGCTTGCCGTAGTGGAAGCGGATGTCGTCGAAGCGGATTTCGCCGCGTGTGACGGCGATGTCCTTTGCGCCGGGCCGGTCCTCGACCAGGCGCGGCAGCGAGATCGATTGGATCCCGTCCTGCACCGTGCCGATGTTCTCGAACAGGCCGGACATCTCCCACATGATCCACTGCGACATGCCCCACATCCTGAGCACCAGGCCGATGACCACGGCGACGGCGCCGATCGTCACCGCCTGGCCGAGCCACAGCCACAGCGACAGCGCGGTGACGGAAAACAGCAGCAGCGCGTTGAGGATATAGAGCAGGCCGTAGAGCACCGTCACCAGCCGCATCGAGCGGTAGACCGTCTCGAGGAAGCCTGACATGCCCTCCTTCGCGAAGCTGGCCTCGCGGCGCGCATGGGAAAACAGCTTGACCGTCTGGATGTTGCTGTAGCTGTCGACGACGCGGCCGGTCATGGTCGAGCGCGCATTGGCCTGCTCCTCGCCGACTTTGCCGAGCCGCGGAATGAAGTAGCGTAGCAGCCCGATATAGCCGACCAGCCAGATCGCGAGCGGCGCCGCCAGGCGCCAGTCGGCCGAACCGACGATGAACAGCATGCCGAGGAAGTAGACGATGACGTAGTTGAGCACGTCGATGAGCTTGATGACGCATTCGCGCACGGCGAGCGCCGTCTGCATCAGCTTGGTGGCGATGCGGCCGGCGAACTCGTCCTGATAGAAGGCCATCGACTGCTTCAAGAGGTAGCGATGCACCTGCCAGCGGATGCGCATGGGGTAGTTGCCCATCAGCGTCTGCTGGTTGAGAAGCGAGTGGAACCACACGGTGCCCGGCAGCGCGAACAGCACGACGAAAGCCATGCCAGCGAGCTTCCAGCTCTCGGTCTGCAGGAAAGTCTCGCGATTCTGCCCCGAGAGCCAGTCGACGATGCGGCCCATAAAGCCGAACATCCACACTTCGGCGACGGCAATCGCCGTCACCAGGAGCGCGTCGAGGATGATGTAGGGCCAGGCGCCGCGCGTGTAATGCACGCAGAAGGCGACCAGCGTCTTCGGCGGTTCGACCGGCTCCGCGGCCGGGAACGGATCGAGCTTGTTTTCAAACCAGCGGAACATTGCAGGCACTCGACTGTCTATGCGCTCACGCGGCGCGGGATTGATGGACAAGCTTGCTCGACCGCGCAGCGCCGCGGGCCGGCGATGCAGAATCATCTGCATCGCCGGCCCTGCTTCGCGCAATATAGGGTGTCGCGGGCTTTTCGCCGACAGGCTCAGCCGACGATCCTGACGCCCCGGAGTTTCCGGGCGAAAAACTGGCGCCTGCCCGGCCTTTCGCGCCGGGCCGGATCAGCCTGATGATGCGGCGCACCAGCGAAGGCCGGCTGTGGTCAGGCACGGCGCGCGAGAAGTCGACGTCCGGCAGCATGCCGCGATGCGGACGCCGGCGCGTCTCGGCGTGGACTGCCGACGAGTAGGTCTCGCCGACCAGCAGCGCCCAGGTCGCCATCCTGCGCTCGTGCAGGCTTCTGGAGCCGGGTATATTGTAGGGATCGAACATCGGTCCATCCTCCATGTGCAAATGCGATAAAAAGGGTGACGCAACATCGACTTCCGGCATTCGGCCGAAGCGGCCGAGTACTTCGGTGCGCGCAGCGTCGGTCCGGACATGACGGCAGGCGTCAGTCAGGACACGGTCAGGTGGGGCGTCGGGCCCCTTTGGGCGTTTGAAGAACATCGCAGGATTCCTTCGAGAACCGAAAACTGGGTTCGGCGGGAATCGGTGCGATCAAGTCTTAGAGAGTCAGGAGAATCGTCGTACCGAAACCGCCGCGGAGCGCATAAGGCGCCAGGAGGGGCGCTGGTTGTGCATGGTCATCATGAATTCCCCCTCCATCGGTTCGGGTTGACAATGAGAGGCGTATACTCGACTTCGCAGAAAATGACCACCCGCCAGTCCAGCAATCTGCGAAACCTGGAAATCTCTGTGGCCGATCTGCCACTTATTAGAAAGACGCGGAAATGAACGACCGTCTCCGCATCGCGCTCTACCAGCCTGACATCGCCGGCAACACCGGAACGATCCTGCGCTTCGCCGCCTGTCTCGGCCTTGGCGTCGACATCATCGAGCCGGCCGGCTTCCCGCTCTCCGACCGGGCGCTGAAACGGGCCGGCATGGACTACCTCGAAATGGCCGATCTGACCCGGCATGTCGACTGGAACGCCTTCGCGCAATGGCGCGCGGGCGACGCGCGTCGGCTGGTGCTGCTCACCACCAAAGCCGCTGCCGCCTATACGGACTTTGCCTTTGCCGATGGAGACATTCTGCTTTTCGGTCGCGAATCCGCAGGCGTGCCGGATCCGGTCCATGACGCTGCGGATGCGCGCCTGACCATCCCGATGCGGCCGGGCGCGCGCAGCATCAATGTCGCGCTGTCCGTCGCCATGGTCGCTGGCGAAGCGATCCGCCAGCTCGCATAGGATCCGCGATCCGCCGTCCCTGCCGTCACCGAGGGCCGTGGTTTCTCCAGTCAGTCTCGTCCAGGCGCACATCGCCTTCTCCTGCATTTGCCCGATCAGGATTTCTTCGCTACAAGCTCAACTTAACTTGAGGTCAAGCGGAAAGTAGCAGATGGCTCCAGCAACGGAATTGACGGTCGGCCAGGTGGCCATGCGCAGCGGCGTCGCCGTATCGGCGCTGCACTTCTACGAGACGCGCGGGCTGATCCGCAGCCACCGCACGGCCGGCAACCAGCGGCGCTACAGCCGCGACGTGCTGCGGCGCGTGGCGATCATCCGGGTCGCCCAGGAGGTCGGCATCTCGCTCTCCGAGATCGCCGCGGCGCTTCAATCCCTGCCCGGGGGCCGCACCCCGACGCGCGAGGATTGGAATCTGCTTTCAACGGCTTGGCGCGACGGGCTCGACCACAAGATCGCCCAGTTGAAGAAGCTGCGCGACGGCCTGAGCGACTGCATCGGCTGCGGCTGCATGTCGATCGACAAATGCCCGCTCAGGAACAAGGAAGACCGGCTGGCGCGAGAGGGCACTGGCGCGAGGCGCCTGATAGCCTCCTGAGCGGAAGCGATGCGAATTAATGACAGGTACGGAAGGAATCCGCTGTGCTGGGACATCTAGTTCAAGCTGAGGAAGAGACACAGTTGATCGCGATCTATCGGATCGATTCCGGCGGCACACCAACGCTCTATACCTCCTTGAGTTTCGATGAGGCGCGGAAAATGGGCCCGGAAAAATTCGGCAAACTGCTTGGCGAAAACCTGATTCTGGATTCGCCGAAATTGCGCGATCTGTTCTCGTTGTGACGCCGCTCAATCCGCCGCCGGCAGCCGCCTTATCGTGAATTCGATGACGTCGCCCGGCCGTTCGAACCAGCTTTCGATCTCGGTCCAGTAGGCCTGCTTGGGAAAGCGCTCGAACCATTCCTTGGCCTTGAGGCGGGCGTCCGAGCGCGGCAGGACGAAGGTCTCGCGCAGGAAGCCGTCGCGCGGCATGCGCTCGCGCTCGGCGCGCGAACGGTCGAGCCTCTTCTTCAAGCCATCCAGCGGCGGTCTTGCCGGGGTGCGCACGAAGGAACTCCTTGCACCGTGGTCAGACGGGACTTGACCCTTGCCCCTAAGAGATTAGGGATCGCGCCCGGAAAAGACGAGTCCTTTATCGTCCGCGACTGGAGACCTGATTTTGGAACGACCTGAAATACCGGTGGGCCTGCCGGCCGACATCGAAGAGAAGAAGGTGAAGGCGCGCCTGTGGTTCGAAGCATTGCGCGAGCGCATCTGCGCCGCCTTCGAGCAGATCGAGCAGGATCTGGAGGGGCCTCTGGCCTCGTGGTCGCCCGGCCGCTTCGAGAAGACGCCCTGGCAGCGAGACGAAGGCAAGGGCGGCGGCGGCACCATGTCGATGATGCACGGCCGTGTCTTCGAGAAGGTCGGCGTCCACACCTCGACCGTCTATGGCGAGTTCTCGCCCGAATTCAGGAAGCAGATGCCGGGCGCCGAGGAGGATCCGCGCTTCTGGGCAAGCGGCATCTCGCTGATCGCGCATCCGTGGAACCCCAACGTGCCAACCGTGCACATGAACACGCGCATGGTCGTCACCTCGCGCCAGTGGTTCGGCGGCGGCGCCGACCTGACGCCGGTGCTCGACCGACGCCGCGTCCAGGACGATCCCGATACGCTCTCCTTCCACCGCGCCATGCGGTTTGCCTGCGAGAAGAACGCCGGCGTCGCCGACTACGCCAAATTCAAGGACTGGTGCGACGAGTATTTCTACCTGCCGCACCGCAGCGAGCCACGCGGCATCGGCGGCATCTTCTTCGACTGGCTGCATTCTGGCGAGGACGCGGGCGGCTGGGACGCCGATTTCAACTTCGTCCAGGATGTCGGCCGCTCTTTTCTCGTCGTCTACGGGCACCTGGTCCGGTCCAATTTCAACGACAACTGGACCGACGGCGACCGTGACGAACAGCTCGTCCGGCGCGGCCGCTACGCCGAATTCAACTTGCTTCACGATCGCGGCACCATCTTCGGGCTGAAGACCGGGGGCAATGTCGTCTCGATCCTCTCCAGCCTGCCGCCTGAGGTAAGATGGCCGTAAAATATCGGTGAGCGGGACGTGAGCCGCAATGGCGTCCCATTCGCCGAATCTGGGCGCGCAATGTGGCGACCGGATTATCTTTTTCGTCTAATAGGCATTTGAAAAATCAGGGCTATTTGTCGTTTCCGGGCCGGGAAACGCCGGCGGCTCTTCTCTCCCGTGAGCCGCGACCCGACGTGACCGGACGGCCCAGATTGAGTGAGGTGCCTTCCCCGGAGCGAGATTTCATCTCGCTCCGGGGTGCCCGCATTTTCCAGGAGAACATGCCATGCGCAAGCTTATTGTGACGGCAGCAACCGCTGCTCTTCTCGCCTCTGGTGGCGCCGCGTTCGCGGCGGTCAAGCACACCACGGGCACAGTGAAGAGCTTCGATGGAACGGCCATGAGCCTCGTTCTGGATGATGGATCCACCTTTACGCTGTCCAAGGCCTTCAAGGATCCTGGCCTGCAGGCTGGCGAGAAGGTCCGCGTTTCCTGGGACATGAGCGGCAAGAACAAGATTGCCGAGGCAGTCAAGATCATGAAGTGACGGCCTGCTCGCAGGAGCAAGACAGGGTTATGTCCGGTCTTGCTCCGAGATAGCGTAAGAAGGCGGAGCAGCGATGCTCCGCCTTTTTCGGCTCTGGCGGCAACCAAAGCCATCGAACCGTGTTATGGTTGCTCGCCAGTGCGCGACCCGGAAGCTTCTCGGTTTTCGATAAAGGATCGTGCACGCATCGAGAGTGCGGACGTCCGTCGGCGCTCCAAGGAGGAAAGGAAAATCCGATGAAGGAATTCCACTGCGGATCGCTCGTGCCCGGCTGTGAGTGGCATACACGCGCCGAAGAAGAGGCCGAGGTGATGCGCCGTGCCGTCGAGCATATGCGTGAGACGCATGGCGAAACAACCATTCGCGAGACGATGATCGAGGCGATCCGCTCGCGTATCCAGAAGGTGCGTGACGCGGCGTAACGGCTTCCGGCCGGATCGGATCACGGAACTTGCGCAATCATTCAGCGGCAGCGGGGTGCCGAACCCGCCAGCATCCCGCTCCGCCTGTCGGCCACGGCTGCCGAGAGCGCAAATATTTTCAATCAAATACTTATATTCGCACCTGCTTGGATAACCAGGCGGTAACGGTAGGCGTGCCACCATCGGGGAGATAATCCGGAAACAGGGGCAGCCAGAGAAGCCCGTCGCCACCAGGCGCTGATCCGGAAACGGTGGGGCGAGGTGTTTTCGCGCATGCGCGAAAGGTCCGGCAATCGAGGCAGTTTCCGTTGGACAGCGCTGCTGCTGTCCGCCTTCCTTGGCGCGCCTCCGGCGGCCGGGCAGGAGATGACGACGTCGCTTGTCGACATGCACCAGGGCTCACAGCTCAGTGACCGGGCCAGAGGCCTCGGCGACGGCGGCTATGAGTTGCAGAGCGGATCGTGGGTATCGTTCAACCGGTGGTATCACGCCACCTGGGTCGACCTCCACGTCGACTTTCTCACCCAGCTGACTGAAGACACCGGCATCCTGTGGGGTTTCGGCACCGGAGAAAGCGCCGAGAAGTACAGCATCGAGCCCAGCTTCAAGCTCGGCTTCCTCACTCAGATGCACCCGAGTGCGAGCAGCACCCTGTCCTTCTCGCTGACCTCGACGATCGGCGGCAACCTCACCGAAAAGCCGTGCGTGGCCGACTATGGGGACCTGGGCACCTACAGCGTCAACTGCCGGCTCGCGGCCACCGAGATGGCACCTGAGCAAACCCTGAAATATCTGGTTAACGCTAAACCGGAGACCATGCGTCTCTGGCTGAATTACCGTGTTACTTTCTGACCTTGGAGGCTGACATGAGCAGGTTGACCCGCCTCGAAGTTCACATTCGTCCGTCCTGGTTCCTGTTCGACTGGAGTAAGAGCATGTCAGCCAACCACTGGAAATTCGGTCTCGCCGCCGCGCTTGCCATCTTCTCGGCGCCGATCGCGTCGGCGCAGGAAGCTCTCGACGCCGACCAGACCGCCGCGCTCTGCCACGGCGCAGGGTCGATTTGCGTGAGCGCCACGATCCCGGCCACGCCGACGACGCAAGCGACGGTGCAGAGCTGGATGAGCCCCGAGGTCGGCGCCGCATGGGCAGCCGGCTACAAGGGCAGTGGCGTCACCATCACCATCGTCGACGATTTCAGCAGCACGTCGCGCTTCTCCGGCAATTTCGGCCTCGGCACGCAAAACCAGCGGCACGGCGAATGGACCCGCCAGGAAGCCAGCATGGTTGCGCCCCTGGCAGCCATCCGGTCGAAGGACTTCTCGACGGGCTCGTCGGTTGCGCTGGCGGCGGGCCTGAACGTGCTCAATCTGAGCTACGGCATGTACGCCAGGGCGGGTTACAGCACCAGCCAGATCGGCTGGGCGCCGGAGGAAGCCTCGATCATCTCTTATGCCACCAAGGGGTCGGCCGTCGTCTCGAAGGCCGCCGGCAACGATGCGGTCGCCGTCGGCGGCATCAAGAACGGCCAGCAGGATTACCTCAACCTCGCGCTGGTCGGCAAAGCCTCGGCGATCTTCGTCGGCGCGCTCTCCACCAACGGCACGACGACCAGCAAGGCCCAGCTTGCCTCCTACTCCAACTACGCCGGCTCCAACCCGCTCGTGCAGAGCCATTTCCTTGTCGTGGGTGTCACCGGCAGCAAGACCGGCCTTTACGGCACCTCCTTCGCGGCGCCGATCATTTCCGGCTACGCGGCGATCGTTGGCAGCAAATTCACCACGGCAACGCCGACACAGATCACCAACCAGTTGCTGAACACGGCTCGTACCGACACGCTGCTCAACTACAACGCCTCCGTCTACGGCAAGGGCGAAGCCAGCCTTTCACGCGCACTGGCTCCCGCTTCGATCAGGTAAGTTGCGATCTAGAGCGGTTCAGCGTTTCATGGAATCGCCGAACCGCTCTAACTATTTGTTTTTACGCAATTCCGGACGGAAAACCGTTACACACTTTTCCTGGAATTGCTCTAAGCTTCAAGCGCTTTTACGGCGCGCTCGATGAGCGCGCCGCGGTCAAGGGTGAAACCGGACGCGATCCATTCCTTCTCGAGACTTTTCAGGATCGCGCCGAGCCTGGGGCCGGGCGCCGCGCCAAGCTCGGCGAGATCGGCGCCCTTGATCGGGAATACCGGCTTCTCCCATTTCAACGCGAAGGCAAGCAGGCGCGAGAAGCCGCCAGCATCGATCAGCGCCTGATTGTCCTCGGCGGCCCGTGCCCGCGCGGAAGCCAGCGAAAGCCGCAGCCGGTCGGCGATGCCGTTTCGATCGCCGAGATAGAGTTTCTTGGCCAGTTCGCCTTCGCTCGTCCTCGGCTCGATCGCCGCCGCCAGCGCCCAGTGCCTCAGCCGCCCCGCCTCGGCGGCGGAAAATTTCAGCCTCTCGGCAAGCGTCTTCATCCGCGCGGCATCGGGCGGCACCATGGCTTCCAGCCTCAGCAGCGGATCGGCCGCCCAGCCCAGGTCCTTCTCGGTCCGGATCAGCCCATGGATGGCGTCGATGCCCCATTTCTCGCTTTCCGGCAGAACGCTGGTAAGCACGCCGGCCTGACGCATCCACAAAAGCGCGCGTGACGGATCCGGCGCCGACAGGAGCTTCTTCAGTTCGGACCAGATGCGCTCCGCCGAGAGCTGGCCGAGCCCGTCCTTCAGCCGCGCGCAGGCCTTCAACCCTTCGGCGTCGGGTCGTCCGTCGCCATACCAGGCGAAGAAACGGAAAAACCGCAGGATGCGCAGGTAATCCTCGCGGATGCGCGCTTCCGCATCGCCGATGAAGCGCAGCCGGCGCGCCGCGATGTCGGCGATGCCGCCGACCAGGTCGACGACGTTTCCGTCAGCTTCGGCATAGAGCGCGTTGATGGTGAAATCGCGCCGCTCGGCGTCGAGCTTCCAGTCGCGCCCGAACGACACCTTTGCCCGCCGCCCATCGGTCTCGATATCGGCGCGCAGCGTGGTGACCTCATAGGTCTTGCCGCCGGCGATCGCCGTGACGGTGCCATGCTCGATACCGGTCGGCACCGTCTTGAAGCCGGCCGCCTCGGCGCGGCGGAGGGTTTCCTGCGGCAGCGTCGTGGTTGCGACGTCGATATCGGCGACCGGCTGGCCGAGCAGCGTGTTGCGGACGGCGCCGCCCGCGACGCGCGCCTGCTCATCGCCGTCCGAAAGCGCTGCCAGCAGACGCTGCAGGTGCTTCTCGTTCAGCCAGTCCGCCCTGCCGGCGAGCGATACGGGAGCACTCAAGCATAGAGCCTTTCGTAGAGGGTGCGGATGATGCCGGCGGTGACGCCCCAGATGCGCTGGCCGCCATAGGGCATGTCATAGAAGAACCATTCGAGGTCGTCCCACATGCGGCTGTCCCTGGCGTGGTTGGCCGGGTCCATCAGGAACCGCAGCGGCACCTCGAAGGCGGCGTCGACCTCGTCGGCGTTGAGCGTCAAGGAGAAGCCTGGCCGAACCACCGCCAACACCGGCGCGATGCGGTAGCCGCTGCCGGAAACATAGTCGGGCATGCGGCCGATGATCTCGACATGATCGCGCTCGAGGCCGATTTCCTCAAAAGTTTCGCGCAACGCCGCCGCTTCCGGGCTGGGATCGGTCGGGTCGATCGTGCCGCCCGGAAAGGCCACCTGGCCGGAATGGCTGCGCAGCTTCTCGGCGCGCTTTGTCAAAAGCATCGTCGCATCAGCGCCATGGTCGACCACCGGGATCAGCACGGCGGCGTCGCGCAGCGGCTTTACGTGCTTCAGCCTGGGATGGCCGGGATTGAAGCGATGATCGCCATAGTCGTCGCCGGCATGGGCGTCTGCCTGGGCGGCGACGCGCTGGCGAAAATCCACGGTCGAGAACGGCGCCGGCGTCACCTGGTCCATCACGCGCTCAGCCGTTTCAGCTTCTCGGCGGGCATGATCGGATAGACCTCGCCCCTGGAGCGCACGGCAAACATCGTCCTGCCGTCGATGTCGATCTCCTCGCCATGCTCGACCAGCTCGTACATCACCGGCCGCGCCACCAGCGCCTCCAACCGGCCGCGCACCAGCACATAGGGTTTCAGCCCGCCGGTCGCCTCCTCGTCGACGAAGCGCAGGGCGTGGCCCGGCCCGGCCTCGACGACATCGCCGACATTGGTGCGGAAGGTGATGACCTGGTCGTCGCCGGCGCCGGACACATCCATCTCGACCGCGACAAAGGGGGCGTCGACGACGCGTATCCCCACCCTCTCCACCGGGGTCACCAGATAGGTCTTACCGTCCGCGTCCTTGCGCAGCACGGTGGAGAAAAGCTGCACCAGCGGCATGCGCCCGATCGGCGTGCCCAGATAGAACCAGGTGCCGTCGGCCCTGATCTCCATGTCGAGGTCGCCGCAGAAGTCCGGATTCCAGCGCTCCACCGGCGCCGGCCCCTTGCCGGCGCGGGTCGCGCGCGAGATCAGCGCCTCCAGCCCGCGCGCCTCGGTGGCGCTGGTGAGGCTCTGTTCACGATGTTCTGTGAGCTCCGTCATGGTCACGAAATAGTCACTGTTGTTCCGCTTGTCAGCCTAAGTCTGTGATTTAAGTTCAAATGCAGGCGCCAGGCGAGGCCGAATCGCGGCATTCTGCGGCACAGACAGTGCAAGCCGGTATTTCCAGCACAAGGATCGAAACGGCATGAGCGTGATGATCAAGGAAAGCCCGATCAGCGAAAAGGACATGATTGCCGAGGCCGAAAAGGCACTGGCGGACATCTCGAAAGTCCGCGACGGCGTCGGCCGTGTCATCTTCGGCCAGGATGCCGTCGTCGAGCGCACGCTGGTGGCGCTGCTTGCCGGTGGCCATGCGCTGCTGGTCGGCGTGCCGGGCCTCGCCAAGACCAAGCTGGTCGAGACGCTGGGCGTCGTGCTCGGTCTCGATTCCCGCCGCATCCAGTTCACCCCCGACCTGATGCCGTCCGATATTCTGGGCTCCGAGGTGATGGAGCAGGACGAGTTCGGCAAGCGCTCCTTCCGCTTCATCTCCGGGCCGATCTTCGCGCAATTGCTGATGGCCGACGAGATCAACCGCGCCTCGCCGCGCACCCAGTCGGCGCTGCTGCAGGCGATGCAGGAATACCACGTCACCATCGCCGGGGCGCGCCACGACCTGCCCTCGCCCTTCCATGTGCTGGCGACGCAGAACCCGCTGGAGCAGGAAGGCACCTATCCGCTCCCGGAGGCGCAGCTCGACCGCTTCCTGATGCAGGTCGACATCCTCTATCCGGAAATCGAAGCCGAACGGCGCATCCTGCTGGAGACCACCGGCGTCGAGGACGCCAAGGCGCAGAATGTGCTGCAGCCGGCCCGGCTGAAGGAGATCCAGACGCTGATCCGCCGCATGCCGGTGCCGGAAAGCGTGGTCGACGCGATCCTCAAGCTGGTGCGTTCGGCCCGCCCCGGCCAGGGGCACGCCGAAACCGACAAGCTCGTCGCCTGGGGTCCCGGGCCGCGCGCCAGCCAGGCGCTGACACTGTGCGCGCGAGCGCGGGCGCTGTATGATGGGAGGCTGGCGCCGTCGGTTGACGACATCCGTGCCCTGGCCGAGCCGGTGCTGCAGCATCGCATGGCGCTGACTTTCGCCGCCCGCGCCGAAGGCACCTCGGTGCGCGACGTGGTGGCGAAACTGGCAAAAGGCATCTGATGGCACGAATAGGCGAGGTCCAGGCACCGGTTGCGACGCGTGACGCGCTCGCCCGTGGCCGGTTGCGGGCCTCGCTGGTGCCGGACCTGCTGGTCGAGGCGCGCCGCATCGTCAACACCGTGATCGCCGGCTGGCATGGCCGCCGCAAGCGCGGCATAGGCGAGAATTTCTGGCAGTTCCGGCCCTATGTCGAAGGCGATTCCTCGCGCATCGACTGGCGCCGCTCGGCCCGCGACGATCACACCTATGTGCGCGACCGCGAATGGGAGGCCGCTCATACGGTGTGGCTGTGGGCCGACCCCTCTCCTTCGATGCTCTACAAATCGGCCGGCGCCGGCGTTTCCAAGGAATCGCGCGCGCTCGTCCTGGCGCTGGCCATGGCCGAGCTGCTGTCGCGCAGCGGCGAGCGCATCGCCTGGCCGGGCCTCACCGACCCGTTCACGGCCCGCAACGGCGCCGAGCGCATCGCGGCCCAGCTCGGCCATGCCGGCGCGCTGCCGGCAAAGCCCGATCTTTCCGGCATCCGCCGCTTTTCCGACGTCGTCCTCGTCAGCGACTTCCTCGACCCGGTCGAAGAGACCATGGCCTGGCTCGACGTGCTCGCCCGCCACGGCGTGCGCGCCCATCTGATCGAGGTCGCCGACCCGGCCGAGGAAACCTTTCCCTATGCCGGCCGCACCGAGTTCACCGATCCCGAAACCGGCGACAAGCTGACCGCCGGCCGCGCCGAGATGCTCGGCGACGAATACCGCCTGCTCTACGGCGCCCGCCGCCAGGAACTGGCCGGCTGGTGCAAGCGGCTGGGCTGGAGCTTCACCGTCAACCATACCGACCGCCTCGCCTCCGAAGCGCTGGTGCGCATCCACATGGCTTTGACCGCCGAAGGCAGTCATTCAGGGTTGACCATAGGTCATACCGGGTTGACCACAGGTCATACCGGGTTGACCGCCGGTCCTGCCGGAAAGATCGGCGCATGAGCTGGCTGCCGCTTTCCTTCGGTGCGCCCATGGTGCTGTGGGGCCTGCTGGCGCTGCCGGTGATCTGGTGGCTGTTGCGGCTCACCCCGCCGAAGCCACAGATGGAAGTGTTTCCGCCGCTGAAGATCCTGGCCCGCGTCCTGAAGCGCGAGGAGACGCCGCAGCAAAGCCCATGGTGGCTGACGCTGCTGAGGTTGCTGATGGCCGCCCTGATCGTCGTCGCACTTGCCGAACCGGTCTTCAATCCGCGTGAAAAACTGCCGGCCGAAGGCTCGGCCCTGGCATTGGTCATCGACAATGACTGGGCAAGTGCCGCCGACTGGGGCAAGCGCGTCGCCACGGCCGAAAGGCTGATCGCCGACGCCGGCTCGAACGGCGTGCCCGTCATCATCGCCTTCACCGCCGAAAAGCCCAACGCCGAGATCGGCCCCTTCGATGCCGCGACGGCGCTCGACAGGCTGCGCGCCGCCAAGCCGCGGCCGATCCCGACCGACCGCCCCGCCGTCTATGCCCGCGTCGCGGCAAGCCTGGAGAGCCATCCCGGCGCAAGCGTCGCCGTGCTCGCCGACGGGCTCGCCGCGCAAGGCGACGAAGCCGCCTTCGACACGCTCCTGTCGAAGAATGCGGCGCGGCTGGTCTGGGCCACGTCCGACCGGATAACGCTGGCCGGCCTGACCGCTGCCGACAACCAGGTCGATGGCTTTGCATTGACCGCGATCCGTCCGCCCGGCGATCCGGCGCCCGCCCAGGTCATCGCCGGCGCCTTCGACGACAAGGGCCGCCGCATCGCCGATGCGACGCTGACCTTCTCGCCCGGCGAAACCACGGCCACCGGCACGATGGCGGTGCCGTTCGAACTGCGCAACGACTTTGCCTCGATCGCGCTCGACGGTGAGCATCAGGCCGGCGCCGTGCGCGTGCTCGACGAGAGCTCCAAACGCCGCCGCGTCGGGCTGTTGTCGCAGTCCGAGGCCGACCAGGCGCAGCCGCTCTTGTCGCCGCTCTACTATATCCGCCGCGCGCTGCAGCCCTTCGCCGATCTGGTCGAGCCGTCGAGCGTCGACCTTGCCGACGCCATCCCGCAATTGCTCGATCAGAAGCCGGCGATGATTGTCATGGCCGATGTCGGCACCATCCCCGAGCAGGTGCGGCCAAAGCTCGCCGACTGGGTCGACAAGGGCGGCACGCTGGTCCGCTTTGCCGGCTCGCGGCTGGCCGCCGCCGGCAATGACGACGACCTCCTGCCGGTCAGGCTGCGCAGCGGCGAGCGCGCGCTGGGCGGCGCGCTGTCCTGGACGACGCCGCAGCCGGTCACCGAATTCCCGAAGACCGGGCCCTTCGCCGATCTTGCCCCGCCGGCCGAGGTCACCGTCACCCGGCAGGTGCTGGCCGAGCCGACGCCCGACATCGTCGAGCGCACCTGGGCGACGCTGGCCGACGGCACGCCGCTGGTCACCGGGCTGAAGAAGGGAAAGGGCACGCTGGTGCTGTTCCACGTCACGCCCGAGGCGACATGGTCGAACCTGCCGATCTCCGGCAGCTTCGTCGAGATGCTGAGGCGCATCGTGCAATTGTCGCGCAACCAGGGAGCCGCCGTCGCCAATGCCGAAGCCGCCGCCACCTCGCTGGCGCCCTACCGCATGATCGCCGCCGACGGCACGCTGGTGCCGCCGACGCCGGACGCAAGGCCGCTGGTGCCGGGCGCCGGTCCGCTGCCGGTGACGATCGAAAACCCGCCGGGCCTCTACGGCTCAGAGACCGGTGTGTTCGCCCACAATCTGCTCGACGCCGCGAGCACCTTCGCGCCGCTGGCCCGGCCCAACCTTTCGCTGCCAGTGACCAGCATCCAGTACGCCTTCGACGAATCGCGCAATCTGAAGGGCTCGCTGGTCGCGGCGGCGCTGGTACTGATGGTGCTCGACACGCTGGCGGTGTTCTGGATGGGCGGCCTGCTCTCGCGCCGACCCCGGCGCGCCGCAGCGACCACCGCGGCTGCCCTGCTGATCGCGCTTGGCGCGCTTGTCGGCCATGCCGACCTCGCCCGCGCCGATGACGCGAAGCCGGGCGACACGCAGGCGATCGAGGACATCTCGAAGACCCGCATCGCCTATGTGCTGACCGGCGAGCCCGGCGTCGATTCAATCAGCCGCGCCGGACTGGAAGGCCTGACCCGCTTCCTGATCGAGAAGACCGCGCTGGAGCCCGGTGATCCGGCCGGCGTCGACATCGCCAAGGATGAATTGTCCTTCTACCCGCTGATCTACTGGCCGATCGACCCCACCGCCCCGATGCCGAGCGAAACCTCGATCGCCCGCATCGACGCCTATATGCAGCAGGGCGGCACGGTGCTGTTCGATACCCGCGACCAGTTCGCCAACGGCATCGGCGCGAACTCGACCAGCCCGGCAACGGAACGGCTGCGCGACATCCTCGGCAATCTCAACGTGCCGCCGCTGGAGCCGGTGCCTTCGGACCACGTGCTGACCAAATCCTTCTTCATCCTTCCGGAGTTTCCCGGGCGGTTCAACGGCAGCCCGCTCTGGGTCGAGGCCTCGCTCGACGCCAGCAACGCCGAGAACCGTCCGGTGCGCGTCGGCGACGGCGTTTCGCCGATCCTGATCACCGCCAATGATTTCGCCGGCGCCTGGGCGGTGGACGAGAATGGCGACCCGTTGCTGCCGACCGTGCCGGCGGACCCGATGCAGCGGATCTATGCGCTGCGCGCCGGCGTCAACATCATGATGTACATGCTGACCGGCAACTACAAATCCGATCAGGTGCATGTACCTGTCCTGCTCGAACGGCTGGGGCAGTAAGCGATGAACTGGTCGATCTCCTTCGAACCGCTTCTGTCCTGGCCCTGGCTTGCCGCCGTGCTGGCGCCGCTGGCGTTGCTGGCGCTGGTCGGCCTGTGGTTCCGCCAGCGCGGCTCGGTGCTGCGCTTCACAGCCTTGCTGGCGCTCGGCGCCGCGCTGCTCAACCCGGTGTTCCTCGACGAGGAGCGCGACGCGTTGAAGAGCGTCGTCGCCGTCGTCGTCGATCGCAGCCAGAGCCAGGACATCGGCGAGCGTACCAGGCAGACCGACGAAGCGCTCGCCGGGCTGCAGCAGCGGCTTGCCCGCTTCAAGCAGTTCGACGTGCGCGTCATCGAGGCCGGCAAGTCCGATGCCGCCGAGGAACGCACCGACACCAGGCTGTTCAGCGCGCTGGAAGGCGCCTTCCGCGACGTGCCGCCGTCGCGCATCGGCGGCGCAATCATGATCACCGACGGCGAGGTGCACGACGCACCTGCCGGCGCGCCCGATTTCAATGCGCCGCTGCACGCGCTGATCACCGGCAACGACCACGAGAAGGACCGCCGCATCCGGTTCGAGAACGCGCCGCGCTTCGGCCTCGTCGGCAAGCCGCTCGATATGACCTACCGGGTCATCGCCACCGGCGATCAGGCCGGTCAGGTCGATGTCCGCGTCTCGATCAATGGCGAGCAGGTCTCGGTCGAGCGCGCCACGATCGGCCAGACGATGCCGCTGCAGGTCACCGTTCCCAACGCCGGCCGCAACATCATCGAGCTCGCCATCGATCACGAGCCGGGCGAGCTGACCGATGCCAACAACCGCGCCATCGCCCTGGTCGACGGCATCCGTGAGAATCTGCGCGTGCTGCTCGTCTCGGGCGAGCCGCATGCGGGCGAGCGCACCTGGCGCAACCTTTTGAAGTCAGACGCCTCGGTAGACCTCGTCCACTTCACCATTTTGCGGCCGCCGGAAAAGCAGGACGGCACGCCGATCAACGAGCTGTCGCTGATCGCCTTTCCGACGCGCGAATTGTTCGTCGAGAAGATCAAGGATTTCGACCTGATCATCTTCGACCGCTACCAGCACCGCGACGTGCTGCCGATCCTCTATTACGACTACATCTCCGAATATGTCGAAAAGGGCGGCGCGCTGCTGATCGCCGCCGGTCCCGAATATGCCGGCGAGAGCTCGATCGCCCGCACGCCGCTGATGTCGGCACTGCCGGCGATGCCGAGCGGCGAGGTCGTCGACAAGGCCTTTTACCCACGCCTCACCGACCTCGGCCAGCGCCATCCGGTGACGCGTGGCCTCGACGGCTCCAACACCGAACCGCCGCACTGGAGCCGCTGGTTCCGCACCATCGGTGTCAAGAACCCCGAAGGCGAAGTGGTGATGAAGGGCGCCGACAATTTGCCGCTGCTCCTGCTCGACCGCAAGGGCGAAGGCCGCGTCGGCATGCTCTTGTCCGATCAGGGCTGGCTGTGGGCGCGCGGCTTCGAAGGCGGCGGCCCGCATGTCCAGCTCTACCGCCGCATCGCCCACTGGCTGATGAAGGAGCCGGAGCTCGAAGAGGAGCGGCTGACTGCCGACGGACGCGGCATGGTGCTGGAGATCCGCCGCCAGACGATGAGCGACGACCCTGGTCCCGCGCAAGTCATCACGCCGTCCGGCAAGGCGCTGATCGTCAGGCTCGAGAAGTCCGAACCCGGCATCTTCCTCGGCAGCGTCGAGACCAAGGAGATCGGCCTCTACCAGGTCGGCAATGGCGACCTCACCGCGCTGGCCCATGTCGGCCCGATCAACGCGCCGGAGTTCACCGATGTCATCTCGACCGAAGACCGGCTGAAGGCGCCGGTCGAGGCGACCGGTGGCAGCGTGCGCCGGCTGGCCGCCACCTCCGCGCTCGGCGGCATCACCGACGGCGTGACGCTGCCTTCGATCGTTCCGGTCCGCTCTTCCGGTGTGGCATCCGGCGCCGACTGGATCGGCCTGCGCACAACCGACGACAGCCTGCTCAAGGCCGTCTCGCGCGTGCCGCTGTTCGGCGGCTTCCTCGGCCTCGGCCTGCTGCTTCTGGCAATGGGCTCGATGTGGTACCGCGAAGGCCGGTAGCGCCTCCTTCCCTTCGCCCCGTTCACGGGGAGAAGGTGCCCGAAGGGCGGATGAGGGGCGGCGCCAACTGAAGTGATTGGCGATCGTCACGGATTATCCAGGGGAAACTCTTCTAGCGCCAGCGCCGCCCCTCATTGTCCTGCCGGACATTTCTCCCCGTATAGTGACGGGGAGAAAAAGGCTGTCGCGACCCTACTCCTCCGGTTCCGTGGTGAACAGCAGCGGATAACCCTTGGCCTTGCCGGCGTCCGTCGCCCGCGTCGCCTTGGTTTCTGCGATATCCTTGGTGAAGACGGCGACGACGCAGACGCCGCGCCGGTGCGCGGTGATCATCACCCGCTGCGCCTGGTCCTCGCTCAGCCTGAACTCGGCCTTCAGAACGGTCACCACGAATTCGCGCGGCGTGAAGTCGTCGTTGATCAGGATGACCTTGTAAAGTTTCGGCCGCTCGGTCTGCGGCTTCGTCCTGGTGCGTGGCTTGGTGACGGTTTCAGGCATCGGAACCCGGCGACGGCAAGGAAGGCTCACATTTTGTCATGCGCGACCGCGACCGTCCATTTCCGCCGACGGCGCGGCCGTTCACGAATCTATGTGGGATCTATCGTCTGCCGTTCAACGGCCGTGGCGGCCGGCGATGCGGTCGATGGGCGGCCCGTCCGCCCTGCGTTCCATCAAGGCCGTGAGCGCCCAGGCCGCGAAGGCGATCAGGGTCGTGGCCATCAGCACGATCAGCAGCCAGGTCTGCAGCGGGGTGATGTAGTCCCAGTTGGTTGAGATCCTGGGCGCGAACAGCGAAGGCTCGGTCCGTCCGCTGGCAGGGTCAGGCACGGGACTGGCGGTCAAAAGGATCAGCATCTTGGCCAGACCTGTGACGACCAGGCCGCCAAGCGCCATCGAACGCATAAGGGACGAAAACCGCTTCTTCATGCGGATTGTCCTACAGGATCGGCATTGCGACCGGGTTAAGGATCGCCGGCCGTGGGACCGGTTTCAGCGTGACCCGGTTGGCGCCTCAGTTCGGAGGTCGGCACCAGTCGAGCCAAGGCCGCCCCAGCCGATGTGCGGCTGAAGCGGCCTCGATTGCAAGAACAGGCTTGCGGATCAGGACTTCTTCGCCGGAGCCTTCTTGGCCTTCTTGACCGGGCACTTGTGCGTCTTGGTCACCTTGCAGACCTTCTTGGCGGCAACCTTCTTCGGAGCAGCCTTGGCCGGCGCGGCGGTCGCCGGAGCGGTCGTCGTCGAAGCAGCCGGAGCAGCGGTCGTGGTCGCGGCCGCATTGCCGAGAGCCGGCATCGAGAAAGCGAGAGCAATGCCGAGGCCGAGGGCGGAGAGGAGGGACTTTTTCATGGCTTCATTTCCTTTTCTTGTGCGGGTCGGGGTTTGAGCGTCACTGAACCGGGTCGATCGGTGTCACTCCAAGCAGCTTCAAAGCGTTCGCGAGCATCCGGATTCCCTGTGCCTGCTTCTTGTTGGCGCAGAACCGGTTTCCCTTTCTCTGAAGTGCCTTCGCCGCGGTGACCTGCGTTGCCGCGGCGTGGGTTTCGAGGGCTTCGTCAACCTGGCGGTTGAGATCGCTGCAGCGCTCGGCCCGGGTGATCGGCGTCACCTTTGCGTTGGAGGCCGCGACCGCTGCCGTGACGAGCGAAATGCTGAGCAACGCACCCATCAAGCTGATCGTGAACCTCTGCATTGGTCTTGTCCGTTACTCCGGAGACTAGCGTCGCAGCCGATGACCTGACCGCCACGACACCAGTTATGCCCTTGAAATTTTTCAGGAGTTTTTCCCGACTGTAGAATTTTGTTTCTGGATTGTTTCTGGTGAATCCAGCCTCGCGAAGCATCGTCGCCACTGGCCAAGATATGGCCGGAATTCTATCGTGTGGGTGATATCAGAACGACCACAGCCACCAGAATGACAGGGTTCCCGTGAAATCCGACGCACACATACTGATCGTCGACGACGACAAGGGCATACGCGACCTGCTTCAGGAGTTCTTCCAGAAGCGCGGGCTGCGCACCACGGTTGCCGCCGACGGCACCGAGATGGAGGCGATCCTGCGGCGCGCGCAGGTCGACCTCATCGTGCTTGACGTGATGCTGCCGGGAAAGAGCGGGCTGGAGCTCTGCCGCGAGCTCCGCGCCAACTACACCACCCCGATCATCATGCTGACGGCCGTCACCGAGACCACCGACCGGGTCGTCGGGCTGGAGATGGGCGCCGACGACTATGTGCCGAAACCCTTCGATCCGCGCGAGCTGCTGGCCCGCATCCGCGCCGTGCTGAGACGCAACGGCGCCGCCGAGCCGCGCCGGCCGGCCGCCAAGCAGATCTACCATTTCGCCGGCTGGACGATGGACTGCTCGCGCCGCCGGCTGACGGCGGCCGGCGATGTCAGGGTCGAGCTGACCATGGCCGAATTCAACCTCCTGCAGACCTTCGTCAAAAGCGCCCAGCGTGTGCTGACCCGCGACCAGCTGATCGAGCTGTCCGGCGGCGACACCGGCTACAGTTTCGACCGCAGCGTCGACATCCTGGTCAGCCGGCTGCGGCGCAAGATGGAGGACGACCCCAAGACGCCGAAGCTGATCCTCACCGTGCGCAGCGGCGGCTACCAGTTCTTGCCCGAGACGACCACCGAATGAGACGCTTCCTGCCGCAGACCCTGCCCGTCTGGGTGCTGCTCATCGTCATTGCCGGCCTGCTGATCAGCCAGGTCGCGACGCTCTACATCGTCTCGCGCGACCGCGCCGCCGCCAACGACGTGGTCGATCTCTACCGGCTGAACGACCGCGCCTTCTCGCTGGTGCAGCTGATGCATGATGCGACGCCGGAGGAGCGCAAGGCGACGGCGTCAGGCCTGTTCAACGCCACCTATGCGCTGACCGTTTCCGATACGCCCGCCGTCTCCTCCTCGATTGCCGGCGACGACGAGCTTGCCGAACTGGAGGACATCCTCGTTGGCCGTCTGTCGAAATTCGGCATCACCGACGCGCGCGTGCGGCGCGATCCTGCAACGCAGGAGGCCGATGCTCCCGGCGGCGTCATTCCCAACAAGGATGTCGGCCAGGTCGAGCGCGACCTCCTGGTGCTGGCGGCGGATTTCGCCCAGAGCGACAAGCTGACGGCCTCGCTGCGCTTTGCCGATGGCCAATGGCTGAACTTCACCGAGCCGATCACCCCGGTGGGGCCGATCCTGAGTTTCGACAGCCTGCCGCTTTATTCGCTGATCGCCGGGCTGGTGGTGGTGATGTCGATCTGGTCGTTGCGCCGGCTGACCGCGCCCTACCGGATGATGGAAACCGCCGTGAACCGGATCGGCAACGACCTGAAGTTCCCGCCGATCGCCGAGACCGGCAGCCGCGAGATCCGCGCCGCCGCCAAGGCGGTCAATGCCATGCAGGTCAGGCTGCGCGCCTATGTCGAGGACCGCGAGCACCTTGCGGCGGCCCTTGCCCACGATCTGCGCACGCCGCTGACCAGGATGCGGCTGCGCCTGGAATTGCTGCGCAAATCGCCGGCGCGCGAAGCGCTCGCCCATGACCTCGCCGACATCGAGAGCATCGCCAGCTCCGTCATCGACTTCGCCAAGTTCGAGGTGACCGAGGAAAAGGCCGAACGCATCGATTTCTGGTCGCTGGTGGAATCGATCGCCGACGGTTTCGAGGAGGTTTCGTTCGACCATGACGGCACCCGGCCGCGCGGCCTGATCTGCATCGCCCGGCCGGTGGCGCTGAAACGCTGCGTCACCAACCTTGTCCAAAACGCCGTGACCTATGGCAAGAAGGCGCATCTCAGCCTGGAGCGGTCAGAACACACGGTCACGCTGGCGATCCGCGACGAAGGTCCGGGCATCCCCCAGGCCCAGCTCGACGCGGTGTTCGGCTCGTTCGTCCGCATCGAGCAGTCGCGCAACCGCCAGACCGGCGGCCTTGGCCTTGGCCTGACCATTGCCCGCAACATCGCGCGCGCCGCCGGCGGCGAAATCAGCCTCTCCAACAACCCTGGCGGCGGCCTGCTGACGGAGCTGCGCCTGCCGCTGGCAGCTTGAGTCAGGAGGCGGAGGGCCGCTTGCCGTGGGGACTGGATCAGCCATGCCATCCTTGGGATAGTGCGGCCCGCTCCGGCTTGAGGAAAATCGCACCCATGTTCTACGCCATCCTGGCCTACCACGTCGAACAAACCGTCCAGTCCTGGACGCCCGAGGAGGATGCCGCGCTGATGGTCGACCTGCTCGAGGTCAACGACAGGCTGACCCGCGCAGGCAAGCTTGGGCCGGCGGCGAGGCTGGGCGAGACGGCGAAAGCCGTCACGCTGCGCGGCCCAGGCGACGGCATGGTGATCGACGGACCCTTTGCCGAGACCAAGGAACAGTTGCTGGGCCTCTATGTCCTCGACTGCGCCGACCAGGACGAGGCGATTGCCACGGCGCGCGACCTCAAGCGCGTCAATCCGAGCGCGGTCTACGAAATCCGGCCGATCATGCTTTACCTGCCCGGCGCGCCGCTGGCTGCCGGCAAGGGATGAGAAGCGCCTGCAGGGCAATTCAGGCAGTGCGCGTCGGCAAGGATCACCGCAGAGGACTGCGCCCGGCGATGCGGCCGCGGGCCGCGACATCGGCGGGAGCTTCATCGACGGGATAGCCGAAGTCCTTCAGGTCAGATATCGACAGTCCGGCCAGAGCCCTGCGCTGCATGGCATCCTGATACCAGCGCCGAAGCCCGGCGAAGGCGGTCGCGACATGGGCAGCGAGAGTGCCGGCAAAACGGGAGGTCGGCCGGAAGCTGCTGAGGCTGATGTAGGTCATTGCAATTCTCCCTCTTTCGAACTCACGAGGGCAATGTCCCACCGGCGCGCTTTGCCGATGTTCATGCAGGCGTGAAAACGCGGGGAAAAACCGCGAACAGCAGCGCTAAATCGTCGTTAAGTCGGCGACGGGACGTGATATTCTATCTGAGGCTGTTTCTCGGGGGTCGGGGTGCATATCCGATTGCTTGGCGACATCGAGGTTGCCTCCGCAGGCGGGCAACCTTTGCATTTCGCGACGCGCAAGACGGCGTTGCTCTTTGCCGCGCTCGTTTTGGCTGGCCCCAAGGGCCTTCGCCGCGAGAGGGTGGCGGCGATGCTGTGGGCTGGCAGCGGCGAGCAGCAGGCGCGAAACAGCCTGCGCCAGGCCCTGGTCGACATCAGGCGGCTGTTTCCGTCCACAGGCGACGAGACCATTCGCATCGAAGGCAATGCCGACACCATCTGGCTGGCGGCGAATGCCGATGAAGCCGACATCTGGATTTTTGACCAGAAGTGCCAGGCCGATGATGGTGCAAGCCTCGCGGCAGCGGCCGACTTCTACCGGGGCGACCTGCTCGACGGGCTGGCATTCCCACACGAGATCGACGAATGGCTTGCGCCGTTTCGGGCGACCTACACTCGCAAGGCGCTGGACCTGGTCGAGCGACTGAGCCTCTTGCCGGAATTGGGTTCGCACCAGGAACAGGCGTGTGAAAGACTGGCCGAGCGGCTGGTGGCTCTCGACCCATGCGCCGAGCAGGCCCACCGCGCCCTGATCCGGATCTTCCGAAGCCGCGGCAAGACCAACGATGCCTTCCGCCAGTTCCTGGCCTGCAAGGAAGCCCTGAAGCGCGAGCTCGGAGTCGAGCCCGAAGAGGCGACGCGGGCACTGCTCGAACGCATCGAAGCGCCGGGGCATCTGACGGAACCGATGGCCGAGGGCGGACCGCCTGAGGTCGAACCGTCCCGCCCGGAAGCGAAGGCGGAGCCGCCGCGCCCTGCCGTTTCAGTGCCGGAAAAGCCGTCGATTGCTGTTCTGCCGTTCCAGAATATGAGCGGCGACGCCGAGCAGGAATATTTCACCGACGGCGTCGTCGAGGAGATCACGACGGCGCTGTCGCATGTGAACTGGCTGTTCGTGATCGCGCGGAATTCCGCCTTTGCCTACAAGGGCCAGGCGGTCGACGTCACGCGCGTGGCACGGGAACTCGGTGTGCGCTACGTGCTGGAGGGCAGCGTCCGCAGGGCCGGCAGCCGGCTGCGCGTGGCGGGCCAGCTCATCGAAGCGACGGCGGGGGTGACTCTCTGGGCTGATCGCTTCGAAGGCGACATCGCGGAGGTGTTCGAACTGCAGGACCTCGTCGCATCCAGCGTCATCGGCGCGATTTCGCCCAGGCTCGAGCAGGCCGAGATAGCGCGCGCCAAACGCAAGCCCACCGAGAGTCTCGACGCCTACGACCACTATCTGCGCGGCATGGCGAGCCTTTACCGCTGGACGAGGGAGGGGCTGGAAGAGGCACTGCCGCAGTTCTACAAGGCTATCCAGCTCGACCCCGATTTTGCCGCCGCGCAAGGCGCTGCCGCCTGGTGCTATTTCTGGCGGATGGCGAATGGCTGGATGACAGACCGGCAGAAGGAGACCACCGAGGTCTCGCGGCTGGTCGGCAACGTCGCCATCGCCGGCCACGACGACGCGGTGGCGCTGGCCTTCAGTGGTCTGGCGCTGGGCTATGTCATGGGCGACTACGAGGCCGGTTCGGCACTGGCCGACCGCGCGCTCGTGCTGAATCCGAACTGCGCCGCCGCCTGGAGCGCCAGCGGCTGCCTCAAGGCCTGCCACGACGACCCGGACATCGCCATCGAGCACCTGTCGCGGGCAAGGCGGCTAAGCCCGCTCGATCCGCTGACCTTTTTCATGCAGTCATTCACCGCTTTCGCGCATTTCGTGGCCGGCCGCCACGATGATGCGTGGCCAATTGCCGAGGCGGCTTCCCGCGCGCAGCCATACTATCTCACCGGCCTGCGCGTCGCGGCCGCCAGCAATGCAATGGCCGGCAGGTTGGATGCCGCGAGCAAGCATATCGCGCGCTCGCTGCGGCTCGATCCCGAACTGACGCTTTCCAACCTCAAATACAGGGTGGGGCTGATCAAGCCGGACTATTTCGCCAGATATGTCGAAGCGCTGCGGCTGGCCGGCTTGCCCGAATGAGTGCTCCTTTCAATCCGGCGACCTGCCTCAGCCGCTAAACCACCATCGCGAGCTCCGGCAGCGCCGCGTCCGCAACCGTCAGGAATCGCGTCAGCAGCGCGGCGCATTTTTGCGCATGGGTCGCAATGAGGAAGTGGCCGGCGCCGTCGACGACCGCGCGACGCGCATTCGGCAAAGCCCGTGCCAGCACGTCGGTCATGGCCACCATCGCCGGATTGGCGAACTCGCCCCTGACGAGGAGAACCGGAATGTCCGGGCGGCGGTAGTCCTCGACCCCAGCCTCGAACCCGAAGTCCGTCAGCCAGTCGATCGCATTGGTCGCCGCAGTCTTGCGGCAGTAGTCGCGGACGGCCTCGGGCATCGCCGCAAATGTTCCCGGACTGCCCCAGAAGTCGATGATCATGGCCGCCGCATCGGCTTCGCCGGCATCGACGGCGGCGCTAAATTCGCGGCTGAGTTCCAGAACTTCTTGATGGATATTCCGCCTCGGCGGCCGAGCAAGGAGGGCCAGCGGATTTGCCTCGAACAGCGTCAGGCTCGCCACCTCGACGGAGTTTGCCAGGGCAGCGGCAAGGGCGACCGTACCGCCGAAGGAATGCCCGACCAGATGCACGGGTTCGCCGGCGCGGCGTGCCGCATGCTCGATGATGCGAAGCTCGTGCCGCATGCCGAAATCATCGCGCCTGCGGGTCTCCGCCGTCGCCCCGTAGCCGCAGAGACTGGTGCCGATCATGCGATAGCCGGGCGCAAGCCATTTCTGCATCGGCCGCCAGGCCGCATGGGTGCTGAACGACCCCGGAACGAACAGCACCGGCGGCCCCGAGCCTTCTTCCACATAGTCTATCAAGGGCATGTTTGCTCTCCCGCCGGCGACATCCGCGCCGCAAGTTCCGCGCCGATACGCAAGGTTTCCGCGACCAGCAGTTCGAGGTCCTCGCGTCGCGTCCGGTGGTTGGTGATCGCCACTCTCAGGCAGTGCTGCCCATGCACCGTAGTGTCGGAGAGGGCGGCGATGCCCTCTTCCTGCAGCCGCAGCATGATCTCGGTGTTGAGCGCCTTCAGCTGCTCGCCGGACAGGCCGCCTCCCCGATGGCGGAAACAGACGATGTTGATGGTGACAGGCGCCGTCAGTTCGAGCGCCGGCTCGGCCGCGATGAGGCCGGCCAGATAGCGGCCTTGGGCGATGTTCTGGTCGATCAGGCGGCCGAACTTCTCGACGCCATGCTCCTTCAGCGCCATCCACACCTTGAGCGCGCGAAAGCCGCGTGACGTCTGCAGGCCGTAGTCATGCAGCCATTGCCCGGAGGCGAGGCCGCGCGGCGCCGATTCCAGATATTCCGGCGTGACCGCGAAAGTGCCGCGGTGCGCCACGGCATCGCGAACCAGCGCGCAACCGGCCTCGAATGGCGCATGCAGCCATTTGTGCGGATCGAGCGCGATCGAATGCGCCTGCTCGATCCCGGCGACCAGCGATGCGTTCCCCGGCGCGATCGCGATCAAAGCGCCGATGCAGCCATCGACATGGAACCAGAGGTCCTCTTCCGCCGCCAGCACCGCCAACGCCCGCAGATCGTCGATCGCGCCGGTGTTGACGGTGCCGGCCGTGCCGATGACGCAGGCCGGCTTGAAGCCGGCGGCGCGATCCTCGGATATCGCCGCACGCAGCGCCGCGAGATCGATGCGCAGCCCGGCATCCGTCGGGATGCGGCGCAGCGCGTGATTGCCGAGGCCGAGTGCTTCCATCGCCTTGCGATGGCAGGAATGGACCTGGTCCGAGGCGTAGAAGCGCAGCGGCATCGGAATGGCGGCAACGCCATGCTCGCGCACGTCGATGCCGGCCTTGATGTTGCGCGCCACGGTGAGCCCGATGATGTTGGCCATCGAGCCGCCGCTGACAAGCGTGCCGCTGGCCGAGGCCGGAAAGCCCACCATCTCCTTGCACCAGTCGACCACCTGGCTGTCCATCAGCCCGGCGGCATGGTTGCCGCCGCCGAGATTGGAGCCCTGGATCGCCGCCAGGAAATCGCCGAGCGCGCCGGTGAAGTTGCTGGACCCCATGTACCAGGCCCAGAACCGCGGATGGATGTTGCCCATCGGATAGGCCATGACGTTGCGGGCGACATCGCCATAGACGTCGGCAAGCGGCGATGGCGTGCGCGGCAAGGGCGCCGTGAAGAAGGTCCGCACCTCGGCCGGCATCTCCTGCCATACCGGGCGCTCGCGGACATCACGCAGATAGCCCATGGCATCGTCCATGATGCGGTGCGAAAGGGCCTTCACATCGGCCCAGTCCGGCGGATCGAGAGTCTCGTCCGCGGCCATGCTTGTTGACGCTTCCCCCAAACTGTCCATTTGCCCCTCTCTCACATCTTGTGGCGCCGCCATCGAGGGCGGCGGCGCCACGAGTCTGTCGTCAGGCGTCGAACTGGCAGCTTGGCGTCGAACGCGAGAGCGCCATCTCCTCGGCATCCATCTCGGTCTCGATGCCGTCGAACAGCGGCGTCGACATATAGCGCTCGCCGGTGTCGGGCAGCATGCACAGGATCACCGAGCCGGCGGCAGCAGTGCCCGCGATCTGGCGCGCCACGGCAAAGGTGGCGCCTCCGGAAATGCCGGTGAAGATGCCCTCCTGCTGCGCCAGCGCCTTCGCCCATTTGATGCCTTCCGGACCGGGGATCGGCACCACCTGGTCATAGAAGCGCTTGTCGATCGCTTCCTGCAGCACATTCGGGATGAAGTCCGGCGTCCAGCCCTGGATCGGATGCGGCTCAAAGGCCGGATGGCTGGCATCCGGCGCCCCGCCGGCGCCGCGCTGCTGCGCCTTGCCGCTGCCGACCAGCTGGGCGTTGGCAGGCTCGGCGAGCACTATTTTGACATCCGGCCGCTCCCGGCGGAGCACCCGGCCGACGCCGGTCACCGTGCCGCCGGTGCCGTAGCCGGTCACCAGATAGTCGAGCCGCGAGCCCGCGAAGTCGTTGATGATCTCGCGCGCCGTGGTCGCCTCGTGGATGGCGGCGTTGGCTTCGGTCTCGAACTGGCGGGCGAGGAACCAGCCATTGGCCTCGGCCAGCTCGGCCGCCTTCTTGTACATGCCAAAGCCCTTCTGGGCGCGCGGCGTCAGCACCACCTTGGCGCCCAGCATGCGCATCAGCTTGCGGCGTTCGACGGAAAAGCTGTCGGCCATCGTCACCACCAGCGGGTAGCCCTTTTGCGCGCAGACCATGGCGAGCCCGATGCCGGTGTTGCCGCTGGTCGCCTCGACCACGGTCTGGCCCGGCTTCAGCGCGCCGCTGCGCTCGCCTTCCTCGATGATGTTGAGCGCCAGGCGGTCCTTGACCGATGCGGCCGGATTGAAGAATTCGGCCTTCGCATAGATCGTCGCATGGCCCGGGCCGAGATTGTTGATGCGGATGACCGGCGTATCGCCGACCGTGTCGAGAATGCTGTCGAACAACCGGCCGCGCCCGGCCGTGGTTCTGATCTTCAACTGCTGCAACATGTCTGGTCTCCTCTTGGTCCTCACGATCCGGTTACAAACCGGAGGGCTTGGCGGCGAGGTTTCGAGACCTTGCCGCGTTAGGTTGCTCGACGTGCCTTCATTTCGGCAACGGCTGCATCCGGCCGGAATGTCCGCTGCCGGTGCGCCTTGTCGGGTTTGGTGATAGAACATGGAGCAACTGGTCAGCGTGGGAGCGAGCGTGGAAACGCACGTGGAATCCGCCCGAGCGAGCCTGAAAAGCACTGCCCCCGGCCTTTCCGTGCGGCTGCTCGGACAGCTGGCGATTTCGCGCGACGACATGCCGGTGGCGCTGCCGGCGTCGCGCAAGCTGCGTGCATTGCTTGCCTATCTGGCGCTTGCGCCGCACCCGGTCGGACGCAGCCGCCTGTGCGAGCTTTTGTGGGATGTGCCGAACGATCCGCGCGGCGAGCTACGCTGGTGCCTCAGCAAGCTGCGCGGCGCGCTCGACGAGCCGGGCCGGCGCCGGATCGAGACCGAAGGCGACACCGTCGCGCTTCGTCTTGCCGGACTTGGCATCGATGCCGTGGAAGCCGCTGCCGCGGTCGCCGAAGGCATCGAGAGCCTTGGCCTCGAGCGGCTGAGGACGCTTTCCCACCTTTTCACCGGCGATTTCCTCGACGGGCTGGAACTCGACCGCAGCCCGCATTTCAACAGCTGGCTGACGGCGCAGCGCCGTCGTTTCAGGTCATGCCATGTCGCCATACTGGAGCATCTGATCGGGCTGCTTCCGGCCGAATCCGACGAGGCAGGCGCCTCCATCGACAAATGGCTGGAACTCGCCCCTTTCGACAGCCGCGCTCATCTTGCGCTGCTGGAAAACAATGCGCGGCGTGGCCAGATCGGCGCGTGCGAGGAGCATCTGGCTGCCGCCGCGCGGCTCTTCGATTCGGAGGAGCTGGATTTCGCCCCCCTGCGCGAGGCATGGCAAGAAATAAGATCCCGTCAGTCCAACGCGACGCCACCCGTGCGATCCGTGCCGGCGTTTGCAGTGCCCCAGGCACCGGTCGCTCCGGCCGAGCCCGAGACATCGGCGACACGCCGCGCCTCGCTCGCAGTCATGCCGTTCGTCGAGCACGCCGGCACCGCGGATTTTCGTGGTGGGCTGGCCGACGGCTTGACCCATGACATCATCACCCGCCTGGCCAAGCTCAGGGATTTCTTCGTCATCGCCCGCGGCTCGGTCTTTGCGCTGGCGGAAAAGGACATCTCGCCCGAGGATGCAGGGCGCAGGCTGAATGTCGACTACGTCGCGACCGGCTCCGTCCGCAGCCTGTCGGGCAGGGTGATCGTCGCCGTCGAACTGGTCGAGGTGCGCACCGCACGCATTGTCTGGGCCGAGACGTTCGAGCACCGGCCGGACGATATCTTTGTCGTGCTGGACGATATCGGCAACAGCATCGTGTCCTCCATCGCGGCGGAGGTCACCACTGTCGAGCGCAACCGCGCGATGCTGAAGGCGCCCAATTCGCTCAACGCCTGGGAGGCCTACCATCGCGGTCTCTGGCACATGTACCGCTTCACCCGGACCGAAAACGAGCTGGCCCACCAGTTCTTCGACATGGCGCTGAAGCAGGACCCGACCTTCGCCCGCGCCTATGCCGGCCTCTCCTTCACCCACTGGCAGAACGCCTTCCAGCGCTGGGGCGACCGCGACCACGAAGCTGCGCTTGCCTTCGAAACCGCTGGACAAAGTCTTCTGGTCGACGAACACAATCCGGCGGCGCATTGGGCCATGGGCCGCGCGCTGTGGCTGCGCGGCGAGCGCGACGGCTCGCTGCTCGAGCTGGAGCGGGCCGTCGACCTCAGCCCGAATTTCGCGCTCGGCCACTACGCGCTGTCCTTCGTGCACTCCCAGTCGGGTGATCCGCGCTCAGCGATCGGCTCGTCCGATCATTCGCGCCATCTCAGCCCCTTCGACCCGCTGCTGTTCGGCATGATGGGCGCCCGCGCCATGGCCCATGCCCGCCTTGGTGAGTTCGCCGAGGCCTCGGAATGGGCGTTGAAGGCGGCTGCCCGCCCCAATGCCCACATCATCATCCTGGCGATCGCCGCGCATTGCCTGGCGCTGGCCGGCCGGCAGGACGAGGCGCGCACTTTCGCCGCCGCCATCCGCAAGACCCTGCCGGACTATCGTGCCGACGACTTCATCGCCACCTTCCGTTTCGACCGGGACGCCGAAGCCATGTTCCGGCAGGGCGCCAGGCGCATCGGGCTGAATTGATCTTTTGAAATCCGGCCCGCGCGGCCCTACCGCAGCAGCGGCCCGCCCGCCTTCCTCCACGCGTCGATGCCGCCCTGGATATGACGGGCGCTGGCGATGCCTACGTCCTGCGCCGCCTGCACCGCCATCGCCGAGCGTTCGCCGAAGGCGCAGTAGAACAAAAGCTGCTTGCTGGTCGATCGGGCCAACTCGTGCAGCATGCCGCCAGGGGCGATGTTCTCCTGCAGCCTGGGATAGGGCAGATGGATGGCGCCCGGGATGACGCCACGCCGCTCCCGCTCGGCGCTCTCGCGCAGATCGATCAAAGCCACGTCCGGCCTGCCGACAATCGCCAGCGCCTCGTCCGCCGTGACAGACCAGCCGCGCCCGGCGATCTCGTCCTGATGCAGCCCGACCTTCATGTTGGCCGGCACGGCGACGTCCATCATCTTCGGGTTGGCGAGCTTGAGGTTGTTCATGATCTCGACATACTCGTCCACCGACTTCACCTGCAGGCGCGGGTTGAAGGCTTTCTCCTCGGCGATGGTCGAGACCGTCTCGCCCTTGTAGTCATGCGCCGGGAAGATCAGTGTCTCGTCGGGAAGCTTGAGCAGGCGGCCGAAGATCGATTCGTACTGCTGGCGCGGATCGCCGTTCTGGAAGTCGGTGCGGCCGGTGCCGCGGATCAGCAGCGTGTCACCGGTGAACACCCGGTCCGGCAGGATGAAGCTGTAGGAATCGTCGGTATGCCCGGGCGTATAGATGACGTCGAGCGCCAGTCCCTCGATGGCCAGCTTGTCGCCGTCGGCGAGCCGCATCGACACCACGTCGGCCTTGGTCTGCTCGCCCATCACCGTGACGCAATGCGTCCGGTCGCGCAGCGCGCCGAGGCCGGTGATGTGATCGGCGTGCAGATGCGTGTCCACCGCCTTGACCAGCTTGAGGTCGAGCTCGTTGACGAGCTGCAGATAGCGCTCGACCTTCTCCAGCACCGGATCGATGATCAGCGCCTCGCCGCCCCGGCGACTGGCCAGCAGGTAGGAGTAGGTCCCCGATACGGAATCGAAGAGCTGTCGGAAAATCATCCCTGCACCTCCCGTCCGCGGCGCGATCCGCCGCCGCAGGGATCATACTAGGGCACGGTGGCGGTGCCTGCCAGCCGTACCAAGGTGCGGCCTCGCAAGTTGGGTCGCGCCTGCAATCTCGAACCCGCGGCTATCGCCGCAGCACGGCGCTCAGCACGTCGCGGATGCCGATCGCGCCGACGAAGCGCGACTGCTCGTCGAACAGCGCCACCGGCGCCGTTTGCGAGCGGTGCATGGCCAGCATCACCGTCTTCAGCGACGTGCCAGGCGTCGCCCAGAACACCTGCGACGTCTCCTCCAGCTGCCGCTCGACGTCGGCACAGGAGACCCACACCGCAGGCTTGCCGTCGCGCTCGGCGGCCGACACCAGCCCGTGATCGTCGATCTTGAAGCGCGTCGTCTTGCGCCGGTCGAGCCACACCCAGCCGTCCTCGCCGTGGTCGAGGTCGCGGCGGTCGCGCATGACGTTCCAGGCGGTCAGCACCGACAGCGGATTCACGTTGGCGATGAAGTCGCGGACATAGTCGTTGGCAGGCCTGAGCACGATGTCTTCCGGCGCGCCGGTCTGCACGATGCGCCCGCCTTCCATGATGGTGATGTGGCTGCCGATCTTCAGCGCCTCCTCAAGGTCGTGGCTGACGAAGATAATGGTCTTCTTCAGCTCCGCCTGCAGTTGCAGCAATTCGTCCTGCAGCTTGGTGCGGATCAGCGGATCGAGCGCCGAGAACGGCTCGTCCATCAACAGGATCGGTGCCTCGGTGGCGAAGGCCCGCGCCAGGCCGACGCGCTGCTGCATGCCGCCGGAGAGCTCATGCGCGTATTTCTTCGACCACTGGTCGAGATGGACGAGCTCGAGCTGCTTCTTCACGCGCGCCTTGCGTTCGGCTTCCGGCACGCCGGCAAGCTCGAGGCCGAAGCCGACATTCTCTTCCACCGTGCGCCAGGGCAAGAGGCCGAATTGCTGGAACACCATCGCCACTTGCTTCTGGCGCAGGCGCCTGAGTGTCGCCTCGTCGCAGGTGACGACATCGACCGTGCGGTCGCCGTCCTTGACCAGAACCTGGCCGCGCGAGACTACGTTGAGCCGGTTGACGGCTCTGAGCAGGGTCGACTTGCCGGAGCCCGACAGGCCCATCAGCACGGAAATCTCGCCCTCGTGCACGGTCAGGCTGGCGCCCGCGCAGCCCAGCACGTTGCCGGTCTTCTCGAGGATCTCCGCGCGGCTCGCGCCGCTGTCGATCAACGCCAGTGAACCGGCCTGATCGGCGCCGAAGACGATGTCGACATCCTTGAAATCAACGGCGACGGTCATTTCTTGCCTCCAACGCCGATACGCGTCATCCGGTCGAGCACGATGGCCAGCACGACGATGGCGAGGCCGGCTTCAAGCCCGAGATCGATGCGGCGCGAGCCGAGCGCACGGTTGATTTCCGTGCCGAGGCCGCCGGCGCCGATCAGCGCGGCGAACACAACCATGGACAGCGACAGCATGATCGACTGCGTCAGCCCCGCCATGATGGTGGGCAATGCCGAGGGCAGCTCGACCTTCCACAGAAGCTGGCTCTTGGTGGCGCCGAACGCCTCGCCGGCCTCGATGATCGCCTTTGGCACCGAGACGACGCCGAGATGGGTGAGCCGCACCGCGGTCGGGATGACGAAGATAATTGTGACGATGAGGCCTGGCGCATTGCCGAGTCCGAACAGGGTCAGCACAGGGATCAGGTAGACGAAGGTCGGCAGCGTCTGCATCAGGTCCAGCACCGGCAGCATGATGCGGTAGACCTTCGGCTTGTGCGCAGCCCAGATGCCGAGCGGCACGCCGATGGCCATGGCCATGGCGGCGGCCGCAACCACCAGCACCAGCGTCTGCACCGTCTGCTTCCACAGGTTCTGGTTGATGATGAAGATGAGGCCGATGAAGACGGCGATGGCCAGCGGCCGCGAGCGCTGCAGGAACCAGGCGATGACGGCAATGACCGCCGCCAGCAGCACCGGCGGCACCACCAGCAGGATGTCGACCAGCCCGTCGAGCAGGAAATTGAGGCCGTTGGAGAAGGCCCTGAAGATGGTGTCGAAATTGTCGGTGAGAAAGCCGAAGAAGGCCTTCCCCCAGGGTCCTATGGGGATCTTGTAGGCGACCAGGAATTTCGAAATCGGATCCATCTTGCCCCTCTCTGGCTGCGCCGTCCTTGCCGGACAGTCATCTTGTCACAGGATATGAAAAAGGGCAGCCTTTTCCATGGTGGCTGCCCTTGCTCCGGTCATGCCGGATTCATGGTCGGCTCAGCCTCCGAGCGCGGTCTTGACTGCCGCGGCGGCATCGCCGCCGTCGAAGGTGGTGACGCCGGCGATCCAGGGCGCGACCGCGTCCGGATGCTTCTTCAGCCAGTCGGTCGCGACCGTGTTGGCATCGCCGCCCTTGAGGATGGCGTCCATCATCTCGCCTTCCATGTCCAGGTTGAACTTCAGATTGGCGATGAACTTGCCGGCATTCGGGCATTCGGTGGTGTAGCCCTTGCGCACGTTGGTGAAGACGGTGGCGGCGCCGAAGCCGCTGTCGCCCATGCCGTCGAGATAAGTGATCTTCATGGCGCCCATCACCGGATGCGGTGTCCAGCCGAGGAAAGCGATCCACTCATTGCTCTTCATCGACTGCTCGGCCTGCGTCAGCATGCCGGCCTCCGAGGATTCGACCAGTTCGAAGCCTTCGAGATTGTCCTTCGGGTTCTTGATCATATCGAGGATGATGCGGTTGCCGTCATTGCCGGCCTCGATGCCATAGATCTTGCCGTTGAACTTGTCCTTGAACTTGCCGAGGTCGGTCAGCGTCTTGACGCCGGCGTCCGCCACATAGGTCGGCACGACGATGCCGTAGCCGGCACCGGTCAGGTTGGTGCTGATCGTCTCGACCGAGCCGTCGGCGGTGTAGTCCTTGATGTCGTTGGTCATCGACGGCATCCAGTTGCCTAGGAAGACGTCGAGGTCCTTGTTCTTCAGCGAGGCCATGGTGACCGGGACCGACAGCTGGATCACCTGCGGCTCGTAGCCGAGCGCGGTGAGCAGCACCGAGGCGACGCCGGTCGTGGCCTGGATGTCGGTCCAGCCGACATCGGAGAGGCGCACCGCCTTGCAGCTTTCGGGGTCGCCGGCGAAAGCAGCGCTGGTGGACAGGAAGGCCGCCAGGCCGAGCCCGGCGACGAAGGAATTCATACGCGACATAGATATTCTCCCATTGCGATTCTTTTTGGCGCGGCGAAGTTACGGTTTGTGTCCCCGCCTTGTTTCGTCAGCCAAACACCATTCTGGAGCGGTTTCAAGCACTAAGACAATCACGATCAACGGCGCGCACTGGCCGATCAGCGACACGGCTGCCGCTTTTTTGATGGCCGGCAGCTTTTTCAGGGGAATGCGCCGACGCCCCCTCCCCGCCCCGCCGCAACTCGGCATAAGGTGTGCCGAGATTCAGGTCAGGGTCCGTGAGCACCGGAAGCGCAGAAAGCCGCCGTTTGCAGGCCGGCATCACCTGAAACTCGACACACCTCAAGGGCGGCATGGCCAAGCTTTACTTCAACTACGCGACGATGAATGCCGGCAAGACGACGATGCTGCTGCAGGCGTCCTACAATTATCGTGAGCGCGGCATGACCACGATGCTGTTCGTCGCCGGCCATTACCGCAAGGGCGACAGCGGGCAGATCTCGTCGCGCATTGGCCTCGAGGCAGAGGCCGAGATGTTCCGCGACGGCGATGACCTCTACGCCCGGGTCGCCGAGCACCACGAACACACCACGGTGCACTGCATTTTCGTCGACGAGGCGCAGTTCCTCGAGGAGGAGCAGGTCTGGCAACTGGCCCGGATCGCCGACCGGCTGAACATACCGGTCATGTGCTACGGCCTGCGTACCGATTTCCAGGGCAAGCTGTTTTCCGGCTCGCGCGCCCTGCTGGCGATTGCCGACGATCTGCGCGAGGTGCGCACCATCTGCCGCTGCGGCCGCAAGGCGACGATGGTCGTGCGGCTGGGTCCCGACGGCAAAGTGGCGAGACAGGGCGAGCAGGTGGCGATCGGCAAGGACGTCTATGTCTCGCTTTGCCGGCGCCACTGGGAAGAGGAGATGGGCCGCGCCGCGCCCGACGATTTCATCGGCTTCACCAGGGCCTGACGCGGACGCGGACCGCGTCGCCGCCGGGCGCGCCCGGATGAAGGATCCCTCCGCAATCCCGCCATCATGTGCGGCGTTTGTTAAGGCATGGGCCCTATCCAGGTGCCCTCAGCCAGGAGTCCCGCCATGCTTCGAGCCCTTTCGTCCGCCGCTATCCTTTTCTTCCTCGGCATCGCCGCCGCCCATGCCGATGGCGACGCGGCCCTTGGCAAGAAGGTCTTCAACCGCTGCATGGCCTGCCATGACGCGACGACCGATCACGACAAGGTCGGACCGCACCTTCTGGGCGTCGTCGGCCGCACCGCCGGCACGGCCCAGAATTTCAACTATTCGCAAGCCATGAAGGACGCCGGCGCCGCCGGCCTGGTCTGGGACGAGGCGAACCTGTCCTTCTACCTGCGCGCGCCCAAGCTGAAGGTCCCCGGCAACAAAATGGCCTTCAGCGGACTGACGAACGACGCCGACATTGCCAATGTCATTGCCTATCTAAAGGCCGACCCCAAGCCCTGAGCTGCCGCGGCTGCGATTTGCCCGGCAGGCGCCGGTTCACCGGCAAATTGTTTGCCGAATATCCAGACGATGCGCCGGCGGGAAGCGAAATGCATCGCCCGCGGCCCGGCGGCGCGACAGTCGAATTGCAAAAGAAATGCGCCGGCGGACGGCTAGTCGCGCCATGCGCATGGTTCGTTTGTCTTTCAAGGGAGAAACGAAACCTTTTGTTTTCGCAGCACCTCTTGTCTTGCGTCTTTCAATCCCCGGATGCTCCACATATATTCGCGCCGACACGAAACCGATGCCGATGCGGGAGGCCCCTATGGCGACATTGCAGAATTTCGATGCCGAAATTGCCAAGACCAAGCAGGTCGTCCAGGACATGCGCTCGAAGATCGAGCAGTCCGGCACCGTGCTCGACACGCTCGCCCGGGCCGACAAGAAGATCGGCGATGCCAATTTCGACATCGAGAACGCCCGCATCGAGGATGTGCTGAAACAGCAGAAGATCATGGAAGGCAACATCGCCGACCTGATCATCGGCCTCGAAGACGCGACCAACGTCTTCGGCGCCGAATTCGAGAGCATGAAGAACTACACCGGCTGGGAAAACTTCGTCGGCGTCTTCTCGGCGCAGCGCAAGCAGCGCATGCGCACCGATCGCGTGCGCAACATGTCGCTGGCCGGCAACCTGCAGGAGCTGCTGGCTAAGTCCGATACCATCGTCGGCATCCTGAAAGCGCAGAAGGAAGTGCTCGACCAGCGCTACAAGACCTCGGAAAGCAGCCTGTCGCAGGTCATCGAGCGCCGCAAGACGACGATGTCCAACCTCGAGGCGGTGCAGAAGCGCATCGAGGAGCTCAACCCGATGCTGCTCGACATCGAGAACAAGATCGCCGCCTCGACCAGCCAGAAGGAGCGCACGCAGCTCGAGGGCGAGCGCTCGAAAATGGCCACGGAATACAACGAGAAGCAGGCCAAGGAGCAGGAATTGCTGGCCGAGAGCCAGACGCTCGAGCGCTACACCTCGATGTTCCAGACCTTCGTCGATTCGCTCAACAACCAGATCGCCGCGCAGTCGACGCTGATCAACAAGCTGACCATCGACACCGAGCAGCGCATCGTCCTGTACAAGGCGCTGGAGGATTCGCTGAAGACCGCCGCGCAGCAGGATGTCGCTCACAAGATCAACACGCTGGGCAGCCAGGTCGACAACACCGCGGAGGAGACCATGGCCGGCATCGGCGCCGCCTCGCAGAAGCACATCGGCGACCTGCTCGAAATGCACGAGAAGAACATGGTGGCCTCGGCCGACATCCAGCGCCGCAAGAAGCTGGCCGACGATGCCTTCGCCCGCCGCTTCGACGAGGTGATGAAGAAGCACAATTCCGCCAACTACGTGCAGCAGTGATTGGCGGCTGGCGTTCGTCTCCAAGGCAGACCCATGACTCCCGAAAATGAAGCGGCGGCGCGCTATTTTTCCGCCATCACGGCGGCGCTGAGCGGGCTGGAAGTGTTCATGCGCGACGATCGCTCGCCGCTCTACCGGCACGGCATCGTCGCCAAGATCGTCGCCGAATACATTGCGCGGCTGGACAAGTCGTTTTCCTGCTGGCGCAACCGCCTCGGCTTCATGGAGACGTTCCGCATCTCGCGCGCCGACAGCGGCTATCCGGTGTTCCAGAACCTGCTAGAACTGGAGAACGACCGTCGTCAGGCGGAGAGCCGGCTGGCCAACATCCCGCAGGCCGGCGAGCTGCGCGAGGAGATGGCCGACTTCATCCTGCGCCACAAGGAGTTTCCCGAGGCGCTGCAGAAGTCGATGGCCGAGCGGCTCTACCTGGAGGACGTCAGGAGCGAGCAGACCTTCGGCCCGTTCACGCTGGCGCAGACGGCGAAAGTCTCGGTCAATCCGAAGACCTTTCGACCCTATTACCTTGTGCACTGGGCCTGCTTCGACGGCAGCGCCAACCTGCCGCTGATCTATATGGTGACGGTCGAGGACTCTTCCGAAAGCATGGTGCGCCAGCTCGTCGACAGCAACGGCAAGCTCAATGAGAGGGTCTACATCCCGCTGCCGGTCGACGGCCTGCTCAACCCCGAGCTTGCCCATCGCTTCGACGATTTCACCGAGAAGAATTCCGCCTACACGCTGTCCCCGGCAACGATCGCGGTCAATCTCGACAAGGATTTCGAGCCGCTGCACCCAAAGCAGCTCCGCCGCGTCGTGCTCGGCCCCTTCTATTCGGCGGGCATCACCGACAACAATTCGACAGTGACCGAGGTTCTGGCCAAGGTGCGCAAGCCGGAAAACGCATGGCTGCTCACCTGGACCATCCAGGAGGTCTTTTCCAAATCCGAGAAACCCGGCCGCAAGGGCCTGTTTTCGAGCGAGAAGACGACGCAGGAATTCTTCATCAACACCGACGATCTGGAGGCCGCGCGCCAGGGCGTGTCGAGCTACGAGAACCATGCGCTGATCCCGCACGAGGCCTATCAGGCGCTCTATGCCGCCGGCGAGGCGCAGAAGATCTTTTCCGGCTACAAGGTCCACATCCTGTCCAATGGACAGGTCATCTCAGACGTCTGACCGTCACACCACGGAGCACCCTTCATGGACACCGGCCTGACCACGATTTCGGAAGCCGCGATCGAAAAGCACCGCGCCACGGCGCAGAGTTTCATCACCCGCATTGCCGTGCTGGAGGATCCGGCGCGCGAATCCGGCACGGCGCTAGCCGGCACCAATCGCCGCTTCGTCTCGACCGTCTCGGTCGGTTCGGTGCGCCGTACGCGCGAGGTCGAGCTGTCGAAGACGGTCGCCGCCGTCCATCCCGACGACCAGCTGCTGACCATTCCGCAGCACACGCTCCTGTACCGCGCCCGACGCGGCCTGGCGATCGCGCTCGCCATTTCCGATGTCTTCGCCGAGGGCTCCGACCTGGAAAGCCTGCAGGCCAAAAACGCCCGCGCGCCGCTCGAGGGCGACGAGGCGGCGACCTTCAAGAAGCTTCTGTCGGCCTCGGCCTACATCTCCGCCTTCAGCCTCGCCTCGTACCTCTTCCAGCTGATCGACAGCGACGGCGAGGCGCCCAACGACATCGCCGAGCCCGACTTCCTGTTCGACACCCAGCAGGACGCGGTGAAGTCGATCATCGCCGGCCTCGACAAGGCAATTGCCGGGTCGAAGGACGATGCGGACCTGATGACGCGCGCGCGCGCCTTCGCCCGCGTCGCCATCGACGGGCTGCTGGCGCGAAAAGGCCGCTTCGACGGCATCGGGCCATTCGAGAATGCCCATATCCGCATCGATGTCGACGATTTCACGCTCGACGGCTTCGACGTCGCGCCCGGCAAGCGCTCGAAGCCGCTGGTGATGACCTTCAAGAAGCCGGAAGAGGTCGTCGGCAACCACATCGCCAAATACCAGTCGGTCAAGCTCGCCAAGATGCTGATGGCCTATGATTTCGAGCGCGAGCTGAACCCGTTCGTCGAGCTCGGCGGCTTCCTGTTCACCTTCATCGGCGATGGCGCGCCGGGCACCGGCAAGACGACGCTGATCCAGATGATCGCCGGCCTCGTCAACGACTACTGCCAGGTCGCCGGCTATCCCTTCGCATACGAGAATTTCGGGGTCGACCAGATTTCGTCCTACCAGGGCAAGTCCGGCCAGAACTGCCGCCAGTTCATCAACAACGTGCTCAATCCGCGCGTCATCGGCTTCGGCACTATCGACGACATCGACCAGGTGGCGGCACGGCGCTCCGACGATCGCGCCTCGGCCGGCCAGCAGGAGATCACCGGCGTCCTGATGGACGCCTTTGCCGGCGCCGGCACGGTGGTGCGCGGCAACTGCGCCTTCGGCATGTTTTCAAACTATCCCGAGAATGTCGACGACGCGCTGCGCCAGCGCGCCGGCGCCCGCTGGCTGGTCGACGGGCCGCAGACCCGCGACGACTATATCGACATCTTCGTCCTGCTCGCCGGCAAGAACCACAAGATCCCGCTCGGCGACCACAAGCTCTATGCCGCTCAGGAAATCCAGCGCGCCGTGGCGGAAGCCTACGAGGAGCATGAAAAGCCGCAGGAAGACGGGCTGATCAAGGTCTACGAGCGCTATATGAAGGACAACGGCGCGCCCAAGTCGATGACCGATATCGGCACCTACCTGCACATGATCAAGGATGCCGAGCCGCGCTTCACCGGCCGCGCCATCAAGAACGTCACCGACGCCATCAAGATGCGCGCCATGGACATCGAGCTGCCCGACGAGTGGTTCGAGAAGCCGGAAGCCTTCATGCACAAGAGCTACGACGACAAGAAGGCGATGATCGAGGAACTGCGCGGACCGTTCTCGATGGACATGGTCATGCAGGAGATCAACCGCTACGCCGACTCGGAATTCCGCTATTCCGACAAGTCCGACGACGCCGCCGTGACCAAGATGATCCGCGACACCAGGCTGCGCGACCGCGCCGTGCGCGAAATCGAGGAGATGAAGAAGAAGGGGCTATGGAATGCATGATCTTCCTTCTCCCCGTTCACGGGGAGAAGGTGCCCGAAGGGCGGATGAGGGGCAGCGCCATGCGTGGAGGAAATGAGCCGAAGGTCACGAGAGCCCGTGAGCTATCGGAAGGTTGAAAACGATGCCGAGGAAAGACTGTGGCATGAACTGCGCGGACGGCGATTGAACGGCCACAAGTTTGTTCGCCAACTACCGATTGGGCCCTTTTTCGCAGACTTCGCCTGTCGTGAAGCTAATCTGGTCGTGGAAGTCGACGGCAGCCAGCACGCGGGTCGGTCTCGGGATCGATACAGAGATGAAACGATGAATGAAAATGGTTGGTCGGTATTGAGGGTTTGGCACGCGGATGTCTTGAACAGCCGCGCGAGTGTACTTGATACGATCATCGCAGCCCTTGATGGCCGGCTGGATCGCAAAATGATTGGTGTCGATGTGAGATTTCTGCCGGTCACCACGTCGGAGCAAAGATGATGAGCGCCTGCGCCGCCCCTCATCCGCCCTTCGGGCACCTTCTCCCCGTGAACGGGGAGAAGGCATAAATGACCCACCCCGCCAAGAAACCCGACCTTCTGCGCGACAATGAGCTGATCTACGGCAGGCTGCTGACCGTCGACGAGCCGCATCTCATCCAGCGCTACAACAAGGCGCTCGTCGCCTTTGGCCTCAATCCCACCAGGCTGAACAGCTTCCAGATCGACCGCACCGGCTTCTCGCCCGAGGTCGCCGACGAATGCGGCGACTACGACTATCTCGATCCCAACGAGGTCAACCGCCGCTTCATCATCCTGACGCCGTCGCAGATCGACCTGCCGGTGGTCCACACCGCCTTCTCAAACACCTCGCAGCTGATGTTCGAGTTCATGTCCAAGAACCAGCGCGCCATCGACGCGCTGACCATCAAGGACGTCATCTACGGCGAGATCGAGGACTCGGTGCCCAAGGTGGACGACATCGAGGACCTGCTGTCGATCAATCAGGTCGAGTTCAGGGTGCTGTCGGCAGAGGATGTGCTCGGCAAGGCCGCCGAGCTCGGCAAGCTGGTCGACAGGTTGAAGCAGGAGCCCGACGCCTGGCGCTACAACGCCATGCTGGAGCGCATGGTCGAGTTGGCCAAGGTCTGCGGCGACATCCGCGAGAACGCGCTGGTGCCCGACCAGGTGATCTTCCGCCACAACGCCTACTGGACCAGCCATTTCGGCGGCCTCTACGTCTTCGTCGATCCCGACATGACCACCGTCATCAGCGATCCGGCCGCGCCCGGTTTCCGCCGCTCGCGGCCGTGGCAGGTGAGCTATCTGTCGATCAAGGACGCCGACAAGGTGTTCAAATTCCTCGCCGCGACCGGCCGCATAGAGCTGCCGCGCGCCTCCTGGATCGAAGCCTCCGGCTATCTCGAGCATCGCGCCGAAATGGTGGTGCGGGCGCTGATCCGCGACACCGAGCCGAACCGCAATCTGACCGACGTCGACAAGGTCTGGCTGCAGACCTGGATCCATGGCCATACCGACCTGATCACCAGGGACGGCAATTTCCCCTTCCTCAACGCCGCCAAGCGCGAGATCGCCCAGTATGGCCATCTCAAGATCGAGGAAGTGTTCCCGCAGCAGCGCTTCCTGGTGATCCGCGCCAAGCCCGACCATCCCGATGCCTGGCTGACCAACCAGCTGATCTCCGACTTCGTGCCGCAGGACTTCGTCTCGCGCTACGTCTTCAACAAGCCCGGCTTCTACAGGGACTATGACGGCTTCAGCGACGCCTGGCGCTCGCATGTTGTGGACGTTCTGAAAACCACATATTTGAAAGACAAGGCGGCGTTCCGCACGCGCCTTTACGGCTTGACTGATTGAGGGGTGACGAGAGCCATGCTTGACCCGATTGTGAGTTTCTTCACCCAGATCTTCCAGTGGATCGGCCGCGGCATCGGTCTTCTCGTCGGCGTCGTCCTGTGGCCGTTCATGTGGGCCGGCCGCTGGTATGGGCAGCGCGGCTGGATCCTGAAGGCGGTGGTTGGCCTGGCCTTGCTGGTGCTCATCGGCCTCTACGCCAATTTCTTCTACGCCACCCAGTGGTGGAACAATTTCAACCCGAACTATCCCGACACCTACACGTTCGAGAAGCGCAACGTGTCGGCCGGCGAGCAGGTCTCGGCCGGCGCGGGCACCGATACGGCCAAGACCTGCGGCAACTCGGCGATCGCCCAGGTGGCGGCCGATCTGACCGACTTCAACGTCAACCAGAATGCCTGGATCTCGTCGATGATCCTCTACAAGCTCGGCCTGTTCGGCATCGACTGGGATCATACGCCGTGGATGGACAACAAGGCTTCCTTCCAGCGCGGCATCAACCAGGCGGTTCGGCGCACGGCGACGGAGCTTGCCGACAATCTCGGCCGCGTGCGCACGACCTCGCAGATCGACGCCGATCTCCAGGATGCGCGCGGCAATCTGCAGTTCGACGAGGAAACCTGGTATTTCGGCCTCAATCCGTTCGGTCCGAAGACGCCGACCCCGAGCTACTATCGCGACGCCGTGCGCAAGCTGCGCTCCTTCAACGCAAGGCTGGCCAGCTGCCAGGCGACGTTCGACGCCCGCGCCGACAATCTCAAGCAATATATCGACCGCATCTCGTCCGACATCGGCTCGACCTCGGCAATCCTCAAGGAGCGCGCCGAGAACCACAATGACGGCTGGTTCGATTTCCGCGCCGACGACCGCTTCTGGTTCGCCTACGGCCAGCTCTATGGCTATTACGGCCTGATGAAGGCCGCCCAGGCCGACTTCGAGGACGTCATCAAGGAAAAGCACCTGCAGAACCTGTGGGACACGATGGATTCGCAATTCGTCTCGGCGCTGCGCATCCAGCCCTTCATCATCGCCAACGGCCGCGAGGACGGCTGGCTGCTGCCGACCCACCTGACCACGATGGGTTTCTACGTGCTGAGGGTGCGCTCCAACATGGTCGAGATCAGCAACGTGCTGACGCAGTAGCCGCATCCCTCCGCCAAGGGCGCTTGCGGATTTGCGCCGTCGCCCCTGTCGCATTCGGTGCATTGCGCGGCTGTTTTGAGACGGCGGCGCGGCATCCGCTCTGGCTTCTATACGGCGCAACGACCGGGCTCGAGACAGCCGACCCAAAGCGGCCCGGCAGCAGGAACACTCTTTCTTCGCAGGAAACATAGTTGCATGAAAGTTGACGCCGCGGCAGCGACAGGGTTAGAACATGCCCTCACGCCCGCACGGCGTCTCGAACATGCACAGATCATCAAACCCGTCCCCTCCACCGACCAATCCAGAGGAAAGCCGTCATGGCCGAAGTGAAGTCCGACATCGAGATCGCGCGCGCCGCCAGGAAGAAACAGATCCAGGAGATCGGCGCCAAGATCGGCATTCCGACCGAGCATCTCCTGCCCTACGGCCATGACAAGGCCAAGGTCTCGGCCGAGTTCATCAAGTCGGTGAAAGGCAACAAGGACGGCAAGCTGATCCTCGTCACCGCCATCAACCCGACGCCTGCCGGCGAAGGCAAGACGACGACGACGGTCGGTCTCGGCGACGGTCTCAACCGCATCGGCAAGAAGGCCATCGTCTGCATCCGCGAAGCCTCGCTCGGCCCGAACTTCGGCGTCAAGGGCGGTGCCGCCGGCGGCGGCTACGCGCAGGTCGTGCCGATGGAGGACATGAACCTCCACTTCACCGGCGACTTCCACGCCATCACCACGGCGCACAATCTGCTTTCGGCGCTGATCGACAACCACATCTACTGGGGCAACGAACTCGGCATCGACACCCGCCGCGTGGCCTGGCGCCGCGTCATGGACATGAACGACCGGGCGCTGCGCGAGATCATCTGCTCGCTCGGCGGCGTCGCCAACGGCTATCCGCGCGAAGGCGGCTTCGACATCACCGTCGCCTCGGAAGTGATGGCGATCCTGTGCCTTGCCACCGACCTCAAGGACCTCGAGAAGCGCCTCGGCGACATCATCGTCGCCTACCGCCGCGACAAGTCGCCGGTCTATGCCCGCGACCTCAAGGCCGACGGCGCCATGGCGGTGCTGTTGAAGGACGCCATGCAGCCCAACCTGGTGCAGACGCTCGAGAACAACCCGGCCTTCGTCCATGGCGGTCCGTTCGCCAACATCGCCCATGGCTGCAACTCGGTCGTCGCCACGACGACGGCGCTGAAGCTCGCCGACTATGTCGTCACTGAAGCCGGCTTCGGCGCCGACCTCGGTGCCGAGAAATTCTTCGACATCAAGTGCCGCAAGGCCGGCCTCAAGCCGGCGGCCGCAGTCATCGTCGCCACCGTGCGCGCCATGAAGATGAATGGCGGCGTCAAGAAGGAAGACCTCGGCAAGGAGAACATCGAGGCGGTCAAGAAGGGCTGTCTCAACCTCGGCCGCCACATCGAGAACGTGAAGCAGTTCGGCGTGCCGGCGGTGGTGGCGATCAACCACTTCACCACCGACACCGAGACCGAAATCCAGGCGATGAAGGACTTCGTCAAGGCGCAGGGCGCCGAGGCGATCCTGTGCAAGCACTGGGCGCAAGGCTCCGCCGGCATCGAGGATCTGGCGAAGAAAGTCGTCGAGATCGCCGAATCCGGCGCCTCGCAGTTCTCGCCGCTCTATCCCGACGAGATGCCGCTGTTCGAGAAGGTCAACACCATCGTCAAGCGCATCTACCGCGGCGACGAGGCGATCGCCGACAAGTCGATCCGCGACCAGCTGCACGCCTGGGAGCAGGCCGGCTACGGCAACCTGCCGGTCTGCATGGCCAAGACCCAGTATTCGTTCTCGACCGATCCGAACCTGCGCGGTGCGCCGACCGGCCACACCGTGCCGGTGCGCGAGGTCCGGCTCTCGGCCGGCGCCGGCTTCGTCGTCATCATCTGCGGCGAGGTCATGACCATGCCCGGCCTGCCCAAGGCGCCCTCCTCCGAAAAGATCTTCCTCAACGAGGTCGGCCAGATCGAAGGCCTGTTCTAGGCTTCCTTTCGGCTGCGAAAACAAAGGGCGCCGCTTTCGCGGCGCCCTTTTCATTTGCGGATTTGAGCGCGGCTACGCTGCATTGCGCGCCAGCGCGCGCTGGTTGGAGGCAAAGATCGTGTCGCGCTCCGGCAAGGCGCCGGTCTTCAGGCAGTCGACCCACTCGGCGGTCTTGAGCACCGCCGCGAAACGCGACTGCAGGATGATGGTGACCACGCGGTGGATGTCCTCGGCCGAGGCATAGCCGGCGCTGTTGGCGTATGGCACCGAGCCGCTGGCGTCGGACAGGAACTCGACCGCAAAGCCCATATGCACGGCATGGATGATGGTCGACAGGTCGCAATTGTGCGTCATGTAGCCGACGACCGCGATCGTATCGATGGCATTGGCGCGCAGCCACGCCTCGAGATCGGTGCCGGTGAAGGCTGAGGGCAGCGTCTTCTCGACATAATGGTCGCGACTTCGCCCGGCGATCTCGGGATGCAGCTCGCCGCCATGACTGCCCTTGGCGAAGATCGGCGAGGTCTCCGGCGCCATCTGCTTGATGACCACTACCTTGACGCCGGCTTCCGCCGCCGCGTCCATGGCGCGCGCCACATTGACGACGCTGTCGCGGAACGGCGGATGCTGGATGGCGAGGTTGCCGCCATCATAGTCGTTCTGGACGTCGACGACGACGAGGGCGCGGCGCGGCTGGGCGGCATTGGCTGGTGCGGACATGGCGATCTCCTTTCGACCGGGTTGATGGGCAGAAGCTAGGCCCGGCGCCAACGCGGCAAAAGTGCCCCGATTGACATCATGCGAAAGAATTGGGACAATCTTGCCTGTTTCTCCCGGAGCTCCCATGGCCGACCCGATCGTCACCGTCATCGCCTTCGACGGCATCAGCCCCTTCCACCTCTCCGTGCCTTGCCTGGTGTTCGGCACGGACCGCACTAGGCTCGGCCTGCCGCGCTTCGATTTCCGCGTCTGCGCTATGGAGGAGGGACCGATCCACACCGACGCCGGGCTGACCATCGCCGTCCCGCATGGGCTTGCGGCACTCGACGATGCCGACATCGTCATCATTCCAAGCTGGAAGGATCTCGAAGACCCGCTTCCGGCGGTGCTAGCCGAGGCGCTCGGCCGCGCCCACCGGCGCGGCGCGCTGATCGTGGGGCTGTGCCTCGGCACGTTCGCAATCGCCGCCGCGGGACTGCTCGGCGGACGCAAGGCGGCGACGCACTGGGCCTATACCGACAGGCTGCAGGCGCTCCATCCCGACATCGCCGTCGACGCCGACGTGCTCTACGTCGACGATGGCGACATCGTAACCTCGGCCGGCGTCGCCGCCGGGCTCGACTGCTGTCTGCATATCGTGCGCGCCCGCTACGGCGCGGAAGTGGCGTTGCGGCTTGCCCGGCATGTCGTGCTGTCACCACACCGGCAAGGCGGCCAGGCGCAATTCATCGAGCGCCCGCTGGCGCCGACCCCGACCGCCGACCGGTTCGCGCAGGCCCTCGACAAGGTGCGGGCGACGCTCGGCGAGGCGCACAGCCTCGACAGCGTCGCCGAGGCGGCCGGCCTCACCCGCCGCACCTTCACGCGCCGCTTCCAGAAGTCGATCGGCACCAGCTTCGGCGACTGGCTGGCCGACCAGCGGATCGCGCTGGCGCAGAGGCTGCTGGAGGCGACGGAGAAATCGATGGATACGGTGGCCTTCGAAGCCGGCTTCGGCAGCGCCACCTCGCTGCGCCAGCATTTTTCCGCGCGGCTCAAGACCTCGCCGATGCAATATCGGCGCGAGTTCTCCAGGAGTGCCGGCGCCAAAAGGCCGACACACGCCGCAGTGCTTTGACCCGAACCGGCAAGCCGCTCAACGCTGCCTGACCGGACGCGCCGGATTGCCGACCACCGTGGTGTTCGCTGCGACGTCGCGGGTAACCACGGCGCCAGCGCCGACGATGGCACCATCGCCGATCGTGACGCCGCCGAGGATGATGGCGCTGCCGCCGATCCAGGCATCGGCGCCGATCGTCACCGGTTTGGCGATCTCCAGGCCCGCCTGCCTTCCTGCAGCCTCCCGGTGATGCTCGGCGCAGTAGATCTGCACGTTGGGCCCAAGCAGCGTCCGCTTGCCGATGCGTACCGGCGCCGTATCGAGGACTGTGCAGCCGGCATTGAGGAAGACACCATCGCCTAGAAAGAGGTTGAACCCGTAGGCGCAGTGGAACTGCCCCTCGATGCGCGCCCCCTCGCCCGTGCTTCCCAACAATGACCGCAAGGCCGGGCCGATGTCGCCGCGCTGCCGGGGCGGCAGGCCGTTGTGCTCGAACACCGCATCGCGCGCGGCGACGCGCAGCGCTTCCAGTTCCTGATCGAGGCAAGTGTACCACTCGCCCGCCGCCATCTTCATGCGCTCACTTGTCGTCATGGCCGCGTCTCCATCGAATTACTGCCAAAGCACAATCCTTTGCTGGGCGAAAGCCTGCTGGCCAAATGTCCGGCCTATGCTAGCTTGCTCGCGCCGGACTGCGAGGTCCTGACATCGAGGGGGTCAATCATGCTCTATCTGCTTGCATTGCTGATCGGGGTCGTTGCCGGGCTCCGCGCCGGAACGGCACTTGCCGTCACCGCCTGGGGCGCCTGGCTCGGTTGGCTGCCGGTCGCCGGCACCTGGGCGAGTTTCATGGGGCACTGGATCGCCGTCGGCATCTCCACCATCCTCGGGGTCGCCGAGCTGGTCACCGACCAGCTGCCGTCGACGCCGAGCCGCAAGGTGCCGCAGCAGTTCGGCGCCCGCGTCATCATCGGCGCCTTTTGCGGCGCCGTGCTCGGCGCGACCGGCGGCGCCACCATCGGCGGCCTGATCGCCGGCGCCATCGGCGCCGTGATCGGCACGCTCGGCGGCGCCGAGTTCCGCGGCCGGCTGGCGGCTGCTTTCGGCAAGGACCCGCCCGCCGCCTTCATCGAGGACGCCGTCGCGATCATCGGCGGCCTGCTGATCGTGGCGGCCGTGGCATGACGGCAAAAACCTTCGACGCCATCATCATCGGCGCCGGCCAGGCCGGCACGCCGCTCGCCGGCCGGCTGAACGCGGCCGGCATGAGCGTGGCGCTGGTCGAGCGCAAGCTCGTCGGCGGCACCTGCGTCAACACCGGCTGCATCCCGACCAAGACGATGGTGGCGAGCGCCTACGCCGCCCATCTCGCCCGCCGCGCCGCCGACTATGGCGTGACCTTATCCGGCCCGGTGGGCGTCGACTACAAAGCGATCAAGGCGCGCAAGGACAAGGTGTCGGGCGCTTCCCGCACGGGACTGGAAACCTGGATCGCGGGCATGGAGAAATGCACGCTCTACCGCGGCCATGCGCGTTTCGAGTCCGCCAACACCGTGCGCGTCGGCGACGAGCTGCTGACCGCGCCGAAGATCTTCCTCAACACCGGCGGCCGCGCCGCCGTTCCCGACCTGCCCGGCGTCGAGGAGGTGCCTTACCTCACCAATTCCTCGATGATGGATCTCGACGTGCTGCCCCGCCACCTCGTCGTCGTCGGCGGCAGCTACATCTCGCTCGAATTCGCGCAGATGTTCCGCCGCTTCGGCTCCGAGGTGACGGTGATCGAAAAGAGCCCGCGGCTGACCGGCCGCGAGGACGAGGACGTCTCGGCCGCCATCCTGTCGATCCTCCAGAACGAAGGCATCACGGTGCATCTCGGCGCCGACGACATCAGTTTTGCCAAGCAGGGCAGCGATGTCGCCGTCACCTTCGCCGCCGGCAAGCCGCCCGCCGTCGGTTCGCATGTGCTGCTGGCGCTCGGCCGCAACCCCAACACCGACGATCTCGGTCTCGACAAGGCCGGCGTCGAGGTCGACAGGCGCGGCTTCGTCGTCGTCGACGACCAGTTGCGCACCACCGTGCCCGGCATCTGGGCGATGGGCGACTGCAACGGCAAGGGCGCCTTCACCCACACCTCCTACAACGACTTCGAGATCGTCGCCGCCAACCTGCTCGACAACGATCCGCGCAAGGTCAGCGACCGCATCGAGGCCTATGCGCTCTACATCGATCCGCCGCTCGGCCGCTGCGGTATGACCGAGGCCGCGGTGAGGAAATCCGGCCGCCGCGCGCTGGTCGGCCAGCGGCCGATGACCCGCGTCGGCCGCGCCGTCGAAAAGGGCGAGACGCAGGGCTTCATGAAGATCCTGGCCGACGCCGACACCGGCGAGATCCTCGGCTGCTCGGTGCTTGGTCCGGGCGGCGACGAGGTGATCCACTCGGTGCTCGACCTGATGTATGCCAAGGCGCCGATATCGACGCTGGCGCGTGCCATGCACATCCACCCCAACGTCTCCGAGCTTCTGCCGACCATAGCCCAGGAGCTGAAGCCGCTGGCCTAGTGTCGCCATCGGCGTGGTTTGCGCCCATAGCGCCTCGGCCTGGACCAATCGACAGCGCAATCGCAAAAGTGCATGGGTTCGCCTCTTTCCCGGAGGCCTCCATGCACAGATCGATCGAACGCATAGCCGGCGACAGCGAGGGTGTTTCCTACGAATTCCCGGTCCTCCGCTTCGAGGGAACGGACAAGGCGGCGCCTTCGGCCTATCTGCAGGCGGCACTCCACGCCGGCGAGCTGCCGGGCGTGGTCGCCATCGACGCGCTGATGCCGATGCTCGCCAGGGCCGAAGCCGAGGGCCGCATCATGGGCGCCATCACCATCGTGCCTTGGGCCAACCCGATCGGCCGCGCCCAGTACCATTTCGGCGAGCATCAGGGCCGCTTCCATCTTGGCACGCGCACCAATTTCAACCGCGGCTTCCCGCTGCTTGCCGCCCCCGACACCGCGCTTTTGCCCGATACGACTCTTGCCACACCCGACCAGCGACTGAAGTCGCGACTGCTGCAACTCTCGCTCGGCCACGACATCGTGCTCGACCTGCATTGCGACGACGAGGGCCTGCCTTACCTCTACATCCACACCAGCCTGTGGCCGGCGATGGCCGATTGCGCGGCGGCCATGGGCGTCGATGCGGTGCTGTTGTGGAACGAGGACACTGACGGCACCTTCGAGGGCGCCTCGATCATGCCCTATCAGAACGTTCCTGCCGAAGTCGCGCGTTTTGACCGGCGGGTCGCCACCACGGTCGAGTATCGCGGCATACTCGACGTAGACGGCGAATTGGCCGCTTCCGATGCCGAGGGGCTCTATCGGCTGCTGGTCGCGCGCGGCGTTGTCGCCGATCCCGCCTTGGCCACGCCCGGCGCCTTCACCGGCACCGTGGCGCCGCTGGAAAACATCGACATGATGCCGGCGCCGAAGGGTGGCGCGGTCGTCTATGACGTGAAGCCCGGCGACCGCGTCGCCAAGGGAGCGCGGCTCGCCAAAATCGTCCACGCCCCGGGCGAAACGGGCGGCAGCATGGAAGTGTTCGCGCCCCAGGCCGGCCTTATCCTGACCAGGCGTTCGCGGCGCATCATCCGCGCCGGCGAAGACCTTCTGAAGCTGGTCGGCGACAAAAGGAGCGACGACGCAAGGTCGGGAACGCTGGAGGACTGAGAGAGGCAGGCCCTTTACCAGCTTCGTGGAATCCAGTTGCGCGGCCGTCCATTCGCCGCTATGGGAATCCCATGAACATGCGCTCGAATAAGACTGTTTGGTGGTGGGCTCGCTGACAGCGGCCTGTTCGAACGCGTGCGCGTGAATAGAGAGGGTGGCCGCAACGGAATGTCCGGGCGGCCATTTGTTTTTTAAGCCATTCCCGGGTCCGTTGCCCAAAACGCTGATGGAGACGGCAATGACGACAAAAGTTCTGGACAACGGGGCCGAGCGCTTCGTCACCGCCGGCGGCGTGACGATAACGCGCGAGCGCCACGACCGGCCCTATGACGGGGCGATCGACGCCTATGTCGATGGCCTCAATTCGCGGCGCGGCGCGGTGTTCTCCTCGAATTACGAATATCCGGGCCGCTACACGCGCTGGGACACCGCCATCATCGACCCGCCGCTGGTGATCTCGGCGCGCGGCCGCGCCATGCGCATCGAGGCGCTGAACGGCCGTGGCGAGGCGCTGCTGCCGGTGATCGGCAAGACGCTCGCCGGATTAAGCGAGGTAACGATCGCCGAGTCCACGAGGAAGCTCATTCGCCTCGATGTGGCAAAGCCCGGCCGTGTCTTCACCGAGGAAGAGCGCAGCCGCGTGCCTTCGGTGTTCACGGTGCTGCGCGCCATCACCGCCCTGTTCAAGACCGAGGAAGACGCCAATCTCGGGCTTTATGGCGCCTTCGGCTACGACCTCGCCTTCCAGTTCGACCCGGTCGACTACAAGCTCGAGCGCAAGGACAGCCAGCGCGACCTGGTGCTGTTCCTGCCCGATGAGATCCTGGTCGTCGACCATTATTCGACCAAGGCCTGGACCGACCGCTACGACTATTCCGGCGAGGGATTTTCGACCGAAGGCCTGGACCGCGACGCCGCCGTCGAGCCGTTCAGGACCGCCGACCGCATCCCGCCGCGCGGCGATCACGAGCCCGGCGAATACGCCAATTTGGTGCGGAGGGCGATGGAGAGCTTCAAGCGCGGCGATCTGTTCGAGGTGGTGCCCGGCCAGATGTTCTACGAGCGCTGCGAGACCGAGCCTTCCGAGATCTCCCGTAAGCTGAAATCGATCAACCCGTCGCCCTATTCCTTCTTCATCAATCTCGGCGAGGGCGAATATCTGATCGGCGCCTCGCCGGAGATGTTCGTGCGCGTCAATGGCCGCCGCGTCGAGACCTGCCCGATCTCGGGCACGATCAAGCGCGGCGACGACGCCATTTCGGACTCCGAGCAGATCCTGAAGCTGCTCAACTCCAAGAAGGACGAGTCCGAGCTCACCATGTGCTCGGACGTCGACCGCAACGACAAATCTCGCGTCTGCGATCCGGGCTCGGTGCGTGTCATCGGCCGCCGCCAGATCGAGATGTATTCGCGCCTGATCCACACCGTCGACCATATCGAGGGGCGGCTGCGCGAGGGCATGGATGCCTTCGACGCCTTCCTGTCGCACGCCTGGGCGGTCACCGTCACCGGCGCGCCGAAACTCTGGGCCATGCGCTTCATCGAACAGAACGAGAAGAGCCCGCGCGCCTGGTATGGCGGGGCGATCGGCATGGTCAACTTCAACGGCGACATGAACACCGGGCTGACGCTGCGCACCATCCGCATCAAGGACGGCATCGCCGAGGTGCGCGCCGGCGCCACGCTGCTCTTCGACAGCATTCCCGAGGAAGAAGAAGCCGAAACCGAACTGAAGGCATCCGCCATGCTCTCCGCCATCCGCGACGCCAAGACCGGCAATGCGGCCGGTGCCGAACGCGCCACCGCGCACGTCGGCGACGGCGTCAACATCCTGCTGGTCGACCACGAGGACTCCTTCGTCCATACGCTCGCCAACTACTTCCGCCAGACCGGCGCCAATGTCTCCACCGTGCGCACGCCGGTGCCGGAAGAGGTTTTCGAACGGCTGAAGCCCGACCTCGTCGTGCTGTCGCCCGGACCCGGCACGCCGAAGGATTTCGACTGTGCCGCCACGATCAAGAAGGCGCGCGCCCGCGACCTGCCGATCTTCGGCGTCTGCCTCGGACTGCAGGCGCTGGCCGAGGCCTATGGCGGCGAACTCAGGCAGTTGCACATTCCGATGCACGGCAAGCCGTCGCGCATCCGCGTCTCCAAGCCGGGCATCATCTTCTCCGGCCTGCCCAAGGAAGTGACCGTCGGCCGCTACCACTCGATCTTCGCCGATCCGGTGCGCCTGCCCGACGATTTCCTGGTCACCGCCGAGACCGAGGATGGCGTCATCATGGCCTTCGAGCACCGCAAGGAGCCGATCGCCGCCGTGCAGTTCCATCCGGAATCGATCATGACGCTCGGCCACAATGCCGGCATGCGCATCATCGAGAACATCGTTGCGCATCTGCCGCGCAAGGCCAAGGAAAAGGCAGCCTAGCAGCGATGGCCGCAACGGAAGACATGGCGGCGGCCGCGGCAAAAGCCGCAGCCAAGCGCAAGGTTGCCAGCCTTGCCTTCTGGTCGATCGTCATCGCCTTCCTGGTGATGGGGCTGAAGTTTGTCGCCTGGCAGATGACCGGCTCCGTCGCCCTCTATTCCGACGCGCTGGAATCGATCGTCAACGTCATCACGGCGACCGCCGCTCTCTGGGCCATCCGCATCAGCCACAAACCAGCCGACAGCGACCATCCTTTCGGTCATCACAAGGCTGAATATTTTTCGGCGGTGCTCGAGGGCGTGCTGATCGTCGTGGCGGCGATGCTGATCATAGCCAAGGTGTGGCAGTCGCTGCAGAACCCGGCATTGATCGAACAGCCCTGGGAGGGCTTGATGATCAACGGCGGCGCCGCTGTGGTCAACGCCGCCTGGGCCTTGGTGCTGATCCGCAACGGCCGCGCCGAACGATCGCCGGCATTGGTCGCCGACGGTCAGCATATCATGACCGACGTGCTGACTTCGGTCGGCGTCATCGTCGGCCTTGTTGCCGCGGTGATGACCGGCTGGCGGATCCTCGACCCGCTGCTTGCGCTGCTCGTGGCGCTGAACATCCTCTACCAGGGCTGGAAGCTTACCGGAGAATCGCTGAGCGGCCTCATGGACCGCGCGGTGGATACGCAGGAGCATATGCGCATCCGCGACATCATCTCGGCCAATTCGAAGGGCGCGCTTGAGGTGCACGACCTCAAGACGCGCATCGCCGGCCGCGCCACCTTCATCGAATTTCACATGGTCGTCGACGCCGGTATGACGGTGGGCGACAGCCATGTCATCTGCGACCGCATCGAGGACGCGCTGAAGGCCGAAATCCCCTCGGTCCGCGTCACCATCCATGTCGAGCCGGACGATGAGGCGAAGCTGCCCAAGGGCACGACGGCGGTGCCGTTCGCTTGATCTCGAGCAAGGTCTGTTGATGCGAGAACCGGAGCGGAGCGTACTTGAAGTACGTGAGCACCGGAAGCGCAGGAAGTTGCCGTTCGCAGGCCGGCATCACCTGAAACGACAGACCTTACGGTGCGCAGGCCGACTGCGGCATTGGGTTCAGCCGATAGACCTTGTCGTCGGACTTCGTCTTGCCATCCGCCGCCTTCGAGCAGAGATCGACGATGGCAAGCGCGCTGTTGGGGTTGGCCAGCATCATCGTGCCGTTGGCGCCGCGCTTGAGGAAAATCTCCTTCTGCGAGACGTCGCAGGCAAAATCGCTCATCTTCGAGCTTGCCGCGCAGCGCCACTGGTCGGCCTCGCCCCGGCAGGAATAGGTCTGCGTGACCTTGCCCGACTTCAGCCTGGTCGTCACCGAAACGGCGATGTCGGCGCCGTCCGGCCAGTTGGCCACATCGCCGCCTGAAGCGTAGGAGGCGAGTTCGACCGGCCCGCGGAAAACCCGGATCGACTGCGTCACCTGGTCGGGGTGCGACTTCAGATGCGCGGCATCGTAATCGCGGCCATAGCAGAACGCCTGGTCGGGCTTCAGCCGCTCCCGCAATGGCGCCCCGAGCGCCGGATCGATCGGATCGATGCGCGCGAATTCCGCCTTGCAGGTCGCGGCCGGCATCGGGTCGAGGCGGAAATTGTCGTCCTCGCTGCCCAGCGCCTGCTTGTTGTACTGCGCCGTGCCGAGTTCCTCCTCCGCGCCGGCGTCCAGATAGACATCGGGCTGTACGTTGGAGACGATCAGCCGGCCTTTGTCGTCGACCTTGAGTGAAGCGAGCGTGCGGTCGCATTCCATGCCGCAATGGATCGGGCCGCTCTTGCCGTCCTCGGATTGACGATTGCACCAGCCAGCTGCCCATTCCGGCTTCTTGGTGCCGCGCACCGTGGTGGTGAGAAAGCCATCATAGGCGGCGCCGCCAAACGTGCTCGGCTCCTCGTTCGGCCGGCTGACCGGATCGTGGCCATAGTAAAAGAAGATGCGCGCCACCTTCTGCTTTGGATGCGCCTTGAGGTGCGCCGCGTCGTAGACGCGTCCGAAACAGGCATCGGCGCCGTTGGGGCTGAGTTCCGTCAGCTTGGGAGTGTCGTCGGCAAGAGCCGCGCCGACAACGAACAATGCAGCGCCAAGCGCCGCGCCCACCGCTATCCTCGACGTCATGTGACCCTCCTCCCACCGACAGGACGTGACTGCGATTCATGCTAGTCTAGGAGCAGTTCCGGGAAAAGCGTGTAACTGTTTTCCATAGGGAATTGCGTAGAAACAAATGGTTAGCGAGGCCGGGGCCACGCAAGGCCATAGTGCCCGGCTGGTGGAGGAAGAGCGATGCTGCGCCGAGATATTTTCCGTGTCGGTCTTGCCGGGGCCGCCGGCCTTTTCGGACTGCGCCAGGTCAAGGCGGCTGCCGCGGAGGAGGAAAGGCTGAAGGTCGCCTATCACCTCAGCGACGTCGACAAGGCCAATTTCGTCCTCGGCAACATCAAGAACCACTACGAAGGCACCGGCGGCAATGTCGACATCGTGCTTGTCGTGCATGGCCCGGCCCTTGCGGCCTTTAAGACCAAGGCCGCATCCGGCGCCACGTCCAGCCGGTTTGCCGGGCTGGTCCAGCAGGGGCTGGTTCCGCAAGCCTGCGGCAACACCATGCATGGCATGGACATCACGCTTGCCGACCTGCTCGCCGGCTTCCAGGTTGCCGACAAGGGCGGCGTCGTCAAGCTCGCCGAACTGCAGCGCCAGGGCTATGTCTATCTCAGGCCCTAGAGTCCCGGGGTTACGACCGGGGGCTTGAATACCGGGGCGGCGAGGTCCTACGAAGGACGGGCGAAAATTCGGAGGATCGAAATGCCGGCGACCGCTAGCTCTGCCCTTGTCATCCCGGATCTCGCAGATAGAGCGGTGCTGGTCACCGGGGCTTCGACCGGCATCGGCGCCGCCCTTGCACTGGCCTATGCGAAGCAGAAATGCCGCGTCGCGCTCCACTACAATGCGAGCCGCGAGGCCGCCGAGAGGCTCGCCGGCATCATCCGCGACCGCGGCGGCGAGGTCTTCCTCACCCAGGGTGATTTCTCGGTGTCCGCCGATGTCGAGCGTGTCGTCGAGGAGAGTGCCAGCCATTTCGGCCGCCTCGACGGGCTGGTCAACAATGCCGGCGGCATGCTCGGCCGGATTGCCTATGCCGAGCAGACCGAGGCGCATTACGACGCGGTGATGGATCTCAACGCGCGGTCCGTGCTCACCGCCTCGCGCAAGGCGATACCCTGGCTGAAGCGCCAGGGTGGCTTCATCGTCAACACCTCCTCGATCGCCGCCCGCAATGGCGCCGGCGGTGGTGCCGGTCTCTACGGCTCGGCCAAGGCCTTCGTCTCCAACGTGACCCGCGGCATGGCCAAGGAACTGATCGGCTTCGGCATCCGCGTCAACGCCGTGGCGCCGGGCACCATCGCCACGCCCTTCCACGAACGCTATTCGACCGATCAACAGATGAAGGGCATGGTCGCCACCATTCCGCAGGGGCGCGCCGGCACCGCCGAGGATTGCGTCGGCGCCTATCTCTTCCTGTCGTCCGACCTGTTGAGCGGCTATATCACCGGCCAGGTGATCGAGGTGAACGGTGGCCAGTTGATGCCGTGAGGCGCCGACTGCATACTCTTGTCGCGCAACCGTAAGGAGACATGGGCAAATGTACGGACTGATCGGCAAGATGCGGGCGGCGCGCGGTCAGCGCGATGCGGTCATGGACGTGCTGCGCGAAAGCACCGGCGCCTTGCCCGGTTGCCTGAGCTACATCATCGCCACCGACCCCGCCGATGCCGACGCGATCTGGGTCACCGAGGTGTGGACCGACCAGGCGAGCCACAAGACGTCCTTGCAATTGCCGGAAGTCCAGGCGGCGATCGCCAAGGCGCGGCCCTTCATCGCCGGTTTTGAATTCCAGGTGGAGACCCATCCCGTCGGCGGCTTCGGCTTGCCCGCCGGCAACACCGGCTGACGCCCTGGAGCAACGCAAATCAGGACTTTTGCGCGGGAAATGGGTTCGCATTTGTCCCCGCCCGGTCTAAGAGCCGGGTATGGACTCCTCGCCGGAACAACCGCCCGTTGAACGCATGGCGCGACTCCGTCCGCCCCGGCAGTGGCTGGTGCTGCTGGCGCTCTCGCTGCTGTTCGCCGGCGCGCTGGAAGTCGCTGCTCTGCCGGCGGCGCTGCTGATCGGACCGATGCTGGCGGCGATCCTCGCCGGAACCAACGGCGCCACGGTGCGCGTGCCTCGCCCCTTGTTCGGCTCGGCGCAAGCCGTCGTCGGCTGCCTCGTCGCCGCTTCGATCTCCGCCGACATCTTCCCCGTCTTCTACAAGGAATGGCCGCTCTTCCTTGGCGCCGTGATTGCGACCGTCGCCGCCTCCAGCCTGCTTGGCTGGCTGATCAGCCGCTGGCGCATACTGCCCGGCACCACGGCCGTCTGGGGCTCGTCGCCGGGAGCGGCCACGGCCATGGTGCTGATGGCGGGCGCCTTCGGCGCCGACCAGCGGCTCGTCGCCTTCATGCAGTATCTGCGCGTCATCTTCGTCTCGATGACCGCGGCGCTGATCGCCCGCATGTGGGTCGACACATCGGGCATCGAAGCCCCGGCCATCGTCTGGTTCCCGCCGATCGAATGGAAGGCTTTTGCCGCGATGCTCGCTGTCGCGCTTGTCGGCGGCCTGCTCGGTCGGCTTTGCCGGCTGCCGTCGCCGTTCTTCCTCGGCACCTTCATCTTCGGCACCATCGTCCATCTCGGCTTCGGCGTGGAGATGCAATTGCCGCAATGGCTGCTCGCCGTCAGCTACGCCCTGATCGGCTGGTCGATCGGCCTGAACTTCACCCGGCCGATCCTGCGCGACGCGACCCGCGCATTGCCGCAGATCATCGGCTCGATCGTGGCGCTGATCGCCTTTTGCGGCGGCATGGCATTCGTCATCAGCCGCGTGCTCGGCATCGATCCGCTCACTGCCTATCTGGCGACCAGCCCCGGCGGCATGGACAGCGTCGCCATCATCGCCGCCGCGGCGCAGAACGTCGACATTTCCTTCGTCATGGCGCTGCAGTCGGCCCGCTTCCTCGTCGTGCTGCTCGTCGGCCCGAGCGTGGCGCGGCTGGTGGCGAGAAGCATCAAGGAATAAGGCAAAGCGCCCGAACCTGCCTGGAAAGGCCCTTGGGCCGCCGGCATCGGCAAGCTTCGCAAAACCGCGGACCGGGTCGGTTGCGGTTCAATCCAGCCGCTTCATCAGGTCCTCGTCCAGCCAGCGGCCGAAGAAATAGACCAGCTGCTTGTGCCACCATGGCCAGTCATGGCTGACATCGCCGCCCCAATAGTCGACCCAGGCGGGGATGGACTTGTCGCGCAGCACCTGTTCCAGTTCGCGCGTTTCGATCAGCATGCGCTCTTCCCAGGCGCCCTGCCCGCAGCAGAAGATCAGCCTCAGCGCCCGCAGCCGGCCGAGCAGCTTCTGGTCCACGATGCCCGGCAAATAGTCGAGCGGCGAGTTGAAGAAGATGCTGCCCTCGAGCGACCGGCCGAAGAAATCGCGGGTCGAATAGACGCCGGACAGCGCAATGACGCCGCTGGCCAGTTCCGGAAAGCGGAAGACGAAGTTCGACGAATGATAGCCGCCCATCGAACAGCCAGAGAACAGCGGCTTCAGATTGCGCCCGCCATTGGCCTTGGCGGCAATCGACTGCAGTTCCGGCAGTGCTTCCTCGCGCACATAGCGGAAATAGGCTTCATGACGCGCGATACGCTGCGCAGGATCGCCATGTTTGTCGAAGAAGGATTCGGAATCGATGCCGTCGAGCGTGAACAGCTGGATGCGGCCTGTATCGATGAACTCGGCCAGCGCCCCCACCCCGCCGGAATCCTCGAACTGGTAGAAGCGCCCTTGCGAGGTCGGGAACACCACGACCGGCCGGCCGGCGTGGCCGTATCGCTTGTACTCCATGTCGCGGCCGAGATTTTTGGCAAACCCCTTGTGGTAGGACACGTCCATCGCTCACGCCTTTTCCGCGTGGATGTAGTCGACCGCCTGGCGCAGCGCCGTCTGGTCCTTCGAACGCATCTGGTAGGCGTAATTCCCCATGGCGCGGCTGAAAACCTCTTCGATGGCCTGGTGATGGACGATCTTGTCGCCATGGGCGGCTAGCACGTCCGCATGGCTGTGCAAATAGTGGAGGTGGCGTTTGCGGCTGGCGTAGGCGGTGAAATACTTGCCTTCGTAGGGTCCGCCGGCGGCGTCCTTGACCACCATGTCGGCCCATGCCGCATAGACGTCGACGTCGAACGTGTAGTTGATGGCATCCGTCATCCAGGCGCCCGGCGGGCGCATGTTGACCTCGAGCGCGATGACGCGCTTGTCCTTGGTCTCGAACAGCTCGATGTGGAAGAACCGCTCGCGGACGTCGAACGCCTTGAGGATTTTGCGGCCCGCCTCTTCCACCGCCGGGCTGATTTCGGGAAAGCAGGTGTAGCTCATGTGGCGGTCGCGGTTGACCACCTCCATGACGCTCTGGTCGTAGCGGTGGCTGGCCGCCAGCACCACCTCGCCGTCGCGGTTGACCAGACCGTCGAACGTCACCACCAGCCCCTCGATGAATTGCTCCATGACGAAGGTCACGCCCTCCGGTTTGTCCCGGAAGAACTGGTCGAGCTCCTTCGCATTGGAAATCTTGAACGTGTTCGAGGCGCCCGAGCCGGAATCAGGCTTCACCACCACCGGATAGCCGACGCGGCGGATGAAGGTCATGGCGCCCGCCCGATCGGAGCATTTGCGCTGCGGAATGGTCTCGACGCCGCTCTTGCGGAAGAAGGCGCGCATGCGGCTCTTTCGCTTCAGGTTCTTCACGAAATCGAGCTTGGTGCCGAAGATATTGAAGTCGGTCCGGATGTTGGCTTCCAACTCCAGCCAATGCTCGTTGAGCGACTCGAAACGGTCGATGCGCCCCCATTTGTGGATGAAATGGCCCATTGCCCGGAACACCGGCTCGTAGTCCTCCATGTCGGCGACGCGGTAATATTCCGACAGCGCCGCCTTCAGTTTTCCGCTCAGCGCCTCATAAGGCGCATCGCCGATGCCAAGCACGGTGGCGCCGGCCTTCTTCAGCCGATCGCAGAAGTCGGCGCCATTGGCCGGAAAATGCGGCGAGAAGAACACAAAATTCATGGATGGGCCTCCCCCGGCGTCGCTGCCTCGTCCTGCGAGTTTGGCGCATTTGCCGGACGTGGGGAAGAGCCTGCCCGCGCCGGCACTTGCCTCTCGAATGCCGCTCCTGTATGAGAACCGCCATGAACACGCGCGCTTCCTCCGTCGCTTCCCGTCCGACCGGCTTTGCCGGCGAGACCGTGCGCGCGCTTGCTTCCACTCTGCTTCTTCTCGGCCTTATCGGCGATCGCCGGGTTCGCTGAAGGAGCGCCCGGCGGTCGAAATCGCCGCTTACGCGCACGCTCCTTGGCCAGTTGGCAAGTCACATCAAGCGAACGAAACTTTGGTAAAGGCGCCGCTCGGCACCAATCCGTCTGAAGGCGGATCCGCGAGCCGCCGGGAGAGATGACGATGAACGCACGAGAAGACATCCAGGCCGACCATGCCGAGAAGGGCATGACACGGTCAGCCCAGGGCATGACGGACGCCGCTCGCAAATACCAGCCCTACCCGACCGTCGGCCTCACCGATCGCACCTGGCCGTCGAAGGTCATCGACAAGGCGCCGATCTGGTGCTCGGTCGACCTGCGCGACGGCAACCAGGCGCTGATCGACCCGATGGGCCATGAGCGCAAGGCGCGCATGTTCGCGCTGCTGCTCGACATGGGCTTCAAGGAGATCGAGATCGGTTTCCCTTCGGCCTCGCAGACCGATTTCGATTTCGCCCGCTGGTGCATCGAGGAAGGCAACGTGCCGGCCGATGTCTCGCTGCAGGTGCTGGTGCAATGCCGCCCGGAGCTGATCACCCGCACCTTCGAGGCGCTGAAGGATGCCAGCAACCCGATCGTGCACTTCTACAACTCCACCAGCGAATTGCAGCGCCGCGTCGTCTTCGAAAAGGACGTTGCCGGCATCAAGCGCATCGCCACCGACGCCGCCAAGATGATCACCGACATGGCGGCAAAGGCCGGCGGCGGCTATCGCTTTGAATACTCGCCGGAGAGCTTCACCGGCACCGAGCTCGAAGTCGCGCTGGAGATCTGCAACGCGGTAACCGAGATCGTGAAGCCGACGGCTGAAAACAAGCTGATCATCAATCTGCCTTCGACGGTCGAGATGTCGACGCCCAACATCTACGCCGACCGTATCGAGTGGATGTGCCGCAATCTCGACAATCGCGAGAACCTGATCGTCTCGCTGCATCCGCACAACGACCGCGGCACCGGCATCGCCACCACCGAGCTCGGCCTGATGGCCGGCGCCGACCGCGTTGAGGGCACGCTGTTCGGCAATGGCGAGCGCACCGGCAATGTCGACATCGTCACGCTGGCGCTCAACATGTACACGCAGGGCGTCGATCCTGAGCTGGATTGTTCCGACATCAACCGGATGAAGGACGTCTATGAATATTCGAACCAGCTGAAAATCCCGGAGCGCCATCCATATGTCGGCGAGCTGGTCTACACCGCCTTCTCCGGCTCGCACCAGGACGCCATCAACAAGGGCATGAAGGCGCTGAAGAAGGCCAACACGCCGCTCTGGGAAGTGCCCTATCTGCCGATCGACCCTGCCGATGTCGGCCGCACCTATGAGGCGATCATCCGCATCAACTCGCAGTCCGGCAAGGGAGGCATCGCCTATGTGCTGCAGGCCGACTACGGCCTCAATCTGCCGCGCAACCTGCAGATCGAGTTCAGCCAGGCCATCCAGGCGATCACCGACGCCGAAGGCAAGGAAGTGCCGGCCAAGCGCATCCATGAGCGCTTCCTCGATACCTATGTCGACCAGCCCCGCGCCCGGCTGAAATTCATCGACCACCAAACCTATCCCGACACCGAGGTGAAGGGCCGGCGCGTGATCGAGGCGGTGATCCTCGACAAGGGCAAGGAGGTGACCATCACCGGCACCGGCACCGGCCCGATCGATGGTTTCGTCGATGCGCTGTCGCGGCATGTCGGCGTCGAGATGTCGGTGCTCGACTATTCCGAACATTCGCTGCAGCGCGGCTCGAATGCCTCCGCCATCTCCTATGTCGAGATGGAGCACCCCGGCGGCAAGCTGTTCGGCGCCGGCATCAACACCAACATCGTCGCCGCTTCGCTGGAGGCTGTGGTCTCGGCCGCCAACCGCATCGTCGGCCGCAAGGCGGGCTGATCAATGCCTACCCGGAGCGTCGCACGTCCGCGGCGCTCCGCACGCATTGCGATACCGGCCCCGTTAACCATGGGCAATTATCCGGTGGCTTACGCGATAGCATAATACAAGTATGCTTGTGCGGCAGTCCCATCACTATATGATCGCGCCCTAACCTGTGCCGACTTCGAGAGGTTCGACACTTGCAGCATGCCACGCCTGCCGCCCCCGCAGTGCGCGAGACACTTGAGCGACTGCTTGCCAGCGAAACATTCGGACGCTCGGAGCGTGCCCGAAAGCTGCTGCGCTATCTGGTCGAGCGCGAGCAGGCCGGCGAGGCCGACCGACTCAAGGGCTTCTCCATCGCCATGGATGTTTTCGGCCGGGACGGCGATTTCGATCCGTCGACCGATGCCGTGGTGCGCGTGCAGGCGGGCAGGCTGCGCGAGCTTCTGCAGCACTATTTCGCCAATGAAGGCATTGCCGAACCGGTGCGTATCGCCATCCCGCGCGGCGGCTATGTTCCCTCCTATGAGCTGAATGCCATTCGCCTGCCGGCCGAGCAAAGGCAGGCGGAGGGCGCGGCACCGGCCAGCGTCCCGTCGGGATTGCCCGAAGGGCCGGGTCTTGCCGAGGCCGCGCCGCTGATGTCGCCCGCGGCTTCGGCGCCTGCTCCATCGCTCACCCGCCACCTGCGCTTTTTCTGGGGCGCGATCGCCCTCGTCATCGCCATGCTGGGCGTGCTCATCCTTCGCCAGGGCGGCGATGCCTTGCTTGGCGGCGGGGATACCGCCTCGACGGTCGAGACGACGGCGACCAGCAGCGTCGCTTCGCCGCCGGCGGAGAACCTGCCTTTGATCTACATCGCCGTGAAGGCGAGCAGTCCGGAAGCTGCACGCGTCGCAGCTTCGCTGCGCTCCGGCCTTGCCGGTTTCGACACCATAGACTTCATCGGACGCGACGCCGACGGCACCCACGATCCGGCCGCCGACGCCACCAGCTTCGTATTCGACATCGTGCCTGGACCCACGCCGAGCGACGTAACGATCGAACTGCAGAACGTCGCCACCGGCAGGGTGCTTCTGTCGCGCAACCTGACGGCCGAGGACAATGCGCCGGACGCCGTCGAGGACAGCGTCGCCAACATACTGACCTCGACCATTCCTGCCTCCGGGCCCATCTACGGCTATATCGATCAAGGCGGTCTCGGCACCGGCCTGACGCAATGCCTGGTGCTCAACGACAGATACTATCTCGACCAAAGCGCCACGACGCATGAGGCCGCCTACCGTTGCCTCGAGGATCTGGCCCGCCAGGGTGCGCGATCGTCACTCGTCTATTCAGAGCTTGCCTCCCTGCATCTCGAGGCCGTCACCGATCACTACGCCTATCCCTCCGGCGCCACGATCGAGCAGGCGATGTCGTTTGCCCATCGTGCCGTGCAGATCGGCCCGACCAGCCCCTATGCGCATCGCGCCTATGGCTATCTCAATTCGCGCCTCGGCAATACGGATGAAGCAATACGCTGGATGCGCAAGGCCCACGAGCTGAACCCTTACGATCTCGGCATGGCCGCGGCCTACGGCTACGGCCTGGTCTTCGCCGGCAGGTACAGCGAAGGCACCCCTATCATGGCGCACGCCGTCGAGACCTTCAGCGGCCATCCGACATGGTGGGACTACGGACTTTTTGTCGGCGCATTCATGCTGGGCGATACGAGGCAGGCTGCCATCGCCAGTGAATCGTTGCGGACGACCGCAACCAAGTCGCATTATCTGGCCGCGCGCCTGATCGGCGCCAAGCTTGCCGGCCGCGACCAGTTGGCCGGCCAGTTGGTCGACGAACTCGTCGCCAAATTCCCGAAATTCGCCGCCGATCCGCGCGCGACCTTCGTCGACCGGAAATACCCCGCCGATCTCACCGACAGGTTGGTCCAAGCTTTGCAGGCAGCAGGCCTTGGTAACCCCAGCTAAATTGTATTAGACCGGCGCGGCTGATCGCAGAAAATTTACTGACTGTTGCTCTGGACAAGGAGCAATCGAGCCACAATTTGACTACCGGGCGGCCGTTCGGTCGCTTGGGCTTGGACAAACTCATATATTTTCATGGATTCTTCCGTTTATGCCGCCGAACGGGGCGCCGGCTCGAAGGTTGTCGTTTTCCTGCACGGCTTTGGCGGGTGCCATGATGTCTGGCGCCGGGTGATCTCGACGCTGTCTCCCGGCCTGCGGACGCTTGCCTACGACCTGCCCGGCCACGGCCTTTCACTCGGTGTCCCAGGCACATCGGCGCGCTCCGCCGCCAAGGCCATTCTCGCCGACCTGGCGACACGCGGAAGGAAGAAAGTGCATCTCGTCGGCCATTCGATGGGCGGCGCGGTCGCGACCCTGATGGCGTTGAGCGAGCCCGAAAGGGTAGCCTCGCTGACGCTTCTGGCGCCGGGTGGATTTGGCACGGAGATCAACGGGCCGCTGTTGCGCCGCTATGCGGCTGCCGCCGGCAGAAATGAGGTCCGTACCTGTTTGGCCGCCATGTCCGGACCGGGGGACCTGCCCCCGGAAGACATCGTGGATACGCTTGCCGAGATGCGCGAACGCCCCGGTCAGGTACAGAAGCTTGTCGAGATCGCCGCCGTCATGACCAGGGACGATCGGCAAGGCGCCATTCCGCGCGAACAGTTGGGCACGCTCGCCATGCCGGTGATGGTGGTCTGGGGCACGGACGACGCCATGCTGCCGGTTGCCCAGGCCAACGACTTGCCGGCGCATTTTCACCTGCATCATGTGCTGGAAGCCGGCCATATGCTGGTCGAGGAAGCATCCGATCTGGTCGCTTCCGCCGTGCGTCGCAACACAAGTCGGCGCCCCAGGCGCTCGGCCATGGCGTAAGGGCGGCAGGGCTGAACCGCCATCTCGGCAGTGCATTTTGCCGGCGACTGTGTTAACCCCCTGTTAACCAACCGCGAGGCAGCCGCCGATGAAGGACGCAGGCGAGAAGACCACCCCGATCGAGGCGTCGCACAAGCTGTCCGACGCCATCCGCGACGTGAAGAACGCTTTCGCCGATCGCGACGATATCGTCGTCGACATGCGCGATGCGCACCGCATGCGGCTCGATCTGCTTGCCGCCGAGCTCGCCCCTGTCTTTGCCGAGGTGCCCACCGACATGGACAATTTCGACTTCGCGGTCTCGTCCGGTCTGCAGCCGCGCTTGTGGATCGATGCCGTCAGCCACGTCGCCATGGGCCGCGACCGTCGCACCTATCGCTTCCTCAGGGACACGCGCATCGGCCGCGTGGTCCTCGCTGAATCGAGCGAGATGAAGGTCGTCGCCGATCAGGTGACACGCTATGTGGCAGAGCGCGTCGTCGAGCGACAGCGGATGATGGAAGGCGGTGCCGAACATGCCATCCCGAGGCTGCAGCGCGCCTTGGTGACGGAAGCCGAACCGCCTTTGCGGGCGGCCCGGCGCGGCAGGGCCTGGTCGGCTGTCCTGTCCGGTCTCGGCCTGATTGCGGCCGGCGCACTGGTCGGGCTTGCCGTATCGCTCGTGCTGTTCTGGGATCGTCTCGCGGCGATGAAAATCAGCTTTTGACCAATGGGCGCGATGCCTCGGCATCGGCTCCCAGTTCGATCACTTGCAGGTCCGACGGCGGCATTGCCGGTCCAGTCAGCCCGCGCCGGGTCAGGCGGACCTGCCAGTCGCCCTTTTCGCCTTCGATGTCGACCAGATTGTACTGCGCCGCCGGGTGCCTGCCGCCGAGCCCCTGCCCGGCCGCGGCGACACCGACGACCGGGATCCTGACACCGCGAGTGCCGATGAAGAACAGGCTCGGATCGTGCGAATGGCCGTGCAGGACAAGCTCGGCGCCATGCCGATTTACCGTCCGCTGGAAGAGCTCTATGCCGAACAGGCGCTTGTATTGGGAAACGGCGCCGCGCACCGGCGGATGGTGGATCATGACCACCCGAAACAGGCCGCTGCCGGCCGTTGCGTCCAGTATCTTGCCGAGCCTTCGCGCCTGGCCTGCCCTGAAGAAGCCATTGGCCATGAACGGCGCGGTGGCGCGCGCCGTCGAAACGCCGATCAGCGCGACATTGCCACGCACGCGCAGATAGGGAAAGGCATTGCGGTCGACCGGCCCGCCGGTGCCGTCGCCGCTCATCCACGCCGCCCATGACCGGCAGACCTTGTCGAAGGCGCCCGGCACGTAGGCATCGTGATTTCCGGGCACGACCGAAACGTCGTCGGGCGAGCCCAGCGTCTCCAGCCAGTGCCTGGCCATCTCGATCTCGCCGTCGAGCGCCAGGTTGACCAGGTCGCCGGTGACGGCGAGGTGGTCCGGCTGGCTGGCCTTGAGGTCGGCGACGATCGTGTCGATCACCGCGTCATGCATGTGGCGGCGGCGGTTGCGCTGCCAGTTGACGTAGCCGACCACGCGCTTGGAGGCGAGTTCGCGATAGGTTACACCGGGAAGCGGCCCCAGATGGACATCGGAAATATGCGCGAGCCTGAACATAGCTTCTTCATAAGCGAGCCGCTGCCTGCTTTCCACTCATGGTTTTGCGCCGGCTCGCGGTTCTCCCGGTGACGGAACCCCTCGATCCGGAACAGGCCATGCGTCAGACCGGCTGGCCGGGCCTCAGGGCAAGACTGTTCCATCTGTTGTTCCTGCTCAGGCGGCCGATGACGCTCGGTGTGCGCGGCCTGGTCCACGATCGCGCCTCGAACAGCGTCTTCCTGATCCGCCACACCTATGTGCCCGGCTGGCAGCTGCCGGGCGGCGGCGTCGAGGTCGGCGAAACGCTTCTGGAGGCCCTGGCGCGCGAGCTGGCCGAGGAGGGCAACATCACGATTACGGCCGCGCCTGTGCTGAAGTCGGTGCATTTCAACCGTCGCTCCAGCAAGCGCGACCATGTTGGCTTCTATCTGATCGAGAGCTTCAAACAGACCGCGCCGAAACTGCCCGACCACGAAATCGCCGAGGCGGGTTTCTTCCCGCTCGACCGTTTGCCGGAAGCGACGACGCCTGCAACGCTGCGGCGGATCGCCGAGATTTTCGCGAAGGCCGAGATCTCGCCTTATTGGTAACTCTAGGCAGCCTTCCCGAACCGCGCCCGGTCATGCGGCGCGGCATAGCCGAGCTCCGGCCCGACCGGTACGATGCCCGTCGGGTTGATCGTCTTGTGGCTGCCGTAGTAGTGCGCCTTGATGTGATGCAGATTGACCGTCTTCGAGACGCCGGGTACCTGGTAGAGGTCGCGCAGATAGTTCGACAGGTTCGGATAGTCGGCGATGCGGCGCAGGTTGCACTTGAAGTGCCCGACATAGACCGGATCGAAGCGCACCAGCGTGGTGAACAGCCGCCAGTCCGCCTCGGTGATGCGGCCGCCAACGAGATAGCGCTGCTTTGACAGCCTCCCCTCCAGGCTGTCGAGGGCCGAAAACAGCTCTTCGAACGCCTCCTCATAGGCGGCCTGCGTGGTGGCGAAGCCGGCGCGATAGACGCCGTTGTTGATGGCCGGGTAGACCAGTGCGTTGACGCGGTCGATCTCCCCGCGCAGCGCCTCGGGATAGAAATCGACGCTCTTGTCGGCCCATTCGTCGAAAGCCGAATTGAGCATGCGGATGATCTCGGAAGATTCGTTCGAGACGATCGTTTCTTCCTTTTTGTCCCACAGCACCGGCACCGTCACCCGGCCCGAATAGGCCGGATCGGCCTTGCTGTAGACCTGGTGCAGGAAATCGAGACCATGCAGCGTGTCGCCGGTGGCGCCGTCTTCGGCAAGGAAGGTCCATCCGTGCGCACCCATGAAATGGTGCACGATGGAGACCGAGATTGCGTCTTCCAGGCCCTTCAGGGCGCGGAAGATCAGCGTCCTGTGCGCCCACGGACAGGCGAGCGAGACATAAAGATGGTAGCGGCCGGGCTCGGCCTTGAAGCCGCGCGTACGGCCTTCGGCCGGCGCGCCGTCGGGCGTGACCCAGTCGCGCCATTGCGACTGCGCCCGCACGAACCTGCCGCCATTGTCGGCCGTCTCGTACCAGCGATCCTGCCACCTGCCTTCGACCAGCAATCCCATGCAAATCTCCTTGACGCTTGAGGTGCATGTAGGCGTACGGCGGCGATCCCGAAGACGCGATCTGCTGAACAGACCGTCACTTTGCCGGAATCGGCGAACGAAAACGGCGGATTGCAGCGGCCGGAAATTGATGCTAGCGGAAAACCCGCATGTTGGACTTTGCCACAATCCGGTTCGACCGACGACGAAAGGGCGCCCGCGCTTGATGAAGCGCTGACTGGCGAACGCTGCCGCTTGCAGCAAACCTTTCCTCGCATACCGGAACGCGAAGACCATGAGCCTTGCCGACGTCGAATACCTGCCGGAAACCCCGGCGCATGACCCCGAGGTCGAAGCCATTAACGACGAGGCCTTCGGGCCGGGCCGTTTCGTGCTTGCCGCCTACAAGATCCGCGAGGCCGGAGGGCATGATCGCGCGATGTCCTTCGTCGCCGTCGATGGCGACACCGTCGTCGCCTCGGTGCGGATGACGCGTATCGCCGCCGGCGCCGGGCGCGCGCTGATGCTCGGACCGCTTGCGGTGCGCCCCGCCTTCAAGAATCTCGGCATCGGCCGCCGGCTTGTGGCGATCGCGCTGGAAGCCGCCGCCAAGGCCGGCGCACCGGCCGTGATCCTGGTCGGCGACGAGCCCTATTATGGCCCGCTCGGCTTCAAACGCTTCCCGCGCGGTCAGATTTCCATGCCGCGCCCCGTCGATCTCGACAGGCTGCTTCACCACGAAATCAAGCCGGGCGCCGTGGCCAAACTGACGGGCGAGGTCGGCCATGCGGATCAGGCGCGTTTGCCCGAACAAATTCCGGCAATAGCCTGATCCACGGGTCAATCGGCACGATTGATCCCGGTCAATCGGTACGATTGATCCACGGGTCGATTGGCGCATGCCAATCGATCCCCGGGTCAAACGGCGCATGCCGATTGATCTCGATTGAAACTTCGATTGACCCCGTCTGCCGTTGCGCCTTCGCGGCGTCCTTCGTAGCATGACCGGAAAAGCGTGAAGGATGCCGGCATGAACCCGAATGGCCAGATAGCGATCGTCACCGGCGGCGGCTCCGGCCTCGGCGAGGCGACGGCGCGTGCCCTCGCCGCCAAGGGCGCCAGCGTCGCCATCCTCGATGTCGGCATCGACCGCGCCAGGAAGGTCGCCGACGATATTGGCGGCATCGCCGTCCAGTGCGACGTCAGCAGCGGCGACAGCGCCGCCGCCGCGATCGCGGACGTGTCGCAAAAACTCGGCGAGCCGCGCATCCTCGTCAATTGCGCCGGCATCGCCATCGGCGTGAAGACGATCGGCAAGGACGGCCCGCACCCGCTCGACCAGTACCGCAAGGTGATCGAGATCAACCTGATCGGCACCTTCAACATGATCCGCCTCGTTGCCGACCGCGCCGCCAAGCTCGATGCGCTGGATGGCGGCGAGCGCGGCGTCATCGTCAACACGGCATCGGTCGCCGCCTATGACGGCCAGATCGGCCAGGCTGCCTATTCGGCCTCCAAGGGCGGCGTGGTCGGCATGACGCTGCCGGTCGCCCGCGATCTCGCCCGTTCCGGCATCCGCGTCTGCACCATCGCGCCCGGCATCTTCCGGACGCCGATGATGGCCGGCATGCCGCAGGAGGTGCAGGATTCGCTGGGCGCGGCGGTGCCGTTCCCGTCCCGCCTCGGCGAGCCTTCAGAATATGCAGCACTTGCGCTGCACATCGTCGAGAACCAGATGCTGAACGGCGAAACCATCCGCCTCGACGGCGCCATCCGCATGGCCCCCAAATAGCCGCGATGGACACCGGCATTTCCGCTGCCGGAAAGACCGGTCCGCTGGCCGGTCTGACGGTGATCGAGATGGCCGGTCTCGGTCCGGTGCCGCTGGCGGGGCTGATACTGTCGGAAATGGGCGCCGAGGTGCTGCGCATCGAGCGCATCGGCGCAAGTCCGCCTTTGCTGGATCTGCCGGCCGAATACGATCTCGACCGCCACGGCCGCTCCATCCTGCGCATCGATCTCAAGCGCGGCGAAGGCAGAGAACTGCTGCTCGGTCTTGTCGCAAAGACCGACATGCTGATCGAGGGCTATCGGCCCGGCGTCATGGAGCGGCTTGGCCTTGGACCTGATGCGGCGCTGGCGCGCAATCCCGCGCTGATCTACGGCCGCATGACCGGTTTCGGTCAAGACGGGCCGCTTTCGGACCGCGCCGGCCACGACATCACCTATCTGGCCTATTCCGGCCTGCTGCACGCCATCGGCAGGCAGGCAAGCCCGCCGGTCCCGCCGCTCAACCTCGTCGCCGATTATGGCGGCGGCGCCATGATGCTGATCGCCGGCGTGCTCGCCGCCTTGTTCCAGCGCTCGCGTTCCGGCAAGGGCCAGGTGATCGACGCCGCCATGGTCGAAGGCGCTTCCATGCTGGCAACGCCGGTGCACGCCTTCATGGCCGCCGGCCTGTGGAGGGACGAACGCGGCGTCAACCTGCTCGATTCCGGCGCGCCCTTCTACGACACCTACGAGACGGCGGACGCGCGCCATGTCGCGGTCGGCTGCCTCGAGCCCCGCTTCTTCGCCGAATTCGCCAGGCTGCTGCCGCTCGACCAGCGTTTCGCGCATGGCCAGTACGACAGGGCCATTTGGCCGGCGATGCGCGCCGAAATCGCCGCGCGCATGAGGCAGAAGACGCGCGACGACTGGGAGACGGTCTTCGCCGCGACTGATGCCTGCGTCGCGCCGGTGCTGTCCTTGCGGGAAGCCAGAGACCATCCGCACAATCGCGCCCGTGGCGCCTTTGTCAGATCGGGCGACCTCGATCGCCCCGCTCCGGCGCCACGCTTCTCGCAAGCGCCGTCGACGATCGGCGCCGCGCCGACCGATCGTGATCTCAAGCCGGAGACGGTTCTTGCGCGTTTCGGCGTCGCCGGAAGCGAGATTGCGGCCCTTGTCAAATCCGGCGTGATCGGATGATAAGCGGAGCAGAAAAATCAGCTTAAACGGTGAGCGCTCTTGGTTGATCGTAAAAAGGACGTCATCCGCGAGACCGATGCCGAAGCGGTGAGGCTGGCGAAGACGCTGATCCGTAGCGCTCGCTTCGGCGCGCTGGCGGTGATCGAGCCCGGCACCGGGGCGCCGCTGGCGAGCCGGGTCGGCGTTGCCACCGACAGTGACGGCGCGCCGCTGATCCTGGTCTCGATGCTGTCGGCGCATACCGGCGCGCTGCTTGCCGACCCGCGCTGTTCGCTGCTGGTCGGCGAACCCGGCAAGGGCGATCCGCTGGCGCATCCGCGCATAACGCTGGTCTGCCGGGCGAGGCGGCTGGAGCATGGGGCGGAAGAGCACCAGCGCGCCGAGCGGCGCTATCTCAACCGCAATCCCAAGGCAAGGCTCTACGCCGGGCTTGGCGACTTCTCCATTTTCCGGCTCGAACCCGAGCGTGCCAGCCTCAATGGCGGCTTCGGCAAGGCCTATCTGCTCGATCGTGCCGACCTCATCATCGCCGGACCGATTGTCGAGGACCTGGCCGCAGGCGAGCAATCGGCACTCGACCACATGAATGCCGACCATCTCGACGCGATCGCCGTCTATGCGCTTCATTTCGCCAGGGCCGAGGGTGACGGCTGGGTCGCCACCGGCTTCGACGCCGAAGGCATGGACCTTGCGGCTGGCGATAGCCTATGCCGGGTGTTCTTTCCTGAACCGCTGAAGGCCGCGCGGGATCTGCGAACGGTGCTGGTCGACATGGCAAAGACCGGTCGCGCCGCCGGCTATTCACAAGGGCGATAGTTAATCGCCTAGAATCAAAAGCAAGTCTTGAGATTTGGAAGAAATGTTCTACCCTTTTGGTGTGACGCTGATTCACGAGCGCGCACCCACACGTGAGTTTATGGAATCAGACGCTATTGCCCCCATAGCGTCTGGATGAGCTGAAAAGCATGGGGCATCGATGATCTCGAGCAAGCTAATCGCAAACGCCGAATCGGCAGCCACGTTTCTGACGCTCATGGGCAACGAGAAACGGCTGTTGATCATGAGCTATCTGGTCGACGGCGAAATGTCGGTCGGCGCCATCGCCGAAAAGGTCCAGCTGAGCCAGTCCGCCCTGTCTCAGCATCTGGCGAAGCTGCGCGGACTCGACCTCGTCGAGACCCGTCGCGACCGGCAGATGATCTACTATTCCTGCAAGTCGGAAGCCGCGCGCGAGTTGCTCCGCATGCTGGACGGCATTTTCGGCGACGGCGATCTATCGCGGATGGCCCATCGCCTGCGTCGCGCCGGGGCTTGACCGGCGCGTCCGATCACCCCTTACCTCGCTGACGAATTTTCGCCGGTCGAGGCACGCATGGACATTATCCGCATCGACGATCCGCGGGACCCGCGTGTCGCTGCCTATCTCGATATCCGCGAGCGCGATCTCGTTGGCCGTCACGGCCGTTTCGTCGCCGAAGGCAAGGTGGTGCTCGACGTGCTCTTCTCGGCGGGCCGCTTCGCCGTCGAATCGGTGCTGGTCCTGGAAAACCGGCTGGCTGGTCTCGAGAGCACCTTGCGCAAGGCTGCTCCTGCTCTCCCCGTCTATGTCGCCAGCGGCGAGATCATTGACAGGATCGCCGGATTCCACATGCATCGCGGCATTCTGGCGATCGGCAGCAGGGGCGCCGAACAACCCGCCGAGAGTTTGCTGGCTACCCTGCCCGCCGGCGCGCTGGTCGTCGTCCTCGTCGGCATCGCCAATCACGACAATATGGGCTCGATCTTCCGCAACGCCGCCGCCTTCGGCGCCGATGCGGTCTTGATGGACGCGACCTGTTGCGATCCTCTGTACCGCAAGGCGATCCGCGTCTCGGTCGGCGCCGCGCTGAAGGTCCCCTTCGCATCCTTCGGCGACGCCGGCCACATCACCGCCCTGCTCGACCGGCTGGGCTTTGGCCAGTTCGCCCTGTCGCCGCGCGGCGAGACCGACATTCGCGATGCGCAGAGGACGGACCGGCTGGCGCTCTATCTCGGCACCGAAGGCGAAGGCCTGCCCGAGGCTCTGCTCTCCCGCTTGCGCACGGTGCGGATTGCCATGGCGCAAGGCTTCGACAGCCTCAACGTCGCAGCCGCCTCGGCCATCGCGCTGCATCATTTTTCGCGCGGCGGCTGACGAATGTCGCCCATGAGGGACAGTGTGGTCGAAGGCTGACCTGGTTTCGGAACGATGCGTGTCGTGCCGATCTCAGTTGGCGCGGCCTCGATCCTGAAGACTTCCATGTCGTCTGCGCGCGGCACTGGAGCGCCGGTTGCCCTCGATCGCGCATCGTGGGCTATTTCGGTGATATCCCACAGCGACGTCGCGACATCCAACAGCGCGGAAAGCAGCGGACAAAAGAGCCAGAGAGCGAGCAGGAATATCGCGGCGACCGCACGGAGGATCATCGCATCGGACATGGTGATGCCCAGCCCTGAGTGCAAGCAGGTTGCGGCGTGCGCTACTTTCCGTTCGGCGAATGCGCCTTTTGCAGCGCCCGCACGCGATCGGCAAGGCTGGTGACGCCTTCTCCATTGGCCGGGCGCCCTTCGCGGGGCGGAGAGGCCAGCGCCTTGGCGATGGGCGAATCCGGTCCGTCCAGCTTCATCGTCAGGCTGACGACTTCCGCCGCCAGTTCGTTCATCTGGTCGCGCAGCGCAGCGCTTGCGCCACGGGCATCGCTGCTGGCCCCGGACCTCGACGTCTCGTGGGCGGCAAGGTCGGTCTTGAGGCGCTTGTTCTCGCGCGCCAGCGCCGTCAGCCGCGCCTCCAGTCGCTCGCGCTCGCCGTCCAGTCTGGCGATCGCCTTGTCGATGTCGTTGCTGCTGACGCCGGCCGTCGGGGCCACGGGAGCGGGCGCCGTGGTCTCGCCCTTCGCCCGCTCGCGAAGCCGCGCCAGTTCCTTCTCACGGCGGTCGAGCTTCTCCTCGCGATCGGCAAGCGTGGCGAGCAGGCGCTCGACCCTCTTGTCCAGTTCGCCGGTTCTCTTCTTCTCCGACTTCAGCGCCTCGCGAGCGGCCTTGCTTTCGGCCGTCATCTCCTGGTTGCGCCTGTCCGCTTCCTTGCGCTGGGCGCGCAGCACGGCAATGTCGTTGGCGAGCTTGTCCAGCTCGGACTCGCGCGCCACCAGCTCGATCTGGCGGTTGCTCGAGGCGAAGCTGGCATCGTCATACATATGCTCCAGCTTTTCCAGCTCGAGCGCGCGCTTCTCCAGCATGCGTTCCATATGCGCCAGTTTCTCGGACAGCTGGTGCAACTGCTCCTCGCGCTGGTGCAGTTCCCCGGTCCTCACCTCGAGGTCGGAAAGCGCCTGGTTCTTGTCCTTCCGCTCGACCGCCAACCCCTTGAGCGCCTCGTGGCCGCGCCCGATCTCGACCAGCTGCTCGGCTGCTTTCTCCTGCAGGGTCTTGACGCTCATCTCCAGGCGTCGCGTCGACATTGCGAACTCGGCTCTGACCTGATCCTTGTTCGCCTGGATTTCGGCCAGCGTCAGCGGCATCGAAGCCTCGACCCGCCTGCGCGTCAGCGCGACGGCCCGGCGCCAGATGGCCGGAGCGATCAGCAATGCCAAAAACGCTGCGCAAAGAAAGCCGAGGGCGAAGAACAGGATCGACTGGACCAAGGTGACTATCCGCTATGGATGGCGGCTACCGCCAAAGCTCGACTTTGCCATCTTGGCATGACGGAAATCCAGTGCCGCGGCAAGAGCATGCCGCGGCAAGACCTGCAACAAGCAGTTCTGATGTTGGATTGGCACCGTCATGACCTTGTCAGAACGGATTCCAGGTCGGCCGCTGCGTGAGTTTCAGATAGCCGAGATTGACGCCCAGCCTGGCGCCGACGCCGGTCCGGATCGGGACGAGCAGCACCCTGTTGTTCTGCAGCACGTTGAAGCCGACGCCCGCAACGACATAGGCGGAGCCGGCGACACCGCCGAACCGGTTATAGAGATTGCCTATGTCGTCGAGGTTATAGACGAGCATCATGACGCGCGATCCCTCGCCGCCGAAGTCCCAGCCGAGCGAAGGACCCTGCCAGAACACCTTATGGTCGCCGGCATTCTTGGTGTAGAGGGTGCCCTCGCCATAGGTCAGGCCGCCGATCAGCGCGCCCGACCCTTCCTCACCGAGCAGGTAGCCGTTGGGCAGGCCGTAGGAGGCGAAGATCTTCTCGACGACCGTGGCCAGGCCGCCGGAGGTCGCGCCGAAGAACTTGTGGCCGGAATCGATGATCTCCTGGGCGGTATATTCCTGTGCCCGCAGCGCGGAGGTTGAGAAGACGAGAGCGCCCATGAGGGCAATCGCCATGGAAATGACACGGAAAAGATTCCGGTCGTAGAATCGGGAAAACATGCTTCCAATCTCCGTCAGGGAGCACTTTCGCCGACGCCTCGCACCCCCCACGGCTCTTGGCGGCCGCTCGAGGTGACTATCACTGGCAAACTATGCCGTAATCCTTTTTCAACCATTAAGCTCTCACATGAAGATGGCGGTTCGAAGGCCGGGGAACCCAGCTCTGGCCCCGAAACGCTGCGCGGGGCCCGGCATTTCCGCGCGAATCCACCATTTTCGCCGACGACAATTTTGGATTTGTTGCTGCACGCTCGGGCGCTGTGTATTCAGGGTGCCCAGGGAGAGCGCGTGATTCGTGCGGGCGGGGCGCGACGACTGATCGCTCGGCCGTGAATAACTTTAGCAGGGACTTCGCCTATGGCCGAGCTTTTCACCCTTTCCGCACCCGACCTTGCCGCGCTGCTCTGCAGCCGGGTCTGCCACGACATCATCTCGCCGGTCGGCGCCATCAACAACGGCCTTGAATTGCTCGACGAGGGCGGCGCCGACGAAGACGCCATGAAGCTGATCCGCCAGAGCGCCAGGAATGCCTCGGCCCGGCTGCAATTCGCCCGCATCGCCTTCGGCGCCGCCGGCTCGGCCGGCATGATGATCGACACCGGCGACGCCGAGGCGGTCGCCATCGCCTTCCTCAAGAACGAGAAGCCGGAACTGGTGTGGAACGGGGCCCGCGCGCTGCTGCCCAAGAACAAGGTCAAGCTGCTGCTCAACCTCATTCTCGTCGCCAACGCCGCCATTCCGCGCGGCGGCAAGCTTGTCGTCACCCTGGAGAATCTCGACACCGAGCCGCGTTTTGCGCTGTCGGCCGCCGGTCCGATGCTGCGCGTGCCGCCGAAATTCCTCGAACTGCATTCCGGCCACAAGCCCGAGGAACCGATCGACGCCCATTCGGTCCAGCCCTATTACACGCTGCTCTTGGCGCGCGAGGCCAGCATGACGATTTCGATCCACGCGACGGCCGAGGAAATCGTGCTGTCGGCCGCTTGAGCGGCCTGTTCTGTCGGCAAGAACAGATCAAGTATCTATTTCAAATAATATTTGCGGTTGGGCCCGCATTTCAGGCGTAGCAAGTTTTGTTGGCCTGACCAAAACCGAGTTCGCGACGAACGGGGCGAACAAGGCGCATCTTTGCAAAAACTTTACCTAACGGCTTTTCCGCTTCTTTACCAGATTGAACTATGGTGGCTGCGGTTGCCCAGAGGTTGCCGGTTCGCCAGATGGCAAAGAGGACCCGGAAATGAAACGCTGCCTGTTCGTCGACGATTCGAGCGTCATCAGGAAGGTCGCAAAACGCATCCTCGGTGGCTCCGACTTCACCGTGATCGAAGCCGCCAGCGGCCTTGATGCCGTCGAGGTGTGCGCCGCCGAGATGCCTGACGTCATCGTCGTCGATGGCGGCCTGCCGGACATGCAGGCGGTCGACTTCATTCGCCGGGTTCGCGCCATGGAGAGCGCGGTCAAGCCGCAGATCCTGATCTCGCTGGTCGAAGTCGATGTCGCCTCGATCATGCGGGCAAAGCGGGCCGGCGCCCAGGGCTATCTCTTGAAGCCGTTCAATCGGCCGCAATTGCTGGAACGCTTTCGCGTCCTGAAAATCGCCGCCTGACGGCCGGCCCGGATCGGCAACAAAAAACCCGGCTGAAGCCGGGTTTTTTGTGTTCAAAAACAATCGACAGGGCGTGTTAGGCGCTGACGCGGATGTCTTCCGGCTCGCGCAGCACGTAACCGCGGCCCCAGACCGTCTCGATGTAGTTCTGACCACCCGACGCCGCATCCAGCTTCTTGCGCAGCTTGCAGATGAAGACGTCGATGATCTTCAGTTCCGGCTCGTCCATGCCACCATAGAGGTGGTTGAGGAACATTTCCTTGGTCAGCGTGGTGCCCTTGCGCAGCGAGAGCAGCTCCAGCATCTGGTATTCCTTGCCGGTCAGGTGCACGCGCTGGCCGCCGACTTCGACGGTCTTGGCGTCGAGGTTGACCACCAGGTCGCCGGTGGTGATGACCGACTGAGCATGGCCCTTGGAGCGCCGCACGATGGCGTGGATGCGCGCCACCAGCTCGTCCTTGTGGAATGGCTTGGTCATGTAGTCGTCGGCGCCGAAGCCGAGGCCGCGCACCTTGTCCTCGATGCCGGCCATGCCGGACAGGATCAGGATGGGCGTCTTCACCTTGGACAGGCGAAGCGTTCTCAAGACTTCATAGCCCGACATGTCGGGGAGATTGAGATCGAGAAGGATGATATCGTAGTCGTAGAGCTTGCCGAGGTCGACACCTTCTTCGCCGAGATCGGTCGTATAGACGTTGAAGCTTTCCGATTTCAGCATCAATTCGATGCTTTGTGCGGTTGCACTGTCATCTTCTATCAGCAGAACACGCATTTCATTCCCCTTTTCTGCTGCCGGACCATGTCACGACCCGTCCGGGACCCGGAGCAGTGATTGCCTGAACAGAAGGTGCCATTGAATGGTTAACAAAACCTAATTTCGTGCCGAGGACGATACCAGATTTTTTAACCCCTTTCTACACCCTCTTGAATCTAATAATGAATCACAGACCAAAACCGCTAATGCACCACATTAATAAGTCAGCCTAAGTGACTCCAGGGACTCGCTGGTCGGCTTCCCGTCGAAAGCCGGAATTTTTACCCGGCCTTAAGTCCTCGGCCGTATGATTAACAATGCCCGTAAACGAATGGTTACCAACGGCAAAAAACTTTAGGAGTTTGTTTCCCATAGTGGGGGGAAAGCCAGGGGATACGGGCAGCGCTTGGGCCTTTCCGGGCGGATTGGACGATATGTGCGGGTGTGCGTTTCCGGGAGTACCGAATCATGAAGTCACGTGAAAACCTCGTTCGGCTGAAACAGTTTCAGGTGAATGAGAAGCGGCGGCAGCTGCTGCAGCTCGACATGATGATCGCCGAGTTCGAACGCATGGCCGTCGAACTGGAGGTGCAGATCGCCGCCGAGGAGAAGAAGGCCGGCATCACCGACATCAACCATTTTGCCTATCCGACCTTCGCCAAGGCGGCGCGCCTGCGCCGCGACAACCTTAGAAATTCGCAAAGCGACCTCGCCCAACAGCGAAGCGCTGCCGAATCATTACTCGGCGAAGCTGAAGCGGAGCTTTCCAAGGCAGAGATGCTGGAATCGCGCGACACCAAGATTCGCGACGCCGAACTCGGCGGCCGCAGCGCAATGATCGGGTAAAGCCGCCGCCGAGCGCTACCTCCGCGATGCAAGCCGGCGAACCGCCGGCCAGGAGCCTGGCGACCGCTCAGCCCAGCGTCGCATGATCCTCTTGAGGATCCATCGATGCCCGGGTGCGGGCCGCCTTGATGTCGGGCGCGTGCTCTTCCGACCAGGACCGTATCTGATTGAGCAGTCCCGCCAGGTTCCGGCCGAGATCGGTCAGCTCATATTCGACCCTTGGCGGGATCACCGGAAAGATCTCCCGCCGCACCAGCCCGTCGCGCTCGAGCACACGCAGCGTCTGCGTCAGCATTTTCGGCGTGATGCCTTCGAGCTTGCGGGCCAGCTCGCCATTGCGCATCCGCCCGCGGCGCAGCGCGCAGACGGTCAGGTAGACCCATTTGCTGGCCAGCATTTCGAGCACGGTGTGCGAAGGGCACGTCCGCCGGTACGCGTCATAGCCGAAAGGGGAGTCGTTATCGCTATCCATGAGGTGCCTATATATAGAAAAGGTACATACTGGACAAGGGAATATTACTATCCAAATGATAGCGGCACACCAACATACGAGGAGCCTCTCATGCGTGCCGTTACCCAGAATACCGTCGGCGGTCCCGACGTCCTTGTCATCGCCGACCGGCCGGACCCGGCGCCGAAGGCCGGCGAAGTGCTGGTCCGCGTCAGCGCGGCCGGCATCAACCCTGTCGACGGCGCGGTGCGCGGCGGCCACTACCCGCTGCTCGGCGAGCCGCCCTTCATCCTCGGCTGGGACATTTCCGGAACCATCGAGGCGCTTGGCCCCGATGTGAGCGGCCTCAAGGTTGGCGATCAGGTGTTCGGCATGCCGCACTTTCCGAAGCAGGCGGCGGCCTACGCCGAACTCGCCGTGGCCCCCGCCGACGAGATTGCGCCAAAGCCCGACAGCATCGATCACATCCACGCCGCGGCGCTGCCGCTGGCCGGCCTGACGGCCTGGCAAGGCCTCGTCCGCCACGGCGGCCTGAGAAAGGGTCAGCGCGTGCTGGTGCACGCGGCGGCCGGCGGGGTCGGCCATCTGGCGGTGCAGATCGCCAAGGCGCTCGGCGCCCATGTCATCGCCACCGCCAGTCCCGACAAGCTCGACTTCGTGCGATCGATCGGCGCCGACGAGGTCGTCGACTACACCGCAGGCGATTTCACCGAAAAGGTCGGCGATGTCGATCTGGTGCTGGACGCAATCGGTGGCGATCATGCCGATCAGTCGCTGAAAGTCGTGCGTGACGGCGGCGTGCTGGTTTCGCTGCTCAACGTTCACGACGCCACCAGGGCAACGGCCGGCGCCCGCGGCATCCGCGTCGAGCGCATGTCGGTGGTGCCGGATCGCGACGGTCTCATTGAACTCGGCAAACTGATCGACGCGAAGAAGCTTGCCGTGCATGTGGCGGAAAGCTTTCCGCTGGCGCAAGCCGGCGACGCCCATGCCTTCCTCGCCGCCAGGCCGATCGGCAAGGTGGTGCTGGCAGTCTGAGCGCGGGACGATCCGACAAAAACACGAAGGGCGCGGTTACCGCGCCCTTCGTTTAGCCTGGAGAGGCCTCAATGCCGGTATTGCTGGATGCGCGTCGTGCGCAGCCCGGCAAGGCCGTATTCGTCGATCGACGCTTGCCAGGAGAGGAATTCCTCGGTGGTGAGCTTGTAGCGCTGGCAAGCCTCTTCGAGGCTGAGCAGTCCGCCACGCACCGCGGCCACAACTTCCGCCTTGCGCCGGATAACCCAGCGCCTCGTATTGGTCGGCGGCAGATCGGCAATCGTAAGAGGGCTGCCGTCAGGCCCGATAACATACTTGACTCGCGGTCTAACCAGATCGGTCATCGTACTCTCTACAAAAAACTCAAAGACCCAATCCCCGCCACAGTACCGCCACAGCTTTAAAAATTGCCTAAGCGAACCCTAATGACTAGGTAAGGATCGTGAACGTCGCGTTAGCGTTTTCCTCGGCATTTGAGAGATGCGCCGCCGGGCATTGATTTTGCAGGCAAAAAATCGACCCGTCCGGGAGACGCTGGCGCCACGCGGGTGCTTGACCTATATTCCGGCCATTGGCATTCAGACGCCACGCAGAACGAAAGAACCATGAACAGCCTCGACCTTCCCGGACGCCCCGAAAACACCCGCGTCGTCGTCGCCATGTCGGGCGGCGTCGATTCCTCCGTCGTCGCCGGCATCCTGAAGCGCGAAGGCTATGACGTCGTCGGCGTCACGTTGCAGCTCTATGACCATGGCGCGGCGACGCATCGCGCCGGCTCGTGCTGCGCCGGCCAGGACATCGACGATGCCCGCCGTGTCTCCGAGACGCTCGGCATCCCGCATTATGTGCTCGACTATGAGGAGCGCTTCCGCAAGGCGGTCATCGATCCCTTCGCCGATTCCTATGTCGCGGGCGAGACGCCGATTCCCTGCGTTTCGTGCAACCAGACGGTGAAGTTCGCCGACCTCCTGGCGACCGCGCAGGACCTTGGCGCCGATGCTCTGGCCACCGGCCACTACATCCGCTCCGGCGCCAACGGCGCCCATCGCGCGCTCTACCGCCCGGTCGATGCCGACCGCGACCAGAGCTATTTCCTGTTCGCCACCACGCAGGCGCAGATCGACTATCTGCGCTTTCCGCTGGGTGGCCTGTCGAAGCCGCAGGTTCGCGCCATCGCCGAGGAGATGGGACTGACGGTCGCCGCCAAGCAGGACAGCCAGGACATCTGCTTCGTGCCGCAGGGCAAATATTCAGACATCATCGCCAAGCTGAAGCCTGCCGCCGCCAATCCCGGCGACATCGTCCACATCGACGGCCGTGTGCTCGGCCGCCATGAAGGCATCCTGCGCTACACGATCGGCCAGCGCCGCGGCATCGGCATCGCCTCCGGCGAGCCGCTCTATGTCGTCCATCTCGACGCCGACCGTGCCCGCGTCATCGTCGGCCCGCGCGAGGCGCTGGAGACGCACAAGATCTATCTGCGCAACATGAACTGGCTTGGCGACGGGCCGCTCGCCGACGTTCCGGCCGGCGGGCTGGAACTGTTCGCCAAGGTCCGCTCGACGCGCCCGCCGCGTCCGGCGGTGCTGCATCACCGCGACGGCGTCACCTCGGTGGAACTGGTCGACGGCGAGTCGGGCATCGCGCCCGGCCAGGCCTGCGTGCTCTATTCCGACGACGGCAACGAGGCGCGCGTGTTCGGCGGCGGCTTCATCGAACGCTCGGAGCGCGGCGCCGAGGCCGAGGCCATGCTGACGCGGCTTGCCGCCCGCCCGGCGCAGATCCCCGCCGAATAGCGACGCGCTTCGCCGCGATTTCCGGACGTCAAAGGCGTTTTAGCCCGGGCTCAGGATGAAGGGCCGGAGTGGGTGACGGTGCCCGCAGTCAGGATGCGCAGCACCCTGATCGCTTCCTCGCCGCTGGTGCGCGGTTCGGCCCGCGTTTCGATGCATCGCATGAAATGCGCCAGCTCGCGCGTCAGCGGCATGCCTTCGCCGACCGCCACATAGGACGGCTCGTTGGCGGTGAAGGCCCACTGGCCGCTGTCCTGCCACACCGCATGGCGGTACACGGCGAGCTTGCGCTCCCACGGCTCGACATCGTCGAACACCGCCATAGCTTTGGTGCCGACCACCGTCAGCCGCCGCTCGCGATAGGGATTGAGCCGCGAGGCGAAGAGATGGCCGCGCAGCCCGTTGGGAAAGCGCATGTGCAGATGCGCGAAGTCGCTGAGATTGTCGAGCAGCGCGGCGCCCTCGCCCCTCACCTCGATCGGCTCGGTGCCGGTGATCGCCAGGATCATCGACAGGTCGTGCGGCGCAAGGTCCCACAGCGCGTCGTTCTCGGTGTGGAACTTGCCGAGGCCGAGGCGATGCGAATGGATGTAGCGCACCTCGCCGAGCTCGCCATTGTCGATCAGGCCCTTGAGCGTCTCGAAAGCGGGGTGGAAGCGCAGCACATGGCCGACCATGAAGACGCGGCCGTGGTCCCTTGCCGCCTGCACCGAGCGCTCGGCGTCGGCGACCGTCAGCGCGATCGGCTTCTCCACCAGCACGTCCTTGCCGCCCTCGATGGCGCGCACCGCCATGTCGGCGTGGAACTGCGGCGGCAGCGCCATGACGATGCCGTCGACGTCGTCGCGCTTGAACAACTGCTCAGGTTCGATCGCCAGACAGTCCTGCTCGCTGGCAAAGCCTTCCGCGCGCGCGCGATTGAGGTCCGAAACCGCGTGCAAGGCGCCGAGCGCCTTGAGAGTGCGGATATGGTTGCTGCCCCAGTATCCGCAACCGAGGACTGCAATGCGCGGCTTCATTCGCTCAAACTCTAGAATTTCGTGGCCGAGACATAGCGACGTGCCCCGTCGAACTCAACCCCGCGCCCCAGATCAAATGCCTGTCCGGCAAAGCTTTTGCTGCAGCGCAAATAAGCCGGGCGGGCGGCCGCATCGAAGCTTGACAGGCTTGCCCTCGCAACCTTATATCCGCGCCGACCTTGGTGAACGCTCCGACATGCCTTTAGATTTAGGTGGATTTCGGGCTTTTCGCCGCCCTGGCGGGGTAGCTCAGTTGGTTAGAGCACGGGAATCATAATCCTGGGGTCGGGGGTTCAAGTCCCTCTCCCGCTACCAAATCATCATAAGCCATTGAAATCATAGCGAAAACGGGTAGTTGTGGTGGCGCCCCGTCCAAGAATCTTGAATGATTTCAAGGGTTGAGGCGTCCGCCTGGGTGCCGCACATTGCCTAACGTTTGTTTCTGCATGCCGCTTAGTCCGACTTGGCAAGTGCTTTCAGGATAAAGCCAATCTGCTCTCGCAAGCTCGCCTCGGTGTCTTCGCCGTGTTGGACGCAGTGCTCGATCAGAACCGGATGGAAGAACGGCATGAACGCGGTCTTGACCGCGCGCGCCGCCTCTGCCGGGTCGCTGACCTTGAATTCGCCCGCTCCAATGCCCTCGCGGATGATCGCCTCGAAGATCGTGACCATCCACTCAATATGACCTTTGACGATCTCCCGGTCCTCCCGCATGACCGCGACAATCATGTCGTGCATGTGCTTCTGCTCGATCAGTGTCGCCTTGCCATGATTGTGAATTGCGATCAAAAGCCGACTGATTTTTTCCGACGCCGTGGCGTTCGTACGTGCGATCGCAAAGGCGATATCGGCAGCCTCGTCCAGGATCCGCTTGCAGATGAACCCGTTGATCGCATCCCTAGAGGGAAAGAAACGGTAGACATTTGCCCGGCTCATGCCGAGGTCTGAGGCGATGTCGTACATCGACGTCCTATGGGAGCCGATGCGGCGAAAGTGCTTCTCCGCTACCTCAAGAATGCGCGCGCGCACCGAGTCGAGATCAGTTCGCACTCGGATCGGGTGATTCATTGATCTCTCCGGGACTGATCAATCGGATCTGCAAGACTTGCCCGTCGAGCATCTGGAAGCGGGCACGATCGTCCCGCCCGCAAGGCAAGTCCTTTGGGCGGGCCTCGACCCCATTTCATCCGGCACGAGTCCTATTCCGCGGCCATTGCCAGCCGCAGTTGCGGTTCTGGCTCTTGCGTTGGGGCGGCCTCATGGTTCTCGTCCGCGGTCGGCTTGATCCGGAACCACGCGGTATAGAGCGCGGGAAGGAAGAGTAGGATCAATACCGTGCCAACCGCCGTGCCCCCGATCAGCGTATAGGCCATCGATCCCCAGAAGACGGAGTGCGTGAGGGGTATGAAGGCCAGCACTGCGGCAAGCGCGGTTAGGATCACGGGCCGCGCGCGCTGCACTGTGGCCTCGATGACGGCGTGATAGGCGTCGAGGCCTGCGGCGCGGTTTTCCTTGATCTGTTCGGTCAGGATCAGCGTGTTGCGCATCAGGATGCCGGCCAATCCTATCAGGCCCAGAATGGCGTTGAAGCCAAAGGGCTGGTGGAAGACGAGCAACATCGGCACGACGCCGACGAGGCCAAGCGGCCCCGTTAGCACGACCATGAACATCGTCGAGAAGGATCGCACTTGGAGCATGATGACGATCAGCATGGCGGCGATCATGGCCGGGAAGATCTTGCCCAACGCGGTGTTGGCTTTTTCAGCCTCCTCGATCGATCCGCCCATTTCGATGCTATAGCCAGCCGGAAGGGATGCGATCAGCGGCTGAAGGGCTTTCACGACCTGTTTTGAGACCTCCGGAGGCTGGGTCGCTTCGTTGATGTCGGAGCGGATTGTGATAACGGGCGTGCGGTCGCGGCGCTTCAGGATCGGCTCTTCAGGACGGATTTCGGAATGGCCGATCTGGTCGAGCGGAATCTGCCGGCCGTCGCGGCTCATCAATGAGAAATCCGCCAGGCGCGCCGGATCCAGCCGCTCGCCGCCGGCGCTGCGCGCCACGATAGGGACATTGCGGATGTCCTCGCGGACCTGCGTGACCGGGATGCCGGTAAGGAGGAATTGCAGCTGCTGAGCCACCTCGGTCGGCGACAGGCCGATGAGGCTCAATCTATCCTGGTCCGGGACGAAGCGAAGCACGGGCGTGCGATTGCCCCAGTCGCGGTTGGCCTGCCGCACGTCCGGGACGCCCCGCATGATGCCGAGGGCCTTCTCGGAGATACTGTAGAGTTGCGCAGGATCAGGTCCCATGACCCGGAACTCGACTGGGAACGGCGTGTAGGGGCCGAACACGAGCTGCGTGACGCGCACATTGGCTTCCGGCGCGAGGCCCTGTGCCACCGCCTCTCGAAGCCGGTGCTTCAATTCCTCGCGCGCCTCGGCATTCGGGGTCAGAACGACGATCTTGGCAAAGGCGGGATCGGGCAGCTCAGGCGCCATCGCGAAGAAGAAGCGCGGGGCGCCCTGACCGACATAGCTCGTGACGATCTTGGCTTCGGGCTGTCCGTCCAGCCAGTGCTCGAGCTTCTCGACCGTGGCGGTCGTCGTCTCGATGCTGGTGCCTTCCGGCAGGCGAACCTCCACCAGCACTTCCGGGCGGTCGGATGTGGGGAAGAACTGCTGCTTGATGGCACCCATGCCGACAACGGAGAGCGTGAAAGCGATGCCGACAATACCGGAGGTCACGAACTTGTGGCGCACGGCAAAAGTGATGAGCCGCCTCAGGCGCCGATAGTTAGGCGTGTCGTAGATCGCGTGGTGACCGCCTTCGATCGGTTTGATGGCGGGCAGCATCTTGACGCCGAGATAGGGCGTGAAGACCACGGCGACGATCCAGGAGACGATGAGGGCGAAACCCACAACCCAGAAGATGTTGCCAGCGTATTCGCCGGCCGTCGAGCGAGCGAAGCCCACCGGCAGGAAGCCGGCTATCGTGACCAGCGTTCCCGACAGCATCGGCGCCGCCGTGTGGCTCCAGGCATAGGCCGCCGCCTTGATACGGTCCATGCCCTCTTCCATCTTCACCACCATCACCTCGATCGCGATGATGGCGTCGTCGACGAGAAGACCGAGCGCCAGGATGAGCGCGCCGAGCGTGATGCGATCGAAGAACCGTCCCGTCTCCAGCATAATGAGGAACACGGCGGCAAGCGTCAGGGGGACGGCGGCCGCCACGACGATGCCGACCCGCCAGCCCATGCTCAGCAGGCTGATCAGCAGCACGACGCCCAGCGCCATCGCGAACTTCATCATGAACTCGTCGACGGCCGAGGTAATGTTGACCGCTTGGTCTGACACCTTGTCGAGCGTCATCCCGAGCGGCAATGTCCGTACGATGGCCGCCGTCCTGTCCTCCAGCGCCTTGCCGAGTGCGCGACCATCCCAGCCCTCCTGCATAACGGCCGCGAGCATGATCGTGGGCTCACCCTGGCGCCGGATGAGATACGTGGGAGGATCTTCATAGCCGCGGCGGACCTCGGCGATGTCGGAAAGTTTGAGCGTCCGCCCGGAGGCAACGATCGGCGTGTCGGCGATCGTCTGGACACTGTCATAGGCGCCATTGACCCTGATGAAGACCTGCGGCCCGTCAGTGTCGATCGAGCCCGCCGGGGTGACAGTGTTCTGCCGCTGCAAGGCGGCAATGATATCCTGGGCCGACACGCCGAGCGTAGCCAGCCTGGCGTAGGAGAACTCGACGAAAATCTGCTCGGGACGTTCACCGAGGATGTTGATCTTCTTGACGCCGGGCACGTGCAAGAGGTCCTGGCGGATCGCCTCGGCCTGCCTGGCCAGCTCACGCATCGGCATGCCTTTGGCCTTGAGCGCATAAAGAGCGAAGCTGACATCCGAGTACTCATCGTTGATGAAGGGCCCGTAGACGCCGGGCGGCAGGTTGCGGGCTTCATCCCCGAGCTTCTTGCGGGCCTGGTAGAACTCTTCCTGCACGGCGGATGGCGGCGTGCTGTCCTTCAGCGTGACCGTCATATACGCATAGCCCGGCCGCGTAGTCGTCTCCACCCGGTCGTACCAGGTCAGCTCCTGAAGCCGCTTCTCCAAGGGTTCGGCGACGAGGTCCTGCATCTCGCGCGCTGTCGCGCCTGGCCATGTCGTCGTGACGGTCAGGGTCTTGATGGTAAAGTTGGGGTCCTCCGCTCGGCCGAGCATAAGGAAGGCGTAGGCGCCGGCAGCCACCAGCAGGAGGATGAAGAACAGAGTGACGGCCCGTTCGCGAACGGCGAGCGCTGAAAGATTGAGGGTCATCCTCAGTTGCTCCCGATTTCAGAGGCAGTCCTCACGCGAGCACCCTCTTGCAGGAGATGAGCGCCGAGCGACACGATGGGAACACTGGAGCTTAGTCCGGAGATCACAGCGGTTTCGCTGGCTACACGAACAAGCTGGACGGGTTGAAAGTGCACGGTCGACGTGCCCTTGTCCAAGACCCAAACGCCAGTCTTCCGGCCGTCGTCGAGCACGGCTCCCAACGGCACCTGGACCTCAGGCTGACTCGCCTGGGTTGCAACCCGAATGGTCACCGTCGCGCCAAGCGGTGCCGCCGCAGCCTCACCGTCAAGCACGTAGCGGGCCTCATAGGTGCGGGTCTGGGTATCGGCGGAGTTGGATAATTGTCGCAGATGTGCCGCATGGCGGTGCTCATCGCCACCATACACGCTGGCCTCGGCCGCCGAGCCGATCGCCGGCCTGATCGTTTCGGGAAGTGATACCACCGCTTCGCGGGGGCCGGCCTGGGCGATCCGGACCACTGTCTGGCCGGCGGAGACGACCTGACCCGGCTCACCGAGCGTATCGACCACCGTTCCATCGGCGTCCGCCACCAGGACTGCGTATGTCGCTTCGTTCTCCGCGACCTTCGCTTCCGCTTCGGCGGCGGCGAGCTGGGCCGTAGCGGTATCCAGCGCGGTCTTGGCCTGTTCGTATCGCTGCGGAGTTGCAGCCAATCCGTCTTTCACCAAAGCCGCATAGCGTTTCTCGTCTGCTGCCGCCTGGATTAGGACAGCGTGTGCCGCGGCGACTGCGTTGCGCTTTGCCGTGAGCGCAAGTTGTAGATCGGTCTCGTCGATCCGCATGAGCGGCTGTCCAGCCTTGACCTGATCGCCAGCATCCACGAGGCGCTGGACAATCTTGCCGGGCACGCGAAAACCAAGGTTGCTCTGCACTCGCGCCGCGACAATGCCGGTAAAACTGCGCGCAGAGCCGGTGACTTGCTCTCCCGTCACCAGTCTGACGATCGGAGGTTCCTGCCTCGGGTCGGCAGCGACGGCGGCTGCCTGCGTGCGGTCAGAAAGTGTCACGAATGCCAGTGCCGCTGATCCTGCGATCAGGATACTGCCCAGCACAATTAGGGATCTCTTTTTCATGCCCATCGCCTCACGTCAAAATAGATTGCATTCACACTCTATAACTGGTATAGATTACGAATGCAATCTAAAAAAGGAGATCGATGATGCGCGTGAGTCGCACTCAGGCCGCGGAAAACCGCGAGACGGTGATCGATGTGGCAAGCCGCCTTTTCCGGAAGCATGGCTTTGACGGCATCGGCCTTAAGGATCTGATGAAGGGCGCCGGGCTGACCCAAGGCGCCTTTTACAAGCAATTCGCATCAAAGGAGGACTTGGAGGCGCTGGCGTCCAGGCGGGCACTGGAGCACGCATCGCGTCGATGGTCGGACGCGGCCGCGAAAAATCCCAAGGACCCGCTTGGTGCAGTGATCGAGTTCTACCTCAGCGCCGGACATCGCGAAGAAAGGATGGACGGCTGCCCGGTCGTGGCGCTGGGCTCGGATGCAGCCAGGCAGGGCAGCGACGTAAAAGCATCCTTCGAAGCCGGGATCAGGGAATATCTCGAACTGCTCGATGGATGGGTTGGCGATGCCCACGGCGAGGATCCCGATGGAAAGGCCATGGCCGTCCTCTCGACGATGGTCGGTGCGGTCGTCCTTTCACGGGCCGTCAACGACAAGCAACTGTCGAAGCAGTTTCTGCAAGCCGCAGCCGAGAGCGTGCTGCAGCGATCATCGTCCAGCAATGCTCAGGAAGAGCCGCCCCTATGACGGTGGTTTCTCCAAGCGGGATGCACAGCGCCACAGCTTCTATCCACCTCTTTAGGCAGATGGGTAAGCGGCAATCCAACGTCCGTCAGGATTGTGCCAGCGCGTGGGGCAGAGCCTCGCGGCGCAAGCGATTTGATAGGTGAGTATATGCGACGCATAGTCGTTACAGGCATGGGAGCGGTCACGCCGCTTGCTGCAAACGTCGAGGCAACCTGGACGCGGCTCGTGAGCGGTCGCTCGGGCATCGCGAGGCTTGCGGACGAGGTCGTGGGAGAGTTGCCCGCAAAGGTCGGCGGCGTGGTTCCCTCCCTGGAAGACGATCCCGAGGCCGGCCTCGATGCCAATGCCTTCGTGGCTCCGAAGGACCAGCGCAGAATCGACCGATTCATTCTTTTCGCGTTGGCCGCGGCGGAAGAGGCGCTTGCCCAGGCGAGATGGGAGCCGAGTTCGGAGAGCGATCGGGTTCGCACCGCAACGATCATCGCTTCAGGTGTCGGAGGTTTTCCGGCCATCACGGAGGCGGTGCGGACAGTCGACCAGCGCGGAGTACGGCGTCTTTCACCATTCACGGTCCCATCCTTTCTGGTCAACATGGCGGCCGGCCACATCTCGATTCGCTACGGATTCAAGGGGGCGCTCGGCGCGCCTGTGACGGCCTGTGCGGCAGGTATCCAAGCAATCGGCGATGCCGCCCGCCTCATCCGGGCCGATGACGCGGATGTCGCCGTGTGCGGTGGCACCGAAGCTTGCATGAACGTGGTCAGTCTGGGCGGCTTTGCGGCGGCACGCTCGCTTTCGACCTCCTACAATCATCGCCCCGACCAGGCCTCTCGTCCGTTCGACATGTCACGGGACGGCTTCGTCATGGGCGAAGGCGCTGGCATCCTGGTCATCGAGGAGTTGAGCCATGCACTGGCGCGCGGCGCGGAACCGCTCGCCGAGGTCGTCGGCTACGGCACGACGGCGGATGCGTATCACGTCACTTCAGGTCCCGAGGACGGCGATGGCGCGCGCCGAGCTATGGAGATTGCAATCGCTCAGGCAGGGATTTCGGCGCGCGAGGTCCGTCATCTCAATGCCCATGCAACCTCCACGCCGGTGGGCGACCTTGGTGAGATCGAAGCGATCAAGAGCGTGTTCGGGCACGATTTCGGGATAGCCGTCAGCGGAACGAAGTCGGCGACAGGCCACCTGCTCGGCGCCGCCGGCGGGCTTGGCGCGATCTTCACGATCCTTGCGCTCAGGGATCAGGTGGCACCGCCCACCCTCAATTTGAACGCGCCTGATCCAGCGGGCGAAGGGATCGACTTCGTCGCGAACCGGGCCAGGTCAATGGAGATGGAGTACGCGATCTCCAACGGTTTTGGCTTCGGAGGGGTCAACGCCAGCGCTCTATTCCGGCGCTGGGAAGGTGCCCGGCGTGACCGCCGAAGCCCTCGATGATCGACGCCTTTGCTTCGGTCTTTCTGCCTCTTCTCACTCTAATCCAACTCAAAGAAAGTGATTTCCATGAACAAGATCAATCCCGGCGTTGCCATCGTCACAGGGGCATCCTCGGGCATCGGACATGCAACGGCCAATGCCCTGCAGAGCGCTGGTTTTCGTGTGTTCGGCACCAGCCGTCGCGCGATCGCTGGAAAAAGCGACGGCGTGACGATGCTGACCTGCGACGTGACCGATGACACATCCGTGTCACAGCTGGTCGACGATGTGCTGGCCGAAACCGGGCGCATCGACCTGCTTGTCAACAATGCCGGTATGGGCCTGTTTGGCGCGGCCGAGGAATCCTCGACTGTTCAAGCTCAGGCGCTGTTCGACGTGAACGTCTTTGGCGTTTTCCGCATGACAAACGCAGTCCTGCCGACGATGCGACGTCAGAACGAGGGCCGGATCGTCAATGTGAGTTCGGTGCAGGGGTTCATCCCCGCTCCCTATTTCGCGCTTTACGCCTCGACCAAACACGCAATTGAGGGCTACTCCGAATCGCTCGACCACGAAGTGCGCCCGTTCGGAATTCGAGTGGCATTGGTCGAGCCCGCCTATACCCGCACGTCATTCGAAGAAAGCCTCGCCACCCCGGATCAATTGCTCGATATCTACAACTCATCGCGGGCCGGCATGAAAGCGGCGGTTCGGAAAGCGATGGAAAAGGGTGATACGCCCGAGGTGGTGGCCAAGACAGTTCTGGCGGCTGCGACCGACCCAGACCCGAAGCGGCGCTACACGGCGGGAAAAACGGCTCGCCAGGTCAGCTTCCTGCGCCGTTTCGTTCCCGCCTCAGCGTTCGACAAAAGCCTTCGAAAGCAACTTGGCCTGCCGGTCTGATTCGACGGAGCAGGAACCGTCGATCTGATAGGTGGGGGGAAAAGCGGTAGCGCTCTCCCGCTACCAGTCCACCGACAGATGGGCCGGTGCCGAATGTTGAAGCGGAGAGAACGGTCCTCCGCCACCACCGCTAACAACACCTAGGCTTCCGAAGCCTCTCGCTGCTACCCACCAGTTGCCGCGGATCGAGCGCCTCACAGACGCCACCGGAAACCAATGCGCCTTGCGACGCTGTAAAAACGAGCGGCACGGGATACAATTGCCGGAGCGAATGCGTCCTCGGGATGGCTCAAATGTCCTCCGTCGATTCTCTCGCCGCGAGACTATTGTCGGCGACATTGATGTTCGATCGTGCGTCGTTGCTGGCGCTCGAGGCTTTGGCCGCCGAATCCGACCGTCTAGTCCTAAGGCGCGGTGAGGTCCTGGTTCGCGAAGGCGATCCATCGGACAGGTTCTTCGTCGTGCTGTCCGGTCGCTTTACGGTACACAAAGGAGATCGGATTGGCTCGGTCGCCGAGATCGCACAGGGCGAACTGGTCGGCGAAATTGGTTTCTTTGCAGGCCTGCCCCGTACGGCCACTGTCCTTGCAGCGCGCGATTCGATCGTCCTTGAAATCAGTCGCAATCATTTCGAGAAGGCGGCCGAGGCTCTGCCGAACCTGAGAGAGGCGGTCACAACATCTCTGGCGCGCCGGTTCGCCACGCAATCTCCGATTTTGTCACGTCAGAAACCTGCCAAGATCCGAACGCTTGCCATCATCGCAGCCGGCGGAAGCCGCATCTCACCGGTTTTCATCGGGCACCTACAGCAAGAGTTCGGTGCGCTCACGCACGCTCAGTTCGTTTCCCGGCATGACGTCCACGCGAGGTTCGCGGGTCGTCCGATCGACGACCAGCCGGTCCTTAACTGGTTGAACGAACTCGAGGCGCAAGCTGAATTCGTTGTCTACGTCGCCGATGAAGAACCTAATGAATGGACACGAGTCTGCATTCGCCAGGCCGATACCGTCCTGCTTGTAGCGAACGCATCCTCCTCGCCTCGCTTGAACACGGCCGAGGAATTGGCGCTATCGGTCCATCCACCATCGACCGGTCGGCTTGTCCTAATTCACGACAATCGCTCGGCTGCGGTCTACGGGACCTCTGCGTGGCTCGATGAGCGTCCCCATGTCGGCCAGCATCATCATGTTGCGCTGGAGGACGCGTCTGATATCCAGCGCCTGGTCCGATTTATTTCCTGCAAGGCCCGTGGCTTCGTGGCGGCGGGGGGTGGGTCCCTGGGCAGCGCCCATCTGGGCGTCTACAAGGCCTTCGTCGAGGCGGGCGCGCGCTTCGACTATCTCGGCGGGACGAGTTCCGGAGCCGCGATGATGGCCGGCTTCGCAAGAGGGTTGGACGCGGAGCAGATCGACCGCGGCACGCACAACGTATTTGTTAAGAGCAGGGCGTTTCGGCGCCCCACCTTGCCGCGTTTCGCGCTTCTAGATCACAAAGCCTTCGATCGAGCCCTTCGGGAAGAATACGGCGACGTCCTGATCGAAGATCTTTGGCTTCCGTTCTTTGCGCTTTCGACCAATCTGAGCAGCCGTCAGCCCCATGTCCACCGTCGTGGGAAACTCTGGCAAGCCGTTCGGGCATCCGGCTCGCTCCCGGGTGTCCTGCCGCCGTTCTTTACGGCTGACGGCGATATGCTGGTGGACGGCGCCATCATGAACAATTTGCCGCTGGAACAGATGAGGGAACTCAAGACCGGCCCCAATGTGATCGTGAGCTTTGGGTCCAATGGACCGCAAAAATACCACGTCGACTATGACCGCATCCCCGGAAGATCGGAACTGGCGGTCGCCCTGCTGAACCCTTTCGGCCGTGCCCGCCTGCCGCAGGTTCCGAGCATGCTTCAGGTTATTGCCGCGAGTATGCTGGCACACGGGCCGCAGGACATTGCCGTCGGCGACGAGGATGTCTTGGTCTGTCCGCAGGTCTCGAGCACCTTCATGGATTGGAGTCGGCATTCCGAGCTGTTTTCGGACGCCCACGGCCGCACGGCGCAATGGATCGAGGAACGTCTCCGCCAGTACGACTCAGGCCTCCGGGCGATGCTAGGTAACGCACATACTTAGCGCATCACCACTAGACTTTGCGCCTTCCGTTGCTGCCCTGCATCGCGGTCCCCATTGCCGAACTTACCGGCCCGGCGACTGAGCGATCATGTTGCAGTCGGCTGTGCGGTCGGAACGCGTCGTGTAGGCGGCGTGGATCACCTGACCCATGTTCATGGAAATTTCACGCACCAGCTTTAGCCGGACCGCGGTAGCGAACATGGCGGCCTCGGTGACGCCGATCGCAAATGCGTCTGGTCCGCCAATGACGCAGCGTTCGAAATAGGATTGCAGATAGGAACGGTCGTAGATCGCAAACCCGCCGGCCCAGCCGATGCGGGGCAGTGCGATCGGCAACCCGTTGATCGTCACGCCTTCCGCCAGAAGGACCTGCCGGATGGGATCAAGCGGCGCTCCGGCATTGTTGGGTCCATCGCCGGATACGTCAACAACCCTGCGCGGGCTTCGCAAGCCACTCTTCGCGAACAGATCATGCGCCGCCCACAATGCGCCGGAGATCGACGTTCCGCGACCTACGGTCAACGGCAGCGCCGCGAGCCTGTCTGCCAAGATCAGGGCGTCCTCGCGGCCTTCAACAATTGTCCACGGCATGATGACTGTTTGCTGGTCTGGCCCTGCCCACTCCAGATAAAGCACTGCAATTCTGCCCCGCTCTCCCGACTTGATGGCGGTCGCGATGTCTGCGTGGCGGAAGGCGCTGACGTAGCCGTCGCGTTGCACTCGTTGCTCAACGTTGCTCATCGAGGGCGAAACGTCCACGGCCAGGATCAATTGCAGATCGACTTCGGCCAGGTGGTCAGCGGGACGGTCGGTCGCGAGAGCCTGCGACGCCATAGCGAAGAGCAGAAAGCAGACGGCCGTGAGCCGCAGCACCGGTCTTGCACCCGCACATCGAGCAATCCGCACAAGGTCGTCCATGGCGAGCCTCTCGCTGACATGCAATTGTCGGTCCGAGGCGTCCTGCGCGTCACGAACAGCTTCCGATCATTCGCCGAAATCTGCGCTCCGCGCCCGTCGGATGGTGATGACGCTTCGCAGTCCGTGCTAATATCGAAGCATTGGACTGCGGCTTCGTGCGTGAGGAAACCGGCTTGGATAGCTCGCCGCCCACGACGTTCGTACTCAACGGCATTACCGCCGACGTGAGCAGCGAGACCTTGCGCGACAAGTCCAACAGGACCATCGCACTTCGCCAGCAGACCTTTGCGGTGCTTCGTCACCTTCTGGCGAACGCGGATCGCGTCGTCACCAAAGACGACCTGATGAGGGCGGTCTGGAACGGGATAGCCGTCACCGACGACAGCCTGGTGCAATGCATTCACGAGATCCGTGCGGCGCTCAACGACAGCCGGCAGACCGTCGTGCAGACAGTGCCGAGGCGCGGCTACAGGCTGGTCCTTCCCGCAAATGCCGGACCGAGGATGGCGACCATCCTGGCAGCCGAATTGGCCTCCGAGAGCCGGCCGACAGTCAAGTGGATTTCCGCCGCATCTCTCCGGGAGTACCGGCAGATCATCGATCGGCTGCTGGTCCAACATGCGGGTCGCGCGTTCTGGAACGGCGAAGGGAGCCTGGTCGCCGAGTTTGCCGGCCCTGTCGAGGCGATGCGGTGTGCGAGCGAGATCCAGCATGAGGTCGACAGGCGGGACTGCGAAGTTCCCGAGACAAAGCGCCTGCGCTTCCGCATCGGCGTCCACCTGGGTTATGTCGTCGCCGAGGGGGACCACCTCGCGGGCGAGGCCGTCGATGTCGCCGCGCATCTGCAAATTCTGTCCCGACCGGGTGGGATTTGCGTCACCGAAGCGGTCCACGCCCAGGCGCAAGACCGGCTCTCGCTGGAATTCGTCGATCTCGGCGAGCACAAGCTGAAGAGTGTCGCGCGCGCCTTGCGCATCTACCGCGTACCCCTTGCTTCGGAGGAACCGGTCAAGTCGCCATTTCGCGGCCTCGATGCCTTCGAATTCGAAGATGCCGACCTGTTCTTCGGCCGGGCGCGGGCGATTGCTGCCTGCACCGCAAGATTGGAGCAGCAGGCAGCCAGCGGCACGGCATTCCTGCTCATTTACGGGATGAGCGGTTGCGGCAAGTCTTCCCTGCTGCGCGCCGGCCTGATGCCGTCTTTGACGCGGCCTGGGGCCGTGGCGGGCATATCCCTGTGGCGCCGCTGCCTGATCCGCCTCTCAGAAGGGCCGGATGCGTTCGCTGTGCTGGCTGCGGCACTGCTTGGCGAAGCTGCTGTGCCGGAACTGTCCCGCGAAGTAACAGCCGCGGAGCTGGCGCTGCTCTGCAGGAACGCTCCGGATCGGGCGCTGGCGATGATCCGGCAGGCACTTGGCAGGGCTGGCGGATCGGCCCGCTCGCAGATCAGATTGCTGGTTGCCATCGATCAGCTCGAGGAGCTGTTCACCACGCAGAAGCAACCGGCGACGCGCGAGGCCCTTGTGCGGTTCATGGCGGTGCTGGCCGCGAGCGGACTGGTCTGGGTGATCGCGGCGATCCGTTCGGACTTCTTTCACCGCTGCGGCGAGGTGCCGGGCTTCTCGGCGCTCAAGGACGGTCTCGCCAGCTACGAACTCCTGCCGCCGACCGGCCCGGAGATCGCGCAGATCATCCGCGAGCCCGCGGGCGTTGCCGGGCTCCGCTTCGAGCAGAATGCCGAGTTGGGGCGGCTCGATGATGTGCTGCAGGAGGCAGCCGCTGCCGATCCCGGATCATTGCCGCTTCTCGAGTTTGTGCTCGACGCGTTGTACGAGGCCGGTCGCGAGCGCCGGCTCCTCACCTTTGCGCATTATCGCGCGCTCGGCGGGCTCGAAGGCGCAATCGCGCGCCGCGCCGATGAAGTCGTAGACCTGCTGGCGCCCAAGATCCAGGAGGCCTTGCCCGCGGTGCTGGGCGCCCTCACCACGGCAAATCCGGGCGATGAAACGGTGACGGCGCGTCCTGCCCTGCTCACCGAAGTTGCAGGCACTCCCGCGCGATCGGCCCTCGTCAGGGCCCTGATCGACGCACGGCTTCTCGTCAGCGATGAGGACGCCGCAGGCCATGTCGTCGTCCGCGTAGCACATGAAGCACTGCTGAGCCGTTGGCCGCGCGCCGGTGACATTGTGAACGCAAACCGGAACTTCCTCGAGACACGCGACCGCCTCAGGGCCGACGCTCACCGTTGGCACCTGGAGAACAGGAATCGAGAGCTTCTCCTTCCGTCCGGCAAACGTCTCGCGGAGGGCGAAGAGCTAATGCTGTCAAGACGCGAGGAGGTCGACGATGCCGTCCTCGAATACATCGAGGCGTCCTTGCGTGCCCATCGGCAGAAAGAGGAGAAGGATCGGCACGCGGAGCTGGCGCTGATCGAGGCCGCCGAAGAGGCAAAACGCGAGCGCCTGGAGCGCGAGGCCGAGCGCCGGAGCCTCGCGGCTGTCGCAGCAAACCGGCTCGCCCGACGGACGCGCAATGCCGCGATCGTGGCGATCGCGCTCGCTCTCATGGCGGGCGCAGGCGCGCTGGTCGCCTTCAAAGCGCGGGAAGAGGCAAGGGGCCAACGCGATCAGGCGCTGCGCAATCAGTCTCTTTCGCTCTCGTTTCTTTCGGAGCAGTCCGCGTCGAGAGGCAACACCGAGGCTGCGATCCTGTTGGCGCTCGAAGCACTGTCCTCGAAAGACCAGCCCAAGCGGCCCTATCTCTTCGAGGCTGAGACAGCCCTCTACAAGGCTCTGCTGGCGCACCGACAGATCAAAATCTTCCGGCATGGGGCCGGCGTGACGGATGCGGCATTCAATCCGGCCGGCGATCGCATCGTCACCGCATCCCACGACAAGACTGCAGCCGTCTGGGACATCTCCAGCGGCGCCGAAACCGCAGTTCTAAAAGGACATGAAGAGGCCCTGGAGAGGGCTGAATTCAGCCCGGATGGGAGCCGTATCCTGACGGCCGCGAGGGATGGCACTGCACGCCTTTGGGAGGCCACATCGGGAGAACAGCTCTTCATCCTGCGGCCTGTAAGCAACTATCCGACGGCAATCTTCAGCCCGGATGGCACCCGGGTGCTGACGGCGGGGGAGAACAGCGATGCAACGCTCTGGGATGCTCGGACCGGAAAGAAAGTCCTAGGTGTAAGGAGCGACGCATATACGCGTGCTGCTTTCAGTTCAGACGGCCGCAGCTTCGCGACGGCAGGCAGGCATTTTGTTTCGATCTGGAATAGCGCAGACGGCGCGCTGACGCGGTCAATCCGAGTGACCTCCTGGCCCTACAGCCTGGCGTTCAGCCCGGACGGAAGCCGGATGCTGGCCGGCCCGTGGGGTTGGCATTCACACCGCGACACTTCCAGCCTTTTCGATGTGTCGAAAGGAACGGAGATCGCAAAGTTGGCCGGCAGCAAGAGCGACACGCAATTGAACGGCGTGATTTTCAGTCACGGGGGTCAGCGAATCGCCACTGTATCCCTCGATGGCACTGCCCGGATTTGGGATGGAGTGTTGGGAACGCTGGATGATGTGCTCGGCCAGGAGGTTTCGGGATTGAAGGCAGACATCGACACGGATGAACGTGATGTGGAGATGACCGGTGCTTTCACCCCGGACGACCGCTTCCTGGCGACCGCCTCGGTCAATGGGCCGATCCGCATCTGGGACGTTGAACGCGCCTCGTTGGTGACGACGATCGCCGGCCATGAATCTTTGGTCGAGCATCTGGAATTCAGCCCGGTTGACAGCAACATTCTTCTCACTGCTTCACATGATGGCACCGCTCGGCTGTGGGATGTCGACGGCGCCCTCACGACCGCGCTCTCGCATGAATACCGGCCGACTTTCGCGGTCTTCAGTCCCGACAATGTCCACCTGCTGACCGGCGGCGGCGACAGCGCGGCGCACCTGTGGGATGTCGTGAGCGGGCGCGAGACAATCCGGCTCGATACACATGAGATCGTTCAAAGCGCGACGTTCAGCCTAGATGGAAGGCGCGTCGCGACGGCATCGCTTGAGGGCCAGGTCCGAATTTGGGATGTGGCCACGGGTTCGGAGACCGCCCAGTTCCGATCACATGGCGGCCTGATCCAGATCCAGTTTGGTCGCGATGGCAAATCGCTTCTCTGCGCATCGATGAACGGCACCGCGCAGCTGTGGGACGCGGCGAACGGCACTAAGCTGGCCGTCATCAATACAAGCAGCAATCTGCCGCAGGCCATTCTTAGTCCCGACGGAAATCTGATCCTCTCGGCCAGGGAAGACAATGCGGGCCACCTGCTGACGACGGGCGGAGCCGAGCTCAGGGTTCTTGTGGGGCATCAGGATCGCATCACGGCAGCGGCCTTCAGCCCGGACGGTCAACTCGTCGCCACAGGCTCACTCGACCACACGGCTCGCATTTGGTCGACCGCGGACGGAGCAAACGTCGGAACGCTAGTGGGACACACCGGCGCGCTAACGGTCCTCGCCTTCAGCCCCGACGGTCAGTCGCTGCTGACCGGCTCGCGCGATGGAACCGTCCGCATCTGGGGGGTCGCTGGCGGACTGGAAAGGGCCGTTCTAAGGGGCCACAGCGGCGCCGTCGACAGCGCCCAGTTCAGTCCCAACGGTTTGTATGTCGTGACCGCGTCCTCGAAAGATCGCACGGTGCGGCTATGGGCGACGCAATCGGGGCGCCAAATTGCCGTCCTTGGCAGCCACGACGAAGCAACCGTTCTACTGGGCTTTACACGCGCAGCTTTCAGTTCCGACGGCACCCGCGTCGCAATTGTTGCCGGCGAAAAAAGTGTCCCTATCGTTCGTGTCTTCCAGGCGCCCAAGGACCTCATCGACTTCGCCCGGCGCACCGTGCCTCGCGAGCTCACCGCTTGCGAGCGGCGAAGCTTCTTCCTGCCTGCGGACCCTGCAACCGGCACCTGTCCGGGCTGATGTCGGCAACGGGCCAGATGTTGCCGCTTGAGTCGAGAGTAGCTGCCTACAGATTGCCGATGCAGAGATATTTGATTTCCAGATAGTCGTCCGCGCCGTGGCGGGAGCCTTCGCGGCCGAGGCCGGACTGCTTGATGCCGCCGAACGGCGCCGCTTCGCTGGATATCAGGCCGGTGTTGATCCCGACCATGCCGTATTCCAGCGCCTCGGCCACCCGCCAGACCTTCTTCAGGTCGCCTGCGAAGAAATACGCCGCAAGTCCGAATTCGGTGTCGTTCGCCTGCGCGATCACGTCCTCGACTGTGTCGAAACGGAAGAGCGGCGCGACCGGACCGAAGGTCTCCTCGCGCGCCACCTGCATGCCGCTTGTGACGCCCGTCAGCACAGTCGGCGAGAAGAACGTGCCGGCGCCTTTGATGCGCTTGCCGCCGGTCAGCACCTTGGCACCCTTCGATACCGCGTCCTCGACATGGCTCTCGACCTTCGCCAAGCCCTTGTCGTCGATCAGCGGGCCGACCATCACGCCTGCCTCGAAGCCGTCGCCGACCGGCATCGCCGCCACCTTTGCCGCGAGCCTGGCGGCGAAGGCGTCATAGACGCCGGACTGGACGTAGAGGCGGTTGGCGCAGACGCAGGTCTGGCCGGCATTGCGGTACTTGGAGGCGAGCGCGCCTTCGACCGCGGCGTCGAGATCGGCATCGTCGAAGACGATGAACGGCGCATTGCCGCCGAGCTCGAGGCTGACCTTCTTGATCTGGTCGGCGCACTGGCGCATCAGGATGCGGCCGACCTCGGTCGAGCCGGTGAAGCTGATCTTGCGCACCTTGTCGTTACCGCACAATTCCTTGCCGATGGCCGGACCGTCTTCGCCGACGATGACGTTGAAGACGCCCGCCGGCACGCCGGCCTGCTCGGCAAGGACGGCCAGCGCCAGCGCCGAAAGCGGCGTCTGCTCGGCGGGCTTCGAGACGACCGTGCAGCCGACGGCGAGCGCCGGCGCGACCTTGCGGGCGATCATCGCGGCGGGAAAGTTCCACGGCGTGATCGTGCCGACGACGCCGACGGGCTGCTTGATGACCATCATGCGCTTGTCATTCGACGGCGCCGGGATCGTCTCGCCATAGATGCGCTTGGCTTCTTCGGCATACCACTCGACATAGGCGGCGGCGTAGAGGATCTCGCCGCGCGCCTCGGCGAAGGGCTTGCCCATTTCGGCGGTCAGGATGGCCGCTAGCTCATCGGCGTTGGCGACCATCAGCTCGTGCCATTTGCGCAGGATCGCGGCGCGCTCCTTGGCCGGCCGCGCCGCCCAGGCCGGCTGCGCGGCATGGGCGGCGGTGATCGCATCCCGCGTCTCGGCGGCACCCATGTCGGGCAGTGACGCCAGCACTTCGCCGGTTGCCGGGTTCAGCACGTCGAAGGTCCTGCTCGCGTCTCCCGCGGTCCAGACGCCGTCGATGTAGCCGGTGTCGCGCAGGAAGCGCGACGAGAAGGAAACATGCTTGGTCAACGCGGTCGTGAAGGCCATGTGATCTGCTCCGGAAAATGGACGGGGGCTCCGGCTAGTTGCCGGCGCTTGCTTCGAGGATCGCGCTCTCCAGAATGTCGAGCGCCTCGCCGAAGACGCTGTCCTGGATGGTGATCGGGGCGAGGAAGCGGATGACGTTGCCATGCACGCCGCAGGTCAGCAGGATCAGGCCCTTATCGAGCGCGATCAGCCGCACCTTGTTGGCGAACTCGGCGCTCGGCAGCTTCGTCGTCCTGTCGTTGAACTCGACCGCGTTCATGAAGCCCGGACCGCGGATATCGACGATCTGCGGCGCCTTCTCGCGCAGCGATTCCAGGCGCTGCTTGAGCCGGTTGCCGAGCTGGTTGGCGCGGCCGCAGAGATCCTCGTCCTCGATGACGTCGAGCACGGCATGGGCGGCCGCGACGCCGATCGGGCTGCCGCCATAGGTGCCGCCCAGCCCGCCCGGTCCCGGTGCGTCCATGATTTCCGCTCGGCCGGTGACGGCGGCGAGTGGGAAACCGCCGGCGAGGCTCTTGGCCATCGTCACCAGGTCGGGCGCCACGGCATGATGATCCATCGCAAACATCTTGCCGGTGCGGGCAAAGCCAGTCTGCACCTCATCGGCAATCAGCAGGATGCCGTGCTGGTCGCACAGTTCGCGCAGCGCTTTCATCAGCGACGCCGGCGCCGGATAGAAGCCACCCTCGCCCTGCACCGGCTCGATGATGATCGCGGCGACGCGCTGCGGATCGACATCGGCGGCAAACAGCTTCTTCAGCGCCGCCAGCGACTGTTCGGAGGTCACGCCATGGAGATCGATCGGAAACGGCACGTGGAAGACATCGCCCGGCATCGCGCCGAAGCCGACCTTGTAGGGCACGACCTTGCCGGTCAGCGCCATGCCCATGAAGGTGCGGCCATGGAAGCCGCCGCCGAAGGCGATGACAGCGGAGCGGCCGGTCGCGGCGCGGGCGATCTTGACGGCGTTCTCGACAGCTTCGGCGCCGGTCGTGACGAAGATCGTCTTCTTGGCGAAATCGCCCGGCGTCAGCGCGTTGAGCCGCTCGGCCAGGCGCACATAGCTCTCATAGGGAACGACCTGGTGGCAGGTGTGGGTGAAATGATCGAGCTGATCCTTCACCGCCGCGATCACGCGCGGATGGCGATGGCCGGTGTTGAGCACGGCGATGCCCGCGGCGAAATCGATGTAGCGGCGGCCCTCCTTGTCCCAGATTTCAGCGTTCTCGGCACGCTCGGCATAGATCTGCGTGGTCATGCCGACGCCGCGGGAAATCGCTGCATTCTTGCGGTCAGTGAGGGTGGTCGCGGCCATCATGCGCTCCTGCGCTCTGGGGTGGGATTTTGATATCTTGCATAATTTCTGCAAGGCATGTACAAACTTCCTACATTTTTTCTGCAAGAATGCAAGCGGTGTTTTCGGCTTCAAACCGCCGCCGTTTTCGGCGATGGTCCTGAACAGGGCTGAGAGACAACCAACCGGGAATATTCGGCTCATGAGCAATGCCACGCCGGTACGCTACAAGGTGGCGGAGGCGGCGAAATCGGCCGGCGTCTCTGCCTCGACGCTGCGCCTCTGGGAAAGCCAGGGGCTCGTGGTGCCGGGACGGTCGGAGACCGGCCACCGGCAATACAGCGCCGAGGATGTGGCGCGGCTGCAGAAGATCGCCTGGTATCGGACCGAGCGCGGCCTCAACCCGGCGGCCATCCGCGAGGCGCTGGAAAGCGAGGCGCCGTCCGACAGTCCCGACGCCACGGATGCGTCCGACCTCGGCCGCAGGCTCCGCAGCCTTCGCCACGGCGCCGGCAAGACGCTGGACCAGATTGCCGCCGATATCGGCATTGCCGCCTCCACGCTCTCCACGCTGGAGCGGACATCCCAGGGCGTCAGCTTCAAGACCCTGCACGACCTGGCGCAGTATTACGGCACCACCGTTTCACGCCTTTCCGGCGAGGAGCGGGACGACGTGCCGGCGCTCGTGCGCGCCGGCGCCTGGCGCACATGGCCGGAAACCACGCCGGGCGTGACGGTGCAGCTTCTCGCCGAGGGCCGCACGATGATGGACTGCCACCGTTTCGTCCTGGCGCCGGGCGCCGCCAGCGAAGGCGCCTACCGCCACGAAGGCGAGGAATTCATGCACGTGCTGTCCGGACGCCTGGAACTGGTGCTCGATGCCGACCAGTTCTTCGATCTCGGCCCGGGCGATTCCTTGTATTTCGAGAGCCGCCGCTACCACTCCTGGCGCAATCGCCACGACGGCGAAACCGTCCTGCTCTGGATCAACACCCCGCCGACCTTCTGACCGTGACGGGTGGTCCCATCGGCCGCCCGGACTCCTGAAAAACGGCAGGACTTTGGGCACCGCCACCTCTTCCCGGAGATCGACTCGGCGGCGAGTTTCATACCACCTCGATACACGCCTTGGATGAAACAAAGAATCCGGTCGTTGCAGATAGTTTTAGTAAAAATTGACGAGTTAACTAACGATTAACGAATTGCTTAACTTTCTGCGGGTTTTACCTAGAATATTCGAAGGTGGAATACTTCTCGAATGCGCAGGGCAATGGAACAGTCACAGGGAGATTTTGAGGGGTCTGCGTCCGGTGCGGGTGGCGCGGCCGCCGCGCGGCGGGAAGCAGCATCCCTTCCGGAAGGCCTTTCGACCTTTCCGACCGTTTTGATCGGCGGGCTGCCGATCACTGTGATCGACAGGCAGGACGCGGCCCATCTGATGGTCGCGGCGGCGCGGGGACACCTTTCCGGCAGCCGCCCCTATTATTTCACCTCTGCCAATGGGGACGTCATCGCCCAGACGCGCGTCAATGCGGAAACCGCCGGACTCTTTCGCGAAGCCGACCAGATCTTCGCCGACGGTCAGCCGCTTGTTTTCGCCTCGCGCCTGTTGTGCAGGGTGCAATTGCCGGAACGCGTCGCCACGACCGACCTTTTTCACGATGTGGCCAGGCTCGCCGAGCGCGAGGGCACTACATTCTACCTGCTCGGCTCGACGGAGGCCGAGAACCGCAGCGCCGTCGCCGGAATGAGGGCCAGATATCCCGGCCTGCGCATCGTCGGCAATTGCCACGGCTACCTCGCCGGCGAAGCGCTTGAGAAGAAGCTCGACGAGATCAACGCGCTCGCGCCCGACATATTGTGGCTCGGCCTCGGCGTTCCGCGCGAGCAGATCTTCGTGCGCGACTTTGCCTCGCGGCTTTCGAATGTCGGCGTCATCAAGACGTCGGGCGGGCTTTTCGACCATCTTGCCGGCAAAGTGCGGCGGGCGCCGCACTGGGTGCAGAAGGCCGGCTTCGAATGGCTGTGGCGCGTACTGATGGAGCCGCGCCGGCTTTTCTGGCGCTATTTCACAACCAGCCCCCAGGCCATCTACGCCATCTTGAGGTATTCCAAATGACCGCCGATCAGTCCCGCCCTCCGCTGCCGGCGGGCATCGATACGGAGATCGTCATCGTCGGCGGCGGGCTGTCCGGCACGCTTGCGGCCAACGTGCTCGGCCGCGCCGGCTATCAGGTCACGCTGATCGATCGCTATGCCGTCTTCCCCCGGGAATTCCGCGTCGAGAAGATCGCCGGCGACCAGATCGAAAAGTTGCGCCGGATCGGCTTGCTCGACAGGCTCGCCGGCGCTGCCGTCGCATTCGATGAGATCGTCAACATCCGCAAGGGGCGCCTTCTCGACCGCACGCACGCGCGCCACTACGGCATCTTCTACGACGATCTTGTCAACGCCATGCGGGCGGCATTGCCCGAAAACGTCCGCTTCATCGCCGGCCGGGTCAACGCTCTGGAGGCAGGCGCCGAGCGCCAGCGCGTGTCGATCCTGGGCCAGGGCGACGTCACCGCCAGGCTGCTCGTGCTGGCCACCGGTATGGGCGACATCCTGAAGCGCGACCTCGGCATCGAACGCAGGTTCGTCCACCAGCGGCAGTCGCTGACCTTCGGCTTCAACCTTCGCCCGGCGGGAGCGGGCGCCTTCCGGCATTCCGCGCTCACCTACTATGGCGAGCGGACCTCGGACGGCATCGACTATCTCAACCTGTTCCCGGCCGCCGACGTCACGCGCGCCAATCTGTTTGTCTTCAGGGATCATCGCGACCCCTGGGTGAAGGCGCTGCGCGAACAGCCGAAGGAAACGCTGATCGACACGCTGCCGGGGCTGGTCAAGGCATTCGGCGATTTCGAGGTGATGGATAAGGTCGAGAGTTGGCTGACCGACATCACCGTCGCCGAGAATTGCGTGAAGGACGGCGTCGTCCTGATCGGCGATGCCTATCAGACATCCTGTCCGGCCGCGGGAACGGGCGTCAGCCGTCTGCTCACCGACGTCGAGCGCCTGTGCAAGGCGCATGTGCCGCAATGGCTGGCCTCCCCCGGCATGGCGGCCGCGAAAATCGCGGCTTTCTACGGCGATCCCGCCAAGCTGGCGATGGATGCGCACGGATTGCAGCTGGCGGATTTCCGCCGCCGCCTGACCATCGAGAACGATCTGCGCTGGCGCGCGCGCCGGCATCTCCACTTCAGCCGCCGCCGCATCATGCATGGGATCAACAGGCTGAGCCCCGGTTTCGCCGCAAGGCTGCGCGGCCTCAAGAGGCCGAGGCTCGAAGCGGCGACCTAGAGCGGCTGATCTCCACAGCGGAAGCCGCTCCAACATCCATCTCGTTTGTACCGCTGGTCGACCAGGCGCGACGCGCTTCAGGTTTTTCGAACCTCAGGGCTGAACTCCTCGTCCACGGGAACCGGCGCCGCGATCGCGCGATCGGGCGCGGCCTTCTTGCCGTGCAGCACGCGCCGCGCCAGCGCCTTCGCCGCCGGCAGTTTCTCCACCGTCAAATGCGCCGCGTAGCCGAGCGGGCTTCCCGCCCGGAAGATCTGCCACATCGGCGACGGGCGGCCGCCGAAGATGCGCTTGTAGGGCTCGTCGCCGATGGTGAAGTCGAGGGAGTGGTCGCCGCGCTCGATGCAATCGCGCGCGATCTGTTCGAACAGCAGGCTGCCTATCGACTGCTTCCTGTAGCTGGCTTCGTCGAAGCCGCCGAGGATGACGAGAAGCGAGCCATTATGCGCAAGCCCAAGCGCGCCGGCGATCGCCCTGTCGTTCATCCAGAACGTGTAGGTGCGCGCGAAACCGCCACATCCTTCCGCCGCGACGGCAAGATAGAAGTCGAAATAGGACGGCTGCTGCAGCAGGTCGGCGGGGCCGTTGCTGCCGTCGAAGCGCTTGCCGCGATAGACCTTGAGCGCGTCGAATGTGGTACGGATGGCGTCGATGCTCTCGGCGCACTTGAAGCGCGCCTCCCCCAACCGGCCGAGCTGCCGGGATTTCTTGTCGAGTTCCTTGCGGTAGGACTGGTCGAGCTGATGCTCGCGCCAGGCGGAAAATGTCGGCTCCAGCTTGCTGGAATAGGCGCTCATGCCCATGCTTTCGCGCTTCTCAATGCCGAACAGGCGCTCGATGGCGAGCGAGCGATCCGCCAGCTTGCCGATGCGCAGCAGATCATAGGGCCGCAGGAGCCTGCGGATCGAGGCGACGACGCGGCTGTCCGCCAGGATGCGCGACAAGGTCTCCTCGTCGGTGACCGGGGACACATAGTCGGAAACGCGCATGTCGGCGAATTCCACGACTTTGAGCAGCGTGTACCGGCGCCTGACCAGCGGCAGGACCATGGCGAGCTTGCCGCCCTGCCGGCTGCGCACGACGATGATCAGCGGTGTGGCGGAGCTTTGCCGGACGATCCGCTCATAGAGCTGCGCCAGCCATATCGGGTGCTGAAAGGCCGTCGCCGCCGAGCTGGCGAACAGCTCGGCATATTCCGTCGAGCGGAAGTCGAAGGAATCCTCGGCAGTGACTTCAAACATATGTATCCGAACCGGCAGACTGCGGCCCGATCTATCGACGACGTCTTGCGTTCCGCGTCAAGGCAAATCGCAGGAAAGTTAGAAACTTGGTATATGCAAGAGTTGGGACGCCGGTTGCAAATCTGTCATGCATTCGGCGCTCGGCAGGATCGGGCCGAGGCAGTCGAGATTTATTTTTCCGCAAATCACGCATTCGGATTTCAAGTGTAACCGCAAGGTAAGCTTTTTCGGCCAAGTGATTTCTTTTCGAGTGTCTGCGGCCCGAGCACCAATACAACCGCGAACGGGAATGACATGGTCTCGATCGACGTGATTGTTCCGCAAATTGCCCCTCGCCGATGGCAAGAGCTCGTCATCGAGCGGCTTCGGGCCGACGGTCATGACGTGGCCGTGCTGCATCAGGCCGAAGCGGCCGCCTGGCCGGCTGCGGCAAAGCTCGCCTTTGCCTTCGAGCAGCGCCTGTTTCGACGGAAAGGGCCCGGCCTCGGCGCTCCGCTGGACAGGATCGAGGCACGATCCGGCGGCCTGCCCGCAACGTTGAGACTGGACCTCGCCGGCAACGCGGCGCCGTCGGATGTCCCGACGATTGGCCTGCTGTTTGACGGGTCGGCCTCCGACCTCTCGGCGGCGACGGCGGTCGCGGCCGGCAGGCTGCCGGTCATCGAGGCCGTCCTCGACGGAAAGATGGTGGTGGGCCGGGCTCGGCCGATGGTGGAGAAGCGGGAATCGGCGGCGCTCGGCACCGAGGATGTGCTGGTCCGCGCCGTCACGCTGGTCGTCTCGATCGCCCGTGCCTTCGCCGAAGGCCGGCCTTTTCAGGCAGAAGGAACGCCTGACGCCCAGGGCCGAAAGGGCGCGACGGCGTTTGGCTTCGCCACCGCCTATCTGGGCTCCGCGCTGCCGCGGCTCGGCCGGGAGGCCATAAGGCGCGTCGGTTATCGCCATGCGCATTGGCGCGTCGGCTACCGCTTCACCGATGCGCCCGGCGTGGCGGACACAGGCCGGCTCGGAACCGGCTGGTCGGTCCTGCCGGATCCGGGCGACCATTTCTACGCCGACCCTTTTCCGTTCGAGTGGCAAGGGCAGTCATTCCTCTTTGTCGAGGATTACCCTCATGCGACCGGCAAGGCCGTCATCTCCGTCGTGCCGTTCGATGCGAGCGGCACACCCGAAACGCCGAGGGTCGTGCTGGAGGAGCCGCACCACCTCTCCTACCCGCAGGTGTTCGAGCGTGACGGCGCGGTCTGGATGCTTCCCGAGGCCAGCGCCGGCGGCAGGCTCACCCTTTATCGCGCCACGGGCTTCCCGGAACGCTGGACCGCCGAGACGGTGCTGGTCGAAGGCGAGATCTCCGACGCGACGCTGCTCGAGCATGGCGGACAACTTTGGCTGTTCGCGACCGATCGCGACGGTTACGGCAGCACGTCCGACACGCTGGTGGTTTTCAGCGCTCCGGCGCTCTCCGGCCCGTGGACCCCGCATCCCATGAACCCTGTCCTGATCGACCTTCGTATGGCACGCCCAGGCGGAGCTTTCGTTCGCAACCGGGAGGGCCGTATCCTGCTTCCGGTTCAGGACGGAACGCTCGGCTACGGCGGCGGGCTTGGCCTGTCGGAATTGCTGGACCTCGACCGGCGGACGGTGCGGCTTTCGCAGCCTCGGCCGATAGACCCGGAAGGCGATTGGCCATACCCGAAGATCCACACCCTCAACCGCGCGGGCCGGCTGGAAGTGATCGACGGGATCGCGGCGGCGCGAAAGCGTTCAGGGAAGCAGTAGCGCCTCGTAGCCCGCGCACATCCTCGCCGGCGAGTACTTGTCCCTCAGTCGCCGTCCCGCCGCGGAGAGCCTGGCCATCAGTTCCGGCCTGGCGAGCATCTCCGCAAGCCCCCCGGCCATGCCGTCGGCATCGGCGTTGACGAAGATCGCCGCCGCTTCGCCGTCCTCGGCCGTCAGCACCTCGCGCATCACTTCAAGGTCGTTCGATACCACCGGCAGACCGGAAATCGCCGCTTCGACGCAGGCAAGGCCAAAGGTCTCGGTCGTCGATGGAAACGCATAGGCATCGCCCGCAGCGAGGAATTCGAAAATGCGCGCCGTAGGAACCTCGCCGACCAGATGCAGCCGGTCCGCCAGGCCCCTGCTTCCGGCAAAGTCGACGAGCGCGTCCCGCTCCGGTCCGACGCCGGCAAGCGCCACATGGACATCGGGAAGCCGCTCGAGCACCCCAACCAGCGCGATCTGGTTCTTCATCTGCGTCAGGCGCCCGGACGAGACGGCGAGCCAGGCATCGCGGGGCAAGCCGAAGGCGGCGCGTGCCGCCGCCTTGTCGAAATCATCAGCTGGTGCGGGAACGCCGTGATCGATGCGCCGGATCCGCCGCCGATAGGCTTGCGGATAGCGATCGAACTGCGCTTGCGTCCAGGCCGAGTTGACGACATTCGCCTGGTAGAGGCCGAGCACCCCCATCAGTCTGTCGATCCGCGAGAGCAGGCCCATCACCCCTTTGGTCTGCGGCGCACCGCTCTGGTTGGCGACGATGTGCCGGACACCGGCCAGCCGGGCGCCGATCGTGCCGAAGATGTTGCCGTAGTGCTGGTAGGAGATGACCGCATCCGGCCGCGCCGCGCGCAGATAGGCAGCAAGGCCGATGGCCGCGCGGACCTGTCCCGGCAATCCTTTCGGGGGTTCGGCAAGGACGAAATCCGCGTGCGGATCGCCATCGAAGGCGTCCGTCTTCCTGTACATGAAAACGGTGCGCACATCGTGCCCGCGAGCCCGCAAGCCTTCACCCACCATGTCGGAAATGCGTTGCGCGCCGGCCGCTTCGGCCTGGGTCTGGACCTGGATGATCCTCACATACGCCCCTTCAGCGCCACGCGGGCGGCGAGCGCCGGCCTTCCCATAGTGAAGCCGAAGACCGATGGATCGATGCCTATTCTACGCTTGGCGATCGACACGGCAATGGCGGTCCAGGCGATGACCGTGCCGGCGATGCTGACAGCCGCGCCGATGGGGCCGAAGAAGTAGGTCGTCACGGCGGTGGCGCCGAGGCCGAGCGCGTTGACGACGACCAGTACCTTGAACAGCGCATGCTGCAGGCCGGTCAGTTGCAGCAGCACCTCGATCGGGCCACAAGCCGTGCCGAACGTCGCGCCGATGCCGAAGATGACGAGCGTCGCCCGCATGGTCGGCGTGGCGTAGGCCGGATTGAACATCGACAGGATGAAGCCGCCCAGGATCCAGAATGCCGCGAGCACGCACAGCGCGATCGCGAAGCTGCCGAGCGCGGCGAGGCTGGTGATGCGCTGAACATGCGCCCTGTCGCCGCTGTAGAAGGCGCTGGAAATCTGCGGCGCAAGCGCCTGGTTGATACCGTTGAGCGCAAGCGCCACGAAACGCGTCGTTCGGTCGGCGACGAAGATCGCGCCAGCGGCCTCGGGTCCGAGGATCATGGCCACAAGCAGGGTGCTCACCTGCCCGAGCGCCGGCGGCAGCGAGGTGACGCCCCACAGGCCAAGCGTCACCGTCTTGAATTCCTGCTTCTGCCCTTCGCTCAGCGGGCCGCGTTCCGCGCGCGCCGTGTCGCGCACCAGTCGCACTGTCTGCGGAACGACCGACAGGATGAGCAGCAGGGCGGTCAGCCAGGTCGCCTCGACCGCGCTCATCTCCACGCGCATGAAATGGCAGACGAAAAGGATGCCGATCGTCGCCGCGCGCCAGATGATATCGCGCGGCAAAAGGCCGGATATCAGCGCGTTCTTGGCCCGGAAGGCGCCGGACGTGAACTCCGACCAGCCGAGCGAGAAGGACAGCACTGCGGCCGCCAGGCACAGCGAGAACCATTCCGGCGTGCCCTTGCCGATGAACGGCAGGAATCCGACCAGCAGGATCAACAGGCTGGAGCCTATGAGCCCCGCCAGCGCCACCAGAATGGCGCGCGCCATCATGCCATGGGCGGAGTTGAGATCGCCAAGCCCGGCATATTGCGGCCAGAACCTGAGCACGGTGCTCTGCTGGCCGACCGAGGCAAAGAAAGACACCAGGCTGGCGCCGGCATAGGTCGCGCTGTAGAGGCCGAACTGCCGTCCGTCCATCACCATCGCGACGGCGACGAACATCAGGAAGGACAGGCCGGCGCTGGCAAGCTTGATGACGCCGGCCACCGCGCCGCTCTTGGCGAGCGCCACGATGGGCATGCGCATGCCGGCCGCGGGGCTGGCGCTCCCGGCCACGGCGTCGCGATCGGCTTGATTCTCACTCAACGTCGGCCCCTGCAGCAATCAACTTGCCTAACCCCCGCGGCAGGCGAGCCGACGCTGAAACCTGCCCCCTGAATAGAGCAAAAGCCCGCAATCGCGCCAGCGCGAACGCTGCTCATGGTTACCGTTAGCGCGAAATGAATCGCGTAAGCACCTCGGTAACCTTAACGAAAGGCTAACGTTAATCCTGAATACTGGACCGTGTAGAGTGGTGTCGGGACGCCGCGCCTCTGCAGGGGAAAGGTAATGAAGCCAGCCAGGATCGACGATCGCGCTCTTCCGCCATTGTTCGATATCGGACCGTTGTGGGCCATCCTTTGGGGGCGCCGCCTGCTGGTCTTTGCCATCACCGGCGCGGCTCTGCTTTTGGCGCTGCTCTACCTTGCCGTGACGAGCCCCAGCTACACCGCGACCGCCTCGATCCTGATCGATCCGCGCGACGCGCGCGCGACCAATTTCAACAACGTCCTACCGGGCATCGGGGCCGACAGCGCCGCCATCGCGAGCCAGGTCTTCGTCATCGAATCGCAGGACCTGCTGGGCACCGTCTTCGACAGCCAGAAGCTCCAGAATGATCCCGAATTTTCGTCCCGCGGGCCGATATCGCGCCTCATGTCCCTGTTCGGAGGGACCTCCTCGCAGGATGCGGCATTCAAGCGTTTCCAGAAGGCGGTATCGGTCGAGCGCGAGGGGCTGACCTATGTCATCAATGTCTCCTTCACCTCGCCGTCGCCGGAGAAGGCGGCCCGCCTCGCCAACGCCATCGTCGACCGCTACAAGGCGAGCCTCGCCGGCGAGCGCGAAACCGCCAATGACGATGTGAACTCCCTTCTCAACGACAGGATCAAGGGCCTGCAGAAGGACGTCAGCGACGCCGAGCGCGCCGTCGAGGACTTCAAATCGCAGCACAGGATCGTTGATCCGACCGACGGCGGCACGCTGCAATCGCAGCTCGACCAGCTGACGACGCAGCTGATCGCCGCGCAAGGTGACGCCGACAAGGCGAAGGACAGGTACAATCAGGCGCTGGCGGCGGGCACTTCCGCGGCAGGCCTCGCCAAGCTCTCGGAGATACTCTCCTCCAACGCGGCCGCCAATCTGCGCGACGATTACAATCAGCGCGCCACCGAGCTCGCCAACCTCGAAACCATGTACGGGCCGCGCCATCCGGCGATCGGACGCCTGAGGTCCGAACTCGATCGCATCAACCGGCTCATGGCCGGAGAGGCGATGCGCATCAGGCAGCAGCTGAAGGCCAACTACGATCTCGCCGTCCAGAATGCCGCAAAGCTGCAGGACAAGCTCGAAGCCCTGCGCCAGCAGTCGCAGGACTCCAGCCTGGCGCAGGTGCAGTTGCGGCAACTGGACTCCAGGGCCCAGGCCGCCCGCACCGTGCTCGACGACTTCCTCAAGCGCGCCCAGGAAACATCACAGCTGCAGGGTGTCCAGACATCCGAGGCGCGCACCATAAGCGCCGCCGCGCCGCCGCTGCAGCCGACCTGGCCAAAGCCGGCCCTGCTGCTGCCGGTGAGCGTCTTTCTCGGCCTCATGGCCGGATGCGGCCTCGCTTTGACGCTAGGCCCGGTCGGCCGGCCGCAGGATGATCCGTCGAGCCAACGGCGGGACGCTCCGCAGGCGGTCGATCCAGCCAAGGATGGCCCGCGGGCCAAGCCCCGATCGCTGCCCGTGCCGGCCGATTTCGGCGCATACCGCTTGCCCGGGGTCGCCGGGGGCGCGGCGCTTGCAAACATCAAGGCGATGAGGAAGTCGCTGTTCGAGACCGGCAACGAAACGCTTTCGCTGGCCGTGCTGAGACTGATGCGGCAGATCCTCGAGCGCCTGAGCGACCACCCCAAACCCTTTGTGTTGCTGGTGTCTTCGATGCAAAGCAGCGCCGAGGCACGGCTCGCCGGCGCGATGGTCGGGATCGGCCTGCAGCGAGCCGAACAGAATGTGCTCGTGGTTGAAGTCGGAGACCTGCCGCATCGCTCAGGATACGGCTCCGGCCTGTTCATCGACGGCGCCAGCGGCCTGCGCACGGTTGCAGCCGGTGTTGCGGCCGGGCAGGGTCAGCAATCGCGCGATCGCAACAGCTTGCGCAGCATTCTTGCCGAAGCCGGCAACGCCTTCGATTTCGTGCTCGTGGTCGCCCCATCGCTTGGCGAAGAAGGTTGGGACCCGGAGCTTTCTGCCAAGGCCGATCTCACGCTGTTCGCGTTGAACCGGTCCGAAAGGGCATCCGACGCCGCCGATCTGATCGAGCGGCATCTCGGCGCTGGCCAAGTCGAACGCAGCGCCACGCTGGTGATCGCGCAGGACAGCGCCCAGCCCGGCAAGACCCTGCACGACGTCCCGTCGAAGGCCGGCGACTGGCGCCGCGGCGCTATCGCGAGGACCTGATCCATGCGGGCGCTGGGGCAGGCATTGCCGGCGCTGTCGCGGCGGCGAGCGCTTGCCCTGACCGGCGGCGCCCTGCTTGCAGCCTTGCCTTTTTCCGTCTCCGCCACGCTGCCGGCGAACAAGCGCGCCGTTCCCTCGCATGGCTTCAACCTTCCGGGATGGTTCGAACGAGAAGGCGGGAGCGCCCCTGCCCCGGCCGTTCTGGAGAAGCTTCGTCAAACGGGGTTCGAAACGATCCGCTTGCCGGTGAACGGCGATCTCGTCGCGGACGGCAACCGGGCGGCATTGCGCGGCATTCAGCGTGGCGTGGCCGAGCTTGTCGGGCTCGGCTTCGCGGTGCTGGTGGACATGCACCCTTCGGGTGATCTTCGCGCCGCGTTCGAGCGCGATCCGACAGCCGCCGCCAGGCAGGTGGTTCAAGCCTGGACGGCGCTGCGCGTCGTCATTGCCGACCTGCCGGAGGATTCGGTCTATCCGGAGCTGTTGAACGAACCGCCGATGGAGCGGAGCGACTGGCTCGGGCTGCGCGATGAGCTTGCCAGGACCGTGCGCGCCAAATGTCCGCTGCACACGCTGGTCTGGGGACCGGCGCGCTTCCAGGGTATCTGGGAGATCGGCGACACCCCGCCGCTCGCCGATAACAGGCAGATCGCTGCCATCCATTACTACGCGCCCATGGCTTTCACGCATCAATGCGAGACCTGGGATCGATCGCCGCTCGCCCGTCTCGCCAACCTGCCCTTTCCTGCGACGAAGGACTCGCCGCCGGTCCGCGCGCTTGTCTCCAAACTCCAGGCGGCGGGCGACGAAGAAGCTGCTTCCCTTCTGGAGCAGGAACTGTCGAGCCCCTGGACCGAGGCGCGGATCGCCTCGGATTTCGCTGGGCTCGGGCACTGGTCGGCGGCCCAGCACTGCCCGGTCATGCTGAACGAGTTCGGCGTGCTCAATTTCTGCGTCGATGCCGAAAGCCGCGCGCGCTGGGTTCGCGCCGTGCGCAGGGCGGCCGAGGCCAACCAGATCGGCTGGGCCCATTGGGAGCTCGACCAGGGGTTCGGTTTCATCGCCAGTAGGCAGAGCGCGGAAGGGTTCGACCGCTCGATGATCGCCGCCCTCCTCGGCGGCGACGGCGAGGACTGACATGGACAAGGCTCAGCACATCCGGGCGCCGATGCCTGCGACGGTCAGGGCTGACCGGCAATGAGCGTCACCGGGACATATCCACCGGTCGGCCTGGACGCGTCGAGGCTGGAGGCGTCGCGCGATGACGCGCTGCTGCATGTCATCGTGTCGCTCTCCGTCGTTGCCTTGACGGTCTCGGCCTTCGCCGTCTGGACACCGTTCGGCATCGCGGCGACATTCCTGCTGACGCTGATCGTGGCCAACGCCATCCCAGCGGGCGTCCCGGTCCTGATCATCTGCGCCTTCCTCTACCAGAACCTCATAGTGACCTGGTACACCCCTTACATCCCCGACAACGACACGTTCGACGCGCTGCGCGGCACCAACTTCGTCATCCTGATGACCGCCTTCTGCATCTTCCTTGCCGCGTCGTTCCAGCAGCGCGTGCGCGCCCTAACCGAATTGCGCTTCTGGCTGCTGCTGAGCATCGTTCTGTGCGGGACGATCTGTTTCTATCTTGCCCTGGGGATCGTGCACGGCCAGCCCAAGGATGCGGTCGTCTATTTCCGCAACACGATCACGCCGCTCGCCTGCTTCCACATCGCGGTGCTTGCCGCCAGCCTCTATCCGGTCGACCTGCGCAAGAGCATGTTCTGGCTCGGTGCCGGTGCCATCATCTACGGCTACGTGGAGCTGACCTTCACGATGGATTTCCTCAGCCTGTTCCACGGCGACCTTTACATCCAGCGCAACATCGCGCGGCAGATCGAGACCGGCGTCTGGGAGAAGTCGCTCAAGGAAACGGGCTTCGTTTTCCGCGGCCTGCAGGACGTGATGACGACGACCTTCTTCAACACGCCGTTCTTCAACGACATCCTGCCAAGCGTCTTCCGCATCGGCGGCCCGAATTTCCATTCGATCAGCTACGCCTACGCGCTCAGCATCATCTCGGCCTGGCTCCTGTTCAGAGGCCGCTGGCTGCTGCCCATCGCCGCCCTGCCGCTGCTTCTGGTCATCGGCTCCAAGGGCGCAACGTTCCTTTTGCTCATCGCGCTCGCCATGCGCATCATCTACCGCCCTTCCCGCGCCCGCCTGACGCTCGCCGCCGTCCTGGCCCTGGCAGCGATCTGGACGACCGCCGCCATCGCCTATGGCGCCACGCATGGCGACTATCACGTGCTTGGCCTGATGGCCGGCCTGCGCGATTTCATGGCCAACCCGCTTGGGCAAGGATTGGGATTCGGCGGCAATCTGTCGAGCACCAGCCTCAATCTCAGCTGGGCGACCGCCCAGGCCGAGGGCGTCGCGTCCGTCCCCGTCGAAAGCGCGGTCGGCGTCATGCTCTACCAGATGGGGATTGGCAGCTTCGTCTTCTTCGGCTTCCTCGCAGCGCTCGCCGTGGCGGCACGGCGGCGGCTGATCGACACCGGCGACCCGGATTTCCTGTTTGCCTTTGTCGGCATCGTCACCATCTCGGCCAATGCCGTGCTGCAGGAAGAGGCGTTCTACTCGCCGCTCGCGCTCAGCTTCTGCCTGCTGCTCGTCGGTGTCTCGCTCGGAACGCACTGGCGCGAGGTAGCGACGGCGAGGGCCAGTCAGCAAACCTGATCTTAAGGGCCGAATATCACCAGTTCGGTGAATGTCAGATCCCCGGGCGAAGGCGGTTTCGGCCCTTTGAAATATTTCAGCCCCTTGTTCGCGAAGTAGCGGCCGAACAGGCCTGCGATCGGCCCATTCGCATCGACGAGGCAAAGCAGGATTCCGCGCCGCAGGAGAATGCGTCCCACGGCGCCGGCGCAGCGGCCCAAATCCGCAAGCGAACGGCAATAGACGATTTGGGCGCACGGAATCAGGCCGTGCAGGATGCGGCGCGGCATCAGCACCAGCGGATACGCCGCCCCGTCGCGAACACAGATGAAGGAGAGGCAGCCCAGCGCGGCATGGTCCTCGAGAATGGATCTCTCGCTGTCCGACAGCATCGCCATCTCGGCGAGATCGGAGCGGACCTCGAGCACCCGGCATGACGGCTGCGCCGAACTCAAGGCGGGCAGGAACGCGAACTGGCCGCTGGCGAAGAGGCGAAAGCCGAGCGCCTTGTTGGCGTTCAATGTCGAGGGTGCCGGCGAAATGTTGGTGTAGGTCACATCCCTTCGCCTGAGCACCGGCCAGATCAATTTCATGGCGTAGGGACGGAATGCCTTGTCCACGGACCAACTTGAGATATTGCAACGGATTTCGTCGCCCTCTCGCCCCGGGTAACGGGCATAGAGGGTCAGCACGACCCCGACGATCCGGCCGGAACTTTCCAGCGCAAAGCCATATCGCGGACAACCCTCGATCGCGGGCCGCTCCGCCAGACGGATCAGCGCATGCATCCAGTATTTGCGGCGGCGCATCGGAAAGCCTCTGCGCAGGCAATCGAGCACGCCTTCCCAATCGTCTTCGCGAATTGGTCGACAGCTGAGATCGGAGGGAGGAGCGCCAGGAACGGCCATCGTCGACTCGGGAGTACTACCAAACCAACTGGATAGCTTCACGTTCGTACTTATGCTACTTCGCAAAAATTAACAAACTCTGCGCCGTGGCAGGCGTTTCTGTAGTCATTCCTGAAATACAACCTTGTACAACCATCGCCACTTGGCCGCGGTGCGTTCGCCGGAGAAGTCACCGCTCGCCAGCCTGAAGTGCAGTCAGGCCCACTCGCGGCGCAGGCGCCTTATTGCGCGGCGCTTTGCTTCGGGTATTCGAGCTGCATGGCGACAAAATCGGTCGTGTCCGTGCCATAGCGGTCGGCGATGTTTCGAAGCGCCTGGTCCAGCGCCACGGCCGGCGGCTGATGCTCGAAGCCGGCGATCCGCGCTTCCGAAGGCCAGTTGGCGATGACCTGGTCGGGCAGGATGCGCATGCCGTTGCGGCTCGTGACGGCTTCAGTCGTCGCGGAAATCGTCACGGCGCGCGAGCGGTAGGTGCGCGACCATGCATCGGCGACAAGGGCGAGCGACACCTCGTCCATGCCCAGCGTCAGTTCCAGCCCTAGCTGTTCGCGATCCCAGAATGCGAGCGTGTTGCTGATCGCCGTCAGCGCGAAGGGACGCGTGAACTTGAAGGCGCCGCTGGCATGGCGCGCATCCCAGCCGGTGAGCCCAAGCTCGTGCGCGACGGCTTCGGCCTTCCGCCTGCCGGCTATCGCCTCGATCAGGGTCAGCATCATCGGCATCGACGCCGTGATGCCCGTCGTTGTCGCCACATCCTGGTCAACCACGAAGCGCCGGTCGGCGACATAGTGGATCGAGGGATGCCGGTCGCGAAGCTCGCCCACCGAATACCAGTGCGTGGTCGCCCGCTTGCCGTCGAGCAACCCGCTGGCGCCGACCACCTTGGCGCCGGCGCAGATGCCAATGACGATGGCGCCCTTGGCCGACTGGCGCTTTAGCCATTCAAGCACCGCAGGATCGTCGTCGCGGCTCATCGCCGGAACGATGACGTAGTCGGCGCCTTGCGGATGCCGCGCATCGAACTCCGCCACTGTCGCATCCGGTTCCACCTTGAGCACCGGGAACAGCGTCACCGGCCCCGGCTGTGTCGCCAGCATCATCACATCGGCGACATCGGCGCGCCTCAGGATGCCGTAGGGCATGAGATAGTCGGTGGTTTCGGTGGCGTCGTTGATGCCGATGATGGCGACCAGCGGCCGCTGCCGCTTTCGCGGCCGCAGCGCCGCTACCGTGGCGTCCGCCTCCTGCCTGTCGATCGCCGGCGCGGCGAAGGCGTCTGATGCCGGCGGCAGCGACAGCACCCATCCCGCCCCAGCCACAAGGACAAGCAGGACGGCGGCGACTCCGCTCCACAAGATGGTCCGCAAGCGCATAGTTCACTCCCATCAGGTCGAAGGATTGACCCGAAGTGTAAAGACGCTAGGCTTTGTCCGAAATGACATAAATCGTGCAAAAACTGCCATGAAACGGACAGTCGCGATCATTATCCATCCGGGTTTCCAGCTGCTGGATGCCGCGGGCCCGACGGCGGCCTTCGAGATCGCCGGTCGTTTTTGCCCCGGCAGCTATGAGCTGGCGATGCTGGCGCCAGGCGGCGGTGCGATCGAAAGCTCCTCGGGCATCAGCCTCGCCACCGAGCCTCTGCGCGACGAGCGCTTCGACACGGTCATCATTTCCGGCGGCGAGATCGTGCGCTCGCTGGCGGCGGCCGAACAGATCGCCGCCTGGCTGAAACGCGGCCGCGCGCGGCGGATCGCCAGCGTCTGCTCGGGCGCTTATCTGCTGGCGGAAGCCGGGCTGCTCGACGGGCGCCGCGCCACCACGCACTGGGCGAGCACGGACGATTTCGCTCGCCGCTATCCGAGGATCAGCGTCGATGCGGACCGCATCTTCGTTCACGATGGCGATGTCTGGACCTCGGCCGGTATTTCCGCCGGCATCGACCTCGCGCTCGCCCTCATCGAGGACGATCTCGGCCAGGATGTCGCGCGCCGCACGGCGCAGCAGCTTGTCGTTCACCAGCGCAGGTCCGGCCAGTCGCAGTTTTCCTCGCTGGTGGAGCTCGGCGGCCGCACCGGCCGCTTCGCCGATTTGATTGAGTGGATGCGGGACCATCTCGCCGAGCCGCTGACGGTCGAGATTCTCGCCGACCGCGCAGCCATGAGCCCGCGCCACTTCGCCCGTGCCTTCACTGGAGAAACGGGAACCACGCCTGCCAAGGCCGTGGAGCGGCTGCGCCTGGAAACCGCCCGAACCGCGGTGGAGACCAGCTCCGCCTCTCTCGATCGTATCGCCGCCGCCACCGGTTTCGGCGATCCCGGCCGCATGCGCCGCGCCTTCATGCGCGGCTTCGGCCAGCCGCCCCAGGCGCTGCGGCGCTCGGCGCGGCGATAGCGGCCGCTCCGCGTCAGCCCAGCTCGAGCGTGGTCATGCCGAACACCCTGGCTTGCGCGTTTGCCGGCACGCCTCCCCGATACATCCGGGTCGTGCTGAAGCCGGGCGACAGGCCGGCGGCCCCAAGCGCTGCGGTGAAATCCGCATTGGCCACCGGCACGTCGATGTGCAGCGTGCCCCTCATCATGTCGGTCAGCGCGGCCAGCAGCCGCAGCGCGGTCTCGGTATCGTCGGCGAACAGCGGCCCGACCTTGAACCCTTCCCGACACTGCCGCGCCACGCCATAGCCGCAAATCCGGCCGGCTTTCATGGCCAGCAAGGCAACGCGCGGCGGCTGCAGCCATCCTTCGAGGAAAGCCGGCCGTGGCGCCGGGAAACAGCCGCGGTCATAGGCGAGGACGTCGGCAAACCGATCGGGCGTCAGCGGCCGGATGTCGCCGCTACCGGCGAGACCTGCGGCATGGCCGCTGTAGCGGAGCGTCTCGTAGGCGGGCTGAAATCCCATGCGCCGATAATTGGGCTGCTGCTCGACGACACCGTCGAGGCCGATCGTGCGATTGCCGAGCCGCGCCATGCCGGCGTCCCACACCGCCTTGCCATGCCCCTCGCCGCGCCGGTCGGGTCGGCAGATATAGAGGCCGATGAAGCCGAAGCGGTCGCCATAGGCGACGGCCGAGATGCCGGCCACCATCTGGCCGTCGACGAAGGCGCCGATGAAGCCTTCGGGGTCGGCCGCCTGGAACACGGCGGCATCGCCAAAGCCCGGATTCCAGCCTTCGCCCGCGGCCCAGTCGACAAGCATTTCCACCTCCTGCGAGGCGAGCACGCGGATTGTTCTCGGCATCGTATCACTCGGCGGCGACGGCACCCGGGGCGAAGGATTTCAGAACGCCACGATAGGGCTTTGCCAGCGGGTTTGCATAGGCGCCGCGTTTGGATGTCGACAGGCCAAGCGCAATCAGCGCCTCGGCCTGCTTCACCGCAGCGCCGACGCCGTCGATGACCGGCAGGCGGAAATCCCGTTGCAGTTCGGCGGCAAGATCGGCCATGCCGGCGCAGCCGAGCACGATCGCCTCGGCGCGATCCTGCTCGATGGCGCGCGCGATCTCGTCGCGCAGCTTGACGATGGCGCCCGACGACGGGTCCTCCAGCGCCAGGACCGGAATGTCGGCGGCGCGCACGCGGGCCCGCGCGGCCATGCCGTAGCGCCGCACCAGCTCTTCGACCGGCACGCGCGAACGTTCGGTGGTGGTCACCACGCTGAAGCGCTGGGCAATGAAGGAGGCGACGCTGAGCGCCGCTTCGCAAATGCCGATGACCGGGATGGCCGCCATGGCGCGCGCCGCGTCCAACCCGGTGTCGTCGAAGCAGGCAATGATCGCCGCCTGCGCGCCGGCACGCTCGCCGGCGGCGATCTCGACCAGCAGGCCGGGCACGGCAAGTGCCTCGTCGTAGTAGCCCTCGATCGACACCGGCCCCATCGACGAGGTGACTGCGAAGATCTCCGTCGAGACGCTGGCAACCGAGCGGGCGGCCGCCGCGACGGTTTCGGTCATGCTGGCGGTCGTGTTCGGGTTCACCACAAGAATCTGCACGTTGGCTCCGTTCAGGCTCGCGCCCGGCGGCGGCCGACATAGACGATCGCGCCGAGCGTCAGCAGGATCACCAGGGAAGAGAACACGGTGGTCACCGTGCCAAGCGCATAGAGCACCGGCGTCGTTACATTCGTCGTCATGCCGTAGATCTCGAGCGGCAGCGTGTTGAAACTGCCCGACGTCATCAGCGTGCGGGCGAACTCGTCATAGGAAAGCGTAAAGCCGAACAGGCCGACGCCGATCAGGCTGGGCGCGATCATCGGCAGCACCACATGCGCGAAGGTCTGCCAGGACGACGCCCCGAGATCGCGCGCGGCTTCCTCATAGGCCGGCGAGAAGCGGTTGAAGACGGCGAACATGATCAGCACGCCGAACGGCAAGGTCCAGGTCAGATGCGCGCCGAAAGCCGACGTGTACCAGGCGGGACGAAAGCCGATCTGCTGGAAGACGACGCCGATGCCGAGGCTGATGACGATCGACGGCACGACCAAGCTGGCGACGGCGAGATAGAACAAGGCCGCGGCGCCGCGAAACTTGCGACGGAAGGCGAGCCCGGCGAGCAGCGACACCGTGACCGTTACCGCCATCACCATCAGGCCGAGCGCCAGCGAGCGCCTGAAGCTGCCGCCGAAATCGCCTACCGCCTGCTTCTCGAACAGATTGGCGAACCAGTGCAGCGAGACTCCGTTGAGCGGGAAGGTCAGCCCGCCATTCTCGCCCTGGAAGGACAGGATCAGGATCGCCGACAGCGGCCCGTAGAGAAACAGCACGAACAGGGCGAAGAACGCCGCCAGCAGGTAGAATTGGAGAGTTCGCTTCTCGCGGTGCATCGCCTCAGAGCTCCTTGCGGATGTCGACGATGCGCAGGATGCCGGCGACCATCAAAAGCACCAGCACCAGAAGCACCACCGCGTTGGCGGCGGCGGCCGGATACTGCAGCAGCGACATCTGGTTCTTCATCATCAGCGCGACCGAGGCGCTCTGCCCGCCCGACATCACCTGGACGGTGGAGAAGTCGGCCATCACCAGCGTGACGACGAAGATGGTGCCGATCGCCATGCCTGGCTTGGCCAGCGGGATGACGACGTTCCACAAAATTTGCCAGCCGGAGGCGCCGGCGTCGCGCGCGGCCTCGAACAGCGAGCGGTCGATGCGCATCAGCGTGTTGAAGATCGGCGTCACCATGAACAGCGTGTAGAGATGCACCATGGCGAGCACCACGGCGAATTCGGAATAGAGCAGCCATTCGACCGGCTTCGGCACCAGCCCCAGCTGCACCAGCGTCGAGTTGACCAGCCCGTTGCGGCCAAGTACCGGGATCCACGAGATCATGCGGATGATGTTGGAGGTCAGGAACGGCACGGTGCAGACCAGGAACAGCACCATCTGCATGGCCGTGGTGCGGATGTGGAAGGCTAGGAAATAGGCGACCCAGAAGCCGATGAAGAGCGTCAGCGCCCAGACGATGGCCGCGTATTTCAGCGTGTTGAGATAGGTCTTCCAGGTGACCCAGGAACCGAGCACATCCGCATAATTGGTGGTCAGAAAATCCGGATACATCGCCGCGAAATCGTAGTCCCAGAAGCTGACGACAACGATCATCAGGATCGGCAGCAGCAGGAACGCGCCGAGGATCAGGGCAAGCGGCGTCGCCTGCAGATAGGGGGCGATGGCGCCAATCGAGAAACGACGGCGCCTTACGGGCCTGGCCGCGGCCATTGCAGGGCGTTCGAGCGCGACTGTCATGCTGGATATCCGACGAGTGGTTGTGTTTGCGGATGACGACGGCGTCGCCGCCGTCATCCGCCATCAGTGCATCACGCCGCGATGAACTCGTTCCAGCGCTTCACCATGTAGCGGTCCTCGTCCATGACCGAGTTCCAGCAGGCGACCTTGCCCATGCGCTGTTCGAACGAGCCGCCGTCGCGCACCGCGCCCGCCTTCTCCATGACCTTGCCGTCCGGCGACAGGATATCGCCCTTGGCCGCCTTGCCTTCGATCCAGTAGCCCCACTCGTCCTCGGACATGAACTTCTTGGCCGACACCATGTTGGCCGAGTAGTAGCCCTGGCGGTTGAGATAGCCGCCGACCCAGCCGGACGTGTACCAGTTGATGTATTCGTAGGCGGCGTCGAGCTCGGCGCCCTTGAGATGCGCGGCAAGGCCGAGGCCGCCGCCCCAGGAGCGATAGCCTTCCTTGAGCGGCTGGAACCGGCAGGCGATGCCCTTCGAGCGGACCGCGGCCACGGCCGGCGACCACATCGACTGGATCACCACTTCGCCCGACGCCATCAGATTGACGCTCTCGTCGAAAGACTTCCAGAAGGCGCGGAACTGCCCGGCCTGCTTGGCCTTGATCAGGAAGTCGATCGTCTTGTCGATCTCCTCCTTGGTCATGTTGCCCTTGTCGGCGTATTTGATGTTGCCGGTGGCCTCCATGATCATCGCCGCGTCCATGATGCCGATCGACGGAATGTTGAGGATCGCGGTCTTGCCCTTAAAGGCCGGGTCCATGATGTCGGCCCAGGTGGTGATGTCGCGGCCGACGAGGTCGGGACGGATGCCCAGCGTGTCGGCATTGTAGATCGTCGGCACCATGGTGAACCAGTCGGTCGGCGCCTTGGCGAAGACCTTGCTGTCCTGCGCCTCGACATAGCCGACCGTGTGCGGCGCGGTACCCTGGGCGATGACGCTGTCCGGCGTCAGCTTGCCGGTTTTGAACAGCGGCACCAGTTCGTCGTAATATTTCAGCTTGCTGACATCCATCGGCTGCAGCACGCCGGTGGGAAACACCTTCTTGCAGATCCAGTATTCGATGTCGGCGATGTCGTAGCTGTCAGGTTGCGTCACCGCGCGCTGCGCGGCGGCGTCGGAATCGGTCGCCGTCATCTCCAGCGTGATGCCGAGGTCCGCCTTGCACTTCTCGGCGATGGCATTGAGGTTCGACACGCCGGTGCCGAACTGGCGCAGCGTGATGTTCGATTTCGCCCAGATCGTCGGGAAGCCGGTGATGATGCCTGAGCCGGCGGCAAGGCCGACCGCCGCGGCACCCGTCTTGAGCAGCGAGCGGCGGGAAATGCCTGTCTTCTTGTCGGTGGTGTTGGTCATTGTCAGTTCCCCTTTTTGGTTGTGATGGTTCAGGAATTGAGGCGGCCGAGGATTATCGTGTCCTCGACATCCCAGGCGATCGGCACCGCGTCGCCGACGGCGACCGGCCTGGCGAAGAAGCTCTCGTCATCGAGGATGACGGTGAAATCCTCGATGCCGGCGCCATTGACCGAGAGCTTCACGGTCGCGCCGCGATATTCGATGTTGGAAACGATGCCGCTGAAGCCGAGCCCCGCCGCCGGCGCTTCGCCGACGCGCACACGATCGGTGCGGATGGCGATGTCGATCGGCGCGCCGGGTTCGCGGGCCTGCCCGCTCGCGGCCAGTGAGGCGCCACCCGGCACATCGAAGAACGCCAAGCCGTCGCGCTCGCCGCTGACACGCCCGGAGACGACATTGTGGTCGCCCATGAAGCGGGCGACGAACGCGGTCGCCGGCCGTTCGAACACCGTGCGCGGCGGCGCCGCCTGCTCGATGCGGCCATCGTTCATCACCACGATCAGGTCGGCCAGCGCCATCGCCTCCTCCTGGCTGTGGGTGACGTGGACGAAGGTGATGCCGAGCGAGGCCTGCAGTTTCTTCAGCTCCGCCCGCATACGGATCTTCAGGAATGGATCGAGCGCCGAAAGCGGCTCGTCGAGCAGCAGCGCTTCGGGGTCGGTGATCAGCGCGCGCGCCAGCGCCACACGCTGCTGCTGCCCGCCCGAAAGCTGCGCCGGACGGCGGCTGGCATAGCCGTCCATCTGCATCAGCTTCAGCATGTCGAGCGCCTTGGCGTGGCGCTCCGCCTTGCCGACGCCCTTCATCTTCAGGCTGAAGGCGACGTTGTCGACAAGGTCGAGATGCGGAAACAGCGCGTAGGACTGGAACATCATGGCGGTGCCGCGCCTGGCCGGCGGCAGGTCGGTAACGACAACGTTGCCGAGACGGACGTCGCCGCTGGAGATGCTTTCGTGCCCGGCGATCATGCGCAGCGTCGAGGTCTTGCCGCAGCCGGACGGACCGAGCAGGCAGCAATAGGTGCCGGCCGGGATCTTGAGGCTGATGTCCTCGACAGCGGTGGTTGCGCCGTAGACTTTCGAAACGGACACGATGTCGATCTCGGCGGCTTTGGACATCCGGGCTCCTCTTTGCTCGGATTAACCAAAGCATCATGCGTGCCAGTTGCCCGCCGCTGCCCTCAAGCGGTTGAATCCTCGAGAAAATCGGCGACCGCGCTCACCGCCTGACAAAGCGGCATTCTTGTGCGATGCACAAATTATGGGCGATTGTTGGCGATGTAAGCAGAAATCGTATGCAATCTTTTCTGCGATTGCGTTCACTTTGGCTCTCGTGCAGGCGGCCCGATTCAGGCTAGAAGTGCTGAGGGACCTTACCGCCATGAACATCGCCGACCAGACCTTTCCTGCCGTCGACAATGCCAACGAGGATCGCGCCCAGGCGATCCGCGACCAGCTGCGCGACGCCATCGTCGACCGCCGGCTGGCGCCCGGAACAAAGCTGTCGGAAGGCGAGGTCGGCACCCTTTTCGATGTCAGCCGTACCGTCGCGCGCGCGGCGCTGCAGATGCTTTCCTTCGAAGGCCTGGTGCGCACCGAGCGCAATCGTGGCGCCTTCGTCGCCAATCCCTCGCCGGAAGAGGCGCGCCAGGTCTTTGCCTCGCGCCGGCTGATCGAGCCCGGCATCGCGATTGCCGCTGCCGGGCGCATCACACCGGCTGACGTTGCCGCCTTCAAGGCACAGCTCGAAGAAGAGGGCCGCTTCATCGCCGAGCGCGGGCCGAGCGCGAGGCGCTCCGAGATCAAGGCTTCCGGCGATTTCCATCTGCTGCTGGCATCGGTGGCCGGCAACGTCATCCTGCAGCGATTCATGGAAGAACTGGTCGCGCGCTCCTCTCTGGTGATCGCGCTCTATGGCCGCTCCGGCATTTCGAGCTGCGGCCACAACGAGCATCTGCAGATCCTGCAGGCGCTGGAGAACGGCAACGCCGAACGCGCCAGCGCGCTGATGCTGCACCACATCGACCATATCGAGGCCGATCTCGACCTGCGCGTCAGGAGCGGTCCGGCACTGCGGCAGGCGCTCGAGTCCTGACAATCATCGCCGGCCGGATGGCGCGAAACCTATGCCCGCCCTTTGCGTGCATCAATGCAACCGGGGCTGTCGGCCTGACTATTGTTGGGAGTGGTTTTTGCGAACGGTTGCAAAGAGTTAACGGGGGAAAACGGCCTTGGCCCGAATGCAACCTGACCTACTTTGGTACGGTGATCGCGCCACTGGACACCAACGATGAAGGCTGGAAATGTGCGCCCTGTTTTCACGGTTCGGAGGGCTGAATCGGAGCAGGAGCAGGATGGCGCTTAAAGCCGAAGATATTGCCGGCCATCCGGCTGTACACCGCGGTGTCCAGGAACAGTCGCGGGCACTTATCCAGATCTTTGAGACGAGCCCGCGGCTGGCTGCGATCTTCGCCACGCAGCAGCGCTGGCTGATGGGCCATGTCGGCCTCGCGCTGCATTTCAGGCGCGACCCGAACGACCACCACACGGCGCTGACCCTGGCGCGCTTCCTCAAGGTCATACGCCAGAATTCGGTGGCCAGCCGCAACACGGCGGAAGCCTTCATCAAGGAGATGCTGCATTACAACATCGCAGAATATCTGCCGACCAGCGGAGATGCGCGCGCTCACCCTATGCAGCCGACAGCGGCCACCATCAAGACATTCACCGGCTGGGTCCTCGCTCATCTGAGGACGCTGGACAGCCTTGACGGCGGCAACCGGCTGGCGACCTTCCTGGAGCGGCCCGAAATGCTGGCCAGATTGCAGCCGCTGATCGCCGACGGCCTGCTGTCCTCGACGCCGGTACGCGAGCCCGAGCAGACCTTCTCCCTGTTCATCTGGCTCAACAATGGCGGCATCGTCATGGACTGGCTGATGTCCGGCATCGATCCGCAGAATGCCGGGTTGGACCGCATCCCGACCAGCATCGTTTCAATCGCGGAGTTTGCCAAATGGCTTAAGCTGTCGCGCACCCATCTCGCGCGCAAGCTGCACGACGCCGAGGAACTCGGCAGCATCGGCTGGACCGGCCAGCGCGGCCATTCCCTGATGTGGGTTTCGAAAGAATTCTACCACGAATACATGGCCGTCCAGGCGGCCAAGCTCGCCGTTGTCGACGCGGCCTTCGAGGCCTGTTTTCCAGCGCCGGATAGCGGCTGAGCAACCGCCTTCTTCACAACCTGCGTGATGCCCTGCCGACCGTCTGGCGGCGGCTGGTTGAAACTGCTATCGGCTATAGTCGTCGAGACGTAAGCGGGTCTGGGGGGATGACGCTGAACGCCGAAGAGATTGCCGACCATCCGGCGCTGCACCGCTGCGTGCGGATGCAGGCGCTTGCGATGAACCAGGCCTACCAGGCAAACCCGCGCCTTTCGTCCGTCTTTGCCACGCAGCAGCGCTGGCTGATGGCCCATATCGGCCTGGCCCTGCATTTCAGGCGCGACCCCGGCGACTACCGGAAGGAAGCGACGGCGGCCCGTATCATCGACGCCATCCGTCAGCATCAGGTGGCCAGCCGCAACACCGCCGACGCCTTCATCAAGGAGATGCTTCACTACAACTTCATCGAGGTCGTGCCGGCCGACGAGGACGCGCGCATTCGCCCCGTGCAGCCGACGCGGTCGAGCCTGGAGGAGGTGCTGGGCTGGATGCTTGCCCATTTGCAGACGCTGGACGGTCTCGACGGCGCGAACCGGCTGTCCCTCTTTCTTGCGCGATCCGACGCGCTGGCCAGGCTGCAGCCGCTGGTGGCCGACGGCTTGCTTTCGTCCCACCCGGTGCGCGAGCCCAAACAGACCTTTTCGCTGTTCACCTGGCTGAACAACGGCGGCGCCGTCATGGACTGGCTGATTTCGGGCATCGATCCCGATCATGCCGGCCAGGACCGCATCCCGACCGTCGTGGTCTCGATCGGCGACTTCGTCGGATGGCTGAAGCTCTCGCGCACCCACCTTGCGCGCAAGCTGCGCGACGCCGAGGAGATGGGCAGCATCGGCTGGCTTGGCCAACGCGGCCAATCGGTGATGTGGGTGTCGCGCGATTTCTACAACGAGTACATGACCGCCCAGGCCGTGAAGCTGGCCATCATCGACGCCGCATTCGCTGAGGCCTTCGGCACGCAGCCGACAGCTGATCGCTGCGGCATCCCCGTACGGGAGATGCCGCAAATCATGGTCATCAACCCATCGAGTTGCGATGGCCTCAGTCGATGTCGAAGGACACGCCCTGGGCCAACGGCAGCGCCTTGGAATAGTTCACCGTGTTGGTGGCGCGCCGCATATAGGCCTTCCAGGCATCCGAGCCGCTCTCGCGGCCGCCGCCGGTTTCCTTCTCGCCGCCGAACGCGCCACCGATCTCGGCGCCCGAGGTGCCGATGTTGACATTGGCGATGCCGCAGTCCGAGCCGTCGACGCCGAGGAAGCGCTCGGATTCCTGCAAGTCGCGGGTGAAGATCGACGACGACAGGCCGGCGCCGACCGCATTGTGCTCGTCGAGCACGGCGTCGAAATCGGTGTATTTCATTACATAGAGGATCGGCGCGAAAGTCTCCTCCGTAACCGGCGCGACCTGCTTCGGCATTTCGACCAGCGCAGGGTGCACGTAGTAGGCGTCCGGATGGCCGTTCTCGACCCGCGAACCGCCGGTCACCTTGCCGCCATGGGCGGTGGCTTCCTGCAGCGCCTTCTGCATGTTGTCGAAGGCGGCCTTGTCGATCAGCGGACCGACCAGCGAAGACGTCTCCAGCGGATTGCCGACCGAGACGCTCTGGTAGGCCTTCTTGAGGCGCGGCAGCAGCGCGTCGTAGACGCTTTCGTGCACGAACAGGCGCCGCAGCGTCGTGCAGCGCTGGCCGGCCGTGCCCATGGCGCCAAAGGCGATGGCGCGCAGCGCCATGTCGAGATCGGCGGTCGGGCAGACGATGCCGGCATTGTTGCCGCCGAGCTCCAGCACCGCGCGCGCGAAGCGCTTGGCCAGCCGCGGACCGACATCCCTGCCCATGCGGGTCGAGCCGGTAGCCGAGACCAGCGGCACCTTCGGATGGTCGACCAGGATCTCGCCGACGGCGCGGTCGCCGATCAGCACCGGCGCCAGTCCTGCCGGCGCGTCACTGCCGAAGCGCTTGACCGCGCGCTTGAAGATCGCCTCGCAGGCAAGCGCTGTCAGCGGCGTCTTTTCCGACGGCTTCCACACCACGGCGTCGCCGCACACCAGCGCAAGGGCAGCATTCCACGACCATACCGCGACCGGAAAATTGAACGCCGAGATGACGCCGACGACGCCCAGCGGATGCCAGGTCTCCATCATGCGGTGGCCGGGGCGTTCGGTGGCGATGGTCAGGCCGTACAACTGCCTGGAGAGGCCGACGGCGAAATCGCAGATGTCGATCATCTCCTGCACCTCACCAAGGCCTTCGGACGGGATCTTGCCGACCTCGATCGACACCAGCCGGCCGAGCTCGGCCTTGTGTGCGCGCAGTTCCTCGCCAAGCAGGCGCACCAGCTCGCCGCGCTTCGGTCCCGGCACCAGCCGCCAGGCCTGGAACGCCTTGTGGGCGGCGTCGATGGTCCTGGCCGCATCCGCCGGCGAGATCGTCGTCAGCGCCGCGATCTGCTCTCCCGTCACCGGGCTGCGCACGATCAGGTCGCCGCCGGAGAGTGCGTCCTTGGCGACGCCGAGTTTCTCCAGAAGTGCGGCCGTTTCCTTCGCTATCGTCATTTTTGTCCCTTTCAGATCCCGTCGCAAGGCAACAGGACAAAGCCATACGCCACCCTATCCGTGCCGTCGGGCACGTCGGAGCGCGTTCATGGCGTGGCATTACTCGTTTCGGGGAAAAACCGCCACCCCGGCATGGTCTAAGCCCGGCGCCCAAGGTTGGGCCAGACTTTCGAGACGAGAGCTCAGCGCGCCTTTTGCGCGGCCCGCTCGGCGCCTTCCTTCATCAGCCGGTCGATATGCATGCGGATATGGGCCGCCTCGGCGGCGGTGTTGGCAAGCGCGATCGCCCGGTCGAAGGCAACGCGCGCCTCATCGCCGCGGTCGAGCTGCATCAGCAGCCCGCCCTTGAGGCCAAAGAAGTGGAAATAGCCGGACAGCCTGTCAGCAAGCGGCTCGATCATGGCGAGCGCCGCCTCGGGCCCGCGCACCTTGGCCACCGCGACGGCGCGATTGAGCGTCACCACCGGCGACGGCTGCATGCGCTCGAGCAGGCTGTAGAGCAGGTCGATCTCGGTCCAGTCGGTATCCTCGGGCTTCACCGCCCGTGCATGCAGCGCGGCGATCGCCGCTTGCACCTGGTAGGGGCCGGGCTGCTGGTGGCGCAGCGCCTTGTCGACAAGCGCCAGGCCCTCGTCGATCATCTTGCGGCTCCAGAGCGACCGATCCTGGTCCTCGAGCAGCACGATCTCGCCACTGGCGTCGAAGCGTGCCGGCGCTCGCGCATGCTGCAGCAGCAGCAGCGCCGTCAGCCCCATGATCTCCGGCTCGGTCTGGAACAGCCTGAGCAGGAGCCGCGCCAGCCGGATCGCCTCCTCGCAGAGCGGCGCGCGCGCCGGCGCCTCGCCGCTGTTGGTCGAATAGCCCTCGTTGAAGATCAGGTAGACCATCGCGGCCACCGCTGCGAGCCGCTCCGAGCGCTCGACGGCGCCCGGCGTCTCGAACGGCACGCCGGCATCCGCGATGCGCGCCTTGGCGCGGGTGATGCGCTGCTCCATGGCGCTTTCGCCGACCAGGAAGGCGCGCGCGATCTGTTTGACGGTAAGGCCGGATACGATGCGCAAGGCCACCGCGATCTGCTGCGTCGCCGGCAGGTCCGGGTGGCAGCAGATGAACAGGAGCCGCAGGATATCGTCGCGGTAGTGGGCGCCGTCGAGACGCTCGGCGATATCGCTCTCGGCATCCTCCAGGTCGGAGATCTGGTCCTCTTCCGGCAGCGGCGCCTGCTTGGACCGCTTGCGCACTGCATCGATGCCGCTGTTGCGGCCGACGAAGATCAGCCAGGCGGCGGGATCGCGCGGCGGGCCGTTTTTCGGCCAGTTCTTCAGCGCCCTGAGGCATGCGTCCTGGAAAGCCTCCTCCGCGGCGTCGAGGTCGCGGAAGTAGCGCAGCAGCGCGCCCATCGCCTGCGGACGGGCGGTGCTGATCGCGGTGCTTATCCAGGCAAGCTCGGTCATGCGGGCACTCTGGCGGGATTGAAGATGGAAACCGGGCGTATCTCGTAGGAGCCGCCGCTCGGATTGACCTCGGAAAGCTCGCGCGCGAAGTCGACGGCCTCGTCGAGATCGGCGCATTCGAGCGTGTAGAAGCCGAGGAACTGTTCCTTGGTCTCGGCGAACGGGCCGTCGATGACGACCGGCTCGCCCTTGACCCTGCGCAGCGTCGTCGCCGCGGTTGTCGGCAGCAGGCGCGCGACCGGCCCAAGCCGCCCGGCCTGGGCGTATTTTTCCTGCACGTTGAGGAGCTTGGCCATCACCTCGTCGTCCTGTTCCTTGCTCCAAGAGCAGACGACGTCTTCGGAGGCATAGCAGAGGATGGCATAGAGCATGGCAAGTCCTTTCCGTATCAAAGGACGCGACAGTAGGGCCCTTCCCGACACAACGTCGATAAAAAAATTGCCGAGCGATCACACGGGCTTGGCTGCCCTCCCCGCGCCATCGGTCAGGCGCAGCGCGCCTCAAGCCATCTCAGCACAAGCGTCTCCTCTTCGTCGAGGCCGGGTATCCGGCGTTTTCGCTTGCTGGCCTCAGCCATCTCGCTAAGCAGCCGCCCCTCCGACCAGGCTTCGAAGACCAGCGGGTGGATATAGCATTTGCGGCAGACCGCGCGCGTGTTGCCGAGGCGCTCGGCGACCCTGTCGATGATGCCGTTCATGACCCGCTTCATCTGCGCCTGGCTTTCCGGACGCCCGGTTTGCGCAAACAGCGATGCGGCGTGGATGGTGCCGCCCCAGGTGCGGAAATGCTTCGAGCTGAAATCCGCGCCGGCCGCGTCGCGGATGTAGCCGTTGACGTCGCCGGAGCCGACAGGATGCCGGTTGCCGTCCTCGCCAAGATACTGAAGCAGCTTCTGGCCCGGAAGCTCCTGCGCGCCGCGCACGATCCTGGCGATCCGGCGGTCGACCAGTTTCAGCTTCCATTCCTTGCCTGACTTGCCCTTGAAGGCAAACCGCAGGCTCGATCCCTCGATGTCGACATGGCGGTCGCGCAACGTCGTCAGCCCGAAACTCTTGTTGTCGCGGGCGTAGGCGGCATTGCCGACGCGGATCATCGTGTTGTCGAGCAGCCAGACGGTGGCCGCCACGACACGCTCCGCCGGCAGGCCGTGGCGGCGCAGATCGGCATCGATGCGGCGGCGCAGTTCGGGCAGGCTTCTGGCAAAGGCGATCAGGCTCGAATATTTGGCGCCGTCGCGCTCGGCCGCCCACAGCGGATGGTAGCGGTATTGCTTGCGTCCGCGCTGGTCCCGACCGGTCGCCTGGATATGGCCGCAGGCATCGGGCGAAATCCACACGTCGGTCCACGCCGGTGGAATTGCGAGCGCCCGGATGCGCGCAAGCGTCGCCGTGGAGACCGGGCGGCCATGGCGCCCGAGATAGACGAAGCCCTTGCCCTTTCGCAGCCGACGAATGCCGGGATCGGCATCGCTGACATAGGTGAGCGATGCACGCTCGGCCGATTTCTGCGCGCCGTTCTTTTGAGTTTCGTCCTCGCCTGCCGGGCGTTCAGGGGCGGATTGCGGTCGTTGCAGCATGACGGATCCACGGAACTGGTCCGTAGATAAGCCGGCAACCGGCCGCTGGTTCCGCGATGCCATTGGGGTTCACGCCGGCCGGACATCCGACACATCCGCCATCCACAGCCCGCCGTCGTCGCTATGGACCGGAAAGTAGCCTCGCCCGGGCGGTATGGTTTCGAAAACCGCTCCGGAGTCATCCGCCAGATAGTCATAGCCGATGTCCTGCAGCCTGCGATCCGGATCGAGATGATTGTAGAGGTCGCGCCGTGCCGCGCGCCGCTTCGGCTCGATCATCTTCAGATGATAAAGGTTGAGACCGCTGTCCCTGAGTTTGAGGCGGAGGTCTTCGGGGAACCAGGCGCCATGCAAATCCGTCGACCGATAGCGATCCGGATGGTAGGCGCTGAACAGCCTGTGCTGCATCTTCTGCCCCCAGGGCCCGTCGACGCGGTAGCTGTCCGGCGTGTACATTTCCAGCGTCCGGAATCCCCAGGCGATGCGCCGCGACCGGCTGGTCAGTTGGCCAATTTGATCGGCGACCGCGTTTTCCAACCTCTCGTCGGGGTCCATTGCCAGGATCCAATCGGCGCCGGCCTCGAGGGCCGCAGCCAGCAGGGCACGCCGCCTCGTCGGCTCGCTGCTGAACATGTCGTCCGAACCACGATCGTCATATGCAATCCAGCCGTCAACGATCGGGTCGATGTTCGCGATCAGGCCCGGCACCAGATGCGCATCGTAACGATAGCTGAACACCGCGACGACCTTCCGTCGCGACCCGAACCATCGACCGCGCCGTCGGCGTGGCGGCCTTATCTCGACCGTGATCATTGGCGCCGGCCCTTCTCGCCATATCTGGCGCCGATGGCAGACCCCAGCGATTTGGCGAACAGCGCCAGCCACACGATTGGCAGCGAAAGCATCGCAAAAGTCCTGTCCCTTCCGGACAGCCCTTCCTTGGCCAGCTTGCTCACGTTGCGGCGGTCCCGGAAAATCCTTCGAAATGGCCTCAGGGGCTTCTCGCCTTCGACGGTCCTCAAATAGCCGCCAAGGCGGCGGCCGCGGCGGTACTGGTCGGCAAGCAGGCGGAACAGGCTTGTCTCGTTGCGATGGATGGTGAGGACCTGCGGATCCCAGACCGGCTGCATCGCCTCGGGCAGCCTGGCCATGAAATCGGTGTCTTCCCCCAACGCCATGCGCTCGTCGAACAGCCCGTACAGATCGAACAGCTTTCGGTCGAAGGAGACGCCGTAGCGCAGTGCCTTCTCGGCGGGGAGGCCGGGCAAACGCCGCATGTACGTCACGAGGTGCGCCGCGCACGCCACCAGATTGCGCGGATGGCTGTTGAGGATGGCGCTTGCCACGGTCGCGGCCCCTTGCCGGTGATGGTGCAGGCGCACTTCAGCCCAGCGCGGGCAGGCCAGACAATCACCGGCGAGGAAGGCGACGAACGGGGCCTGCGTCGCCGCGATGCCTAGATTTCGCGCGCCGCCGGCAAACAGTCGCTGCTCGACCTCGACGACCCTCACGTTGAGACCGGCATTGTCGACAAGTGCCTGGGCATTGCCACCGCCCGAATTCACGATGACGATCTCGAGCGGGATGTTCTGATCGAGCACCGACCGCACCGCGGCGACCAGTTCGGCGGGCGCCCGCAAACCAATCACCACGACTGCGAGTTCCGGTCTCCCGGCCATCAAGCGCTTTGCAACTGGATGCGCGGCACGGAAAAGCGGCGCCGCGCCGCAAGCTTGAACTGGTAGCGCATGCAACGCCAGGTGTCCGACGGCACCTTCGGCGCCGCCCTGGCCACGGCCAGGAACCGGGCCGCCGTATCCAGATCACCGCGCGCATAGTGGACACGCGCAATCTTCAGGGCGACGAGGCCTTCCCTGACCTTCAGCGCCGACTTCGCGATCCCGCAATCGGCGAGCCCGTGCAACGCCTGCCGCCATTCGAGGAAGCGCTTCGCCGGCTTGACGGTGAAGCGATCGTCGGAGCGTTCCGCCGAAACGAAATAGGTCATGACGGGTTGCGTGATGACGGCAAGCCGGGCGGTGCTGAGCACCTTGGCCCAGAACAACGTGTCCTCGTCATAGGCGAGCCCGGTCGGGAATCGCGTCTCATCGATCGCGCGCCGGGACACCAGCGCGCTTCCGACGGCAATCGAGCGTACATGCCCCTGGATATAGGCCGAGGCATTGGCGGTGCTGGCGGCCGTATAACCTACAGGCAACTTGATCTGCCGGTCGACGCCGTCGGTTCGTCTGCGAAAGGCGCCGACCACCATATCGGCCCTCGTCTGCATATCGGTCCGGGAAAGCAATGACCGCAGCCCGCCGTCCAGATGCAGATCGTCGGCATCGATCATGTAGATCCAGGGGTAGTTCGCCTGCGCCAAAGCGAGATTGCGGGCTCCGCCCGCGTCCCTGCAATTGGACTGGATCACGCGCAACGGCAACGCGCACCGCGAAGCGGCATGCTCGGCAACGCTTGCTGTGTCGTCCGACGAAGAATCATCGACCAGCAGCACTTCACCGATGACGTCAGCCTCTGGACGCAGCGATGCCAGCGTCCTCGCTATGGTCGCCGCCGCATTGTGTGCCGGAATGATGACGCTGACCGCTCTCAAATGGAAACTCCGCCGGTGCATGTTGCGCATCCGGCCCTACCGCCCCGAAGCGCAAGATAACGGCAGCGTCCGGATTTGAGAAGCAGTCTTTACGCCCCGGGAACCCCGGAAAGGCTTGCATCTCAAACCTTCTCGAGCATGACCGGGATGACGTCGACCGCTTGCTCGGCCGCCTGGCCGCCCGTTGTTTTCAGGACGCCGACGATCGGCGCCACGTCGGAATAGTCGCGCCCGTAGCCGACGGTGATGTGGTCATTGCTCGCCCGCATGCCGTTCGTCGGGTCGAATTCCTGCCAGCCGGCGTCGCGCCCGCACCACGCCTTGACCCAGGCATGCATGGCATCGGCGCCCTCGAGCCGGGGCTTGCCCTTCGGCGGTATGGTGCGCAGGAAGCCGCTGACATAGCCGGCGGGAATGCCGAGGCCGCGCAGGCCGGCGATCATGATGTGCGAGAAATCCTGGCAGACGCCGCGTTTCAGGCCGAAAGCGTCGCTGGCGCGGGTCTGCACGGTGGTTGCCTTGCCGTCATAGGTGAAGTCGCGCTGGATGCGGTTGCACAGATCCATGACCGTGGCGACCGTCGACCCTGCGACGCTGTCTTTCGCATAGGCGGTGATCGCGGCATCGATGCCGGCATGATCGCTGGCGGCGAGGAAGTGATGCGGCGAATCCGGCGCCAGCGACCGCACGCTGCCGAGTTCCTCCCGCAGCCGCTGCAGGTTGGGCGAAACGTCGAGCCCGGGCTCGGGGCGCGAAACCGACACGCGCGCGCTCATCCTGATGTCGAGCGCGTCATGGGCGTCGCGAAAGGCTAACGAAGTGACGTTGTTGCCGAAGAAGTCGGTGAAATCAGAGCGCTCGCCCGGCGCTGGCGTGAAGGACAGCGAGGCGGCGACCACCCGCTGCACGCCCGCGATCGTCGGCGGCAGCACGCGCACCTGATGCCGGCCGCCACCGGCCGCGGCGTCATAGTCGTAGCTCAGATGAAGCCTGATGTCGTAGAGCATGCCCTATCCGAAATAGGCCTTGGCGAGGCTGTTGTAGAGGCCGCCGATCTCGTTGGCGAGATCGTCGATGACTTGCGCCGTCATGTCCGACGGCTCCATGACGGCGATCGCCGTGTTGAGCTGCAGGATTTCCTTAGCCGCCGGCGACATATGTCCTTCGGCGCCAACGGAAGGCAGCATGCCGATCTCCGCCTTCAATCGTTCGAGCTGGAACAGGATCGAGCGCGGGTTGAGCGGGTCGAGCGCCAGCAGATCGATCACCGTGCGCCGCCCGGCCTGCACCGGATATTGCCGGCGATGGGTCATGACGCTGTCGCCGATCTCCAGCATCATGTCGAGCGCGCCGTCCGGCGCGCCTTTCCTGGTCAGCCGGGCGAGCATGCGGGCGATCTGGATGCCGCGCTCGAGCCGCCGGCCGATTTCGAGGAAGCGCCAGCCGGTGAAGCGGTACATGTTCTCATGCAGCAGGCCGGAGAACCCGGCAAGCTTGCGCAGGATCACCGTCATCGCCCGCGTCGCGTCGTCGCCCGGCGCGACGGTTTTGGCGAATTGATGGATGGTCTTCGACAGATCCTTCAGCGCCAGCCAGCCGTCGGGCGAGAAACGGTCGCGGATCTGCCCGGCGCTATAGACGGCGCTGTCCAGCGTGCTGATCAGCCCGAGCGGGATCGCCGTTTCGACGTCGATGCCGAACGGTTCGAGATAGTCCCTGATGTCGGCGAGCAGCGGCGTTTCGGGGTCGGAGGTCTCCGCCAGCCGCACATGATAGGCGCGCAGCACCCGCGCCGTGTCTTCCGAGCGCTCGATGTAGCGGCCGAGCCAAGTCAGGTTCTCCGCGGCGCGGCTGGGCAGGCTGCCAGGCATCGAGCGGGTGAAGCTGTCGTGCTCCTGCGGCAGCAGCGTCTCGCGCTCCACCGGCCGGTCGCTGACCACCCACACATCCGCCGCTTGGCCGCCGCGCTGCATGGCGATGGCCGTCGCGTCTTGCGAGAAGCCGACCCGTGCAAAACCGCCGGGCATCACCGTCCAGCCATCCGGCGTGCGCGCCAGATAGACGCGCAGGCTTGCCGGCCGCGGCTCCAGCCAGCCACCGATATAGACGGGCGTGGTCGAAAGCGTCACCGCTTCCTGGCCGACGAAGTCGCCGCCGCCGTCCTTGATCCGCGCCACCAGTTCGGCCCGTTCGGCATCGGACAGCGTCGAGCCGAGCCTGGTCGCATCGTCGTCCTCGAAGGCAAGCCGTGTCGACAGCGCCGGACCGACAACCATGCGGTCGAGGTTGGCAAGCACGTGCTCGCGCTCGCTGTCCTGCCCGCACCACCAGGTGGCGACGCTCGGCAACAGCAATTCCTCGCCCCGCAATTCCCGCGAGATCCTCGGCAAGAAGGAAAGCAGCGCCCGCGTTTCCATCAGCCCCGAGCCGAGCGCATTGACGGCCGAGACCGTGCCCCGGCGGATAGCCTCGACCAGGCCGGGCGTGCCGATCTGCGAATCCGGCCTCAGCTCCAGCGGATCGGCGAAGGCGGCATCCAGCCGCCGCCACAGCACGCCGACAGGCTTCAGCCCCGAAACGGTGCGCACCATCAGCTTGCCGCCCGAGACGGTCAGGTCCTCGCCTTCGAGCAGCATGATGCCGAGATAGCGCGCGATATAGGCGTGCTCGTAATAGGTCTCGTTGAGCGGCCCCGGCGTCAGGATGGCGACGCGGCCGCCAGTGTCGTTGGCCATGCCGATCAGCGCGTCGCGGAAGCGGCGGAAGAAGCCGGCCAGCCGATGCACATGCATTTCGCCATAGATGTCGGACAGCGCGCGCGTGGTGGCGACGCGGTTCTCCAGGGCGAAGCCTGCGCCTGACGGCGCCTGCGTGCGGTCGCCCAGCACCCACCAGCGGCCGTCGGGCCCGCGGCCGAGCTCGAAGGCGAGCATGTGGAGGAAATGGCCGCTGGCCGGTTTCGTGCCGACGACGGGCCGCAAATATTCTGGGCTGGCGGCGATCAGGCCGGCCGGCAGGATGCCCTTCTCGATCAGCCGGTTCGGTCCGTAAATGTCGGCCAGCGTCTCCTCGAACAGGTCGGCTCGCTGCACGAGGCCGGCGCTGATCGCCGCCCATTCCTGTTCCTCGATCAGCAGCGGGACATGCGCCAGCGGCCATTCGCGCTCATTGGCGCCGGCCTTGTCGTAGACCCGGTAGTAGACGCCGGCGTCGCGCAGATACTGGTCGGCGCGGGCAAAGCGCCGGGCCAGCTTTTCAGGACCGAGATCCTCCAGCGCCTCGAGGAAGGCGCGCCAGGCCGGGCGCGGATTGCCCGAGGCGTCGACCATCTCGTCGACGACACCGTCGATCGGCTGGTAGTGCTCCAGCAGACTGTGCGTCAGCGGCTTGCCGCCTATCTTCTTCTGATTCCCCTTCGCCATCGCCGATCAGAGTCTCGGGGGCCGCCTGAGGTCAAGGGTCATCGGGAAATCTTCAGAGGCTTCTTCATTGTGCAGCACATAGCCGGACGGTGTATGGCCGCGCGGCTCGAAGCGGGCAAGCCGCCGCGCCTCCGCCTCGTTGCCATTGACCGGAAAGGTGTCGTAGTTGCGCCCGCCGGGATGGGCGACATGGTAGACGCAGCCGCCCACCGCCCGGCCCGACCAGCGGTCGTAGATGTCGAAGACCAGAGGTGTGTTGACCGGCAGCGCCGGATGCAGGCCGGAAGCCGGCTGCCAGGCCTTGAAGCGCACGCCCGCGACCGCGACCTCGCGGTTGTCCGTCACCTTCATCGGCACGACGCGACCGTTGCAGACGATGGCGTGACGCTCCGGATTGAGGCCCTCGGTCTTCACCTGCAGCCGCTCGACGGAGGAATCGACGAAGCGCACGGTGCCGCCGATCGCGCCCTGCTCGCCCATCACATGCCACGGCTCCAGCGCCTGCCTGAGTTCCAGCTTGACCCCCGCATGCTCGACCTCGCCGCAATAAGGGAAACGGAATTCGAGCTGCGCGGCGAACCATTCGGGACGGAATTCGAAGCCGTTGAGCTTGAGGTCCTCCAGCACGTCGAGGAAATCCGCCCAGACATGGTGCGGCAGCATGAAGCGGTCATGCAGCGAGGTGCCCCAGCGCACGAAGCGGCCGTCGAGCGGGTTCTTCCATGCACGGGCGATGATGGCGCGCACGAGCAATTGCTGCGCCAGGCTCATGCGCGCATTGGGCGGCATCTCGAAGCCGCGGAACTCGACCAGGCCGAGCCGGCCGGTGGGGCCGTCGGGCGAGAACAATTTGTCGATGCAGATTTCCGAACGGTGGGTGTTGCCGGTCACGTCGGTGAGCAGGTTGCGGAACAGCCGGTCGACAAGCCACGGCAAGGGCGCCTCGCCCTTGTCCGGATGCGGCACCTGCGCCATCGCGATCTCGAGCTCATAGAGCGAATCGTGGCGTGCCTCGTCGAAGCGCGGCGCCTGGCTGGTCGGTCCGATGAACAGGCCGGAGAACAGATAGGACAGCGACGGGTGCCGCTGCCATTGCAGGACCAGGCTTTTCAAAAGATCCGGCCGGCGCAGGAACGGACTGTCGTTGGGCGTGGCGCCGCCGACCACGACATGGTTGCCGCCGCCGGTGCCTGTGTGGCGGCCGTCGATCATGAACTTGTCGGTGCCGAGCCGCGACTGCCGCGCCTCCTCGTAGATCGCCGTCGTCGTCGCGACGCATTCCTGCCAGTTGGCGGCGGGATGGATATTGACCTCGATGACGCCGGGATCGGGCGCGACGCGGATGACGTTAAGGCGCGGATCGTGCGGCGGGCCGTAGCCCTCGATATGCACCGGCAGGCCGATGGTCTTTGCCGCATTTTCGGCCGCCGCCACCAGTTCGAGATAGTCTTCCAGCGCCTCGACCGGCGGCATGAACACGCAAAGCCTGCCGTCGCGCGGCTCGACGGTGAGCGCGGTGCGCACCGCACCGCCGATCTCGGTGATCTCCTGCTCGACACGGTCCTGCTGGCCGGCTACCGCGGTGAAGGACACCGCCTGCTGGCGGCGCGCCATTTCGTCGGCGCCTTCAAGCTCCGCCGGAGCGGCTCCCGGCAGGATGGCCTCGCGCGCCGGCAGCGGGCCGCGCGGCAGCGACGGATCGACCGGGACAATGTAGGGGAATTGCGCCGGCGGCACATAGGGCAGAGTGCCGAGCGGCAACCGATAGCCGACCGGTGAATCGCCGGGAACCAGGAACAGCCGGCCGCGCCTGGTCTTCCATTTCTCCGAGCGCCAGCGCTGGCCGGCAGCCTGGCTGTTCCAGCGCTGGACCGGCAGCACATAACCCGACGGCTTGGTCAGCCCGCGCTCGAACACGCGCGCCATGCGGCTGCGCTCTTCCGGATCCTCGAGCTTGGAATTGGAGGGATCGACATTGTCCGGCAGCTTGCCTTCCTTGAGCAGCCACTCGGCCGGGTCCTCATAGGCCTCGCTGACCATCGCCTCGTCGATGCCGAGCTCGCCGGCGATCGCCGTCAGCAGGCTTTCCGCCTGTTCGGGACCCACCGCGACGCTGCTCTTTTCGCGCGCGATCAGCGACGGGTCGCTCCACACCGGCTGGCCATCGGTGCGCCAATACAGCGAGAAGGTCCAGCGCGGCAGGCTCTCGCCCGGATACCATTTGCCTTGGCCATAATGGAGAAAACCGCCCGGAGCGAAACGCTCGCGCAGGCGGCGGATCAACTCGTCCGCCTTGCCGCGTTTGGTCGGACCTACGGCGGCGGTGTTCCACTCGGCGGATTCGAAATCGTCGATCGACACGAAGGTCGGCTCGCCGCCCATGGTGAGCCGCACGTCGCCTTCCTTCAGCGCCGCGTCCACCTTGTTTCCCAGCGCGTCGAGCGCCTGCCAGCTTTCGTCGGAGAACGGCTTGGTGATGCGCGGATGCTCGGCGATGCGGTCGACCCGCATGTCGAAGCCGAAATCGACATTGGCGAAGCTCGCCATGCCGGAAATCGGCGCGGCATTGCGGAAATGCGGGGTGGCGGCGAGCGGCACGTGGCTTTCGCCGGTGAGCAGGCCCGAGGTCGGATCGAAACCGATCCAGCCGGCGCCGGGAATATAGACCTCGCACCAGGCGTGCAGGTCGGTGAAGTCGACCGCGGTGCCGGGTGGCCCGTCGAGCGAGACCAGATCGGGCTTGAGCTGGATCAGGTAGCCGGAGACGAAGCGCGCGGCGATGCCGAGATTGCGCAGGATCTGCACCAGCAGCCAGCTCGAATCCCGGCACGACCCCTTGGCGGCGGCGAGCGTCTCCTCCGGCGAGAAGACGCCCGTCTCCATGCGCACGATATAGGCGATCTCGCGCTGCAGCCGCGCATTGATGTCGACGAGGAAATTGACGGTGTTCCTGGAGCCGCGGTCGATGGTCTCCAGGAAAGCCGAGAGCAGCGGTCCGGCCGGCTCCGGCGTCCGGTAGATGGCGAGGTCTTCCCTGATCTCTTCCGGATACTCGAACGGGAAAGTCTCGGCCGATTCCTCGACGAAGAAATCGAATGGATTGTAGACCGTCATGTCGGCGACGAGATCGACCTCGATCTTGAGTTCGGTCACCGGCTCCGGGAAGACGAAGCGCGCAAGGAAGTTGCCGTAGGGGTCCTGCTGCAGGTTGACGAAATGGTTCTTCGGCTCGACCTTCAGCGAGTGGCTGAGCACCTTGGTGCGCGAATGCGGCGCCGGCTGCAGCCGGATGACCTGGGGCCCGAGAACCACCGGACGGTCGTATCTGTAGTGGGTCAGGTGGTGGACGGCTGCCAGAATTGCCATGGGGCCCCTGAGTTCGGCGTTTCAATTCGCCGAACCCTGACACAAATGCAGGCCATTCTCCAAGCAGAGATGTTGCGCTGCACCTAATTTAAGCAGCGTTGCCGGCTAAGGTGTGTCGAGATTCAGGTTAGGCCGAGCCGAAAATGGCGACTTCCGAGAACCGGAGCGGAGCGTACTTGAAGTACGCGAGCACCGGAAGCGCAGGAAATCGGCGTTTGCAGGCCGGCATCACCTGAATATCGACACACCTTAGAAAAACGCCTGGATGCTTGTCTGCGCCCGTCCGAGGATCAGCGCATGCACGTCATGCGTGCCCTCATAGGTATTGACCGTCTCCAGGTTCTGCGCATGGCGCATGACGTGGTAGCCGATCTGGATGCCGTTGCCGCCATGCATGTCGCGGGCCTGGCGGGCGATGTCGAGGGCCTTGCCGCAATTGTTGCGCTTGACGATCGAGATCATCTCCGGCGCCATCTTGCCCTCGTCCATCAGCCGCCCGACGCGCAATGAGCCCTGCAGGCCGAGCGCGATCTCGGTCTGCATGTCGGCGAGCTTCTTCTGGAAGAGCTGCGTGCCGGCGAGCGGCTTGCCGAACTGCTTGCGGTCGAGGCCGTACTGCCGCGCCCGGTGCCAGCAATCCTCGGCCGCGCCCATCGCGCCCCAGGAGATGCCGTAGCGCGCCCGGTTGAGACAGCCGAACGGCCCCTTCAGGCCAGAAACATTGGGCAGCAGCGCCTCCTCGCCGACCTCGACGCCTTCCATCACCACCTCGCCGGTGATCGACGCGCGCAGCGACAGCTTGCCGCCGATCTTCGGCGCCGACAGGCCCTTCATGCCCTTTTCCAGCACGAAGCCGCGGATCTGGTTGTCGTGCGCCGCCGATTTCGCCCAGACGACGAAGACATCGGCGATCGGGGCGTTGGAGATCCACATCTTGGAGCCGGAAAGCCTGTAGCCGTTCGCCGTTTTCTCGGCGCGCGTCTTCATGCCGCCGGGGTCGGAGCCGGCATCCGGTTCGGTGAGGCCGAAGCAGCCGATCCATTCGCCGGAGGCCAGTTTCGGCAGGTACTTCTTGCGCTGTTCTTCCGAGCCATAGGCGTGGATCGGATACATCACCAGTGACGACTGCACGCTCATCATCGAGCGGTAGCCGGAATCGATGCGCTCCACCTCGCGCGCCACCAAGCCGTAGGTCACGTAATTGGCGCCGAGACCGCCATACTCCTCGGGAATGGTGATGCCGAGCAGGCCCGCCTCGCCCATCTCACGGAAGATCGAGGGATCGGTCTGCTCGTCGAGATAGGCCTCCTCGATGCGCGGCGCGAGCTTGTCGGCCGCGAAGGCCGCCGCGCCGTCGCGCACCATGCGCTCATCCTCGGAAAGCTGGCCCTCGATCAGGAAGGGATCGTTCCAGACGAAGGAATTCTTCTCGGCGGCCATGGCCTCACTCTCCCGGCAAAATCTTGAATTGCCCGGCTTATCGACCTCCGCACGGAAAAAATCAAACAAAATTGCATCACAGATCAATGAGCGTTAGTAATGGATTATGAACGTCCAGCGCCGCCTCCTGCCCACCACAGCCGCCCTCGCCGCCTTCGAGGCGGTGGCGCGGCTAGGCTCGTTCACCGCCGCCGCCCGCGAACTCGACCTCACGCAAGGCGCCGTCAGCCGGCAAATCAGCCTCTTGGAAGAGCAGTTCGGACGCCGGCTGTTCGAGCGCGACAGCCGCAATGTCCGGCTGTCGACGGCGGGCGATATCTATGCCGAAGCGGTGCGCTCAGCACTTGGTCAATTGCGCGACGCCGCTCTCGGATTGATGAGCAATCGACATAGCGGCGCGCTGAACCTGGCAATCCTGCCAACCTTCGGCACACGCTGGCTGATGCCACTGATCCCGGATTTCGTCGCCCGCCACCCCGACATCACCATCAACTTCGCCACCCGCATCGGCCGCTTCGACTTCGCCCGCGAGAGGCTGGATGCCGCAATCCATCACGGCATGCCCGACTGGCCGGATGCCGACTGCACGCTGCTGATGCGCGAAACCGTGATGCCGGTGGTTTCGCCCGAATTCCTGGCCAGCCGCGACGTCGCCACGCCGGCCGATATCAGCCGCCTGCCGCTGCTGCACATGGCGACGCGTCCTGGCGCCTGGAGCGAATGGTTCGAGGAGCAGGGTCTCAGCGCACCGACTGGGCCGGGCATGCAGTTCGAGCAGTTCGGCACAGTCGCCCAGGCCTGCATGGCGGGGCTCGGCGTGGCGCTGCTGCCGGAAATCCTGATTGCCGGAGAACTGCAGCGCGGCCAGTTGCTGCCGGCCCCCGGCCAGCCGATGCAGAGCCGCAGCGCCTACTATCTGGTCGTGCCCCACGACAAGCGCGGCCATCCACCGGTTGCCAGTTTTCGCGACTGGCTGCTGGGCCAGGTTGAAAAGGAGCCGGCTTTCCTGGCCTGGTAACTACTTGCGCTTCATCGCCTCGGCGAGCGCCGCGCCGAACGCACCCTGAGATGGCCGCTCCGGCTGGCGTTGCGGTGCTGGCGAGCGCGGCGCCGGCTTGCCGCCATCGTCACGCTGGCCGCTGCGCGCCGCTCCACCTTCGCCGCCATCCTTGCGCATCGACAGGCCGATACGCTTGCGCTTGATGTCGACGTCGACGACGCGCACCTTCACCACGTCGCCCGCCTTCACCACCTCATGCGCATCCTTGATGAAGCGGTCGGCCAGCTGCGAGACGTGGACCAGCCCGTCCTGATGCACGCCGATGTCGACGAAGGCGCCGAAAGCAGCGACATTGGTGACGGTGCCTTCGAGCTGCATGCCCGGCTTCAGGTCCTTGATGTCGTCAACCCCCTCGGCAAAGGTCGCCGTCTTGAAACCAGGACGCGGATCGCGGCCGGGCTTTTCCAGCTCCGCCAGGATGTCGCGCACCGTCGGCAGGCCGAAGCGCTCGTCGACGAAGACACGCGGATCGAGCGCCTTGAGCGCGGCACTGTCGCCCATCAACGCGCGCACGTCGCGGCCGCAGGCGGCGACGATCTTCTTCGCCACGCCATAGGCTTCGGGATGCACCGAGGAAGCATCGAGCGGCTCGGCGCCATTGGCAATGCGCAAAAAGCCGGCGGACTGTTCGAAGGCACGCGGTCCGAGCCGCGCCACTTTGAGCAGGTCCTTGCGGCTGGCAAACGGCCCGGTCGCATCGCGATGCGCAACGATTGCTTCGGCAAGCGACGGCCCAAGCCCCGAAACCCGCGCCAAGAGCGGCGCCGACGCCGTGTTGAGATCGACGCCGACGGCGTTGACAGCATCCTCGACCACTGCTTCCAGAGAACGGCCAAGACGGTACTGATCGACATCGTGCTGGTACTGGCCGACGCCGATCGACTTCGGCTCGATCTTGACCAGTTCGGCAAGCGGATCCTGCAAGCGGCGAGCGATCGACACGGCGCCGCGCAGTGACACGTCGAGGCCGGGGAATTCCGCCGCTGCCGTCGCCGAGGCCGAATAGACCGAAGCGCCCGCCTCGCTGACGATCACCTTGAGCGGCTTCGGGCCGGAACCGGCTGGCAGGTCCGACAGCATGTCAGCGACCAGTTTCTCGGTCTCACGGCTGCCGGTGCCGTTGCCGATCGAGATCAGCTCGACCTTGTGCTGGCGGATGAGCGCGGCGAGCTCGGCCTGCGCCCCGCGCACGTCGTTCCTGGGCGGGAACGGATAGACCGTCGTCGTCGCCACCAGCTTGCCGGTGCCATCGACCACCGCCACCTTGACGCCGGTGCGGATGCCCGGATCGAGCCCCATCGTCGGCCGCGAGCCGGCGGGCGCGGCGAGCAGCAGGTCCTTCAAGTTGCGCGCGAAGACGTGGATCGCCTCCTCCTCCGCCCGCTCGCGCAGGTCGCGCATCAGGTCGAGCGTCAGATGCAAGGACAGCTTGATGCGCCAGGTCCAGCCGGCGACCTCCATCAGCCAACGGTCGCCCGGCAAGCTGCCGCCGATCGCATAGGCATTGGCAATCATGCGCTCGACCGGCTTCACCGGCGATTGATCGTCGGCATCGACCTCGATGTCGAGCGACAGCACCTCCTCGTTGCGACCGCGCAGCATGGCCAGCGCCCGGTGGCTGGGTGCGTTCGCCCAGCGTTCGACATGGTCGAAATAGTCGGAGAATTTCGCGCCCGCCTCCTGCTTGCCATCGACGACCCTGGCGCGCAGGAAGGCACGCTCCTTCATATAGGCGCGCAGCTTGCCGACCAGATCGGCATTCTCGGCGAACTGTTCCGACAGAATGTCGCGCGCGCCCTCGAGCGCGGCCTTTGCGTCTGCCACTTCTTCGGTGATGTAGGCGAGCGCGAGATCGGCGGGCACCGCCGCGCGGTCGGCAAGGATCGCCTCGGCCAGCGGCCCGAGCCCACGTTCCCTGGCGATCTCCGCCTTGGTGCGCCGCTTCGGCTTGTAGGGCAGGTAGATGTCTTCCAGCTCGGCCTTGGTGGCGGCAGCAATGATCTTGGCCTCCAATTCCTCGGTCAGCTTGCCCTGCTCACGGATGGAACCGAGGATCGTCTCGCGGCGCGCGTCGAGCTCGCGCAGATAGGCGAGCCGCTCGGCCAAATCGCGCAATTGCGTGTCGTCGAGCCCGCCGGTGACCTCCTTGCGGTAGCGGGCCACGAAGGGCACCGTCGCGCCCTCGTCCAGGAGGCCGATCGCCGCCGCCGCCTGCTCGGGCCGCGCGCCGATCTCGGCCGCGATGATTGCTGCAATGCGTTTGATGTCGGATGCCATGCCGGTCCCTGTCGAAAAGAGCGGCGACCATAGGCCTGGATGCCGTCCTCGCCAACCGCGCTGTTCGGGCCCCGTAGCGAGGTTCCACAGAAAAACGGCTGCGAAACCGCCCCGCCGAGGCGGCTCAGACCATGCGGCTCAGCGCCTCGAAGAAGGCGACCAGCTCGACATCGAGCCGGTCATCGACCGGCTCCGGCTGCGACGACATCTTGGCGATCACCACTTCGGCCTTCGGGTTGACGTAGAGCCATTGGCCGTGGATGCCGATGCCGCAGAAGGCGCCGCTGTCGGCGCCGGTCTGATACCATTTGTTGCGGTAGCGGCCCTTGGGAAAGAGAAAGGCCATCGTGCCGCGCTGCCAGGCCTCGAAGCTGCCGCCGGTTGAAACCGTGTCGCGCACCCAGGCATCCGGCACGATGCGGCGGCCATTGGCCATGCCGCCCTGCCGCATCATCTCGCCGACCCGCGCCAGGTCGCGCGGCGTCACCGAAATGCCGCCGGCCGTGCGCGCCGTGCCTTCCATGTCGACGGCGATCGAACCCTCGCCCATCGCGCCGAGCGGCTGCCACAATTTCGCGCGCAGGAGATCGCCGATGCGATGTCCGGACGCCCGCTCCAGCAGCATGCCGAGCAGATCGGAATTGGGCGAGCGGTAGCGATAGGTGCGCCCGTGCGGCTCGCCGAGACGCTGCAACGTCAGGATGAACGCCTTGAGGCTTTCGGACCCGCCACCCGGATTCCACAGCGTGGCGCGGCGGTAGCGGGCAAACGCGCTTTCGGGATCGAGATAGGCCTCCTCGAAATCGAGGCTGACGCTCATGTCGAGCACATGCCGGCAGCTCGCATCGCCATAGGCCGAACCCTCGGCTTCGGGGATATAGCTGACGACCGGCGCGTCCGGGTCGAATACCCTCTCGCCTTCCAGTATGCCGGCAAGGATGGCGGTGAAGGACTTGCTGATCGAGAAGATGATGTGGCGCGCGCCGAACTCCATATGCGGCGCGAACCAGTCGCCGACCAGCCTGCCGCCCTTCAGGACCGTCAGCGCATCGGTGTCAGAGCGCTTGAGAAAAGCCGCGACCGTTTCCGGCTCGGCCGCCAGGGCGACCTTTTCGTCGAGCAGCCCGCCAAGCGCCTGCGCCGGCGCCTCTGCGCCGCCCGACGCCGCGAAGGGCGTGCTCGGCACCAGTTCGCCGACATTCTGGAACGACCAGCGATTGAATGGGCTTTCGCGCCAGTTGGAGAGCAGCACCGCATTGCGGGCAAAGCCATACTGTGTCTCGAACGCGGTCCTGCCGGTCATGACGATCTCTTCTGCTTGTTGTGGGTCAGCCCAGCGCCGCGGCAATGGCGTGCACGGCCTTCAGCGTCGCCACCGAATAGGCAATGTTGGCGAAATCCGGGTAGGTCGACAGCTTCACCACGACCATCCGGTTGTCCCAGCCGATATGGATCAGCTGCCCGAACACGCCCCGGCACATCAGCGCGCGCGAGCGCGGATCCTCGATCCAGAACTGGTTGCGATAGCTACCTTCCGGCAGGCTGGGATTGAAGCCGGGACCGTGCCTGCCATTGCGTGTCGCTTCGATCCAGTCGGCCGGCACCACGCCACCGCCATTGTCGAGGATCAGCTGGCCGAAGCGGCCATAATCGCGCAGCGTCGCATTGAAGCCGCCCTCGGCCAGCGCATAGCCGGCGCTGTCGACGCTGAAGCAGGCGCTCTCATCGGCGCCAAGCTTTTGCCAGAGTTCCTCGGAAACCAGTTGCGCCAGGCGCTTGCCGGTCACCCGCTCCATGATGAAGGCGAGCACGTCGGTCTCGATCGAGCGGTATTCGAACGCCTCGCCATGCGGCCGGACCTTGTCCTTCAGCCGCAGGATCAGCTCGAACATGTGCGCCGGCCACTGGAAGGCGGGGTCGCTGCTAGGCGGCACCGGTTTCCAGCCGCTGGCGACGTCGACCTGGCCGATCTCCGAATAGGGGTTGGTGTACTCCTCGGAGAAGCGTACGCCCGTCGTCATATCGAGCACCTGCTGCACGCTGGCGCCTGCCCAGGCGGTCTCGCCGAGTTCCGGAAGGTAGCTGGTCACCGGCTTTGCCGGATCGATCAGGCCGCGCCCGGCGAGGATGCCGAACACCGAGCCGGTGACCGACTTCGCCATCGACTGCGACAGATGCAGCGAGCGCTCGTCCATACCGTTGAAATAGCGCTCATAGGCTATCTTGCCGTCCTTGAGCACGAGAAAGCCGTCCGTGTAAGTCTCGTCGAGCAGCCCGGCGAGCGTCGTCGCAGATCCCGTGCTGTCCACCACCGGCAGGTCGTCGAGATCGACCTCGACGCGCTCGAAACGGCGGCGATGACCATTGCCACGCCAGACCTCGACGGTCGGCAGGACCTCACGGATATTCTGGAATGCCCAGCGGTTCCATGGCCCTCTGTCCCAATCGAGCTTCGGTGGGACCAGCTTCGGCGGCGAGCCCTGCATGATCGGCGGCCGCGGATCAGAGTTGCGGTAGGAGTCCATGATCAATGTCCCGACGACATGAAAACGGACCCGGCGGCGCCTGCCGCCGGGTCCGTCGCTATGCGGCTACTTCTGCAGTTCGGTCCAGATCTTGGTGTAGAGTTCCTGGACCTCGGGCGGGCACATCACCTGCAGTTCGGCATGCGCCTTGTCTGCCTCGGGAATGACCACTTCGGGCGCGTCCTTCATGTCGGCCGGCATGTATTTGTCCGAACCGGTGATGGCATTGGCGTAGCGGTGGAATGCCGACAGCCCGGCGGCATTTTCCGGGTCCATGATGAAGTTCTGGAACAGCTTGGCGTTCTCGACGTTCTTCGCTTCCTTGAGAACGGCGACATTGTCGCTCCACAGTCCAAAGCCTTCCTTCGGATAGTTGTAGTGGATGGCGGGATTCGCCAGCCGCTGGCGCAGCGCCGAGCCGTTCCAGTCACTGGTCGCCTTGAAGTCGCCGGCGCCCATCTTCTCGATGGTGTTGTATTCCATGGCGATCCAGTTGGGCTTGGCGGCAACGAGCAGGTCGCGCACCTTCTTCAGCACCGCCTTGTCGTCCGTGCACTGCTGGCCCCCGACATATTTGGTGGCCGCGAACATGACGTCGCCCATCTCGGGGACGACGTTGACCTTGCCCTTCAATTCGTCCGGCGTATTGAAGACGATCCCCCAAGTGTTGGCCGGCCCCTTGTAGGCATCGGTGTTGACGACCACACCGATCGTGCCCCAGGCCCATGGCACAGTGTATTTGCGGCCTGGATCGAAATCGGGATTGGCCCATTCCGGTGCCACATTCTTGAAGTTCTCCATCTTTCCAGGATCGGTCTCGAGCAGAAGACCTTCCTTGATCCAGATCGGAACGTAGGTCTGCGAGGGCACCGCGATGTCGAAGCCGGTGCCGCCCTGGCGCACCTTGGCCAGCGCCGTGTCGTTCGAATCGTAGTCGGTGATCGTCACCTTGACGTTGTATTTCTGTTCGAACTTCTTGATGACGTCGGGGCTGGTATAGTTGCCCCAATTGTAGATGTTCAACTCGCCATCGGCGAAGGCCGCGCCTGTCGACGCGAGCAGCGCCAACCCGATGGCGGTCGCCGTGATCTTCCAGTTCATGGTTGTGCTCCCATTTCTGATGTCTAATCGCGTTTCCTGCTGATGAAGAAAAACAACGTCACGATGGCGACCGACAAGAGCAGGAATACGGTCGATATCGCGTTTATCTCGGGTGTTATCCCCCGACGGATCTGGCCGAGCATGTAGGTCGGCAGCGTGTCCTGGCCGCCCGACTTGACGAACTCGGTAATGACGACGTCGTCGAGCGAGATGACGAAGGCCAGCATCAGCCCGGCCAGGATGCCGGGCCACAGCAGCGGCAGCGTGATGCGGCGGAACGTCCGCCACGGCGTCGCGTAAAGATCGGCGGCGGCACGTTCCAGCGTCAGGTCCATGTTCTCCAGCCGCGCCCGGATCGGCAGGTAGGCGAAGGGGATGCAGAACGCCGTATGCGCGGCGATCAGATAGCCGAGGCCGGAATAGCCGGTGAAAATCTTGATGCGCGAGAAGAAGATGAGCAGCGCCACGCCGGTGACGATCTCCGGCACCATTAGCGGCTGGTTGATCGCCGCGTATTTGAAGGTCAGCCCGGGATAGGCCGCTGTCCGGGTCGTCGCCAGCGCCGCCATGGTTGCGGCGATGGTCGCCAGCACCGCGGCAACCGAGCCGATCTGGAACGATCGCACGGTGGCATCGATGACCTGCGTGTTCTGCCATGCCGACTGGAACCATTTCAGCGAGAAGCCGCCCCATTCCGAGGTCGATGTCGCGGCGTTGAAGGCGTAGAACACCAGGACGATGATCGGCAGATAGAGGACGACGAAGCAGGTCGCCGCGATCGCGGTGAAGCCCGGCTGGTGCTTGATCGAGAAATTAGCCATGGCGCACCTCCGCCCGTCCGGCATTGCGCACATAGGCCAGCAGCGCCACCATAACGATGATCATCACCGTGATCGACAGCGCCGAGCCGAGCGGCCAGTTGCGGCCCTGCCCGAACTGCAGCTCGATCAGGTTGGACAGCATCATGTTCTTGCCGCCGCCGAGCACGCTGGGCGTGACATAGGCGCCGATCGCCGGAATGAAGACCAGGATCGAGCCGGCGATGACGCCCGGCCTGACCAGCGGGAAGATGATGCGCCGCAGCACCTGGAACCGGCTGGCGTAGAGATCGTAGCCGGCCTCGACCAGCCGGAAGTCGAGCTTCTCCATGCTGGCATAGATCGGCAGCACCATCAGCGGCAGGTAGACATAGGCCATGCCGATCAGGATCGCCGTATCGGTGAACAGGATTTGGACCGGCGCCGAGACGATGCCGAGCTTGATCAGGATGGTGTTGATGATGCCCTCGTTGCGGATGATCTGCAGCACCGCGAAGGTGCGGATGAGCAGGTTCGTCCAGAACGGTATGGTGATCAGGAACAGCCAGATGTCGCGCGTCTTTTCACTGCGCGTCGCCATGAAATAGGCGGTCGGGAAACCCAGCGCCAGGGTGGCGATCGTCGTCACGATCGCCAGCTTGATGGAGCGCCAGAAGATGGTGACGTGAGCGGCGGCAAGCGAAAGCGTGTCGTCGAAAATGTCACGCTCCATGAACACCGACAGCCAGGCCTCCGGCGAGAATTGCCATTTCACGTCGCCGTACGCGCCGGGCGTCAGCAGCGAATAGACCAGCACGATCAGCAGCGGGCCGGTCGCCGCCAGAAAGATGATGATGAGCGCCGGCGCCGACAGCAGCCAGCGCGTGCGGACGTCGCGCCGTTCCGCTTCCTTGGCGACTTGTTCCGCGGTGGCCATCAGTCCCTCAGCACTTGCGCGGCGTCGTTGCCGATCTGGATGCCGACCTTGTCGCCGCGCTCGAAGCCGCAGCCGGCGCTGCGCGTGTTCTGCTGACGCACGGTGAAGGCCTCGCCGCTGTCCAGCTGGACATGGATATGCGTGTCGGTGCCGAAATAGACGATGTTCTCGACCGTGCCCGACAGATCGCCCTTGCCGCTGGTCAGCTTGGCATGCTCCGGCCGCACCACCACGGTGGCGTTGTCCTTCGGCTGGAAGCCTTCGGCCACCGTCGCCTCGATGGTCGCGCCGGATTTGAGCGTCGCCCGCGCCTTGCCGCCGCCCATGCCCGATATGGCGGCGGTGAGGAAGTTGGTCTCGCCGATGAAGTCGGCGACGAAGCGTTCCGCCGGCTTGTCGTAGATGTCCCAGGGCGTGCCGACCTGCAGGATCTTGCCCGACGACATCACCGCGATGCGGTCCGACATCGTCAGCGCCTCTTCCTGGTCGTGGGTGACGAAGATGAAGGTGATGCCGGTCTCGTGCTGCAGCCGCTTCAGCTCGATCTGCATCTCCTTGCGCAGCTTGTAGTCGAGCGCCGACAGCGGCTCGTCGAGCAGCAGCACCTTCGGCTGCGGCGCCAGGGCCCGGGCGAGCGCCACGCGCTGCTGCTGGCCGCCTGAGATCTGGCTGGTGCGGCGGCCTGCAAGCGCCTCCATCTTGACCAGCTTCAGCATCTCGCCGACGCGCGCCTTGATCTCGGCCTTGGACTTGCCGAGCATTTCCAGCCCGAAGCCGATGTTCTCGGCCACCGTCATGTGCGGAAACAGCGCGTAGGACTGGAACACGGTGTTGACCGGCCGCTTGAACGGCGGCAGCGGCGCGATGTCCTGGCCGTACAGCAGGATCTCGCCGGCGGTTGGAAAGTCGAAGCCGGCGATCAGCCTCAGAAGCGTTGTCTTGCCGCAGCCGGAAGGGCCCAGCAGCGTGAAGAACTCGTTTTCGCGGATCGACACGGAAACCGTGTCGAGAGCGGCAACCTGGTTTTCACCGCTGCCAAATACCTTGCGGACGCCACGAACCTCGATCGCATTCTTATCCGGTTGTTCCGGCACGATTACCCCATTGAGATGGCCTGCTCTTGGCGGCAGGTTTTGTTCCTGTTTGATTGTCACCATAAGCCAATCGGCTTGGCAACTGCGGAGCTTGGACTGGACTAAAAAGCAATTCCCGTGCCACCGTCAGGCTTGATAGGTGACCTTTCCGCCGCAAACCGTGGTGACCGGCCGCACCTTGTGCAGGTCTTCCGGCGCGGTCGCCTCGATATCGGCCGAGAGCACCACCAGGTCGGCCAGATAGCCCGGCTTCAGGCGGCCCTTGCGGTTCTCCATGAACTCGGCATAGGCCCCTTCCACCGTATAGCCGGCAATCGCCTCGTGCAGCGAGAATCTCTGATCGGGGTCGGTGCTTGCCCATGGTTTGCGCAACACTGCCGCCTGGATGCCCAGGATCGGATCGATCGGCGCTACCGGCCAGTCGGAGGCGAAGACGACGCGCGCGCCGGCATTCTTCAGGGTCCGCCATGCATAGCTTAGCGGCCAGCGGGCCTGCCCGATGCGCGACACCGTCGGTTCCAGCGGAAAATCCATCGCGCCGGGTGGATGCGGCGGCTGCATGGAGGCGATGACGCCAAGCTTTTCGAAGCGCGGCACATCGTCGTCGGTGATGACCTCGATATGCTCGACACGATGCCGGCTGTCGCGCTTGCCGTTGGCCTTGGCGGCCGCCTCGTAGCCGTCGAGCACGGCGCGCACCGCCCCGTCGCCGATCGAATGCACCGCCATCTGCAGCCCGAGCTTGTCGACGACGACCGCAAGCTCGGCGAACTGCGGCGGCGTGAACAGCGGCTCGCCCACCCAGTCCGGCCGGTCGGCATAAGGCTCGACCATCACCGCCGTCCAGGAATCGAGCACACCGTCGTAGAAGACCTTCACCATCCCCGACGACAACCACTCGCCCTTGTAGCGTTCGGCCATGACGGACGCCTTGTCGAGCATGTCGAGCGTCATGAAATTCTTGTAGTGAAACGGTATCTGCGCGCGGCAGGGCAAGCCCTCCTCGGCCTCGATCTCGGCCAGCAGCTCGAGTTGGTAGAGATTGCCGTCCATGTTGTGGATCGAGGTGATGCCGTGGCGCGCGCACCAGGCGAGCCCACGCCGCATGATGTCGCGGTCGGCGGCGCGCTCGGCAGCGGTCGGCGTCGGATCCGGCTCGCCGCCGGTCGCCAACCCGAGCCGCACCCGGCCTTCGCCGGCAAGATCGAGCACCGGACCGAACGCTTCGCCCTCGCGCAGCTCGCCCGCGGCCAGGCCATCCTCGCCCATGACGATTTCGTTGCCCGGACCAAGCGTGCGTCCGTGCAGGATGCCTGCCAGTTCAAGCGCCTTGGTGTTGGCCCACATCGTGTGGTGGTCGGGAGCGGCCATGACGAAAGGCCGGTCCGGCAGGATCGCGTCGAGATGGTGGCGCGTCACCCGCTCGTCGCCAAGCACGGTATAGTCGACGCCTTGCGCGACCAGCATCTTGGCGTCGGGCCATGCCGATGCATAATCGCGGATCGCTGCTTGCAGCGCCTCGAAGCCGTGGACGCCCGACAGTTGCAGATGCGCAAGCTCGGCTGCGCCCGAAAACAGATGCATGTGGGCTTCGATGAAGCCGGGGATCACCGAGCCGCCCCCGGCGTCGACGATCCTGGTGGCTGCTCCCGTGTAGCCTTCTATCGAGGCACGGCTGCCGATGGCGATGATGGCGCCGTCCTTGACGGCAATGGCTTCGGCGGCGGGATTGTCGGCATCCATGGTCAGCACACGACCGTTGACGACGATCAGATCCGCATTGTGATCCGCACCCGTGACAGACATCGCGACTCCGCGCTTTTGACGACTGGCCGTGACCGGCAACCCTTGACCAACGGCGTTCCACTCCGCCGGAGCGGCGCGCCATGGGACAAGAATGATGCCAGCGCGCTGTCTTCGAAATTCCCCTTGTTATCCCGGCAGACAGCGTGGATAAAGAATGCGACTAATTATTCGCGTTTGTCAACGCTCCGAATTTCGAATGAATTGTGGACAGCACCCAGCGCCTGTCTTGAGACCGGGCGGGGAACGGGGACCTAGAGCCGTGAAGCGCAGCCTCAGCCGCGAAACCAGGATAGCGCTCGAACCGCGCAAGCAGCCGCGCCAGCAACGTTCGAGCAAGGTGGTCGACAGGATTCTCGACGCGGCGCTGACCTTGACACGGGAGCAAGGAACCAAGGCGCCGACGACGCTCGCCATCGCCCAGCATGCCGGCCTGTCGGTCGGTTCGGTCTACCAGTATTTTCCAAACAAGGAGGCCATTCTTCTCGACCTCGCCCGGCGCTGGCTGTCGTCGTTTCCGGAGGTGATCGCAAGGCGCATCGAGGTCGCCCCGCCCACCAACCGCGAAGAGTTTCGCCAGGAAGTGCGCAAGCTCTTCATCGACACCTCGAAGCTCTATCTCGACAACGCCAGCCTGATGCCGGTGATCGAGGCCATATCGGGAAATGCCGACCTGAGGCCGATCCAGAACGAATATGACGACCAGATCGTCGCCCTCTACGCCGCATGGCTGCAGCATGTGAACCCGGCTCTTGAAGACAAGGTCGCGAGCCGCCTCGGCTTGCTGATGATGGAGGTCGGGCACGCATGCCGGCTTGTGGGGCTGAAAAGGGATCGCAAGACATACGACCTTATCGAGGACGATGTGGAAGTGATGTGGCTCGCCTTGGTGAACCCCTATCTCAATCTTGACTGATTTCGCACTTCGAGAGGAATTTCATGAAGACTGTCTACTCGCCGCTTCACGCCGGCCATGCAGGCCAGATGGAACTGGTCACGTCGGCGATCGTGCCGGGTTTCGAAAAGCCGTCGCGGGCGGAATTCATCAGGGCGCGCGTCGAGAGCGAGAAGTTGGGGCCGATCATCGGGCCGGTCGAGCATGATCTCGCCGCCGCCAAGCGCGTGCACAGTGCCGACTACATCGACTTCCTGCCGACCGTCTGGCCGCGATGGACGGCTGAGGGGCACAAGGGCTCGGCCATGGCGTTCACCTGGCCGACGCGCGGTTTGCGCGGCGACATGCCGCCGCAGCGCATCGACGGCCTGCTCGGCTATTATTCCTTCGACGCCGGCGCCACCTTCGTCGAAGGCACCTGGACGGCGATCAAGTCGTCCTATGAAGTGGCGCTGACGGCGGCGGAACTGGTCAAGGCCGGCGAGCCGGCCGCCTTCGCGCTCTGCCGCCCGCCCGGCCATCATGCGGGCGCCGCCTTCATGGGCGGCTATTGCTTCATCAACAACGCCGCCGTCGCCGCGCAGTGGTTCCTCGACCAGGGCGCCAGGCGCGTCTCGATCCTCGATGTCGACTACCATCACGGCAACGGGACGCAGGAGATCTTCTACGGCCGCGGCGACGTCCAGGTGATCAACCTGCACGGCGATCCGATGACCGAATATCCGTTCTTCCTCGGCCATGCCGACGAGCACGGGATCGGCGAAGGCGAAGGCTTCAACCTCAACTACCCGATGCCGTTCGGCACCGACTGGGACGGCTGGAACGCCTCCCTGGAGGATGCCTGCGCCAAGCTTGCCGCTTACGCCCCCGATGTCGTCGTGGTGTCGCTCGGCGTCGACACGTTCGAGAAGGACCCGATCAGCCAGTTCAAGCTGAAGAGCGCCGACTATCCCAAGATCGGCCGCCGCATCGCCAGGCTCGGCCTGCCGACGCTGTTCGTCATGGAAGGCGGCTATGCTGTGGAAGAGATCGGCATCAACGCCGTCGGCGTGCTGACCAGCTTCGAGGACAGGTAGGAAGCCAAAGGGCGCCCGCAGCCGCCCTTTGGAACTCTACGCTAGGCGGCAGCGCCGGGGCTCGGCGCCGCGGACGGCACGGCCGGTTTGCGGGAACGGCCAAGCATGTACACCGCCACCGCAGCAATGACGCCCGCGGCCAGGATGGCGGCCGCCAGCACCGGCCGATACCAGAACCAGGCGATGGCGATCGTCGTCGTCCCGACCAGGATCGCCAGGACGAAGGCGATGATGCCGGTGCCCAAACGAGCCAGGCTGCCGAGGAAGGGTATGACGTCGAAGATCACCCCGATCGGGCCGAGCAGCAGCGCAAAGCCTATCGTCAGCAGGATCAGGCCGCCGGCGCGCAGCAGCCAGGTTATCAGCGTGTTCGCGCTGACCGCCTCGGCGAACATCCTGTCGGCCGGCACGTCGTCCGTATCCACCATCAGCAACGCATCGCCGGCCGCCGTCTGGTAGGGCTCGAACCGGTCGCCGCCCTGGCGCGCGACGATGCTGACGGTGCCGAGCGGCGCCAGCTCGTAGTCGATGCGATAGTCGCCCAGCGCCGGCGACGTCGTATCGGCGCCGAGATAGATCCTGCCGTCGACGATGTTGATCGGCTTTGCACCGGTATAGGCAGCCTCGATCGCAGCCGACTGGCTGGACGAGAGCGAAAATTCCTTGTCGCCCCCGATGCGGTCGAGCACCGGCCTGTCGAGCGTGAAGGCGCCGAGTTTGCCCTCCGCAATCTGGAAGCTCCTGCTGTGGATCGCCATCGGCGGATTCTGGTGGCCATCGGGCTTCTTGAAGTCGGATGAGTCGATCTGGCTGTCGTCCCACACCTTCGAATAGCTGTAGGTCGTCACCGTCTCCTCGCCGCCGCCCAGCTTCTTCGTCGTCTCCGACTTGGAGTCTTCCTTCCACTGGTACATCTCGACGCTGCGCGACAGGCGCAGCCCCTCGGCCTGAATGCCGAAATCCGGATCGGCAAGACCGTTATCGGCCGTCACCGGTCCAGTCACATGCACCAGCCTGCCGTCATTGCCGGCGTCGACGCTGTCGACGCCGACCGAGACGACGGCGCCGGCGCCTTCCGCCAGCGAGCGCGCCGTCTGCACCGCGCGGCCTTCGTTCCAGAACAGACCGATCACCATCAGCACGATCAGGATCAGGCCGAAGACCACCCCGCCGACCGCGCGCTTGATCCGTCCGAACCACGAGACGGACGTCACTTCCTGGAATGAATCGCTCATCGTTTCCCCCGCAAGACCACCGGCAACGGACGCCCATCCATTGCCGCCATACGAATCCTAGCCGAATCGGCCGCGCCCCGATATGGCGGCCCGGCACCGCCCTCGCTTTTCCATCGAAGAGACCTGTTGAAAGCAGCGCGAAACGGCCCCTGAGTCGCGATCCGAGTCCACCGGATTCGATTTTGTCAAATCGCGTTTGATGTCGGATTCATCTACGGGTAGATTAGACCCGAATCAGCCGGTCCTCGGGGGGCGCGGCGACCACCCAAAGTCTCAAGTTCCGGCACTCGGCCGGCACCAGACGCGGACGGCTTCGCGTTCCCTGTAGGGATTCCGACCTGGTTGGGCGCTGACCGCGCCTTGAGTGTGTCTTCGTGACAGTGACGCGTATTTCGGGTTCGGCCGCTGGCGACACCAGCACCGGGCACATGGATCGATTCCGGCCAAAGCATAAGATGAGCAGTCCCGCCGCGCTTCTCCAATCCGAACCATCGCGCCTGGCGTCTCGCGGCGACCTCACCAGCTTTTTCATGCAGCTTGCCGCCGAGATCGGCGCCGACAGCTACATGCTTGTCGCCATCATCCACGACCAGGATCGCAGCGATGCCCGCATCGTGTCCTCCAACTGGATATTCGACGCCATCGAACTCATCGGCAAACGGCTGATAGCCGGCCTCGCCCAGGGACCGCTGACCGCGTCGCCCGGCAACCGCCCGAGGCCGCTGGTGGCCGCCCAGGCGCCCGATGCCGGCGCGCTGCTGAGCGGCGAGGAGGCCCGCCTGCTCGATGTGCTCGGCCATGCCGAAATCTACTCGCTGCGGCTGAATGTCGGCCGCCAGCGCCTGTTCGTGCTGTTCTCGGCCGCCCAGGCCGGCAAGATCGACCAGCCGGGGCTGATGAAGGCCCAGCTGAAGTGTTGCTACGCGCTGTCCAACATCCCGCAGCTGATCGCCGCCGCTGCCATGCAGGACCCGCTGTCCGACCGCGAGCGCGAATGCCTGTTCTGGGTGTCGGAGGGCAAGACCACCGACGAGGTCGCGCTGATCCTCGGCGTCTCGTCGAACACCGTCAACAGCTACATCACCCACGCGATCCAGAAATTCGCGGCCAGCAACCGCGCGATGGCCATCGCGACGGCGATCAGGAGCGGCATCATTTGAAACAGGCACAGGTCAAGGAGGCAGCCGAGGCCCTCTTCAACGAGCAGCGCAGCCCCTTCGGCGCCTTCTCGCTCGGCTCCGAAACGCACCACGCCGTCACCATTCCGGACGCCGTGCGCCGCTGCCGCTGGATCGCCGTCGACATCAATGCCGGGGCTTTCGGCCTGTTCTTCGTCAGCCCTTCGCTGGAACGGGCCCGCCTCGTGCCAAGCTTCGATTCGGACTACCCCGGCACCTCCGTGGCCACCAAATTCATCTCCGGCGCCAATGGCGAGGAAATGGTGCGCCACACCCGCATCTCCACGGCGCCGCGCTGGTGGGCGGACGACGGCATCGCCAGCTCCCAGCAGGCCTTCCAGGACCTTGCCTGGGCCGAAAGAACCGCGCCGCTCGCGCCCGGCACCAACGGCATCGCCTTTCCCGTCCATGCCGACCGCGGCCAATGCGGCCTGGTCATTTTCCTCGGATCGGAAATCGCCTTGCCGCAGGACGTGCTCTACGAGATCCACGCCCGCTGCTTCTCGCTCTTTGCCGCGGTTGCCCGCATCCGTCCGACCGACACCAGCCGGATGCGCTCGATCTCCAAGCGCGAGCTCGAATGCCTGAAGCTGACCGCCAACGGCAACACCAGCGAGGAGATCGCCAAGCTGCTGAAATTGTCGGTGCACACCGCCAACCAGTACCTGACCCAGTCGACGCAGAAGCTCAACGCCGTCAACCGCAACCAGGCGGTGGCCAAGGCGCTTCGGCTCGGCCTCATCGAATAGATCGACCCGCGAACTCTCTACACTCGGACCGGGCCAAAAGCGCGCGCCGGTTCGAGGCAACGGCATGCCAGGCGCGGTGGTCGATCGACCGCCGCGCCTTGCTTTCATCAAAGGCGGATTTTCAGTAGGCGAGCGGCTCGGTCCTGCGGATGCGGGCCTGCTCGATCACCGCTTCCAGCAAAGCGGTGTTGTGCTCCGGATTCTCGCCCGGCTTTTCGAACGAGACGTAGTTGACCACGACATGGTCCTTGTCTTCGCTCAGCGTCAGCTGGAAATAGACGGTGACGCCGGGCGGCCTGAGCTCGAGGTCGAGCACGATGCGCGGGCTGCCGCTCCAGTCGACATGGGCTTCGCCGCCGTGACCGAGCCTGAGCGTACCCGGCATGAAGAACAGTTCGGCCGCCGAATCCACCAGGTCCGACAGGCAAGCGAAATGCTCCAGCCGTATGAAAGCGATATAGTCGGCGACATCGATCAGCCTGAGTTCGGCGATCACCTGCTCGATGGCGCTGGCGACGATGATTTCGCGGGATTTTGCATAAGCTTGCCGGTTCATGAGGTCAGTCTGCGCTCAGCCTTTTTCGAGTAGACGATCCGCACCAGCTCGGCGACGGCCTGATAGAATTGCGACGGGATCACGCTATCAACCGAAACTTGCTTGTACATGGAGCGCGCAAGCGCCACGTCTTCGAAGATCGGGATGTTGTGCTCCCTGGCGATCTCGCGGATCTTCAGCGCCACCAGATCCTGACCCTTGGCCAGCACCAGGGGCGCGGAATCCTCCTCGCGGACATATTTGAGCGCAATGGAAAAGTGCGTCGGATTGGCAATGATCAGGGTGGCGCGCGGCACCGCCGTCATCATGCGGCGGCGCGCCCGGTCGCGCGCCAGCGACCGCAGCCGCGACTTGACGATCGGGTCGCCTTCCGACTGCTTCATCTCGTCCTTGACTTCCTGCTTGCTCATGCGCAGGTCGCGCCGCCAGTTGAAGCGGGACCAGACGAGGTCGACCGCCGCGATCAGCCCCATGACGAAGACGATCGCAACCAGTATGTCGACGGCGATGCTGCGGATGACAAGGCCGAAGGCGACCGGATTGGTGATCATGCCGGCAAGCAGCCTGCGGTGATCCTCTGACAGCGTGAAGCCAAGCACGACGACGGCAAAGCCGAGCTTGCCCAGTGATTTCAGGAACTCGACGAAGCCCTGCACGCCGAACATCCGGCTCCAGCCCTTGGTGATGGAAATGCGCGACAGCTGCGGCCTGATCCGGTCGCCGACGAATTGCGGCATGTTCTGGCACACCGACGCGCCGACGCCGGCCACCACCAGCAGCACCAGCAGGCTGACGACGGCGCGGCCGATCTCGAAAATGACGGACTGGTAGAGCGCGATGACGTCGTTTTCGGTGTCCATCGGCCAGGCTTCCGGCTTTTCCAGGAACATCGACAGGAACATGCCGAGATCGACGATGGCGTCCTTGGCATAAAACACCGTGAACACCAGTATGGCGACGAAGGAGGTGAAGATCGCCGCTTCACGCGAATGGGGCAGCTTGCCCTGTTCGACGGTGTCGCGGATCTTCTTTTCTGTTGCTTCCTCGGTTTTGGAGTCCTTGTCGACCGCTTCAGCCATGGCGCGTCAACCGAGCCGTCGCCATCATGCCGCTTCGCTCTGTGCCGATGAGGGGAGTTCGAACGCCCCATCGCGCGACAGCCGGATCGTGGCCACCGCGATCGTCTTGCGGGCTCCCAGGATGTCGGCCAGCGCGACGCCTTCGGATCCCTGGCCGAGCTCGGATTCGATCATGCGTCGCGACCTTGCGCCGATCGCCGACAGCACCGATTCGGTGAGCGCCGGCGGCGCGCCGCGCAGCGCCAGCGTGACCAGTTCTGTCGACAGCCCGTCGAACAGCAGCACCCGCGCCTTCTGGGTCAGCAGCGGCAAATCGTCGAAGGCGAACAGCCGCGACCTGACGCCGTCGAGATCAGGCGTGCCGGCCTCCTCCAGGTCGTGCATCACCTCTTCGAGCTGAGGCTTGTCCATTTCGTTGAGCACGCTGGCGACACGCGCCTGTCCGACCGAGATGTCCTTCGCCGCCGCCTGTGACAGCAGACTGCTGCGCAATTGGCTTTCGACGATCTTGGCCGCCGCGTCAGGGACCGCGGCCAATGTGACCATGCGTTTGATGATCTGGCTGCGGATGGGCTTTTCCATCGTCAGCAGCACATTGGCCGCCGTCTGCGAGGAAAGTTTCGACAGCACCAAGGCCGAGGTCTGCGGATGCTCGCCGGACAGGAAGGCGCCGAGGCGGCCGGCCTCCAGCTTTTCGAGGTCGGGCCAGATCGGCGGCGGCCCCTCGGGCGCCACCTCGAACCTCTTGTCGCCCATGATGGCGCTCATTTCCTCGGGCGACAGCGATTCGTTGAGGATGGTGTCCATCCGGTCAGCGGAATCGAGCAGTCCCGCCCCCTCGGTGAATTCGGCTTCGAACTCGGCGACGATGCGCTCGAGATCGTTCTGCGGGATGGTGCGCAGCAGGCGCGCCCCTTCGATCAGTGCCTTCAGCTCCTCCTGCTTGAAAAATTTCAAGAGCCGGCTGGCCGAGGGCTTGCCCATCGCCACCAGGATGGCGGCTGCCTTCTGCGGGCGCGTCAGCGTGGTCAGCGTCGTCATGCTGTCTGTCCTTGCAGGCGATCGATGGGCGCGCCGGCCATTGCCTATGCGCTCTTGGTGGCGGCGATGATTTCGGTCAGCCTGATGCCGAAGCGCGACGGATCGCTTTCAAGCACGGTGATCTCGCCGCGGGCGATCTTGCGGCCATTGACCACGACGTCGACAGGTTCGCCGATGCGCCGGTTGAGCGCCACCGTCGAGCCCTTCTGCAGCGCCATCAGGTCGGACACCGCCATCTCGGTGCTGCCGAGGATGATCTGCACGTCGACCGGAATGGCCATGATGATGCTGGAATTGGCGCCTGATGCCGCCCGCAGGGCCGCGTCCGGCCGCCGCTCCTCTTCCTTGAGGACGCCGCGCAGTTCCTCGATGGCGCGGTCGAGTTGCTCGTCCGGCTGGTCGGGGTCGGCTTCCACCTTGGTCTTTGCCATACGTCGTCTCCAAAAAATCGGGCCAGCCCGGCGTCAGCCCGGCATCAGCCCGTCGATGAAATCCTGCCCGGCATCGTAGGGTTGCCGGACGCGGACGGTGTAGTTCTGGCCGAGCTTGCCGAAATCGCAGACGAACAACGTCTTGTCGCGCGCGCTGAGCCGCGCTTGCGATTGCGCCGTCTCCTCGAATTCGATGATCTGCCCGACTTCGAGGCTGGCGAGGTCGCCGAGCGTCAGCCGCGCAAGCGGCATCGTCGCTTCCAGCATCACCGCCGAGCGCATTACTTCTTCGGAGAAGCGCGCGCGCCAGTCGGAGCCGGCCGCGTGATCGTCCTCGTGGGCGCCGGCAGCGCCGCCGCGAGTAGCCAGCAGGACGCGCTGCGGGATCATCACCGTGACAGTGCCGCTGTCGGTCGGCGTCGAGATGCCGAACACCATGCGGACCGACGCCCCGTCACGCAGCACGCGCCGCTTCGCCTCCATGCCGGACATCGCCCTCTGCACCGGCAGCCGCAATTCGAGCGAGCGTTTGCCCGATCCATTGAGCGCCTGCGCGACCAGCTGGAACACCGTCGTCGCCACGTCGGTTTCGATCTGCGACAGCTCGCGCTCGATCGGCGAGACCGGCACGTCCGGGTCGCCGCCGAACAACGCGCAAACCATCACCGCGATGCCCGGCGCGTCGAGCACCAGGGTCATGGCATCGGAGGAGGTCGGCGAGGCGACGATGGTCATGGCGAATGTGTCGCCGGCATCGCTGCGCGCCTCGGGAACACGGCTGACCGCGACCGCGCGCAGATCGACGGTGACCGGTGCGCCGAGTTCGCCGATAAGGCTCTTCTGCAGCAGCGGCACGGCGCGTTCGGCCATCCCCCGGCCGGCGCCGATGACATGATCGGCCTCGCCGCTGTCGCCGACGAGACGTTCGATGATCAGGGAACGGGTCTGCGACGGACTGCCCGGACTGGTCATGATGGCGAGCGGCCTTGTCTGTCTTCACGCATGCTCAGGCCGCTTTCTTTTCGCCCGAGCCGGTGTTCATCGTGCTTTGCTCGACCGCATCGATGGTCGGCCGCTCGTAGGACGAGATGGTCTTGCGGCCGAATTCGATCGCGACCTGCGGCAGCGCGCCGTTCATGTAGGCGAGCAGCGTCTGCTTGACGATGATGTAGAGGCGGTTCTTCTTCTCGCGCACGGTCTTGATCTTGGTGGCGACCGGGCCGACGACGGCATAGGACAGGAAGATGCCGAGGAAGGTGCCGACGAGTGCGGCGCCGATCAGGCCGCCGAGGATTTCCGGTGACTGGTCGAGCGCGCCCATCGCCTTGACCACGCCGAGCACCGCGGCGACGATGCCGAGCGCCGGCAGGCCGTCGCCCACCGCCACCATCGCGTGGTAGGCCTTCAACTTGTCGGTCCTGATGGTCTGGATCTCCTCGTCCATCAGCGCCTCGATCTCATGCGAGCGCGCATTGCCGATGATGATGATGCGGCAGTAGTCGCAGATGAAATGCGTCAGGTCGTGGTTCTTCAGTACCGTCGGGAAGGCCTGGAAGATCGCCGACTCTTCCGGATTGTCGATATGCGCCTCGACCTCGCTGCGCGACTTGGAGCGCAATTCGCGCATCAGGCTGTGCAGCACGCCGAGCGTCTCCAGATAATCCCGTTCCTTCGGCACCGCCTGCTTAAACGCTTCGAGAATGCCCTTGCCGGTGTCCTTGACGGTCTTCATCGGGTTGGCGACGAGGAAGGTGCCGAGCGCCGCGCCGCAGATGACCACCGCTTCCCAGGGCTGCATCAGCACGTGCAGATGGCCGCCCATGGCCATGAAGCCGCCGAGGACGCAGCCGAGCGTCACCACCAGTCCGATCAGAATGCCCACGCAAGATCCTTCCGCATGTCACCGCAGGTCCCAACCGATAATCCCCGTGCCTTGTGTGAGGCTTGAATCGACGAGGCTTCAACCCCGCGAGGTCCGGATCGCGGGTTGCGGGGCCGATTCAGCTTCGCGCAAGGAAGTGACTGTATTTTCCTGGGATAGCTTCGGCCGGAGGCGCACAGCGTGTTGAACACTTATACGAGCTACCAACTTATCGCCAAGGACATACCCAAGGCGATCGACCAGGTTGAGGCGCAGCCCGTCGTCAAGCGCGATACCGACTACTATCTCGCCAATATCGGCAACATCAAAACCATCGACGACTTCGTCAAGGACACCCGCCTGTTCACCTATGCCATGAAGGCATACGGCCTGGGCGACATGGCCTATGCCAAGGCTTTCATGGTCAAGGCGCTCAAGGAAGGCGTCTCGGATTCGGACAGCTTCGCCAACAAGTTGAGCGACAAGCGCTATGCCGCCTTCGTCAAGGCGTTCAACTTTGCCGCCTACGGCTCGACCGCCACGCTCTTTCCCTCCGCCCAGCAAGGCGCGGTCGACAAATACATGCGCCAGACCCTGGAGGAGAACGCCGGCGAGACCAATCAAGGCGTGCGGCTTGCGCTCTACTTCCAGCGCAAGGCGCCCGACATCACCAACTGGTACGACGTGCTGGCCGACACTGCGCTTGCCAGCGTGGTGCGCACCGCCCTCGGCCTGCCCGATTCCTTCGCCTCGGCCGACATCGACAAGCAGGCGCAGCTGTTCGAGCAGAAGCTCGACATCGCCGACTTCAAGGACACCGACAAGCTGAACAAGTTCCTGACCCGCTTCACCAGCCTGTGGGAGATCAACAACCCGACCTCGACGGCAACGACATCGGTCAGCGTGCTCTTTTCCCAGCCGACCACGGTCGGCATCTCGACCGATCTGATGATGGCCATGCAGAAACTGAAATTCTGAGAACACCATGCAGGACAGCCTTTACGTCGCCCTCTCCTCGCAGATCGCGCTCGAGCGCCGGCTCGACACCATCGCCGACAATGTCGCCAATGCCTCGACCATCGGCTTTCGCGCCACCGGCGTGAAATTCGAGGATGTCGTCTCCGGCACCGGGCCGAAGTCGGTCTCCTTCGCCTCCTCGGGCAACACCTATCTTTCGACGGCGCACGGCTCGATGACCGAGACCGGCAATCCTTTCGACTTCGCCATCCAGGGCGATGCCTGGTTCGCCATCGAGACGCCGGGCGGCACGGTGATGACCCGCGACGGCCGCTTCTCGATGAACGAGAACGGCGAGCTTATGTCGATCGAAGGCTATCCGGTGCTCGACGGCGGCGGCGCGCCGATCCAGCTCGACCCTCGCAACGGACCGCCCAAGGCCGGCGCCGACGGCTCGCTCAGGCAGAACGACCAGCTGGTCGGCGCCATCGGCCTCTACAATTTCGACCCAGGGCAGAATTTCGTCCGCTACGGCAATTCCGGCATCGTGCCCGCGCGGACGCCTGAACCTGTGACCGATCGCTCCGACGTCGGCGTGGCGCAGGGTTTCCTCGAGGAATCCAACGTCAATCCGGTGCAGGAAATGACCCGGCTGATCATGGTCCAGCGCGCCTTCGAGAACACGGCGGCGCTGATGCGCCAGACCGATTCGACGACCGACGACGCGATCAAGACGCTCGGCTCCAAGTAAAGGCATGTCGACCAGCCCACCCTCGCTGCGCGCTCTGGAAAAGCAGCCGGAAGCAGCACCTGCCGACCGGCTTGCCGCCCTGGAACGCGTCCTGCGCCGCTTCGACCGCGCCGAGTCCCTTCTCCGGCGCGGCGGTCGCGTCGCCGAGATCTCGCCGACCCACTACAAGGTGCGCGGCCTTTCCGACATCGCCAGGCTGGGCGATATCGTCGAGCAGCGCGGCCTTGCCGGCACGCGTCGCGGCGAAATCGTCAGGATCGGCCGCGACGAGGTGGTTGTGGCCCCCTTCGAGCGCAGTGCCGACGCCGGCATGGGCGACGCCGTGTTTCGCCGCGGACCGCTGGCCGTGACGCCGCATGCCTCGTGGCGCGGGCGCGCCATCGACGCGCTGACACGCGCCATCGACGGCGGCCCGCCGCTGGTCAGGCCCGCATCCACGCCGGGCGAGGATGCCACGACCCCGGGCGCCATGGCGCGGCAGCGCGTCGGCACCGCCTTCATGACCGGGGTCAGGGTCATCGACATCTTCACGCCGCTCTGTTTCGGCCAGCGTCTCGGCATCTTTGCCGGCTCCGGCGTCGGCAAGTCGACGCTGCTCGCCATGCTGGCCGGCGCCGATGCCTTCGATACGGTCGTCGTCGCCCTGATCGGCGAGCGCGGCCGCGAGGTGCGCGAGTTCCTCGAGGACACGATCGGCGCCGAAAGCATGGCCAAGACCGTGGCCGTGATTGCGACCAGCGACGAAAGCGCCATGATGCGTCGGCGCGCGCCGGACACCGCCATGCGCGTCGCCGAGCATTTCCGCGACCAGGGCCACCGCGTGCTCCTGGTGCTCGATTCGATCACGCGCTTTGCCCACGCGCTGCGCGAGGTGGCGACCGGAACCGGCGAGCCGCCGGTCGCGCGCGGCTATCCGGCTTCCGTGTTCACCGACCTGCCCAAGCTGCTCGAGCGCGCCGGACCTGGCGCCGAGGGCCCCGGAGTCAAAGGCAAGGGGTCGATCACGGCCATCATTTCGGTGCTGGTCGACGGCGACGACCACAACGATCCGGTCGCCGATTCCGTGCGCGGCATCCTCGATGGCCATGTCGTGCTCGATCGCGCGATCGCCGAACAGGGCCGCTATCCGCCGGTCAACCCGCTGTCGTCGATCTCGCGCCTGGCCGACAAGGCCTGGAGCGCCGAGCAGCGGATGCTGGTGACCAGGCTGAAGTCGATGATCTCGCGCTTCGAGGACACGCGCGACATCCGCTTGCTCGGCGCCTACCAGGGCGGCGCCGACGCCGAGCTCGACATCGCCGTGCGCCAGGTGCCGCTGATCTACGAGGCGCTGACGCAGTCGCCGAAGGACCGCGCGTCCGTCGATCCGTTCGCCGACCTCGCCCGCTACCTGAAGGGAAAGCAGAATGGCGATGCAGGAGAGTGAGCGCCAATATACCGAGCGCCTGCTGCGCGAGATGATCGACGACGCCAGGGCCAAGGAAGACGCCTTGGCCGAGGAAGCACGATCCGCCACAGCAAAGGCCGCGCGCGCCATGGCCGCCAAGGTCGCGGCCAAGACCGGGGCTGTCCTGGCCAAGGCGGCGAAGCCCGCCCTTCCGAGGACCGCCGGGCCTGCCAGGACCGCCGGGGATGATTTGCCCGCGGCTGCCCAGGTTGCGGCCGCCGAGACGATACAGGCCAGCCGCGATTCGCTGATCGATGACCTGTTCCCGCGCACGGAATGGCCCACGCCGCCGAAGGCGGAATTCCCGCGGCTGGGCAAGAAGCCCGACCGGCGCAGCGATTTCGTCGTCGCGGCGCTCGGCGTCACGCTCGGCCTGATCTGCGCGCTGTTTCCCTGGTACATCTTCTTCAACCAGGAACAGTTCGGCGTGCAGGCCATCAAGTTCGGCGGCAGCGGCAGCAATGCCGGACGCGTCAGCGGTGGCTCACAAATGGAAAATCCCGGCCAGCCGCTGACGGCCAAGGATGTTCCCGATGTCGACCTGTTCGCCACCGGCACGCTGCAGGACCCCGAGGATCCCGCTGAGGCGCCGGGCGTCGACCAGCAGCCCTTTCCGGCCGATCCCAAGTTCCGCATGGTGCATGTTGCCAACGGCCGCGCCATGATCGAGGACGACGCCGGCCTGTGGATCGTCCAGCGCGGCTCAAAGCTGCCGGATTCCAGCATCGTCTCGTCGATTGAGCAACGCGGCGGCAAATGGGTCATGGTCACCAGCACCGACCAGGTGATCGACCTCTCCAGATAGCGGCGCGCGGGCCGGTCGCGCGGCGCTGCGCCATGCCGGCCCCGCGCAAGGTCCGCGCAAGACTGGCGGCCTAGTCTCTGGGAACCCCGTCCGGAGATTCCCATGGAGCCCGTCAACCTTTTCGATCTCGCCACGAAGCAGTCGCAGTGGCTGGCCGTGCGCCAGTCGGCCATTGCGTCCAACATCGCCAACGCCAACACGCCGGGCTACACGGCGGGCGATGTCGAGCCGTTCGAGAAGGTCCTCGACCGCACCGCGGTGTCGCTGCAGGCCACCCAGGCCGGGCATCTCGGCGGCGAGGCGACGAATGCTGGTTTCAGCATCAAGCCGGAGGAAAGCACCGGCTCGATCATGCCGTCGAAGAACAGCGTGGTGGTGGAAGACGAGTTGATGAAGGCCGGTGAGGTCCGCCGCTCCTTCGAGCTCAACACCGCGATCGTCAAAGCCTTCCACTCCATGATGATGATGGCGGTGAAGAGCTGACCATGGACGCGCTGACCGCAGCTCTCAAAGTCGCCGCGTCCGGCCTGGGCGCCCAGTCCGAGCGCCTGCGCGTGGTGTCGGAAAACCTTGCCAACGCGCAATCGACCGGCACGGCGCCGGGCGCAGACCCCTATCGCCGCAAAACCATCAGCTTCGCTTCCGAACTCGACCGCTCGACCGGCGGCCAGCTCGTGGAGGTCAGCTCGGTGGCGCGCGATCCCTCCGATTTTCCCATCGAGTTCCAGCCCGGCAACGAAGCCGCCGACGAGAAGGGCTACGTCAAGATGCCCAACGTCAACGTGCTGATCGAAATGGCCGACATGACCGAGGCCAACCGCTCCTATGAGGCCAATCTGCAGGTCATCAAGCAGGCGCGCGACCTGATTTCCATGACCATCGACCTGATGAGGAACCAGCAATGATCAGCGGCATCGGCAACATTGGCGCGCTCCAGCTCAAGCCGGCAACCGACGGCGCCGACGCGGCGACCGGCGCCTTGCAGGGCATCGTTTCGCCGCAGGCCGCGACCGACACCGTCGGCACCTCCTTCGCAGAGGCGCTGAGCCAGGCGGCGTCGAAGACCGTCAACACCTTGCAGAATGCCGAACAGGTATCGATCCAGGCGCTGCGGGGCGACGCCGACACACGCCAGGTGGTCGACGCGGTGATGAGCGCCCAGCAGGCCCTGCAGACGACCATCGCCATCCGCGACAAGGTCGTCTCCGCCTACCTCGAAATCAGCCGCATGAGTATCTAGGACCGCGTCATGAAAGCACTCGCTATCGCCGCCACCGGCATGAACGCCCAGCAGACCAACCTGGAAGTCATCGCCAACAACATCGCCAACATCAACACCACCGGCTACAAGCGCGCCCGCGCCGAATTCTCCGACCTGCTCTATCAGGTCGACCGCACGCAGGGCGTGCCCAACCGTTCCAACACCTCGCTGGTGCCGGAAGGCGTCTCGATCGGCCTCGGCGTCAAGACGACGGCCGTGCGCAACGTCCATACCCAGGGCGAGCTGACCAGCACCGGCAACAGCTTCGACCTCGCGCTGACCGGCCGGGGCTGGTTCCAGATCGAAGGCGCCGACGGCGGCACGCTCTACAGCCGCGCCGGCGCCTTCAACACCAACGCCACGGGGCAGCTGGTGACGGTCGATGGCGCCAATGTCGTCCCTGCCATTACCGTGCCGACGGACGCGGTCGAGGTCATCGTCAACAAGACCGGCCAGGTCTTCGCCCGCATCGAAGGCCAGACCGATCTCCAGCTTCTCGGCCAGCTGCAGCTCGCCAATTTCGCCAACGAGGCGGGCCTGGCGCCGCTCGGCGACAACCTGTTCCAGGAGACGGCGGCTTCCGGCCCGGCCAATGTCGGCGTGCCCGGCGACCCCGGCTTCGCCACGATCGAACAGGGCTATCTGGAATCGTCCAACGTCGATCCCGTCAAGGAGATCACCGAACTGATCTCGGCGCAGCGCGCCTATGAGATGAACTCGAAGGTCATCCAGGCCGCCGACGACATGGCCTCGGTCGTGTCCAAGAACATCAGGTAGCGGATCATGATTGCGCCGGCCCACCGCTCCCTGCTCCGCCGCGCCGCGCTGGCCTTCGCGCTGGTGGCCGGCGGCGTGCCGGCGTTTGCCCAGGACGCCGGCGACAATCAGGCCGGCAACCAGAGCGCCAATCAGCTCGCCGCCCAGAATGCCAGGCAGAGCGGCGAGGTCGTGCTGATCCCCAACCGGGTCATCTATCCTGGCGAGACGATCGAGCTTGCCGCGCTGAAGCAGGTGACGCTCGTTCCCGGCAAGCACAAGCCCGACGCCGTCGCCACCCTCGCGCAGGAACTCCAGGGCAAGGTTGCCAAGCGCACGCTGCTGCCCGGCCGCTATATCCCGACCGCCGCCATCCGCGACGCCTGGCTGGTCGAACAGGGCGCGGCGGTGCAGATCTATTTCACCGCCGGCGCCCTGACCATTTCGGCTTCCGGCGTCACCTTGCAGCCGGGCGCCGCCGGCGACCTGGTCAAGGTCCGCAATGTCGACAGCGGCAAGATCATATCCGGCACGGTGATGGGCGACGGCACCATCATGGTCGGCGCCTCATGATGCGCGGACTTGCCTTGCTTCTGGCGGCTGCGCTTGGGCTGCAGCCGGCACTGGCCGACGGGCTGACCCCGAAGGCGAAGCGCGAGCTTGCCGCGAAGAATGGCGGCGCCTTCAACGACCCGGAATACGATCCCGCCACCACCACGCGGATGTTCCGTGTTTCGACCGGGCCAAGCACGCTGCCGCCCGGCCAGGTCGCGGCGCGCATCAAGGACATCGCCCAGCTGCAGAGCGCGCGCGACAACCAGCTCGTCGGCTACGGCCTGGTCATCGGCCTGGCGGGAACCGGCGACAGCCTGCGCAATTCGCCTTTTACCGAACAGTCGATCCGCGCCATGCTGGAGAATCTCGGCATCGCCACCGAAGGCGGCAGCGCGCGCGCCAAGAACGTCGCAGCCGTCATCGTCACCGCCAACATGCCGCCCTTCGTGCAGTCGGGAGCCCGCATCGACATCGACGTTTCCTCGATGGGCGACGCCACCTCGCTTGCCGGCGGCACGCTGGTGATGACGCCGCTGAAGGCGGCCGATGGCGAAATCTATGCCGTCGGCCAGGGCTCGGTGATCGTCGGCGGCTTCACCGCCCAGGGCCAGGCCGAGCAATTGACGCAAGGCGTGCCGACGGCGGGCCGCGTCCCCAACGGTGCCATCGTCGAGCGCGCGGTGCCGGCCGAATTCGACGATCAGGGCGTGCTGACGCTGCAATTGCGCAACCCCGACTTCTCGACCGCCATTCGCATCGCCGATGCCATCAACGATTACACCGCGCAGCGTTTCGGCATGCGCGTCGCGGCCGAGCGCGATGCCCGCACCGTCCAGATCAGGCGGCCGAAGAACGTCTCGGCGGCTCGCTTCTATGCCGAGATCGAGAATCTGGTCGTGGAATCGGACACGCCGGCCCGCGTCGTCATCGACGAGCGCACCGGCACCATCGTCATCGGCAACAACGTCAAGATCGCGCGCGTGGCGATCAGCCATGGCACGCTCACGGTGCGCATCACGGAGGCGCCGAAAGTCGTCCAGCCCGAGCCCTTTTCCAAGGGCGTGACCGCCGTCGAGCCCTTCACCGCCATCGAGGCCACGCGGCCCGACGCGCGCGTCGCCGTGCTCGACGGACCAAATCTCGAAACGCTGGTTTCCGGCCTCAACCGTCTCGGCGTCAAGCCGGACGGCATCATCGCCATCCTGCAGGGCATCAAATCGGCCGGCGCCCTGCAGGCCGATCTGGTCCTCCAATAGGCCATGCCGATGATCGCTCCCCGCCAACCCATCCGCAACGCCAGGCCGGCGATGGTCGCCTCGACCCTTGCCGTGATCCTGCTTCTCGCCGGCGGCCAGGCCCGCACCGAGGAAGCGGTGCGCCAGGTGCTGCCCGGCGGGCAGGCGCCGGCGACGCCGCAGCAGCTGAAGCGGGAGAAGGCGCCGGACGAAAGCGAGATCCAGCGCTTCTGCTCCAACATCGCCGACGCCGCCCGCGACCGTCGCTATGCCTTGCAGGCGCAGGAGCTGAAGGAGCTGCAGGCCGGCATCGACCAGCGCATGAAGGCGCTGGAGGACAAACGCGCCGAATACGAGCAATGGCTGAAGCGGCGCGAAGTGTTCCTGGCGCGCGCCGAGGACAGCGTCGTCAAGATTTATGCCGGCATGAAGCCCGACGCCGCGGCCGAACGCCTGGCGATGGTCAATGTCGAATTGGCCGCCGCCATCCTGATGAAGCTGGATTCGCGCAAGGCCGGCGTCATCCTCAACGAAATGGACCAGAAGGCGGCGGCAGCGCTCACCGGCATCATGGCCAGCGCGGCGCGAAGGGTTGATCCGTCATGAAGTGCAAGATGCTCATCCTGGTCGCGGTCGCGGCGCTGTCCGGCTGCGGCACCGATCTCAAGGAGGTCGGCAGGGAGCCTTCACTGTCTCCGGTCGGCTCCGGCATCACAGGCAGCGTCAACGCCCCCTACAGCTACCCCGAGCCGCCGGCAGCACCGGTCAAGAAATTCTCGCTGTGGGACGATCGCCAGAGCCGGCTGTTCACCGACCCCAGGGCGTTGCGCGAAGGCGACATCCTGACCGTCAACATCAAGCTCAACGACAAGGCCAACTTCAAGAACCAGAACGACAGGAGCCGCACCGCGGCGCGCAAGCTCGGCTATGACATCACCCTCGGATGGGAGGGCAACAGCACCAGCGGCAAGGGCGATGCCGGCCTGAGCTCCAGCACCGAAACCAATGCCGACGGCGAGATCAAGCGTTCCGAAAACCTCGAGCTCAACGTCGCCGCCGTCGTCACCGAAGTGCTGCCCAACGGCAATCTGATGATCAGGGGCTCGCAGGAAGTGCGCGTCAACTACGAGCTCAGGGTGCTGACCATCGCCGGCATGGTGCGTCCGTCCGACATCGGCGCCGAGAACACCATCCCCTACGAGCGCATCGCCGAGGCGCGTATCTCCTATGGCGGCCGCGGCCGCGTCAGCGAGGTTCAGCAGCCGGCCTATGGCCAGCAGATCCTCGATCAGGTTCTCCCCTTCTAGGACGGACTGGCTCGGAAAATCACACCATGGCCAATGTCGAGCAAGTCGAGCAGAAGAAGGGACCATCGCTGGTCGTCCAATTCGCCATGCTCCTGGCGGTGACGGTCGCCGCCGTCGGCATGGGCTGGCTGTCCGGCGGCTATCTGAAGGGCACCGATGCCCCGGCCTCGGTGCCGGTCGCTCCGGAAAACGAAGGCAGCAGCGAGAAGCCCGCCGAGCCCGGCAAGGAGGTTGCAGGACCGACGCTTGTCCAGCTAGCGCCGATAACCACAAACCTGGCGTCGCCGGCCGAGGTCTGGATAAGGCTTGAGGCATCGGTGTTCTACGACACGCCGCAACCCGCGGAAATGACCGAGCAGATCCACCAGGACCTGCTGGCGCTGGTGCGCACGCTGAAGATGCATCAGATCGAGGGCGCCAGCGGCTACCAGCATCTGAAGGCCGACCTCGAGGACCGCGCCGCCATCCGCAGCGGCGGCCATGCCAAACAGATTCTGATCAGGACATTGCTGCTCGAATGAGAAAATACCTTCTCGCCGCCACGCTCCTGGTCCTTGCCACCTCCGTCGCCGCGGCCCAGCAGCTGGATCTCGGTGCCATCGGCAAGGCCGACGGCACGACCGTCGGCTATCTGATCCAGATGTTCGGCCTGCTCACCGTGCTGTCGGTGGCGCCGGGGCTTTTGATCATGGTGACGAGCTTCACCCGGTTCGTCATCGCCTTCTCGATCCTGCGCGCCGGCATCGGCCTGCAGTCGACGCCGGCCAACCTGATCCTGATCTCGCTGTCGCTGTTCATGACTTTCTACGTCATGGCGCCGACCTTCGATCAGGCCTGGAACACCGGCGTCAAGCCGCTGATGGACAACCAGATCACGCAGGCGGAAGCGTTCGAGAAGATCTCGGACCCGTTCCGCACCTTCATGTTGCACAATGTGCGCGACAAGGATTTCGACCTCTTCGCCGACCTTGCCCGCGAACGCGGCCAGACCGTCTCGCGCGACACCGTCGACCTGCGCATCCTGGTGCCCGCCTTCATGATCTCCGAAATCCGGCGCGGTTTCGAGATCGGCTTCCTGATCGTGCTGCCGTTCCTGGTCATCGACCTGATCGTCGCCACGATCACCATGGCCATGGGCATGATGATGCTGCCGCCGACCGTGGTGTCGCTGCCGTTCAAGATCCTGTTCTTCGTGCTGATCGACGGCTGGAACCTGCTTGTCGGCAGCCTGGTGCGGTCCTTCACCTGACCTGTCGATATTGATCGCCAGCCTTGCGTGACTTCGCCGCGCCGCCGCGCCGCCGGGCCGAGATTTCCTGCAATATATTTTCGGTTAACCGTCGCGTTTAGGCCTTTGGTAGGGACTTGCCAGCATAGTCCCCCCAGATGGCGGGTGATCTCAATCAACGATCATTGGCATGATGCCGCACCGTCATACCGGAAAAGCCGGTATGTCAAAAAAACACGTGTAAAATCAAGGTACGAGTAGCCATGTCCAGTATCATGACCAATTCCTCGGCGCTGACCGCGCTGCAGAGCTTGAACAACACCAACAAGCAGCTCGAGACCACCCAGTCGCGTATTTCGACTGGTTACCGCGTCGCCACCGCCTCCGACAACGCCGCCTACTGGTCGATCGCCACCTCGATGAAGTCGGACAACAAGGCGCTCTCGGCCGTGCAGGACTCGCTCGGCCTCGGCGCCGGCAAGGTCGACACCGCCTATACCGCCATCAACGACGTCAAGGACCAGGTCGACCTGATCAAGTCCAAGCTGGTCACCGCCCGCGGCGCCAGCCAGGAAGACCAGCAGAAGATCGCGACCGAAATCAACGCCATCCAGGCGCAGATCAAGTCGTCGGTCACCAACGCCAACTTCGCCGGCTCGAACCTGCTGCAGAACGACGGCCTCGCCGCGTCCGACCTTAAGATCGTCGCTTCCTACAACCGCACCGGCGCGACCGTCACCATCGACACCATCGACGTCAAGGCTGCCGACACGCAGGTCCTCGACGTCGCCGGCACGGGCGGCATCGTCGGCGGCCTGCTCGCCACGGCCTTCTTCGATCCGAGCTCTGCCGCTGTCGCCGACACTGCCATCGACACCGCGCTCGGCAGCGTTGAAACGGCGCTTGGCAAGCTGTCCACCGGTGCCGCTTCGCTCGGCGCCGCCAAGTCGCGCATCGACACCCAGAAGAGCTTCCTGTCGAACCTCTCGGACTCGATCGACAAGGGCGTCGGCTCGCTGGTCGATGCCGACATGAACAAGGAATCGACCCGCCTGCAGGCCCTCCAGGTCCAGCAGCAGCTCGGCATCCAGGCGCTGTCGATCGCCAACGGCAATTCGCAGTCGATCCTGTCGCTCTTCCGCGGCTGATCGCCTCCTGAACTCCAGTCATCTGCATCGGGCCGCGCCATCAGCGCGGCCCGATTTTCATTTGTGAAACCCTTGTCATTTTCCCTCGCCAAAGCATGGCTTTAACGCGCCATTAACGATGTCGCGCTAGTTATGGTTAACCATTCACTTATGACGGGCAGACCAGTTGGTCGACAGGCATGACGCCCCCGCCAAACGGGTTGACCGGCATGCGTAAGGCATGCCTGCTTTGAGAAGGGGTGTACCTTGGCAAGTATCATGACGAACGCCGCGGCGCTGACCGCGCTGCAGAGCCTCAACGCCACCAACAAGGCGCTTGAAACGACGCAGGCCCGCATCTCGACTGGCTACCGCGTCGCCACCGCTTCCGACAACGCCGCCTACTGGTCGATCGCCACCAGCATGCGTTCCGACAACAAGGCGCTGTCGGCGGTGCAGGACGCGCTCGGCCTCGGCGCCGGCAAGGTCGACACCGCCTACACCGCCATCACCGACATCAAGGACCAGGTCGACGCGATCAAGGCCAAGCTGGTCACCGCCCGCGGCGCCAGCCAGGATAACCAGCAGAAGATCGCGACCGAAATCAAGGCCATCCAGGAGCAGATCAAGTCGTCGGTCACCAATGCCAGCTATGCCGGCTCGAACCTGCTGCAGAACGACGGCCTCGTCGCCTCCGACCTGCAGATCGTTGCTTCCTACAACCGCACCGGCACCACCGTCGCCATCGACACCATCAATGTCGCGGCCGCCGACACGCAGGTTCTCGATATTGCCGGCACGGGCGGCATCGTCGGCGGCCTGCTCGCCACGACCTTCTTCGACCCAAGCGCCGCTGCCGTCACCGACACCGCCATCGACACGGCGCTGGGCAGCGTTGAAACGGCGCTTGCCAAGCTCTCGACGGGCGCGGCCTATCTCGGTGCCGCCAAGTCGCGCATCGACACCCAGAAGAGCTTCCTGTCGAACCTCTCGGACTCGATCGACAAGGGCGTTGGCGCCCTGGTCGACGCCGACATGAACAAGGAATCGACCCGCCTGCAGGCGCTGCAGGTGCAGCAGCAGCTCGGCATCCAGTCGCTGTCGATCGCCAACGGCAACTCGCAGTCGATCCTGGCCCTGTTCAAGAGCTGACATCCCGGCTGATCTTTCCACTGCATCGAAGGCCGCGCCGCAAGCGCGGCCTTTTGCATTCCGCCTATCATCCTCGCACAAGCTTCGCGGTCTAGTGTTCCGACGGACAGTCGTGCTGGGAGCCGTTGGAACGTGCCGGAACAGATCCAGAGCATCATCTCGAATCTCAGGGCATTTGGCGTCAAGCGCCTCGTCATGCTGGGCGGCATCGCGGCGCTCGTCATGACCGTCATCGGCGTCGCCTCGATCTATCTCAACCGTCCCGCCTACGAGACGCTCTATGTCGGGCTCGAGCGCTCCGACGTGAACCAGATCGGCCTGGTGCTGGGCGAGGCCGGCATCGGCTTCGACGTCGGCGCCGACGGCACCTCCGTGCTGGTGCCCGCCGGCACCACCGCGCAGGCTCGCATGATGCTCGCCGAGAAGGGCCTGCCGACCAGCGCCAATGCCGGCTACGAGCTGTTCGACAATGTCGGCTCGCTCGGCCTGACATCCTTCATGCAGCAGATCACAAGGGTGCGGGCGCTGGAGGGCGAGATCGCGCGCACCATCCAGTCGATCGCCGGCATCAAGGCGGCGCGCGTCCACATCGTCATGTCCGAGCGTGCCAATTTCCGCCGCGACGAGCAGCAGCCCTCGGCCTCGGTGGTCATCCGCTATGCCGGCATCGATGCCGAAAAGAGCGCCATGTCGATCCGCCACCTGGTTGCCGCCGCCGTCCCCGGCCTGGCGGCCGACAAGGTGACGGTGCTCGATTCCAACGGCAACCTTTTGGCCGCCGGCGACGACCCGTCCAACACCAGCGCTGCCCGCACGCTGGGCGTCGAGCAGACGGTCGAGGCGCAGATCGGCGACAACATCCGCCGCGCGCTCACCCCCTATCTCGGCCCCGACAATTTCCGCGCCAGCGTCAAGGCCGACGTCAACACCGATACCCGCCAGACCGAAGAGACGATCTTCGATCCGGAGTCCCGCGTCGAGCGCTCCGTGCAGTCGGTGCGCACCAACGAGAACAGCAATCAGAAGCAGGCCTCGACCCCGACCAGCGTCGAGCAGAACCTGCCCGAGACCCAGGCGGCCAGCACCGAGGGACCGCAATCCACCTCGCAGAACGACCGCAAGGAGGAGATCACCAACTACGAAATCAACTCCAAGAAGATCGCTACCGTCTCCAACGGCTATTCGGTCACCAAGATGTCGGTCGCCGTGGTCGTCAACCAGCAGCGCCTGGCCACCATTCTCGGCAAGGACGCCACGCCGGAGCAGATCGCCAAGCGCGTCGCCGACATCCAGAAGATGGTGGCCTCCGCCACCGGCTTCGACGAGAAGCGCGGCGACGTCATCGACGTCTCGGCGGTCGAGTTCATCGACGGGCTCGACGGCGAGCCGATCGAGCAGCCGGGCATCCTGGCCTCGATCGGGACCTATACCGGCACGTTGATCAATGCCGGCGCCTTCATCGTCGTGGTGTTCCTGGTCGCCTTCTTCGGCCTGAGACCGATGGCGGCGGCGCTGACGGCTCCGGCCAAGCCGGCCATCGCCGGCCCGAGCTTCGACGATGTCCAGCGCTCGCTGCCGACGCCCGAGCCCGCGGTGGCGGCGATCGGTTCCGACGCGACGGCCGCTCCCGTCGGCGCCTTGCCGGGCGCGCGCCCCGGCTCCACGCCGCTCGACGACCTTCGCCAGAAGATCCGGCCGGCGCCGCAGGAACGGCTTGCCCGCATGGTCGACCTCAACGAGGAACGCACCGCGCAAATCCTGCGCAAATGGGCCGCCCAGGAAGTCGCCGGATAGACCATGCCCTCAGTCGCCCTCTTCGACCTTCTCCCGGATTTCGGAACGCGCAGCCCGCGTGCCGGCCAGCCGCAGGCCGCCGCCGAGCCCGAACGCAAGCCCGACGAAGCACCGCCGCAGGCCGACATCGGCACTTTGATCGCCGAAGCCGTCGCCGATGCGGAAACGGCGCTCGAGGCGCGCCTTGCGGTCGCCCATCAGGCCGCGCTCGACGCCGAGCGCCAGGCCAATGCCGACGAGGCAAAAGCTTTCCTTGAAAGCTTCGGCGGCGATGTCGGCCAGGCCGTCGCCAGGCACATCGATGCCATGGAGCTGCGCGTGACCGACCTCGTCGGCGCCACCCTTGCCCGCATCATTGGCGGCATGGTCAGCGACGACCTGCAGAAGCGCTCGCTGGACGCGCTCGCGCGCACGATCGGCGAGGCCATCGCCGACTCCGAGGCGGTGCGCATCGCCGTGCGCGGCCCGCTGTCGCTGTTCGAAACGTTGGCGGCCTCGCTCGGTCCGCGCGCCGCCCAGCTCGACTTCGTCGAGGCCCAGGGCCTCGACCTCACCGTCGTCATCGACGAGGCGGTGTTCGAGACGCGCATCGCCGAATGGTCGGCCTCGCTGTCCGAGGTTCTGTCATGAGCGCGGTGGACGCCGGAGAGGACAGGCACGAGATCATCATCGTCAAGCGCAACCATGACGGCCACGACGACGGTCATCATGGCGGCGTCTGGAAGATCGCCTTCGCCGACTTCATGACCGCCATGATGTGCTTCTTCCTGGTGATGTGGCTGATCAACGCCGCCAACGAGCAGACCAAGGCGGCCGTCGCCAGCTACTTCAACCCGGTCGAGCTGATCGATCGCAATTCCAGCCGCAAGGGCCTGGAGGATCTCGGCGACGGTCCGAGCAAGGTCGGGCTGACGGCCGACAATCCGCAGGACGGCGCCAGCAAGGCCGGTGAGGACGGCAAGGGCGGCGCCGGCTCCTCTGACCGCAGGCAGACCAAGGAAGCCTCGCAGAACTCCGACCTTTCCGACGAGCATCTGTTTGCCGATCCCTATGCGGTGCTGTCGGAGATCGCGACCGACACCGGGGTGATGCAGAATGTCAGCGCAAAGGGCGAAGGCGGCGCGCAGAATGCCGGCCCGGCTACCGGCGCCTCCGGCGGCGAGTCCTACCGCGATCCCTTCGCGCCGGATTTCTGGTCGCAGCAGGTGGCCGCGCCCGGCGCCGAGGAAAGCGCCGAGCGCGCCAAGATCGAGGGCGATCCGGCAAAGCCCGGCGAGAAAGTCGCCGAGACCCAGGTGCCGAAGGTCAAGGCCGTGCCGCCGGCGCCGCCGGTCATCGACGCGCCGCTCGAGCCCCTGGCGAAGACGGCGCCCGACAAGGCGGATGCCAAGCCGGAGACGGCAAAGGCCGAAACCGCGAAAGTCGAAGCCGCCAAGGGCGAGGCTGCAAAAGGCGAAGCCGCCAAGGCTGAGGCCGCCAAGCGCGAAGCTGCAAAAAGCGAAACCGCGACAAGCGAAACCGCCAACGGCGAGAAGGCCGAGACCGCAACGCCGGAAGCCGCGAAGGCCGAAGCGGCGGCAAAACCCGATGTCGGCGAAAAGGCGCCGAGCGCCGCCACGGTCAAGGCCGCGGCCGAGGTCAAGCAGCAGCTGGCCGAAGCTTTCAAGCCGGGCGACAAGCTGCATGACGGCGTCTCGGTCGAGGCGACCGACAAGGGCGTCGTCATCTCGATCACCGACCAGTTGGATTTCGGCATGTTCGAGATCGGCTCGGCCTTGCCGCGCCGCGAGCTGGTGCTGGCGATGGAGAAGATCGGCCATATCGTCAACAGCCAGAAGGGCACGATCAGCATCAACGGCCATACTGATTCACGGCCGTTCCGAAGCGACACCTACGACAATTGGCGCCTGTCCACCGCGCGCGCCCATTCGGCCTACTACATGCTGGTGCGCGGCGGCGTCGACGAGCGCCGCATCACCGAGGTCGCGGGCTTCGCCGACCGGCAGCCGAAGGATCCTGCCGATCCGCTGGCGGCCGCCAACCGGCGCATCGAGATTCTGATGGCGACGGGCGGATGAAAGCTGCGACCGTCATCGGCCGCGCCGTCGGCCTGCTGCTGAGCGCCGCAGCGCCGTCGGCGAGCTTTGCCGACGAGGCGCTGCAGCCCTATCAGCTGGTGCGCTCGCTGCAGCTCGTGCAGGACCGCATCGCCGCCGGCGACCACGCGGCGCTGCCGATGCAGGCCAAGCTGCTCGAAATGACCGATGCGCGCCTGCGCGCCGCCGATGCCGGGGATTTCAAGGAACCGAGGAACTTTCGCGCCCTGCTCGTCTACGGCATGAGCGGCGGCAATCCCGTGACCGTCGAGGCAGCCGCCTCGCGCGCCGAGACCGACCCGCGGAGCCTGGCCGTCGCCAAGGGCATCATCAGCTACCTGAACGGCCGCCCGGCCGAGGCGATCGAAACGCTGAGGCCGATCGACCCGATGGCGCTGCCCGCCGACCTCGGCGCCTTCCTGGCGCTGGTCAAGGGCTCGCTGCTCGCCACCGACCAGCCGGCCGCGGCCCTCGCTTTGCTCGACGACGCCCGGCTGCTCAGCCCAGGCACGCTGGTCGAGGAAGCAGCGCTTCGCCGCTCGGTCGGCATCGCCGCGCAGCAAGGCGACGCGGCCCGCTTCGCGCTGGCTTCCACCCAATATGTGTCGAACTACCTCCACTCGCCCTATGCCAGCCAATTCGCGGATTCCTTCGTCTCCGGCGTCATTTCGCTGCACATGGCGATCAGTCACGACAAGCTCGCCGACATCACCTCGATGATGGATCCCGAGCGCGAGAAGGTGATCTATCTGCGCATCGCCCGCCGGGCGGCGATCGACGGCCTGACCGAGCTTTCCAGCTTCGCCTCGGCCAGGGCTGAGCAAGGCCGCGACGGCAACGGCAATGAGGACGACCCGCGCGCTCAGCTCTATTCCAGCCTGTCGACGGTGACGTCGAGCACCATCGAGGATGTGCGCGCCAAGCTGGAGAAGATCGACCGCGCCAAGCTCTCCGAAAGCGACCGGGCCTTGCTCGATGCCGCGCAGGCCGTCGCCGGCGAAGTGGTCGCGCGACCGGCAGTCCCCGCCGTGGAAAAGCATGACGCGGACGCCGAGAAGTCCGCAGCCGGGAAGCCCGCAGCCGAGATCGCGGCGGCTGAGAGACAGGAAGACGCCGACCTGCCGCCGGTCGAAGGCGCGATGTCCGAGCAGCCGGCGGTCGAGACATCCGGCCCGGTCGCGAAGCCGGCGGAGAGGCAAGCCCTGGCATCGCCATCCCCGGATGCGCCGGCTTCTATCCCGGCAGTGGCCGCGCCGACTGCGCAGGCTCCGGCTCCAACCGATGCGCCGGCGGTGGCTTCGGCATCGGCCGAGGCGGCGGCGGTTCAGCCCGCATCGACGCCGGAACCTTCCCCCGGTCCCGATCCGTCCGACGCCACCGACGCCGCGATGATGCAGACGCGCCGCCAACTCAACAAGATCGACCAACTGCTTGGAGCCGCCCCGAAATGACCACCAGCCTCGGCCAGGCCCTCCCGGGACTTGTCCCCACGCACGCCGCGTCCAGGTCGGCCGCGCCGGCCGCGAAGGGCGAGGACACGAGCTTCGGCGATCTGCTGCGCGGCGCCGAAAAACAGCCCGCGCAGGAAAACGGGCAACCGGCTGAAACCGCATCCGCCGATGCGCGATGGAACAGACGCGCACTGGCCAGTCCCGGCAAGACGCAGCCCGAAGGCGATGCTCCGGCCAGAGCCGCCGCGCCAAAGTCAGCGCTCGGCAAGGCCGTGAAGGACGAGGCCGATACCGATGCGGACAAGGCCTCGGCGGATGCCGACCCGGCCGCGCAGACCGCGAACGCCGGCCCGCTCAAGGACAGCCTGCCATTGCTGATGGCGTTGAGCGACATCGGCCGTTTCCAGCCATCGGCCAGAGCGGACGGCGACGATGCCGCGCCCAGCGGGCCGGAGCCGGCGCTGGACGGCCAGCCGCAATCGTCGCGGCGATTGCTTTCTACCCTGAAAGAACCCGATCAGACCTCGGATCCCGACTCCAAAGATGCCGGTGCCTTCTCCCGGTCCGAACGTGCCTCGAACGCCGAGGCCTTTCCCGGTAAGCTCCGGCAGCCGGAAGCCATCAGCGCCGTCTTCAAGGACCTGCCGCGCCGGGATGGCGGCGCCACGGCGCCGCCTGAGGATCAGACGCCTGCGGACGTATCGGCAGCGCCGGCTAAGCGACCGGCATCGCCATCGAAAACCCTTGAAGCAATACGGTCGGCGACGCCGTCGGAGCAAGGAAAACAGGCGTCGTCGGCTGCGCGCATCGACATCGTCGCCGAGCAGAGCTTCCCGGCCCCGGCGCAGAACCCGCTAAACCAGACGGCTCCGGCGCTGGTCGACGCGCTGGCGTCGGACAATGGCTTGCCGCAGGCCTTTTCGACCCCCTCCGCGGGTTCCCAACCGCCCGGTTCTGTTGCCGTTCCGACACATATATTGAAGATCGAGCTTCACCCGGCCGAGCTTGGCATGGTCACGGCCAGCTTGCGGCTTTCCGGAGAGCAACTTTCGATCGAGCTGAAGCCCGAAACCCATGACGCGCATCGTCGTCTCGCGGCCGACAGCGAGGCGATCGTCAAGTCCCTGCGCGGGCTCGGCTTCGACGTCGACAAGGTCACGGTACTGCAACCTTCGATAGCAACGCCAGCAGCCGCGCGCGTCGACGCCAACAGCTCGCTGCCGATGTCGCCAGGCCGCGAGCAATCCGCCTTTCAGCCCGGCAACTCGAGCGGCAACAATGCCGGCTCCGGCGGTCAGCAGCCGGGAAGGAACAACAGCAATGACACACCGGACAGCGGCCGCGCTGCTTCGCCTGCTCGCGAGCGCACTGGCGACGGCATGTTTATCTAGCGCCGCCATCAGCGCCGCGAGCGCCGCCACCAACCCTTGCGAACCCGAGATCCTGCGCGCCGCCGACCGCTACGGCGTGCCGGCCGGCATCCTCTATGCCGTTGGCCTGACGGAGACCGGCAAGAAGGGCAGCCTTCAACCTAACGCCATGAATATAGAGGGAAAAGCAATCTTCCCGCGAAGCCGGGCCGAGGCCCTGGCGACGTTCGAGGGCGCCCGGCGCGAGGGCAAGACGCTGATCGATCTTGGCTGCATGCAGATCAATCATCATTACCACGCGTCGCACTTTCGCAGTGTCGAAGACATGCTCGACCCGCGCCAGAATGTCGACTACGCGGCGCGCTTCCTGGTCAGCCTGCATGCCCGTCACATGACCTGGTCGATGGCGGTGGCCCGCTATCATGCCGGCCCCGGCAACGACCCCGCGCAGAAGGTCTATGTCTGTCGCGTCATCGCCAACATGGTCGCTACCGGCTTCGGCAAATGGACGCCCAACGCTCGCTCATTCTGCAACCCATAGATGCACCCATGTTCCAAGGCGCACAGGGGCTTTCCGGCCTCTCCGGCGCCTGCCGCATCGTTCTGCGCGGCGCGCGCCAATGCACTCCGGTACACCCCATGCGACTGCGCTTATTTTCGGGTCCCCAAAAAACTCCCAAGAAAATAGCTACAAGAAATGACGGTTGTTCAGGATTCTCGCCACCGGTTACGCCTCCTTCCACGGGGCAAATGAGATGATTCGGAGGGCGGGCCGATGATCGTGATCGTTGACGAGCGTGAGCTCGTAACTGAAGGCTACAGCTCACTTTTCGATCGCGAGGGAGTGGCCAGCGCGGGCTTCGCGCCCAGCGAGTTCGGCGAATGGGTGAGCTCCGCGGCCGACACCGATCTGCGCTCTGTCAGGGCCTTCCTCATCGGCGACTGCCGCGAGGGCGCGATCTCGCCGCGCCAGATCCGCGACCGCACCGGCGCGCCGGTCATCGCGCTCAGCGAACAGCACTCGCTGGAAAACACGCTGCGGCTGTTCGAGAGCGGCGTCGACGACGTCATCCGCAAGCCGGTTCACATCCGCGAGATCCTGGCGCGCATCACCGCCATCCGCCGCCGCGCGCATGAGGACGTGACCTATACCGAAGTCGGTTCGATGCGCATCTTCATGGACGGCCGCGATCCCGAGATCGACGGCGAGCCGCTGCCTCTGCCGCGCCGCGAGCGCCGCATCCTCGAATATCTGGCCAGCAACCGCGGCCGACGGGTCACCAAGACCCAGGTCTTCAACGCCATCTACGGCATCTTCGACGAGGAGGTCGAGGAGAACGTGGTGGAAAGCCACATCAGCAAGCTGCGCAAGAAGCTGCGCGAAAAGCTCGGCCATGATCCGATCGATTCCAAGCGCTTCCTCGGCTACCGGCTGGTGTTCTGATGGCCGAAATCCGCGCCAGCCTCGCGCAAGACAAGCGGCATAGGCTCGCGGCCACTGTCATGGGCCCCACCGTCGTGGGTATTGAGGAGACGTTTCGATGAGCCTCTACGGAATGATGCGGACCGGCGTCTCCGGCATGAACGCGCAGGCCAATCGCCTGTCCACGGTCGCCGACAACATCGCCAACTCCGACACCACGGGCTACAAGCGCTCCTCCGCCGAATTCTCGACGCTGATCATGCCGGGCACCGGCGGCGCCTACAATTCGGGCGGCGTCACGACGACGATCCGCTCCGCCATCAGCTCGCAAGGCGTGCTGCAATACACCACCTCGGTATCCGACCTTGCCGTAAACGGCGATGGCTTCTTTGTCGTGCAGGATCCGAGCGGCACGCCCTATCTGACCCGCGCCGGCGCCTTCGTCGCCGACGCCCAGGGCAGGTTGGTCAATGCCGCCGGCTATCAGCTGATGGCCTACAGCTACGCCAATGGCGATCCGGCGGCGACGGCCAACGGTTTCGAGGGCCTGGAGCCGGTGCAGATCTCCGACCAGGAAATGACCGCGACGCCGAGCACCGAAGGCGTCTTCAGTGGCAATCTGCCGGCGGGTGCCACCCCGCCTGCGGGCGCCTTGCCGTCCAGCAACAGCGCGACCGCTGAATACACCTCGAAGTCGTCGCTGGTCGCCTACGACAATCTCGGCAACAAGGTGCTGCTCGACGTCTATTTCACCAACACCGGCTCAGGCGCCTGGGAGGTCTCGGTCTTCGATCAGTCCAAGGCCACGGCCGGCACGTCCTTCCCCTATACCGGCGGCGCCCTGGCCTCGGCCAACCTGACTTTCGACACCACCACCGGCAAGCTCACCGGCGCCACCACCGGCATCTCCTTCACCGTGCCGAACGGCTCCACCCTCGCCCTCGACATGTCGAAGCTGACCCAGCTCGGCACCGGCTTCACGGTTTCCGAGGCCGAAGTCAACGGCAACGCGCCGAGCACGATCGAGAAGATCCAGATCGGCCAGGACGGCATCATCTACGCGCAATATGAGGACGGCTCCACCAAGCCGCTCTACAAGATCCCGCTGGCCGACGTGACGAGCCCGGACCGGCTCACCGCGCTGCCCGGCAACGTCTACGCGCAGAGCACCGATTCCGGCGCGGTGCGCATCGGCTTCGCCAATGAAGGCAAGCTCGGCTCGATCGTCTCCGGCGCGCTGGAAAATTCCAACGTCGATATCGCCGAGGAACTGACCAACATGATCGCGGCGCAGCGCAGCTACACCGCCAATTCGAAAGTCTTCCAGACCGGTTCCGACCTGATGGATGTCCTTGTCAACCTGAAGAGATAACTGTCGGGCCTCGGCCCGTGAAAGACCCGCATGTCGCTGACCTCCGCCTTGAGCATCGCACAGTCGGCGCTCCTGACCACCTCGAAGCAGACCAGCATCGTCTCGCGCAACGTCGCCGATGCTTCCAATAGCGACTATGCCCGCCGCACGGCTGTCGTCACCAGCACGGCGCCGGGCGCCCGCTCGGTGGTGATCCAGCGGGCGGCCAGCGACCTCCTGTTCCGGCAGAATTTGAGCGCCCTCTCCGCATGGAGCGGCCAGAGCGCGCTTTACAGCGGCATGGACCAGCTGGAGCTGGCCGTCAACGGCGTCGACAACGCGTCCTCGCCCTCGACCGCGATCGCCAATCTGCAGCAGGCGCTGCAGCTCTATGCGACGACCCCGTCCAACCAGAATCTGGGCGCCAGCGTCATCGACGCGGCCAGGGACGTCGTGCGCTCGCTGAATGACGGCACCCAGGCGATCCAGGATTTCCGCACCCAGACCGACGGTCAGATCGCCACCGCGGTCGATGACCTCAACAAGCTGCTCAGCCAGTTCCAGGACGCCAACAAGGCCGTCATTTCCGGAACCCGTTCGGGCACCGACGTTTCCGACGCGCTCGACCAGCGCGACGCGATCCTGAAGAAGATCGCCGAATATGTTCCCGTCTCGACCTTCACGCGCGGCGACAACGACATGGTCATCACCACCACGGACGGCACGACGCTGTTCGAGACGGTGCCGCGCTCGGTGACCTTCACGCCCTCGTCCGGCTACACCGCCGGCATTCCCGGCAACACCATCTCCATCGACAACGTTCCGCTCTCGGCTGGCAGCGGCGGCAATACCAGCGCCGTCGGCAAGCTCGCCGGCCTGATCACCTTGCGCGACGGCGTCGCCGCCACCATGCAGAGCCAGCTCGACGAGACCGCCCGCGGGCTTATCACCGCCTTTGCCGAGACCTCCTCGTCGCAGCCCGATGCCGCCGGCCTGTTCACTTGGTCCGGCGCGCCCGCCATTCCCGCCGCCGGCACGCTGGTCGACGGCCTTGCCGGCTCGATCAGCGTCAACGCCGCCATGACCCCGGCGCTGCTGCGCGACGGCGGCGCCAATGGCGCTGCCTATGTGCTCAACACTTCCGGCTCGTCCTACGCCAACCTCCTGATCGCCTATGGCGACCGGCTCGACCAGCCGATGGCTTTCGATGCCGCCGCCGGTATCACGGCGACATCCAGCGTCGCCGACTACGCCGCCAACTCGATCGGCTGGTTCGAAGGCGTGCGCCAGCAGGCCTCGACCACCGCCGACGCCAAGGAGGCGCTGGCCACGCGCACGGCCGAGGCGCTGTCCAACGACACCGGCGTCAATGTCGATCAGGAAATGTCGCTGCTGCTCGACCTCGAACACACCTACCAGGCCTCCGCCCGCATGATGAAGACCGTCGACGACATGCTGGACGCCCTGATGAATGCCGTGGGATAATCGATGAAAGCGACAGCCGTCTCCTCAGCCGCAATATCCAACGCCATGCGCTACCAGCAGATGCGCATGCAGTCCGATCTGGTCAAGGCGACGAAGGAGTCAACGACCGGCAAGGTCGCCGATGTCGGCCTGGCGCTCGGCGGGCGCACGACCCAGGCCGTGACCTTCCAGCGCGATCTCGACCGGCTGAACGGCATCATCGATTCCAACGCGCTGGTCGCCGCCCGGCTGACGTCGACGCAGGATGCGCTCGGCCAGCTCTCCGACGTCGCGCAGAACTTTCTTTCGGCCTTGACCAGCGCCGTGTCCGGCGATTCCTCGACCAGCATCACCCAGCAGGCCGGCGCGTCGGCGCTGCAGCAGATGACCGGCATCCTCAACACCAGCGTGAATGGCGAGTATCTGTTCGCCGGCACCAACACCGACGTCAAGCCGGTCGACGATTTCACCGCCGCCGGCTCGCCCGCCAAAGCCGCTTTCGACGCCTCCTTCGTCGCCTATTTCGGCTTCACCCAGAGCGATCCGGCCGCAGCAAACATCACTGCCGCCCAGATGGACGACTTCATCACCACCAGCGTCGAGCCGCAATTCCTCGGCTCGGGCTGGCAAGGCACCTGGTCGAACGCCACCGACGAGCAGATCACCAGCCGCATCGCGCTGAACGAGACCACGCAGACCTCGGTCAGCGCCAATGAGGACGGCATCCGCAAGCTCGCCATGGCGGCGGCGATGGTCGCCAACCTGTTCTCCGGCAACATCAGCGATGCCGCCAAGAACACCGTCGTCAGCCGCGCCCAGACATTGGTCGGCGAGGCCATCGGCGGCATCGTCCAGGTGCGCTCGGAGGTCGGCCTAACCCAGAAACGTGTCTCCGACGCCAGCGACCGCATGAAGACCCAGGTCGACCTGTTCGAGAAGCACATCATCGATCTCGAGGGCGTCGATCCCGCCGAAGCCGCGACCCGCATCGCCGACCTGACGCAGCATATCGAGACCTCATTCGCGTTGACCGCGCGCCTGCAGCAGCTCAGCCTGCTGAATTACCTGACCTGAAAACTTCCACCGGAACGGCAGAGCCCCGACGATGTATCAATTCTCCTACGCCGACATCCAGACCGACTCCGTCTCCGACGCCAAGGACCGCGAGCGGGAATTGCTCACCCGCTCGATCGACATGCTGTCGGCCGCGGCCGCAGTCGGGCAGGATTCCATGGAAGCGATCGAGGCGCTGCACTTCACCAACCGCATCTGGACCACCTTCGTCGAGGATCTCGGCTCCAGCGACAACGCCTTGCCCAAGGAGCTGCGCGCCAACCTGATCTCCATCGGCCTGTGGCTGCTGCGCGAGGCCGAGGACATCCGCCAGGGCCGCACCAACAATTTCGAAGGCCTGATCGAGGTCTCCCAGATCATCCGGGACGGCATCCAATGACCAACACGCTGAAGATATCGCTGAAGCCGAACGAGAAGATCTACATCAACGGCGCCGTCATCCGCGTCGACCGCAAGGTCACAATCGAGCTGATGAACGACGTCCAGTTCCTGCTCGAAAGCCACGTCATCCAGGCCGATCAGGCGTCGACCCCGCTCAGGCAGCTCTATTTCATCCTGCAGGTCATGCTGATGAACCCGGCGAGCGCCTCCGAGGCGCGCGACATGTTCCGCCGCTCGCTGCCCATGCTGCTGGCGAGCTTCGAGGACGGTGAGATTTGCAGCGCGCTGAAGCAGATCGACCGCATGGTCGGCGAGGACCATGTCTATGAGGCACTGAAGGCGATCCGCGCGCTCTATCCGCTCGAACGCCGCGCGCTTGGCGGCAATGACGATATTCCGGGCGCGGCGCGCCCGCTGGCCGTAGGAGCTTGATGCCGATGACCGTGGACATGACGACCACCATACCGACCGGTGCCAACTCGACCACCACGTCGACCTCGAAGACCGCGGTCGACTACCAGTCGTTCCTGAAGCTCCTCATCGCCGAGATGAAGAACCAGGATCCGACCAAGCCGATGGACTCGACACAGTACGTCGCCCAGCTCGCCACCTTCTCGCAGGTCGAGCAATCGGTGCAGACCAACACCAAGCTCGACCAGATCATGCAGTCCTCGGCCCTGTCGCAGGCCGATGCCCTGATCGGCCGCTCGATCACCTCCGCCGACGGCAAGACGACGGGCACGGTGGCCTCCGTGCGCCTGGCCAGCAGCGGCCTCATCGCGGTGCTGCAGAACGGCACCGAAGTTCCCGTCACCTCGGGCGTTTCGGTCAAGGCGGCGAGCTAGGCGACAGGCTCGGTCACGACCCATGAACGAGGCCGACGCCCTCGATATCGTCCAATACGCGGTGTGGACGGTGCTGACCGCTTCCGCGCCGGTGGTGCTGGTGGCGATGGCGGTCGGCATCGGCATCGCGCTGATCCAGGCGCTGACCCAGATCCAGGAAATCACGCTGACCTTCGTGCCGAAGATCGTCGCCATCATGCTGGTGGTGGCGCTGACCGGCCCATTCATCGGCGGTCAGATATCGGCCTTCACCAACGTCATCTTCGAGCGCATCGAGCACGGCTTCTGACGCGGAACGCGGAGTGCCTGTTCCTTGCGCTCTCCTGACGGCTTGCGGGCAGCCCGGTAGCGGCTAGATTGTGAATTGCGCGGCGTGGGCGCCACTGGTCTCAGGCGGTGTTCGAAAAATCATGGGGCAGACTAAACCGGCCGGCAGGCCATGTGCGGAATAGCCGGCGTCTGGCGAAAGCGGGACCCGATCGGCGCCGGCGACCTGTCGGACATCGCCCGCATGATGCAGGCGCTGGCGCATCGCGGGTCGGACGACCATGACAGCTGGAGCAGCAGCCGGCTCGCCCTGGGTCACCGCCGGCTTGCCATCATCGATCCCTCTCCCGCCGCCCGCGAGCCGATGCTGACCGCATGCGGCAAGGGCGTGCTCGCCTACAATGGCGAGGTCTACAACTACCGCTCGCTGCGCCAGACGCTCGAGGCGGAAGGCTGTATTTTCCGCAGCGTCTCCGACACCGAAGTGGTTCTGCAGGCCTTGCATCATTGGGGTCCTGAAAAGGCGGTGCCGCTGTTCGACGGCATGTTTTCCTTTGCCTACTTCGACGCGCGCGACAACGCCCTGTGGCTCGCCCGCGACCGCCTCGGCATCAAGCCTATGGCGGTGGCCGAGACGGCCGAGCGGATCCTGTTCGCTTCCGAGGACAAGGGGATCCTCGCCAGCGACGGTTTTGGCCGCCGCATCGACGCGCGCGAGATCACCTTGCGGCTTGCCTGGCAGCACCGCGATTCGAGCTTCAGCCTGTTCGACGGCATCGAACGCCTGCCGCCGGCGGGCCTCTGGAAGATCACCGACGCCGGCATCGAGAAGCGCTGTTTCTGGCACGTCCTCGATGTGCTGGAGGCGGCGCGCATCACCGGCGACCGCATCTCCGACGACGAGCATATGGCGAAGCTCGAAGCGCTGATCGAAGACAGCATCGATATCCATTGCATCGCCGACGCCAGCATCGCCACGGCCTGCAGCAGCGGCGTCGATTCCGGTCTGATTACAGCGCTGTCGAAGCGCTTCAGGCCGGAAATCCACGGCTATGTCGTCGACCCCCGGCTTGGCCGCAGCGAGGCGGAGAACGCCGAACGGACCGGCCGCCGCGCCGGCGTCCCGCTGCGCCGGGTGCCGGTCGACAGGGACCGGTTCTTCGAGCTCTGGCCGAAAGCGGTCTGGCACCTTGAGAGCGACGGCTGGCACGCAAGCCATGTCGGGCTTCTGGCGCTGGCCGAGCAATGCCGGGCCGACGGCGTCAAGGTGCTGCTGACCGGCGAAGGTGCCGACGAACTCTTCGGCGGTTACAAATGGCAGGCCGAAAGCATGCGGGCCTGGCAGGCATGGTCTTGGCCGGGACGGCTGTTCCGCTCGAAGCGCTGGCTCGATCGCAAGTTCGGGCGCCTGCGCCATGCGCCATTCAAGACATCGACCGGCAACAGCTCGGCCTCGGAGCGCAATCTCGTGCTGAGGTCGCTATCGCCAGAGCTCAATTTCCTGCAGACCAGGATCTTCGACCGGCTCGAACCGGTGACGCCGCTCGGCGATCGCGCCTTCCTTGGATGCTGTCTCTACGATCTCTATTCGCATTTGCAGGACCTGCTTAACCGGCATGACCGGCTGAGCATGGCGGCATCGGTCGAGCTCAGGGTTCCCTTCATCGAAAACCGGCTGATCGACTTCGCGATCCATCTGCCGAGGCGTCAGAAATTGCGCGGCAAGACCGGCAAGTGGCTATTGAAGAAGGTCGCCGAAAAGCACCTGCCGCGCGAGAACGTCTACGCACCGAAGAAGGGTTTCGAAATCTCGTCCGGCTTCACCCAGGGCAGCCAGGGCCTGCTGCGCGGCGGCTATCTGCGCGACGCGCTGAAATGGCCCGCCGCCGCCGTCGAGGACCTTGTCGACCTGGCGAGGCGCGACGAAGCCTCGCGACTACGCCTCGTCGGCATGGAACTGTTCCTGCGCCTTCATGCCGGCGGCGAAACGGCGGGCAACCTCACCCATGCGCTGCATGCCGCGGCCGCAGAAGCGTCTGGTTAAGCGGTTCGGCCCAACCGTACGCCCGGCGGGCGGTTGGTCCAAGGCGGCCAGACCATTGGCTTAGCCGCGTAACGACGCATTTTTGCCTCGCTATCCTGTTGTTGGAGCATAATCTTTTTCAAGCAACGGTCCGCCCCGCGTCGCCATGCTCCATCTCCGGAGAGGACAGCCGCGGCGGCAGGCCAACGGCGTGTGAAGCGGGACAGCGCGGATGATCGATGACGAGCCGGACAGCGAACGCGTCTCGGCGCTGGCGCCGTTCAGCCACGGCATCTTCCGGGCCGTTTGGTCGGCCAGCCTGGTGTCGAATTTCGGCGGTCTCATCCAGGGCGTCGGCGCCGCCTGGATGATGACCACGATCGCCACCTCGTCCTACCAGGTGGCGCTGGTCCAGGCCTCGACCACGCTGCCGATCATGCTGTTCGCGCTGGTCGCCGGCGCCATCGCCGACAGCTTCAACCGGCGCAAGGTGATGCTGGTGGCGCAGACCTTCATGCTGGTCGTCTCGGCGCTGCTGACGCTGTTCACCTGGTTCGGCCTGATCACGCCGTGGACGCTGCTCGCCTTCACCTTCCTGATCGACAGCGGCACGGCGCTGAACAGCCCGTCATGGCAAGCCTCGGTCGGCGACATGGTGCCGCGTTCCAAGGTGCCGGCGGCCGTCGCGCTGAACTCGATGGGCTTCAACCTGACGCGCAGCGTCGGCCCGGCGATCGGCGGCGTCATCGTCGCCGCAGCGGGCGCCGCCGCGGCCTTCGCCGCCAATGCGCTGAGCTATATCGGCCTGATCATCGTGCTGTTTCGCTGGAAGCCGGAGATACCGGCGCAGACCTTGCCGCGCGAGACGCTTGGCGCGGCGATGGGCGCCGGCCTGCGCTATGTCGCAATGTCGCCCAACATCGGCAAGGTGCTGGTCCGGGGCTCGGCCTTCGGCTTCAGCGCCGGCGCGGTGCTGGCGCTTCTTCCGCTGGTGGCGCGCGATGTCGTCAAGGGCGATGCCTTGACTTACGGCATCATGCTCGGCGCCTTCGGCATCGGCGCCGTCGGCGGCGCGCTGATCAGCGTGCGGCTGAGGCAGTTGCTGTCCTCGGAGACGATGGTGCGCATGGCCTTTGGCGGCTTCGCCGTCTGCGCCCTCAACGCCGCCGTCAGCCTTCACGCCTGGCAGACCGCTCTCGGCCTGCTCATCGGCGGCGCCTGCTGGGTGCTCGCGCTGTCGCATTTCAACGTCACGGTGCAGATGTCGACACCGCGCTGGGTGGTCGGCCGGGTGCTCTCGGTCTACCAGACGGCGACCTTCGGCGGCATCGCGCTGGGCAGCTGGGTCTGGGGCGTCGTCGCCGACTCGCATGGCGCCGAGACCGCGCTGATCGCGGCCAGCATCACCATGCTGGCGGGTGGCGCCATCGGCCTCGTCCTGCCCTTGCCGCAGCATGCGGTGCTCAACCTCGATCCGCTCAACCGCTTCAAGGAGCCGCATCTGGGGCTCGACCTCAAGCCGCGCAGCGGCCCGATCGCCATCATGATCGAGTACATCATTCGCGACGAGGACGTGCCGGAGTTCCTCGCCACCATGGCCGAGCGCGGCCGCATCCGCCGCCGTGACGGCGCCCGCAACTGGACACTGGCGCGCGACCTGGAAAATCCATCCGTGTGGATCGAGCATTACCACACGCCGACCTGGCTGGAGTATATCCGCCACAACAGGCGGGCGACCCATGCCGACGCCGTCGTCGGCGAACGCATCCGGGCATTGCACAGCGGCGGGGAACCGCCGCATGTGCGCCGCATGATCGAGCGGCCGACCACCGCCGGCACCGCCTTGGTCTCACCGAGGGGGCCGATCGAGCACTGACCCGGTTCGGGATCGGTCGTCGCCTGCGATCAGGGGGCGCTCTGGATCATATAGAGCTTGCGTGTGGTCTCCCTGATCAGCCATTCGCCCTTCCAGCCTTGCGGCAGGACGAGCAGATCGCCCGGACCGAGTTCACGCCTTTCGCCATCGGCGCGCGCTACTTCGACCCGGCGCGAGATGATGTGGCAAATCTCCGACGAGCCTGAACGATCGGCGGTGAAGCGGCCCGGCGTGCATTCCCAGATGCCGATATCGACGGTCCCGTCCGGCGATTGGAAGAACGAGCGCACCGCCTCGACCTGGTCGCCTTCGATGGAGGTCGGCTTCGGCGAGAACGCCCCGATATCGGCCGTGGCGAGGTCGTGGAAAGTCGAAAGATCGATCAAATTGGGCTCCATGAAATGCTGATCCGCAATAGAGCAATTCCAGGAAAAGTGTGAACGGTTTTCCGTCCGGAATTGCGTCAAAACAATGAGTTAGAGCAGGCCGCCGTTTCCGTGAAACGGGGAACTGCTCTAGTGGCCGGTGATGGCGTCGGCCAGGGCGGCAAGCTTCGAGGTGTGCGAAAGCCCGGCGGCTTCGCGGCGATCGGCGAGATGGTAGAGCTGGTACATCGAATGGACGCCGAGCCAGCGGAAGGGCTCCGGCTCCCAGCGCCGCACCTTGCGGTTGACCCAGGGCAGGCGCGTCAGTTCCGTGTCCTGGCCGAGGATCAGGTCGGCGAGCGTGCGCCCCGAAAGATTGGAGCTGGAGACACCCAGCCCGACATAGCCGCCGGCCCAGCCGATGCGGGTCGTCGGGTCGAGGCCAACCGTCGTGCACCAATCGCGCGGCACGCCGAGCACGCCGCACCAGGCATGCTCGATGCGGCAGCCCGCCGTCTGCGGCAGCAGCGTCGTCAGGATCTGATGCAGCTGGTCGATCGTCGCCTGCTGCGTCTGGCCGTTGACGTCGGTGCGCGAGCCGTAGCGATAGGGCACGCCGCGCCCGCCCATGGTGATGCGCCCCTCGCGCGTGCGCTGGGCATAGCAATAGGCATGGGCGGCGCTGCCGAGCAGCTCATGCCCTTCCCAGCCGATCGCGCGCCACAGTTCAGGCGACAGCGGCTCGGTCACGATCTGCGCGCTGTTGAGCGCCAGCCAGGTCCGTTCCTCGCCGGGAATGCCGGCGGTAAAACCCTCGGTGGCGCGGATGATGGTTTCCGCTCGCACCGTGCCGCGGTTGGTCGTCACGCAGCCCTTGGCGGTGGCGGTCACCGTCGTCTGCTCGTAGATCGGCACACCCAGCCGCTCGACGGCGGCGGCAAGGCCGCGCACCAGCTTGGCCGGCTGCACCCGCGCCTGGCCATGGACGACGAAGCCGCCAAGGACGTCGCGGACATTGATGCGCGCCCGCGTCGCCGCTTGATCGAGCATCTCGACGCGGTTCGGATCGACGTCCCAAGCGCGGATCGTCTCGCACTCCTCGCGGGCGCGTTCGAGCTGCGCCGGGTTGGTGGCCACCGTCAGATTGTCGACGCGGCGAATGTCGGCATCGATCCCTTCGGCGGCCGCCACCCGGATCACCTCGTCGACGCAGCCGACCATCGCCGCCTGCATGGCGCTGACACCTTGCCGGGTCGAGGTCTTGAGATATTTCTCGCGCGACCAGGTGAAGCCGCCCGACAGCCAGCCGCCATTGCGGCCCGACGCGCCGAAGCCGGCGAATTCGCGCTCGATCAGCGCGATGCGCAGCGACGGTCTCGCCTTCTTCAAATAGTAGGCGGTCCACAGGCCGGTGTAGCCTGCGCCAACGATGGCGACATCGGCCTCGATATCGCCGGGCAAGGGCGGCCGCGGCGCGGGAACCCCGCCGATATCCGCATACCAGAACGATATGTCGCCGTTGCGCTTGGCTTGCATGGGAGAATTTCCGGAGGGAGGGTGAAGGGATCAGGTGGGCGTCGTGTCTGCTGTGCTGTCGTCAGCCTGATCATTGCAGGCGCCGGCGAAAGCCGCTAGCCTTCGCCGGAGAGGTCCCGTCGCGCTTTGTCGAGTTCCTCGGCATAGCGCCGCATCAGATGGCTTTCGGTCAAAAGGCCAAGCACGACGCGATCGGCGAAATCCTCGACCACCGCCAGTTCCTCGGCACCGGCGCGCTGGAAGGTTTCGGCCGCCGTCTGGACGTTCATGGAAGGCACCAGCACGGCGTCCTTGAACCGGGCGAGTGCGCGCACCGGCGTCTCGCCATCCGAAACCTCGCTGTGCAGTTCCGCCACGATCAGCACGCCGACATAGTGCTGGCCCTCATCCACCGCGATGACGCGCTGCGCCGAGCCCAGCGGCACCGCCTTGCGGAAGGCGCCGAGCGTCGTCGCAGCATCGATGGTGCGGACATCCTTGCGCATCATCGAGCCGGCCGTGAGGCTGCGCATCCAGCCGACGTCGTGGGCGCTGCGGATGGTCTCGCCGCGCAGGTGGAAACGCCAGGTCGAGAACGAATAGCCGAAGGTCTCGCGCACCAGCATCGCCGCCATGAGCGACGCCGCCAGCACGACGCCGGTGAGCGTCAGGTCGCGCGTCGATTCCAGCGCCAGGAAGGTCATCGTCAGCGGCGCGCCGACGACGCCGACGGCGAGCGAGGTCATGCCAACGACGGCGGCGACCGCCGGATCGATGCCGGTCGCCGGCGAGGCGAATGCCATCACGCCGGCGAAGACCTTGCCGAGCAGCGCGCCGAGGAACAGCGAGGCGAAGAACAGGCCGCCGCGAAACCCCGAGCCGAGCGAGATCGCCGAGGCCGCCAGCTTCAGCACGAAGACGCTGGCAACGACGCCAAGCCCATAGTTCATCGCGAACTCGCGATGCAGCGCGCCATGGCCGCTGGACAGCACCTGCGGCGTCACCAGCCCGAGCAGCCCGACAAGGATGCCGCCGATGAAGGGCCGCAGCGACGCATCGACCGACAGCCGGGCAAAGCCGTGCTCGATCAGGCTGACCAGGTGCATGATGGCGATCGAGGCCGCACCGCCGAGCAGGCCGAGCAGCAGGAATGGGATGTACTGGCTGGCGGTCAGCGCGGGCAGGCCGGACAGTTCCAGCGGAAACGGCACGACGCCAAACACTTCCGCCGTCAGCGAGGCGCAGATGGCCGCCGTCATCACCGGCGCGACATTGGCGACCGAATAGATGCCGATGATCAGCTCGAAGCCGTAGAAAGCGCCGGTCAGCGGCGCGTCGAAGGCGGCGGCGATGGCACCGGCGGCGCCGCAGCCGACGAGGATGCGCACGTCGTTGCGGCGCAGCCTGAAGGCGCGCGCCAGCCGCGACGCCAGACCAGAGCCGACCTGCGTATAGCCGGCCTCCAGCCCGACCGAGGCGCCGAAGCCGCTGGACAGCACCGTCTGCCCGACGATGATGAACGTGTCGGTGAGCGACATACGCCCGCCATAGAGCGCGTTGGCCTCGATCGGATCGACCGGAGTGCGGAACTTGCGCTTCCTGAGCCAGATCACGCTCAGCCCAAGCAGGATGCCGCCGATCGCCGGGATCATCGCCTGCACCGGGCTTGCCAGCGAAAACATCGCCGACAGCCGGCCGCCCGGCTGCACGCCGTAAAGCAGCCAGTGCATGCCCTGCACCAGTTCGCTCATGCCGGTGACCAGCGCGCCCGACATCACCCCGACGACACCCGCAAGCACGACGATGACGATGCCGCGGGCCTCGAGCAGCGGGATCGATCGGATCAGCACCGCGCGCAGCCGGCGGGCATAGACTTGGCTGTGGTTTGTGGCAGTCATCGGAGCGGTTGGCCGATATCCGAAGGGAATGGAGAGCTGCCGGCCTGATACGCCCGGCGGCATTGCGTGGCAATTGCAATGCCGACTGCATGTGGCGCCATTTTGGCGCTGCGGCAATCGCGACGATATCGATGCAGGCTGCTCTGTCAGGTCGGCCTGGCGTCGCCGGCTTCGTAGAGCACGAGCTTGCGGTCGCCGATGCCGAGCGCCGCCCAGCTCGATCGCCAGTCGGCGATGTGCGGCGAGCGGAAATGCGCCTCGAGCGCGGCCCTGTCGCTCCACACCTCCGTGACGCGGATCAGCCCGGCGTCGAGGACATCCTGCGCGTAGGAATATTCGAGGCAGCCCGGCTCGGCGCGGCTCGCCGAAACCATCGTCTGCATGGCCGGCCTTGCCTCGTCCAGCCTGTGCGCCGGCAAGCGGATGGTGCCGATGATCACGAGCATGCCGGTCCCCTTCTGAAGGTTGCCCGCGGCTGAGGATGCCGCGCCATCGGCAGTAGCCAGTCTCCCACCTTCGCGCAAGCTTGGCCGGTTAGGCTCGAAAGGCTGCCGCGCGTTCGGCGGGCTGGAGACTTGAGGACGATATGGCGATCAGCGAAACAATCCCGGCGGGCCTGGCGGCCAAGAACGGCCGCGACGTCTTCTTCGCGCTGGGCATCGTCATCATCCTGGCCGTGCTGTTCCTGCCGATCCCGGCCTTCCTCATCGACATCGGCCTCGCCTTCTCGATCGCGCTGTCGGTGCTGATCCTGATGGTGGCGCTGTGGATCCAGCGGCCGCTCGACTTCTCCTCCTTCCCGACCGTGCTGCTGATCGCCACCATGCTCAGGCTGTCGCTCAACATCGCCACCACGCGCATGATCCTGTCGCACGGCAATGAAGGCACGCACGCGGCCGGCTATGTCATTTCGGGCTTCTCGAAGCTGGTGATGTCGAGCGACTTCGTCATCGGCCTGATTGTCTTCCTGATCCTGATCGTGGTGAACTTCATCGTCATCACCAAGGGCGCCACCCGTATCGCCGAGGTCGGCGCCCGCTTCACCCTCGATGCCATTCCCGGCAAGCAGATGTCGATCGACGCCGACCTTTCCGCCGGCATGATCGACGAGAAGACGGCGCAGTTGCGCCGCCGCGAGCTGGAAGAGGAATCCTCCTTCTTCGGCTCGATGGACGGCGCCTCGAAATTCGTGCGCGGCGACGCCATCGCCGGCCTCATCATCACCGCCATCAACATCGTCGGCGGCATCGCCATCGGCTACATCCGCCACGGCATGGGCATGGGCGAAGCCGCCGACGTGTTCATCAAGCTGTCGGTCGGCGATGGTCTCGTCACCCAGATTCCGGCGCTGATCGTCTCGCTCGCCGCCGGCATGCTGGTCTCCAAGGGCGGCACCCGCGGCTCGGCCAACCAGGCCGTGTTCGGCCAGCTTGGCGCACACCCGCGCGCGCTCTATGTCGCCGCCTTCCTGCTGGTCATCCTCTGCCTCATGCCCGGCCTGCCGCTGTTCCCGTTCTTTGCCCTTGCCGGCGGCATGGCTGGTCTCGGCTACGTCATCCCGTTGCGCCACAACCGCGCCATGGCCGCCGCCGCGGCGTTGAAGGACGAGGAGAAGGCGAAAAAGGCCGAGGAGGAGAAGAACTCGGTCAAGGCCTCGCTTGCCACCGCCGAGATCGAGCTCTTGATCGGCAAGCAGCTGTCGACGCGCCTGCTGGTGTCGCATCAGGAGCTGGTCTTCCGCATGGCCAAGATGCGCAAGAAATTCGCCCAGCAATACGGCTTCGTCGTGCCCGAAGTGCGCGTCGCCGACGACTTCGCCATCCCGCCGAAGAGTTACCAGATCAAGGTCCACGGCACTGTCGTCGCCGAGTACCAGATGCGCGTCGGCGAGATCATGGTGCTGCTCGGCACCCGCGACGTGCCGGACCTGCCCGGCGAGGAGATCCGCGAGCCGGCCTTCGGCATGCGCGCCTTCTCGGTGCTGGAGACCTTCGCCGAGGACCTCAAGCGCGAGAGCTACACCTATGCCGACAACATGTCGGTGCTGCTCACCCACCTCTCCGAGGTGATCCGCAACAACCTGCCGCAGTTGCTCTCCTACAAGGACATGAAGGCGCTGCTCGAAAGACAGGACCCGGAGTACCGCAAGCTCGCCGACGAGATCTGCACCTCGCACATCTCCTATCCCGGCCTGCAGGCAGTGTTGAAGCTTCTGCTCGCCGAGCGCGTCTCGATCCGCAACCTGCATCTGATCATCGAGGCCATCGCCGAGATCGCGCCGCATGTGCGGCGCACCGAGCAGATCGTCGAGCACGTCCGCATCCGCATGGCGCAGCAGATCTGCGGCGATCTTTCCGAGGGCGGCATGCTCAAGGTGCTGCGCCTCGGCAACCGCTGGGACCTAGCCTTCCACCAGAGCCTCAAGCGCGACGCCAAGGGCGAGGTGCGCGAGTTCGACATCGACCCGCGCCAGCTCGAGGAATTCGGCCAGGATGCGACCAAGGCGATCCGCAAGCATCTCGAAGCTGGCGAGCGCTTTGTCCTCGTCACCGCGCCCGACGCGCGGCCCTATGTGCGCATGATCATCGAGCGCCTGTTCACGACGCTCCCCGTTCTCTCCCATGTCGAGATCGCCAAAGGCGTCGAGATCAAGGTGCTCGGGACGATCTCGTGAGCGCGCTCTCGCAAGGCGTCGTCATCGCCGCCTTCCTCGCCTTCTGCCGCATCGGCGCCTGCTTCATGCTGATGCCGGGCCTGTCGAGCGCCCGCGTGCCGATCCAGGTGCGGCTGTTCGTGTCGGTCGCCGCCACCGGCGGCCTGCTCGCCTTCCTCTGGGACCGGATCTACCCCTATGTCGATCCGCGTCCGCAGATCCTGGCGCCGATGATCGTCTCCGAGCTTTTGGTCGGCGGGCTGATCGGCGCCATGACAAGGCTCTACATGGAGGCGTTGCGCTTCATCGGCTCGGCCATCGCCATGCTGATCGGCTATGGCGGCTCGGGCGGGCCGGCGATCGAGGAGCCGGAACCGCAGGCGGCGCTTGCCGCCATCATCTCGTTCTCGGCGCTGCTGCTGCTCTTCGTCTTCGATTTCGACCACGAGATCGTACGCGCCCTGGTCGCCTCCTATGCGGTCGCGCCGGTCAATGTCTTCTTCAACCCGCAGGCAGCGCTGGTCGATGTCACCGACACGGTGTCGGACGCCTTCTTCCTGGTCATCCGCCTCGGCAGCCCCTTCGTGGCCTATGCCATCCTCGTCAACCTGACCATCGGCTTCGTCAACAAGCTGACGCCGCAGATCCCGGTCTATTTCATCTCGCTGCCCTTCGTCATCGCCGGCGGGCTGATCATCTTCTATTTCGCCATCGGCACCTTGCTGTCGCTGTTCGTCGATGGCTTTGTCGACCTGACGCTCGCCCGGTGAAGCGATGACCACGCGCAAGGAGCGATTGCGGAAACTGGTCAAGGTGCAGGAGCAGCTGAAGGCTCTGCACGAGACGCGCCATGCGACATTCGTGGCGGCGGCGGGAACCGCCGAGGCCGAGGCAAGGGAACTGGTCGAGCATTTCGACGCGGACCAGTCGCTGGCCGGCCTGTTCCCCGACCTCTACCATCGCCGCATCGCCAACGCCCTGGTGCGCCAGGAGGCCAGCCTGGAAAGTGCCAGGCAGGAAGCGGGCCTCATCGCCACGGCGACTGCACGCACCAACATGGTCGAGCGCGCCTACAAGGACGTGCGCCGCCGCGACGAGCGCGAACGCTCCGACCGCGAGCGGCTTGATCTGATCGCCCAGAAACGGGAACAGGAATAGCGGTGGCTTCCGCCTTGGCGCTGGACGGCGCCCTGAGAAGCGTCAGCCGCCCGTCGCGGTGGCCTTGACCGGCCTGGCTGCACCGATCCGTTCCCAGCGCTTGCCATTGCCCTGCGCCTGCCGGGCGAAATAGCTGTATGGGGTGCTGGACCAGTCGCGGACGGAGTTGGTGAGATTGTCGAGCACCAGGTCGCCCTCGCTGGTGCGCACCGTCAGCACCGTATGCCCTTCGCCGTGATAGCTTGCCACGGTCAGCAGCAGCGCCGAAGCCGGCCAGCCGCGCTTCATCAGTTCGAGCTTCTTCAGGATCGCGATGTCCTCGCAATCGCCGGAGACGGTCGGCACGCGCCAGTCGTCTTCCTTGCCGACGGTGGCCTGGTCGCTGAGCTCTGTTATGCGCGAATTGACCGAGCGGTTCACCTGCTTCAATTCGGAACTCAGTCCCGGCTGCAGGGCAACGACCTTCCTTCCCCCGGCGGTGCTGCACAGGCTGGGTTGGCGACTGCAGAACGAAAAGAAGGCAGGCGGCGCGAACGCCTTGCCGCTGGTTTCCATGATCGTCCCGGCCTGCGAGGCGAACGGGCAGGCAAGCGACAGCAAGAATGCGATCAGCGCGACATCGCGTTTCACGATCAACGTCTCCAGTGCGTGGACTTGAGGATGAGGGGAGCGGGTTAATGAGCGGTTTCTAAACTGCCCAATTTGGCCGTTAGCGAGGCAGCGCCGTTAACGTATTAATACTTCGAAAAATAAGACTTGAAGCCGTGTCGCGGCGTTGGCCGGCAGAGGGATTCTCGCCGACCGCGTATCGGTCCGGCGCCGATCGCGTCGCCTCGCTCTCCGCAAGCCTGCCGCAAGCTTGTTGCGCCATTGTCCGTGCCACGAAAATCGGCAAGAGGCGGACTTTTTTGGCAATCTCTCCACCCAGCGACATCGTTCTGGACGTTGCCCGCGCCGCCGAGCCGACGGATGTCGAGGCCGCGCGGGCCGCACTGGCGAAACGCACCGACGGCGCCTCCGACGCGTTTTCGGTCGCCACGACCGGCACCATGCTTTCCCGCGCCACGGCGGACAAGGCCGAGGCGGCAAATCCGGAGAAGAAGTTCCAGCGCTTCGAGGCGATGGTGCTGCAGACCTTCATCCAGAACATGATGCCCAAGGACACCGAGGGCGTTTACGGCAAGGGCCTCGCCGGCGACATGTGGAAATCGCAGATGGCCGAGCAGATGGCCAATGCGATGGCCGCGCGCGGCGGCATCGGCATCGCCAGGTCGCTGCTTGCCGACCACTACATGGACGGCAAGCGCACCGTGCCTGTCGGCCCGGTTTCGGGTGGGCCGGAAAAGACCGAGATCGACCAGCAGACCCGGCTGTCGACCTCGATGGTGCAGGAGCTGCAGCGCCAGGCCGCGCGGTCGATGACCGGCGACGACACGACCATAGAAACCGAGACGAAAATTTAGGATCCTCATGGCCGACCAATCCGAACTCTCCAACCTGCCGGCGCGGACCTCGGAAGCGCCCGTCCAGTTCGCGCGACCTGGAAACCTCGCCGCCATCATCGGCCGCATCGAGGAAGCGGTCGACGAGGAGACAGCGGGCATCCGCGCCAGCACAGGTTACGACCTCAAGGCCTCCAACGCCCGCAAGAGCCGCTACCTCTATGAGTTGACCCGCGCCATGAAGGGCGCCAACGAGATCGAATTCCTGGAGCAGCATCGCGAGGGGCTGGCGCGGCTGCGCCAGAAGCTGGCCAAGAACGAGGCGGCGATCCTTGCCCATCTCAACGCCGTCAACGAGGTCGCCAATCTCTTGAAGAACGCCATCCAGCGCGCCGAGGCCGACGGCACCTATTCGGCCCGCGAATTCGGCTGGGCCCGGGCATGACTTCGGCCGCGAGGCCCATGCGAGGGAACGACCGGTGATCAAGTTCATCGCCGCCGCGATCTGGATCTGCGCAGCGACGCTCGGCGCCGTGTTCTATTCGTTCCAGGCGGCCGGCAAGGCCGGCGTCGGCGAGACGCCGAAGCCGATGCTGGGCGGCCTCGACTACGTCAAGACCGACATCATCTCGGTGCCCTTGATCCGCGACGGCAGGATCGACGGCTATTTTCTCACCAAGCTCGTCTACACGGTCGAGCCCGAGCAGATAAAGAAACTGTCGATCCCGGCGCAGGCGCTGATCACCGACCAGGTCTATTCCTATCTCTATTCCAACCCGCAGATCGATTTCACCAAGAAGGACACGATCGATCTCGATACTTTCCGCAAGGCGATCCACGACACCATCAACGCCCGCGTCGGGGTCGAGCTGGTGCACGACGTCCTGGTCGACCAGGTCAACTTCCTGTCCAAGGACGAGATCCGCGACAACGCGCTGCGCCGCCGCAAGAATGCCGGCGAGACCGCGCAAGCAATGACCAAGCCTTTCCAGGCGGAGCATTGATCGCCCGCCGAGGCACGGCGGCCTACCGCTCTGCCGAGGTGATGCGAGATGACGCATCGCCACCACGTTGACGTAAACGTCAATGCGAAGCTATATGCGTCAGCGACCGTGATCGCGACATGCGCCGGGCAAAGCGCCGCCGCGCATCAAACGCAACGAGATGAGGAGAACCGCCGTGAGCGTTCAGGAGATTGCCGACAGGATCAAGTCGCGCGTGGCAAGCGCGGGCTTCGAGCATTCGGTGAAGTTCGATACCGGCAGCGACGGCGTCATCGTCATCGACGGCGCCAGCGTTTCGACCACCGACGCGCCGACCGACTGCACCGTCAAGCTTTCGCTCGACGATCTGGATTCGCTGATCGCCGGCGACCTCAACCCGACCATGGCCTTCATGTCCGGCAAGATAAAGATCGAGGGCGACATGACCGTCGCCATGGCGCTCAGCCAGTTGCTCGGCTGACCTTCTCGAAAAACCAAGCAAAACGCCGCCCCGTGGGCGGCGTTTCTGTCTCAGGCCACCAGTGGCAGCGACTTGAGCTTGCGCCCGGCAGCCTTCAGCGTGCCGCGCGCGCCGTCGAGCACGCCTTCCACCAGCTCCAGCGCCAGCAGCCGGTGCCGCTCATAGGGGCCGGGCATCGCCAGCGCGCCGGTCTTCGCCGCCGAGAAGCCGAAGCGCCCATAGTAGGGCGCATCGCCGACGAGCAGGATCGCGCCATGGCCGAGGCGCGCCGCCTCGGCGACAGCATGGCGCATCAGCGCCGAGCCGATACCGGCGCCCTTGAGCGCGGGATCGACGGCCAGCGGGCCAAGCAGCAGTGCCGCCGCACCGCCCTCGCCCAAGCTCACATCCCAGAGCCGCACGGTGGCGAGCACCGCGCCCGAGGCATCGCGCGCGACGAAGGCCAGGCCTTCCGACGGCCGGCGGCCGCGCCGCAACTTCTCCGACGACTTCCTGCGCCGCCCAGGCCCCATGGCACGGTCGAGCAGGTCCTCGCGCGCTTCGATATCGCCGGCGCTTTCGGCCACGATGGCGAATGCCGGAGCCTGTGAGGCCCCCTCACCCGGCTCGCCGCGCGAGCCAGCCTGTGCCCATTGGGCAAGGGAGGGCGCAAGCGCTGCCATCGGGCTCCTCTCCCCCGCGAAGAAGAGCTGATCCGAAGGGCCGGATGAGGGGGCAATGTCGGTGTCCGCAATGGCCGATTTGATCAGGTAGTCCATGTCCGCGATCCTTCACGAGCGGAGATCTGTTCCACAAGCGAGCCCGGGTGGGCGACAGGCGCCCACCTGGGATGATCTGAACGGTCCTTGCGAACCGGTCAGATCACGTAGGATCGGAGCGGCTCGAAGCCGTTGAAGGCGACCGAGGAGTAGGTCGTCGTGTAGGCGCCGGTGCCTTCGATCAGCACCTCGTCGCCGATGGTCAGCGACAGGGGCAGCGGATAGGGCGTCTTCTCGTACATCACGTCGGCCGAATCGCAGGTCGGGCCGGCGAGCACGCAAGGCGCGGTCTCGCTGCCGTCATGCGCGGTGACGATCGGGTAGCGGATCGCCTCGTCCATGGTCTCGGCGAGACCGCCGAACTTGCCGATGTCGAGGAACACCCAGCGCACATTGTCATTTTCGGCCTTCTTCGAGATCAGCACGACTTCCGACTTGATGACGCCGGCATTGCCGACCATGCCGCGGCCCGGCTCGATGATCGTCTCGGGCAGCGCGTTGCCGAAATGCTTGCGCAGCGCCGAGAAGATCGCCTGGCCGTAGGCCTGCGCCACCGGCACGTCCTTCAGGTAGCGGGTCGGAAAGCCGCCGCCCATGTTGACCATCTTGAGCACGATGCCCTCGTCGGCGAGCGTCGCGAACACCTTCTTGGCATCGCCCAGCGCGCGGTCCCAGGCCGTGAGATCGGTCTGCTGCGAGCCGACATGGAACGACACGCCATAGGCGTCGAGGCCGAGCGCCTTGGCGTGGCGCAGCACGTCGACCGCCATCGCCGGGACGCAGCCGAACTTGCGCGACAGCGGCCATTCGGCGCCCTCGCCGTCGGTCAGCACGCGGCAGAACACGCGCGCGCCGGGTGCGACGCGGGCGATCTTCTCGACCTCCTCGACGCAGTCGACCGCGAACAGGCGGATGCCGAGATGGAAGGCGCGCGCGATGTCACGCTCCTTCTTGATGGTGTTGCCGAAGGAAATGCGGTCCGCGGGCGCACCCGCGTCCATCGCCATCTCGACTTCGGCAACCGATGCGGTGTCGAAGGACGAGCCCATCGCAGCAAGCAGGCGCAGGATCTCCGGCGCCGGGTTTGCCTTCACCGCATAGTAGATCTTGGAATCGGGCAACGCCTTCTCGAAGGCGCGGAAATTGTCGCGCACGACATCGAGGTCGACGACGAGGCATGGGCCGTTCGGACGTCGGGTGGCGAGGAAGTCAAGGATGCGCTGGGTGGCCATCGGGGTCTCTCCATAACGCCTTTCGGCGCGCAATAAGGCTGCGGGACGCGGGCTGTCGGCCTCGCGAACACGCGGTGGACAAAGGCGGGACGGAATATCCATGGAACCAGCCGGTGGAGACCCCGGAACCATGAAATGCCGTCTCGCGGCGGTGAACCTTGGCCTTGCCCGGCCTCGGTTCGCTTTGTCTGCCTTGGCTTGGATGGGAGACCCGTCCGCACTGCCGGCAATGAAGGTGTGCCTCTTTAGTAACCCCGGTCTTTGGACAACCGGAAGAGAACCAGAAAGGCCCGCACCGTCGTTGCTTCAAGGTGTCCTCGATCTTGTGGTTGGCCACTGACCGACTGGAGTGGTTGGCTCCAGTTACCTTACCGATTGCCCTCACCATTCGAGGATCGGCGGACACCCACAGGCACGTGCGACTTTGGGCAAGCGCGATATAAGAGCGTAGGATTTCACAATCAATAAAAATCGTAAGCTGCGGTTGTAAAATTTCCGGCATCGAACAATCTACGGATTACCGTATCCGGATATCGAACGATGACAGGCACGCACGGACCGCTCAACGCCTTCCTGAACCTTCGCCAAATGCCTGTCGCGCATGCGCAATTGGGCACGCTGGCTGGTCTCAGGCTGGCGGTGAAGGACATCTACGACGTCGCCGGCTATCGCACCGGCTGCGGCAATCCAGGCAAGTTCGCAGCGGCTCACGCGGCGTCGCGGACCGCTCCCGCGGTGCAGATGATTCTCGATGCCGGCGCGCGATTCGTCGGCAAGACCCAGACCGACGAGCTCGCATTCTCGCTGATGGGCCAGAACGCGCACTTTCCGTTTCCGGTGAACCCGGCCGCGCCCGAGCGCGTCACCGGCGGCTCATCATCGGGATCGGCGGCGGCGGTGGCGGGCAAGCTCGCCGACATCGCCACCGGCTCCGACACCGGCGGCTCGATCCGCGCGCCGGCGAGTTTTTGCGGCCTGATCGGGCTGCGCGCCACGCATGGCCGCATATCGCTCGACGGCGCCATGAAGCTCGCCCCGAGCTTCGACACCTTCGGCTGGTTCGCCGACGACATCGAAACCTATGAGGCGGTCGGCAAGCTGCTGCTCGGCCGCGACCCGCATCAGCATGCGCTCAACCTGCCACTGTCGATCGGCTGGCTGGACGCCTTGGTGTCGGGTCCGGCCGAGGCCGCCGAATATGCCAGGATGAAGGCGCTCGCCGCTTCCGTCATCGGCGAGCATGCGCAGGTGGAGTACAGTTTCACCTCCTTCCCCGACGAGCTCTATTGGTGCTTTCGCCGCCTGCAGGCCTTCGAGGCATGGCAGGAGCATGGCGACTGGATCAGCAGCGGCGAGCGCGGTCTCGGGCCGGGCGTCGACGAGCGTTTTGCTTTTGGCCGTGCCGTCGATGCCAGGACGGTCGAAACCGAGACGACCCGCCGGCTGGCCTTCCGTGCCGAGCTCGCCGCCCTGCTCGGCAGCCATGGCTTTCTCGTCCTGCCGACCGTTCCGGGCGCGGCGCCGCTCGTCAACAGCGCGCCGGAACAGCTGCAGACCTACCGCGAAAGGGCGCTGCATCTATTGTGCCTCTCCGGCCTCTCCGGCTTCCCGCAGATCACGCTGCCGCTCGGATCGGTCGACGGCGCGCCGTTCGGCCTGTCGCTGCTCGGCCCTTCCGGGAGCGATGTCGCCCTGATACGGCTCGGCCGAAAACTCCTCGACGCCGCACGAAAGGCCTGAGCCATGGACACGTTGACCCGCATGCGCGCCTTCATCGACGTCGTCGAGGCCGAAGGCTTTTCGGCCGCCGCGCGCAAGATCGGCCGCTCCAAGGCGCTGCTGTCGAAATATGTGCGCGAGCTGGAGGACGAGCTCGGCGCCTTGCTCCTGAACCGCACTACCAGGCAGTTCTCGATGACCGAGGCCGGCCATACCTATTACAGGCGCGCCTCCGAGATCGTGCGCGAGGTCGACAGCCTGGCCGATGCGGTGCGCGAATCCTCCGGCGATGTGCGCGGCCGCATCAAGCTTTCGGCGGCGCGTACCTTCGCCGACGCGCCGATCGGCCAGTCGCTGATCGACTTCGCCAAGGAGCATCCCGACATCGTGCTCGACATCCATCTCGATGACCGTTTCGTCGACCTGGTCGAGGAGGGCTTCGACCTCGCCGTGCGCATCTCCAGGCTGGAGAACTCCTCGCTGATCGCGAGGCGCCTTGCGCCCTTTTCGGTCAGGCTGTGCGCATCTCCGGACCTAATCGCCAAGCACGGCATGCCGATGCGTCCGCAGGACCTCGCCCGCATCCCCTGCATCATCGACACCAATGGCCGCTGGCTGACCAACTGGCCGTTCAAGGGCGACGCCGGCGAGACGATGAGCGTGTCGGTATCCGGCCCGATCGAGGTCAACAGCCCGATGACCGCGCGGGCTGCCGCCGTTGCCGGCCTTGGCTTCACCATGCTGCCCGATTTCATCGCCATCCCCGAGATCGAGAGCGGCCGTCTGGTGACGGCATTGGACGACCGCCTGCTCTCCGGCAGCGGCATCTTCGCCGTCTATCCGCACCGGCGCTATCTGCCGGCAAAGGTGCGCGTCTTCGTCGATTTCCTGGTGCAGTGGTTCAAGACGCGAGAAAGCGCCTGACACGCCGGCAGCCGACGCGGTCCCAATTTCGCCCCCTTTTTGGTAACTCTCGGGCAACCATCCAAAGCCACGGAATCGCCATCCGCAAATGCACCTGAAACGGCAAGCAATCATGCTGTCTTCCGCCTTGGCGGCGACGTTCGCGGCGGTCGGACCGGCCGAGGTGCATCCCCACGTCTTCGCCGAAGCGCGACTCGACGTCATCCTCAGCGAGGATCACCAAAGTGTGAAGGCGTTGCGCCATCTCTGGCGTTTCGACGACCTGTTTTCGAGTACGGTGATGATGGAGTTCGACAAGAACTCCGACCTGAAGCTTGACGACAAGGAGCTGAAGGAAGTGGCCGACACCGTCCATTCCTCGCTGGCGGAGTTCAACTATTTCCAGCTCGTCACCCAGGACGGCAAGGATGTGGCGATGACCCCGCCGCCGCACCTGATGGCCAATTTCGACAATGACCAGCTGATCATCCTGTTCGAATCCGAACCGAAGGCCCCGATCAAGCTCACCGGCAAGATCGACATCGGCGTCTATGACCCGACCTTCTACACCGCGATCGACTTCACCGACGATTCGAACCTGACCGTCGAGGGCCTGCCCTCGACCTGCACCAGGAAGGTCGTCCGCCCCGACCCGGATGAGGCGATCGCCCAGAACCAGAAGACCCTGACGGAAGCCTTCTTCAACGATCCGACAGGCACCGACATGAGCAAGATCTTCGCCACCAAGCTCGAACTGAACTGCCCGCCGGAAGGATAGATCGGTGATGAAACCGTCGCTGCGCGCAAGCAGGTTCCGCAAAAGTGTCCTGCGGTTTTGCGATCGGAACCTGCGGCAAACAAGGGAATCTAGGCGGATATTCGTGGGGTATCCCACGAATATCCGTTTAGCACTCGGCCTCCTGGCCGCCGCCCTGGTGATGACGCATCTGCCGGGCGTCGCCCATGCGCAGAGCTCGCTCGGCATCGGCACCAATGACGGCATGGCGCCCTCCGCCAGCGGTCCGTTCGCCCATATCCTGATGTGGATCAACCTGCGCCAGCAGGAATTCTACCATGCGCTGGCTAGCGCGATGAAGGCGATGCGCCAGGACGGCAGCAAGCTGTGGCTGCTGATCGGCCTCTCCTTCGCCTATGGCATCTTCCATGCCGCCGGCCCCGGACACGGCAAGGCGGTGATCTCGTCCTACATGGTGGCCAATGAGGTGGCGCTGAAGCGCGGCATCATGCTGTCCTTCGTCTCGGCGCTGCTGCAGGGGCTGACGGCGGTCGTGGTCATGATGCTCGCCTATTTCGTGCTGCGCGGCACCGCGGTGTCGATGACCGACGCGGCATGGTTCCTGGAAATCTCGAGCTATGTGCTGGTCACCCTGTTCGGCGCCTGGCTGCTCTGGCGCAAGGCGGGTCCCGCCATCCGCCGCCTGTTCGGCGCCGGCACGGCCTACAGCCTCTCGGCGGCCCATGCCGGGCACTCGCATGCAGGACACTCGGATGCCGGCCATTCGCACGCAGGGCATTCACATGCGGGTCATTCGCACGCCGCGCATGCCCACGCGCTTCACACGCACGACCAGGACGACCACGCGGCCCACCATTCGCACGCGCATGGCCACGGCGCGCATGATCACCATCGCCACGACCACGGCGCGCACGATCACCACCATCATGACCACGCCGCCGGCGAAGTCTGCGAGACCTGCGGCCATTCGCACGCGCCCGATCCGGCGCTGCTGTCGGGCGACCATTTCGACTGGCGCACGGCGTGGTCGGCGGTGGCCGCCGTCGGCATCCGCCCCTGCTCCGGTGCGCTGATCGTGCTGAGCTTTGCCCTGCTCAACGGGCTTTGGCTGGGCGGCCTGCTGTCGGTGCTCGCCATGTCGATCGGCACAGCGATCACCGTATCTGCCCTGGCGACGCTTGCGGTGACCGCCAAGAACTGGGCCGTCTATTTCGCCGGCGACGGCCGCATGGGCAACCGCATCCATTCCTTCGTCGAGATCGGCGGCGCGGCGTTCATCTTCGTGGTGGGGCTGCTGCTGCTGTCGGCCAGCCTGACCGGCGGCGTCTGACGGCGGATCAACCCGCCAATTTGTTACCCAGTTCGTCCTCGATATGGGCGCGGATAATTTCGTCGAAACTCGTCTCGGCGGCGAACCCAAGTTCCCTTGAGCGCTTCGCCTCGAACCGTGTCGGCCAGCCTTTGACGATCGCCCAGATGGTGTCGTCGGGCTGCTCGCGGATCAGCTTCGCCACATTCGATCCGGCGACCCGTTCCAGCGCCTCGATCTGCTCTCCGACGGTGACGGCGACGCCAGGCATTGTAAGGTTGCGGCGCGGCCCGACGGCGGCGCCGTCGATCTCCGCCGCATGGATCAGGAAGTTCACCGCCGAGCGCGGGCTGGCGTGGGTGTGCAGCACCGAGCGCGGCACTGGCAGGATCGCCTCCTGGCCGGCGAGCGGTTCCCGGATGATGCTGGAGAAGAACCCCGAGGCCGCCTTGTTCGGCTTGCCTGGCCGCACGCAGATGGTCGGCAGCCTGATGCCGATGCCGTCGAAGAAGCCGCGCCGCGTATAGTCGGCGAGCAGCGCCTCGCTCATCTGCTTCTGCGTGCCGTATGAGGTCAGCGGCGTCGGGTGGAACTCGTCCGGGATGACATCCGGGAACGGCGCGCCGAACACCGCGATCGACGAGGTGAAGACGAGGCGCGGCGCAAACCCCGCCAGACGCACGGCGTCGAACAGCGCGCGCGTGCCGTCGAGATTGACCCGGTAGCCGAGGTCGAAATTGGCTTCCGCCTCGCCCGACACGATGCCGGCCAGATGGAAGATCACGTCCGGCTGCGCCGCGAGCAGGCTTGCCGTGGCGCCCGGCGCGGCAAGGTCGCCGGTGTGGAGGGAGACATCGACCCCCGGCATGGCGGGCGCTTCAGGCGCCACGATATCGTGCAGCTCGAGCGCACTGATCTTGCGGCCGCGCAGCTGCCCGTCCTTGGCCAGCCGGGCAATCAGCTTGCGGCCGACCATGCCGGCGGCGCCCGTAATCAACACGCGCATCTCAAGGATCCTTCTTGCGCTGGCTGCGGCCACGCAGCCAGAAGACCACGAAAATCGCCACCATGAAGACGGCCGCGATGGCGGCGGCCAGGATGGTCGAGACGCTGCCGGCCGCCAGCATCACCCGCGGCAGGAAATAGGCGGCGATGCCGAACAGGAGCAGCACCCAGAACGCGCCAAGCGCGGCATTGCGTGTATCGCGATCCATCAGTGATAGTGACCGCGATGCGGCGCCGCATGATGCGCGTGATCATGGTCGTGATCGTGATCGTCATCATCGTCGGCGCAATGCCCGAATTCCGGTTCGACGGTGGCATGGCTTATGCCGTGCTCGGCGGCGAGCCGCTTCTTGATGGCGCTGACCGCGCTGTGCGCGTCGACCCCGTCGTTCAGGCAGGCGTGCAGCGTCGCCATGTTGCTCGAACCGTCGAGCGACCAGACATGCATGTGGTGCACCTCGCGCACGCCCTTGACCGCGACTTCCAGATCCTTGGCGATCACGTCGCGGTCGAGGCTCGCCGGCACGCCTTCGAGCAGCACATGAGCGGCCTCGCGCATCAGCGACCACGCCGTCCACAGGATCAGCAGCGAGACCAGAACCGACAGGATCGGATCGATCGGCGTCCAGCCCGTCGCCAGGATGACCAGGGCCGCCGCGATGGCCGCGGCCGAGCCGAGCAGGTCGCCCAGCACATGCAGGATGGCGCCGCGCATGTTGAGGCTTTCGCGGTCGCCGCCATGCAGCACGAAGAAAGAGGCGATGTTGACCAGCAGGCCGGCGGTCGCGACCACCAGCATCGGCCCGCCGAGCACCGGCGCCGGCGCCATCAGGCGGCCCCAGGCTTCGTAGACGATCCACAGCGCGATGGCGAAGATGGCGATGCCGTTGGTGTAGGCGACCAGCGTCTTGACCCGGCCGAACCCGTAGGTCAGGCGAACCGTGGCCGGGCGGCCGGCGAGATGGAAGGCATACCACGCGAGCCCGAGCGCGATCGCATCGGCAAGCATGTGGCCGGCATCGGCAAGCAGCGCCAGCGATCCCGTCAGCAGGCCGCCGAGAGCCTCCGCGACCATGAAGCCGGCGGTCAGGCAGGCGGCGATCAGCACCCGCTTCTTGTCGGTCGAGCCATGCACATGGCCCGCGCCATGGCTGTGGCCATGCCCTCCAGGCCCATGATCGTGGCTGTGCGCCATCGCGGAACTCCTGCTACGCGCCGGACGCGGCGCGGAAATCCTCGAGCCGCCGCTTCTGGCGGCCTTCATCGTCGAAATTGGCCGGATCGAGCCATGCCTCGTAGGCTTCGCGCAGCGCCGGCCATTCCTTGTCGATGATCGAGTACCACGCGGTATCGCGGTTTTCTCCCTTGACCACAAGGTGCTGGCGGAAAATGCCCTCGAACTTGAAGCCGAAACGCTCGGCGGCGCGCTTCGACGGCTCGTTGCGGTTGTTGCATTTCCATTCGTAGCGGCGATAGCCGAGATCGTCGAAGATGTATTTCATGAACAGGAACTGCGCCTCGGTCGCCGCCGGCTTGCGCGAGATCAGCGGCCCCCAATAGATGTTGCCGATCTCGATCACGCCATAGGCAGGGTCGATGCGCATCAGCGTCTGCCGCCCGGCGACCTTGCCGCTCGCCTTGTCGATGACGGCGAAGAACAGCGGATCCTCGCTGGCCTCGACCTTGTCCAGCCACGGCTGGAAAGCGTCGCGGGTTTCCGGCGGATAGTCGGGCAGCCAGGCGAAGCGGCCACCGATATCGGACACCGAAGAGGCCTCGTAGAGGCCGTCGCCGTGCTTTGCGGCGCTCAGCGGTTCGAGCCTGGCATGGCGCCCTTCCAGCACCTTGCGCTCGGGGCGCGGGCGCGGCTGCCAATCCTTGAGATTTTCCGACACCGAAAACTCCAATCCGTTTGACTTTTGCCGAAGGACGCTCACAAAAACGCTCGCCCACAGTAAGAACCACAGGAACGGGAAAAATGCTCCACACGATCGCGGCTTTCGACCGGCTCGGCGAGGAAAATGCCTTCGCGGTGCTGGCGCGCGCCACCGCACTTGCCCATCAGGGCCGCGACATCGTCAATCTCGGCATCGGCCAGCCGGACTTCAAGACGCCGCAGCACATCGTCGAGGCGGCGATCAAGGCGCTGCGCGACGGCCACCATGGCTATACGCCGGCCAACGGCCTGCTGGCGACGCGCGAGGCGGTCGTGCGCCGCACGCTGACCACCACTGGTGTCGAGGTCTCACCGGAGAACGTGATGATCCTGCCCGGCGGCAAGCCGACCATGTTCGCGGCGATCCTGATGTTCGGCGAGCCGGGCGCCGAGATCCTGTATCCGGATCCCGGCTTTCCGATCTATCGCTCGATGATCGAGTTCACCGGCGCCGCCCCGGTGCCGGTGCCGATCCGCGAGGAAAACGGCTTCGCCTTCTCTGCCGACGAGACGCTGGCGCTGATCACCCCGAAGACCAGGCTGCTGATCCTCAACTCGCCCGCCAACCCAACCGGTGGCGTCACCCCGCGCGCCGAAATCGAGAAGCTGGTCAAGGGGCTGGAGGCGCATCCGCATGTCGCCATCCTCTCCGACGAGATCTACGACGTCATGACCTATGACGGCGAGACGCATTTTTCGCTGCTCAACTTCCCGCAGATCCGCGACCGGCTGATCGTGCTCAATGGCTGGTCGAAGACCTGGGCGATGACCGGCTGGCGCATGGGCTGGTCGATCTGGCCGAACGGCGACGAGGGCGCGCATCTCTACGACAAAGTGCGCAAGCTGGCGGTCAATTGCTGGTCCTGCGTCAACGCGCCGAGCCAGTATGCCGGCATCGCCGCGATCGACGGCCCGCAGGACGATGTCGAAAAGATGATGCGCGCCTTCGACAACCGCAGAAAGATCGTGGTCGAGGGGCTGAACGCGCTGCCGGGCATCTCCTGCATCACGCCGAAGGGCGCCTTCTATGCCTTCCCCAATGTCTCGAAGACCGGCTGGAAGGCCAAGAAGCTCGCCTCGGCACTGCTCGAGGACGCCGGCGTGGCGCTGATCGGCGGTCCCGATTTCGGCACTCTCGGCGAAGGCTATATCAGGCTCTCCTACGCCAATTCCGAGGAGAACATCTTGCGCGCGCTGGAGCGGATCGAGACCTTCTTGAAGAAGTGACCTCGCTTCCCTCGCGGGAAGGTCGGGCGCTACCCGCGCCCGACGAACGGCATCTTCGTCGCCATCACCGTCATGAACAGCACGTTGGCGTCGAGCGGCAGGCTGGCCATGTGGACGACGGCGTCGGCGACGCGCTCGACATCCATCACCGCCTCGGCGGCGATCGAACCGTTGGCCTGCGGCACGCCGACCGTCATTGGCTGCGCCATCTCGGTCAGCGCATTGCCGATGTCGATCTGGCCGCAAGCGATGTCGTAGGGCCGGCCGTCGAGCGCCAGCGTCTTGGTCAGCCCGGTGATGGCGTGCTTGGTCGCCGTGTAGGGCACCGAGCCAGGACGCGGCGCATAGGCCGACACCGAGCCGTTGTTGATGATGCGGCCGCCCATAGGCTTTTGCCGGCGCATGGCGCCGAAGGCGGCGCGGGCGCACAGGAACGAGCCGGTGAGGTTGACGCCGACGATATCGTTCCAGACCTCGACCGGGATCTCGTCGATCGGCGTCGACTTGTAGCCCATGCCGGCATTGTTGAAGAGCAGGTCGACGCGGCCGAAGGCTTCGACCACCGTTTCGAACAGATCGTCGACCTGATCGGCCTTGCTGATGTCGCAGGCAACCGCCAGCGCCTTGGCCTCGGTCTTGCCGGCCTCGGCGATCGCTTCCTCCAACACCGCTTTGCGGCGTCCGCAGAACACCGTGTTCCAGCCGTTCCTGAGCAGCGCCGTGGCGACGCTCTTGCCGATGCCTGTGCCGGCGCCGGTAACGATGGCGGTTTTCTCTGTCATGGCAGTCATCGGTGTCCTCCGGTCATCGCTGCAACTTGGCATCGCAAATGACGCAAGCGATGGCAAGCCAACTGTCAGCCATCAGGCCCGACAAAAAGGGCGGTCATTGGCGACCGCCCTGATCTGAACCGGGCTTGGGAGGAGGAAAAGCCGGTCCGACTGCTTAGAATGATGCGCTTCCTCGGTTAACGAGACGTTACCGTGCGCGGCGTCGGCTGTTCCGCCTCCGCCTCACCAGCGTGGATTGGGCGAGGTTCCGGGCTTGTCGGAAACCGGCACCTTGGCCGCCGACACCGTCGCCTCGACGTGGTCGACCAGCGCGTCCGGCAGGCCGAGACGGCCAGCAAGCAGGTCGAGATAGCCGCGTTCGGCGCGCGTGTCGGGATCGATGGTAAGGCGCGAGGCCGTATAGAGTTCGAGCTTCTGCGCGTCGGTCTGGGCGCCGGCGACCAGCGTATCCAGGTCGAGCGGGCTCTCCAGCTCCGCCATCAGGAATTGTTCCGCCTCGGTGCCGATGCCGGCGAGCTGCAGCTTGCCGGCGATCTTCTGGCGCTCCTCGTCATCGACATGGCCGTCGGCCTTCGCCGCCGAGATCATCGCCCGCACCAGCGTCAGCGTGAACTCCTCCTCGCCTTGCGGGGCCTGCGAGGGGTGGAAGGCGGTATCCTTGGGCGGCGGCAAGAGTTCGGGCTCGCCGGCAGCCGGCGTCTCGGCCGGCGCGTTGCCGGCCTTGTAGTTCTGGTAGGCCTTGTAGGCGAGGCCGCCGATCGCGGCCAGCCCGCCGAGCTTGATGGCGGTGCCCGTCACCTGCCGGCCGGTTCCCGTTCCAAGCAGCACCGCGGCCAGCGCGCCGGCGGCCAGCGGATTGTCCTTGGCCATCTGCACGGCCTGGCCGGCCTTGTCGCGGACGGTGCCGCTGGTGCCGGGAACCTGCGAGCCGAGCAGATCGTCGAGAAGCTTCTTGGGATCGAACATCAATGCCTCCAGAATTGGGCCCGCGCCGAAACATGGACGAGCAGGTTTGGACGTCGCAGACGTAGGTCCCGCATGCTGACATTACAATGACGGGCAGGCGCTTTGCGACAAATGCGGGCGCGCCTCGAAGTTGGAACCGATGTGTCGAAACCGGCCTCGGTCTGGCCTAGTCTGGGTTCTGTCGAGGAGAGGAGCCTTGCAATGGCCAATGAGCAGGACCGCCAGCCGGCGCGTGATCCGCAGGACCTGGAACGTCTTTTGATCGCCCGGCAATGGGCCGGCGACATCGACGGCATGGTGGCGCTGTTCGCGCCCGACGCCGTCATCGACAGCGGCGAGAAGGATCTAACGCGTGGCCGCGAGGCCATCCGCGCGCTGTTCGCCGAGATCATCGCGACGGGGCGAAAATTCCAGCGCGGCGAACAGCGGCCCGCGGCGATCAATGGCGACCTGGCGCTCACCTCGACCCGGCTTCCCGACGGCACCATCACCACCGAGGTCGCCCGCCGGCAAGCGGATGGCACGTGGCTGTGGGTCATCGACCGCTACTCCGTCGCGTGGTGATGCGACGAAGGTCGGCAGCGGTGCTAGCTGCCGATATGGGGGCCTTTGCCTCGCGCGGTGGCCAGTTCGACCTGTCGCTGGCGTTCGGTGTAGCGGGCGCGATCCTCGTCGGAGCGGACCTCGTGGCAATGCGGGCAGGACACGCCGGCCGCATAGCGCGGCGACAGCCGGTCCTCGACCGTCAGCGGATGCCGGCAAGCGCGGCAGAGTTCGGCCTCGCCTTCGGCAAGGCCATGCGACACCGACACACGTTCGTCGAAGACGAAGCATTCGCCTTGCCACAGGCTCTCTTCGGCGGGCACCTGTTCCAGATATTTGAGGATGCCGCCCTTCAGATGGAACACATCCTCGAAGCCGAGCGACTTCACATAGGCCGTCGCCTTCTCGCAGCGTATGCCGCCGGTGCAGAACATCGCCACCTTGCGGCCTTCGAGTTGGTCGCGATGCCGCTCGACCCAGGCCGGGAATTCGCGGAAGCTTGCGGTCGCCGGATCGACCGCGCCCCTGAAGGTGCCGATCGACACTTCATAGGCATTGCGGGTGTCGATGACGATGGTGTTCTCGTCCGAGATCAGTGCATTCCAGTCGGCGGGCGCGACATAGGTGCCGGCGCTGGTCGCCGGATCGAGATCCTCGACGCCCATGGTGACGATCTCGCGCTTCAGCCGAACCTTCATGCGGTGGAACGGCATGTCGGCGGCGGCGCTGTATTTGACCTCGAGGCCGGCGAGGCCTTCGATGGAGTTCAGATGGTCGACCAGCGCGGCGATGTCGGCCTCGCTGCCGGCAACCGTGCCGTTGATGCCCTCATGCGCAAGCAGCAGCGTGCCCTTGATGCCGCGCCCGCAGCAGAACGCCGCGAGCGGCGCGCGCAGCGCCTCGAAGCCGTCGAGCCGGGCAAATTTGTACAGCGCGGCGACGCGCACAGAATTGGTTCGGGTGGAAATTGTCATCGCCATGCCACTAAACCGTGGTGAAAGCCGATTCAAGGCGGAGCCGGCCAGCCGCCATCCGGGGAAGCGGCGCCGCCGGTACGTGACATCGCGACACGCCTCGTTTCGTGGACTCGGGATACCCCTTCTGCTAATCGGTTGAAATCGATCGATACCGGAGAGACCAAGCGAATGCCCAGCAAGACCGAGAAGCTCCTGTCGCTCCTCAATGGCCAGCCGGTCATACCGGTGCTCAAGATCGCCAATGTCGCCGATGCGGTGCCGCTAGCCCGCGCGCTCGCCCGTGGCGGCCTGCCGGCGATCGAGATCACGCTGCGCACCTCCGATGCGCTGGAAGCGATCCGGCGCGTCGCCGGCGAGGTCGAGGACGCCATCGTCGGCGCCGGCACCATTCTCGACGCCGGGCAGTTCGACCAGGCAGCACGCGCCGGCTCGAAATTCATCGTCAGCCCCGGCATCACCAGCCAGCTCCTGGCGGCGGCGAAGGACAGCGAGGTGCCGCTTTTGCCGGGCGCCATCACGCCCGGCGAGATCATGGCTGCCCGCGAGGCCGGCTTGCGCTTCCTGAAATTCTTCCCGGCCGAGCAATCTGGGGGCATTGCCTCGCTGAAGGCCTTCGCCTCGCCGCTCGCCGACGTGAAGTTCTGCCCGACCGGCGGCATCAGCGCCAAGAACGCCGCCGACTATCTCGCCCTGCCCAACGTCGTCTGCGTCGGCGGATCCTGGGTAGCGCCGGACGACATGGTCAAGGCCGGCAAGTGGGACGAGATCGAGGCCCTGGCCCGCGCGGCGAGCCAGCTCAAGAAGTAGCGTCCGGGACACGAAAGACCCGGCCGGCTACCGACCGGGCCAGTTGCCTGGAATGCAATCAGCGCGCGATGCGCAGGCCCGAGCCGGTTGCTGACGGGTCGGCAGCCGCTGGTTCCCGCTCATGGATTCGAACCACGATTCACGCCTTCAAAGGGCGCTGTCCTACCGTTAGACGAAGCGGGAAAGCAGGCGTCACGTCGTTAGCATCCCGGCCCCGCCGAAGCCAGCGCCGACCCGAACGGCGCCGCGGATTGCCTGCCTCAAAAGCAAAAGCCGCGCGGGTCGCCCGGCGCGGCTTTGCGATTGTCTGGCCTGTCGCCTACTTGGTCTGGAAACGGGCGACCGAGAGGAACTTCACGGCATTGCCGGTGAACCGGTTGGCATCCGCCATCTGGTTGTCGGCCTGGAAGCCCGCCGTATAGACCTCGCTCGGCGGCGTATGCACGATGTTGTAGGCATAGCGCGGCGCCGTCGTGGCGCCGGAGACCGTGGCGACGTATTCGCCGCTGTTCAGTGCCCAGCGCGCGGCCTGCGGCGCGGCGGCAACCACCATTGCCTTCGGCCCAGGCTTCAGGTCGCGGGCGCTGGCCCTGGCTTCCTTGCGCGTCGTCTTCACGCCGGCACCGATTGCCAGCGCCGGATCGGAACCGGCCGGGCGGCTGGCGATGGCGTCGCGCGGCGAGGCCGCATCGACGCCGGACGGATCGTTGAATGCCGAGCGCGGCTCGAGCGAGGCGACCTGATAGTCGCCACTCGCGACACTGGCCTCGCTCGTGGCGTTGGCCTCGTCTAGAACGGCCTTGACTTCATCCGGCTTGACCTCGTCCGCCTTGGCCTCATCCGGACGCGCGCTGGGCAGGACCGAGAACGCATCGGTCGCGGTCTTGTTGTGCTGGGCGGTGTCGGCCAGCGCCAGCAGCACGCTCTTGTCCTGCGCTGCGAGATCGGCCGGCAACGAACGGTCAGGACGCCATGTCGGTAGCGGGATGTTGTTGACCGCGACCTGCGCTGGATCTGCGGCAGCAGTCGCGGCATCCGCAGCAGTCGGATTGGTCATGCCGAAAGGCACGCTGACCGGCGCATGCGCAGTCGCCACCCCCTGCTCGGTCGTCGTCGAGGCGTCGGCCACGCCGAACGGCACGTTCTCAGGCGCCTGCTGGCCGACATCGGTCTTCGGACGCGGCGCGAAGTCCGGCAGCGGGACCTCCTTTGGCGGCAGCGCCGCGATGATCGTCTCCGGCGTGTCCTGCTCAGGTTCCGAATCGGCCGAATTGTCGTCGGCGATCTGTGGAATGTTGGCGCGCTGCGCGTCCTTGGGTGACACGATCGCGATGCCAGGCAGGTTGCTGCTTTTGGCGACCGCGGCCGGCTTCGCGCTCTTCGGCTTGGGCGCAGGCGCGGCAGTCGCGACATCGGCGCTGTCGTCCGCTTCGTCATCGCCGCCGCCAAACCAGGCAGCAAGCAGCCCGCCGGACCGCTTGGTCGAACCGCCGGCGCTGGCCAGTTCGATGTTGGGGGTGCCGGCGCCCTTACGGGCTTTGTAGGCGGCCAAAGCCTGTTCGTAGCCCGGCAGCGGCCTGCCGTCGCTCGGCACGTGCAGCGTCTTGCCGTTCGGGAAGACCCCGACCAGTTCCTGGCGGCTGATGCCCGGCCAGTGGCGCACATTGCCGACATCCATATGCACGAACGGAGAGCCCGACGACGGATAGTAGCCGACGCCGCCGCCCTGCATCTTGAGACCGATGTTGCGCAGCTTCTTCAGCGGCACGCCGGGGATATAGAAATCCATCGCCTTGCCGAGCATGTGCTGGCTCTTCTCGGCGACACCCCGGCTGCGGCTGCGCAGCATCGAGTTCGTCGCCGGCGAGCGATAGCCGCAGACGACCTGGATGTAGTCGGTGGCGCCGCTCTGCCGATAGGCTTCCCAGACCAGGTCGAGCAGCCGCGGATCCATCTTGGTCGGTTCGTTGCGGCGCCAGTCACGCAGGATGATGTTGATCTTGCGCAGGCCCTCGGGATCGTAGCGCCCATTGCGCTTGTAGACGATCTCGGCCTTTTCGTGCGTGTGCAGGTGATAGAGCTTCAGCGAACGAACTTCGGCGCTGGCGCCGGTCACGGCCGCGGCGAGGAAACCAAGCGCAACAATCACAGCAGCCAGCCATCTCGGCCAGACGCTCATGTGATAATGCCGCCCGTCTGTGTGTCGTTCGACTTGGTTCAAATCAAATGGCCTTGCAGGCTGCCGTTTGTCCCCGGATTTGCCCAAACGGATGTGTTGTTCTCACATCCGAATATCGATCCTAATGGTTAATCATCGCTTATTGAAGCCGAAATGCGGTAACACCGTGGCGATATCCCGTCAAAAATGTTGCACTGCGTTTCTTGGTAAATTGCTGGTTTAGATCATTTTTCCGCCTTTGGCCGAAACACAATCTGTTACCGCGGGCCTCAATTGCGTGATCGCAGCCATAATCGAGTCGCTGCGGCGCCGCCGGCGCCGCGATCAATGCCGAGCGGGCCCGCACCAGGGGACGGAACTGGTCCGGAGCTTGCGAACAGGGCTCGGCGGGTCAGGATGCAAGGCGCTCGATGCGGCCGCTTTCCGGGTCGATGCCGTATTCCTTGAGCTTCCTGTAGAGGGTCGAACGGCCGATGCCGAGACGGCGCGCGACCTCGCTCATCTGGCCATTGTAATGGTCGATGGCGAGCTTGATCATTTCCAGTTCGACTTCGGCCAGAGCGCGTACATTGCCGCGCTCGTCCAGTGCCCGCAGCGTCCCGAAGCGCGGCTGCAGCCTTGCCGGCGGATCGGGCTCGGCCACGACCACCCCCGGCTCGCCGGCCACGTCGTCGTCACCGTTCAGCTCAGGCGCTGGCGCGGCAAATTCGACATCGAGCTTGACCGTGCCTTCCAGTTGCGCGCGGATCTGCGGAAACTCCTCTTCCGTCAGCAGCTCGCTTTCGGCCAGCACGGAGGCCCTGAAGACGGCGTTCTCCAGCTGCCTGATGTTGCCCGGCCAGTCATAGGCCTGCAGCATGGCGAGCGCCCTGGCCGAGATGCCTTGCGGACGGTGACGCGGATCGGCAGGCGCCACCTTCTCCATGAAATGCCTGACCAGATAGGGAATGTCGTCGCGGCGGTCGCGCAGCGGCGGCACGAAGATCGGATAGACGTTGAGCCGGTAGAACAGATCCTCGCGGAAACGGCCGTCCTTGACCTGCTGCAGGAGATTGCGGTGCGTCGCCGAGATCAGCCTGATGTCGACCTTGACCGTCGAACGACCGCCGACCGGATCGACCTCGCCCTCTTGCACCGCGCGCAACAGCTTGACCTGGACGTCGAGCGGCAGGTCGCCGATCTCGTCGAGGAACAGCGTGCCCGAATGCGCCTCGACGAATTTGCCGGTGTGCTTGTCGGTGGCGCCGGTGAACGAGCCCTTTTCGTGGCCGAACAGGATCGATTCGACGAGGTTGTCGGGGATGGCGCCGCAATTGACGGTGACGAACGGTTTCGAGCGGCGGTCGCCGCTGCCCTGGATGGCGCGCGCCACCAGCTCCTTGCCGACGCCCGATTCGCCCTCGATCAGGATCGGGATGTTGGACGCCGCCGCCTTCTGGCCGAGCCGGATCACCCGGTCCATCGCCGGGCTGTGCGTGATCAGGTCCTTGAAGGTCAGGTGGCCGCCGCGCCGCCTGGACGTGCGCTTCATCTCGTCTTCGACCGCCTCGACCTTCAGCGCGTTGGAGATCGCCGTCTGCAGCCTGTCGGGGGAGGCCGGCTTGACGACGAAATCGAAGGCGCCGTGGCGCATCGCCGATACGACGGTCTCGATGCCGCCCTGCGCGGTCTGCACGATGACCGGAACGTGGATGCCGCGCTCGCGCATCGCCTTCAGGACGCCGATGCCGTCGAGGCCGGGCATGACGAGGTCGAGAATGACCACCGACACATCGCGCGCGCCGGGTCCGTCGAGAGCCCCGAGGCCGGCCTCGCCGCCGTCGGTGACGATCGCGCCGTGGCCGAATTTCGTCACTGCCGCCTCGAGCAGCCTGCGCTGCACGGGATCGTCATCGACTATGAGTATGGAACCTGTCATGACTGTGTTGATGCCTGGCCCGAGAAATCCCCATGGATCATCTTGGCACAGGGTTCTAAATAAGGTTTCAAAAAACCCGGTGAACGAATTCCTTAGGATTTGACCGGCTTCTCTCTTTCCCCAGCTTCTGGAAGGTATTTGATGCGCATGGTTTCTGATGGGCAGCTCGCGGCGGTAGCGTCCGGTCACGGCGCGGCGGAGCTCGGCGACCTGCCGGAATGGAACCTCGCCGACCTCTATTCCGGCATGCAAGCGGCCGAGCTGAAGCGCGACATCGCCAAGGCGGCGCAGGATGCGATCAGCTTCGAGACGCGCTGGAAAGGCACGCTTGCCGCCGAGGCCGAGCGCGGCGCCGCCGGCCGCCTGGGCGAAGCGTTGCGCGCCTATGAGTCGCTGGAGGAACTGATCGGCCGCATCGTCTCCTATGCCGGGCTGGTCTATGCCGGCAACACCGCCGACCCGCAGCGCGCCAAGCTCTATGGCGATATCCAGGAGAAGATGACCGACGCCAGCGCGCATCTTCTGTTTTTTGCACTCGAACTCAATCTGATCGACGACGCGGTGATCGAGGGCGCGCTCGCCGCCGACGCGGGCTTTGCCCACTATCGGCCTTGGGTGCTCGACCTCAGGAAGGACAAGCCCTACCAGCTCGAGGATCGGGTCGAGCAGCTTTTCCATGAAAAGTCGATCACCGGACGCGGCGCCTGGAACCGGCTGTTCGACGAGACGATGACCGATCTGCGCTTCGACGTCGGCGGCGAGGAGCTGGCGCTGGAACCGGCGCTGAACCGCTTGCAGGACGCCGACGGCGAAGTCCGCCGCCAGGCGTCAGAGGCGCTGGCCGCGACCTTCCGCAAGAATCTGCGCACCTTCACGCTGATCACCAACACGCTGGCCAAGGACAAGGAGATTTCCGACCGCTGGCGCGGCTTCGAGGACATCGCCGATTCACGCCACCTCGCCAATCGCGTCGAGCGCAGCGTGGTCGACGCCCTGGCAGCCGCCGTGCGCGAGGCCTATCCGCGCCTGTCGCATCGCTACTATGCGATGAAGGCGCGCTGGCTCGGCATGCAAGTGATGAACCACTGGGATCGCAACGCGCCCTTGCCCGAGACCCCGCAGGCTGTCATCCGCTGGGACGATGCCCGGGACACGGTGCTGTCGGCCTATCAGCGCTTCTCGCCCGACATGGCCGAAATCGCCCGCACCTTCTTCGACCGCAACTGGATCGACGCGCCGGTGCGGCCCGGCAAGTCGCCCGGCGCCTTCGCCCATCCGACCGTGCCGTCGGCGCATCCCTATGTGCTGCTCAACTACATGGGCAAGCCGCGCGACGTGATGACGCTCGCGCATGAGCTCGGCCATGGCGTGCATCAGGTGCTGGCGGGCGGCCAGGGCGCGCTGATGGCCTCGACGCCGCTGACGCTGGCCGAAACGGCCTCCGTCTTCGGCGAGATGCTGACCTTCCGCTCGCTGCTCGACCAGACCACCGACCGGCGCGAGCGCAAGGCCATGCTCGCCCAGAAGGTCGAGGACATGATCAACACCGTGGTGCGCCAGATCGCTTTCTACGAATTCGAGCGCAAGGTGCATGCCGAGCGCAAGAACGGCGAGCTGACCTCCGACCGGCTCGGCCAGTTCTGGCTGGAGGTGCAGGCCGAGAGCCTCGGCCCGGCGATCAAGCTGCGCGACGGCTACGAAGTGTTCTGGACCTATATCCCGCACTTCATCCATTCACCCTTCTATGTCTACGCCTATGCCTTCGGCGATTGCCTGGTGAACTCGCTCTACGCGGTCTACCAGAATGCCGAGCGCGGCTTTCAGGAGAAGTATTTCGAGATGCTGCGCGCCGGCGGCACCAAGCATCATTCCGAGCTGCTGGCGCCCTTCGGTCTCGACGCCACCAACCCCGCCTTCTGGCAGATCGGGCTCGGTGTGATCGGCGGCCTGATCGACGAGCTGGAAGCGCTGGACAAGTGAAGGGTGGCCCTGCCCCTGAGCGTCGCCAGAATAGTTTAGACGGAACGCGTGTTGGGAGTGGCCTATTCTTGGCATAAATATTTGTTCTTCAATGACTCTCCGGGAATTTTTTCCGTTAGCTTTCCACAAGCCGTATGATAGCGTCCGGCCTCAAGCTCAGCCGGAGCTCAGGCAAGGGACAATCTCGGCCGGTGGCGACCTTCGGCGAATGCGATGCGGCCGTTGGCCATGGCGAAGAGCCGATCGCCGACAGCTCGATTGAAGCCGGCTGTTCCGCCTAGCGGAACCATCGAACGGTCTTGCGCCAAGGTCGTCACTCCAGGCCACGGCAGACGGATCGGACTGGAGAGAGAGAATGAGCACTTTTTTCTACATGCTCCTGGCGTTCATCGTGGGTGTGGTGGCCGGCTGGTTCATCTGGGGTCGCCTGGGCGGCGAGCTCGACGGCCTGCGCGGAGATCTCGAGCGCACGCGCAGCGAGCGCGACAAGGTGCGTGCCGATGCCGACCGGCTGACCGGTGAGCTCGATGCTTGCGGTCGTGCCCGCGCCGATCTCGAGCGCCGGCTGCGCGAAGCGCCGGCTGGATCCGGCGCGGCGAAGGCCTCCGCTCCAGCGCCCGCGGCGCTGATCTCGACGCCAGCAGCGGCCAAGCCTGCTGCCGCCAAGCCTGCTCCGGCCAAACCGGCTTCGGCCAAGCCCGCAGCCGCCAAGCCGGCCGCTGCCAAATCTGCCGCTGCAAAGCCGGCGGCAACCAAACCTGCCGCCGCAAAGCCTGCGGCATCAAGGACGGCCGCCGCGCCCAAGGCCGCGGCCCCCAACGCGGTGGCAAAGACAGCCGCGCCTGCACCGGCCCAGTCAGCGCCGGCAGCAGACAAGCCGGCGACAGGGACGGCCGACAATTTGCGCCGGCTGATCGGTATCGGCCCGGTCAACGAAAAGCTGCTCAAAGGCCTTGGGGTTACAAGTTACGCCCAGATCGCCGCCTGGACGGCCGACGACGTCAAGCGCATCGAGGAGGTGCTGAATTTCGACGGACGCATCGCGCGCGAGCAATGGATCGAGCAGGCGAAGCTGCTCGCCGCCGGCGACGAAACGGAATTCGCCCGCCGCTTCCCGACCGCGGGAACCGCCAGCAACACCTGATCGGCTTGCGCTTCCGGCGCATGACAAAGCGGCGGTGCGCATGGACACCGCCGCTTTCCTTTGGTCCAGCCGCCTTTGCGGCCCTCGACGCCGCTCCCTCGATTGCGCGCCGGCGCACCCCCATATAGAGCGATCGCTGCACCACCGACCGAACACTCGAGCCATGTCCCTGCCGTCCGCCATTTTCCGCAACGACGAGAGCGGCCGCCAGCTGGTCTTCGACCGGCCGGCCGAGATCATCGTCGCGCACGACGCGGACGATTTCCCCGCGGCGCTTGAAGCCGCGCAGGCGGCCTCCGATGCGGGCAAATGGCTGGCCGGCTACTTCTCGTATGAAGCGGGATATCTGCTCGAGCCGAAGCTGGTGCCATTGCTTCCCGAGGGCCGGCGCGCGCCGCTGGTCTGCCTCGGCATCTTCGACGCTCCTGCCGAACAGGCGGTGCCGCGCCGTCCCGGTCCCGCGACCAACGGCCCGATCTTCGACGCCCGCGCCGCCTGGTCGGCGCAAGACTATGCGAAGCGCTTCGCGCGGCTGCACGACCACATCCGCAAGGGCGACTGCTACCAGGGCAATCTGACCTTTCCGGTGCGGGCGCAATGGTCCGGCGACCCGCTCGCCGCCTTCGACGCGCTGACCGAGCGCCAGCCGGTGAAATACGGCGCGCTGATTGCGCTCGGCGATCCGATCGTGCTGTCACGCTCGCCGGAGCTGTTCTTCGAGATCGACGCCGAAGGCATGATCGAGACGCATCCGATGAAGGGCACGGCGCCGCGCGGCGCGACCAGGGCCGAGGACGCGCGCCTGAAATCGTTCCTGCGCAAGGACGAGAAGAACCAGGCCGAGAACCGCATGATCGTCGACCTCTTGCGCAACGACATCTCGCTGATCAGCGAGGTCGGCACGCTCGAGGTGCCGGAACTGTTCCGCATCGAGACCTATCCGACCGTGCACCAGATGGTCAGCCGCGTGCGGGCGAGACTGCTGCCCGATGTCGGCATCCGCCAGGTTCTTGCGGCGCTGTTTCCCTGCGGCTCGATCACCGGCGCGCCGAAGATCCGCGCCATGGAGATCCTGCACGATCTCGAAGCCGTGCCGCGCGACGTCTATTGCGGCGCCATCGGCTGGATCGCGCCCGGCGGCACGATGCGTTTTTCCGTGGCGATCCGCACCATCTCGCTCTTTTCCAGCGGCGAGGCCGTCTACAATGTCGGCGGCGGCGTCGTCTTCGATTCCACCGCCGAGGAGGAGTACCTGGAGTGTCTCTTGAAAGCGCGCTTCGCGACGGGAACCGTGCCGATTTCGAGCTGATCGAGACCATGCGCTGGGAGCCGGGCTCCGGCTTCCTGCGCTTCGAGCGTCACCTCGCGCGGCTCTACGCATCTGCGGCGGAACTCGGCTTCGCCTGCGATCCGCAACAGGTCGGCGAAGTGCTGATGGACACGGTTGGCCGGCAAACCGTCCCCTTGCGCACCCGCCTCGTCCTTGCGCGCAACGGCGAGGTGACGGCCGCCGCGCAGCCCTATGAGCCGCTCGCCGCCGACAAGGTCTGGCGGCTGCAATTGGCGCGCGTCCGCCTCGATTCCGGCGATACGCTGCTTCGCCATAAGACCAGCCGCCGCGATGCCTACCAGCACGCGCGCGCCGAATATCTCGCCAGCCGCGCCGACGAGGTGCTGCTCGCCAACGAGCGCGGCGAGCTCTGCGAGGGCACGATCACCAATCTCTTCGCCGATTTCGGCGACGGCGTGCTGGCAACGCCCCGGCTCGACTGCGGCCTCTTGCCTGGCGTATTGCGCGGCGAGCTTCTGGATGAAGGCCGCGCCGCCGAAGCGATCTACACCCTTGACGATCTGAAGGCCGCCCGTGCGGTCTACGTCGGCAATTCGCTGCGCGGCCTGATCCCCGCAAAACTGTCCTGACGCAGGCTGGGAGAATGCGATGTTCGTCGTTTCGCTGAACTACAAGGTGCCGCTGACCGAGATTGACCGGCTGGGGCCCGCGCATGTCGAATGGCTGAAAGCCTGCTACGCCGAAGGCATCTTCGTCGCCTCCGGGCCGAAGCGGCCAAGGACCGGCGGCATCATCATCGCGCGTGGTCCGCGTGACGTGCTCGATGCCAGGCTGGCGGACGATCCTTTCGCCAGGGCAGGCGCTGCCGATTACGATGTCACCGAATTCACGGCGAAAATGACCGTTGCCCAGCTGGACGCGTTCAAGGAATTATGAGCAGGCCCGCCCATACGCCCTATGACGGCTCGTCAAAGCCCTTCACCATCGGGCTGAAACCGCTCGGCCTCGACCAATGGCTCGATGTCGACGAGAACTTGCCTGCCCACCTCGCCGAGAAGCGCCGGCTCTACGCGGAAATCCCCGAGAAGGTCTTTGTCGAGGAAGACGGCACGCGCGAGGCGCAGCAAGAGGTGCTCGACCTCGTCGTCGCCTATCTCGCGGCGAAGCACCCCGGTACCCACCGCGGCATCAGCGCCGGCGTCGAGGTCATCGGCGCCGAGAGCGGCGGCGGTCCGACCGCGGCCTTGCGCGAGGCGCCGCTCGTCAGGGCATCCCTGCTCGTCCAGGAGGATCTGATCCTGATGCGCCGGGACGAAAGCGGCTGGCGGCTGGCCGCCGGCTCGCTCTGCTTTCCCTCATCCTGGTCGCTCACCGAAAAATTCGGCAAGCCGCTACAGCGGATCCATGCGCCGGTGCCCGGCTTCGGACCAGGCACGCGTCCGGCCGACTTGATCAACCGCATGTTCGACGGTCTCCAGGGCCAGGCGGTCGAGCGCTACAACTGGTCGATCCAGGCCGGCGACGCGCTCTATCATCCGCTTTCCAACCTGCAGCGCATCGACCGCGCCACCAATCGGCCCTCGCGCTTCCATGATGGCGACGTCGACGCCCACGCCTTCATCCGCGTCGAGCGCCAGACGTCGCGTAAGCTGCCGGTCTCGCGCGACATCCTGTTCACCATCCGCATCCATCTCGACCCGCTCAAGGTGCTGGCCCGCCATCCCGACAGGGCAACGCTCGCGGCATCCTTCGCCGCGCAGCTTGAGGCGCTCGACCAGGCACAGCTCGACTACAAGGGCCTGACATCCGACCGCAACCGCCTGGTCGCCTTCCTCGCCGATATGGCCAGGGCGGCTTAACCACGCCGCCGGGCTGGCCTGGCCGGTGGTTGGCGCTTTTCGCTGGTTTGTGACAATGATCTGTGGTGTAGCGCTTGACCGTCCGGCGCAATTGCCCTGCTTTTCCCTATGTTTGAAGGAGTGTCTGAAAAAATGGCGAATGAAAACTGGCCCGTTTACGGTGAAATCACCGGTCCCGTCGTGATGATCGGCTTCGGCTCGATCGGACGGGGAACGCTGCCGCTGATCGAACGTCATTTCAAGTTCGACAAGTCGCGCATGACGGTCATCGACCCGCGCGACACCGACCGCAAGCTCCTCGACGAGCGCGGCATCACCTTCGTGCAGGATGCGGTGACCAAGAAGAACTACAAGAAGCTGCTGACGCCGCTTCTGACCAATGGCGGCGGCCAGGGTTTCTGCGTCAACCTGTCGGTCGACACCTCCTCGCTCGAACTGATGAAGCTCTGCCGCAAGCTCGGCGTGCTCTATGTCGACACGGTGGTCGAGCCCTGGCTCGGCTTCTATTTCGACGACAAGGCCGACAATGCCGCGCGTACCAACTACGCGCTGCGCGAGAGCGTGCGCGAGGAAATCGCCAGCAACCCCGGCGGCACCACGGCGATCTCCTGCTGCGGCGCCAATCCGGGCATGGTCTCGTGGTTCGTCAAGCAGGCGCTGGTCAACCTCGCCACCGATCTCGGCCTGGAGTTCGCCGAGTCGGCGCAGAATGATCGCGAAGGCTGGGCCAAGCTGATGAAGAAGGCCGGCGTCAAGGGCATCCACATCGCCGAGCGCGACACCCAGCGCACCAAGAAGCCGAAGCCGATGGACGTGTTCTGGAACACCTGGTCGGTCGAAGGCTTCGTCTCGGAGGGTCTGCAACCGGCCGAGCTCGGCTGGGGCACGCATGAGACCTGGATGCCGAAGAACGCCAAAAAGCACAAGCACGGCTCGCAGGCGGCGATCTATCTGGAGCAGCCCGGCGCCAACACCCGCGTGCGCTCGTGGTGCCCGACACCCGGCGCGCAATATGGCTTCCTGGTGACGCACAACGAGGCAATCTCGATCTCCGACTTCTTCACCTTGCGCGGCAAGAAGGGCAAGGTCCACTACCGCCCGACCTGTCACTATGCCTATCACCCTTGCAACGACGCGGTGCTGTCGCTGCATGAGATGTTCGGCGCTGCCGGCAAGGCGCAGCCTGTCCATCACGTGCTTGACGAGAACGAGCTGGTCGACGGCATCGACGAGCTCGGCGTGCTGCTCTACGGCCATGACAGGAACGCCTATTGGTATGGCTCGCAGCTGTCGCTCGCCGAGGCCCGCAAGCTCGCCCCCTACCAGAACGCCACCGGCCTGCAGGTCACCTCGGCGGTGCTGGCCGGCATGGTCTGGGCGCTGGAAAATCCCGAAGCCGGCATCGTCGAGGCGGACGAGATGGATTACAGGCGCTGTCTTGAAGTGCAATCGCCCTATCTCGGACCGGTCAAGGGCTATTACACCGACTGGACGCCGCTCGATCACCGTCCGGGTCTTTTCCCCGAGGATCTCGACAAGAACGACCCGTGGCAATTCCGCAACATCCTGGTGCGATAGCAGCGCCGTCAGCCTATCCGACTGCCTTGCAATCGCCCGGAAATCGGGCGATTGAAGGGGCGCGGCCTGGAGCGACGTGCGTCCGTTTGGAGAGTACGCTCTAGCACTATGAATGTCCGCGCCGTGCTTCGAACCGACTTCGGGCCGACGCGAGAGGAGAGGATTTTGATCATGACCATTGCACGCAAATTGCTTTCGGCGGGCGCGGCGGCAAGCCTGCTGGCCGCTTCCGCCTGCTCCACCGTCGGCCCTTCCGAGCCGCCGATGTCGGCCGGACCGAAAGGCGTCGAAGGCTCCTGGATCGACGCCAAGGGCACCGGTCTGTCGAGCTTCACCGCCGGCGCCTTCACCACCGTCGCCACCGATACCGGCCAGAAGCTCGCCGAAGGCAGCTACACCATGACGGGCGCGACCTCGGTCGAGATCCACGGCACCTCGCTGATCCGCCAGACGCCGGTCAGCTTCAACTGCCTGATGATCTCCACCAGCCAGCTCAACTGCACCAGCGCCAGCGGGCAGAACTTCGTGCTGACGCGTCGCGTCTGAGCCGGTAAGACATCTATCCTGATAGCGGACGGCGGCGCGAGCCGCCGTCTTTTTTGTGCCGGCAACCTCGTCCTGATTTCCCCTTGCATCGACCGAAACGCGATGTGAACATGCCTCGAAGCTGGCTGTCGTGCTGCAGTCAAGCGATGGCGCTAGACACCTCTGATGAGGTTCATCCGGGAGAGGAAGATGAAGAAATTTGCCGCTATTGCAGCCCTGTCCGCGTCAGCGCTTGGCCTGTCGGCCGGAGCATCTTTTGCCGACTACACATTGAACATCCTGCATTTCAACGATTGGCACAGCCGCATCGAAGGCAACAACAAATACGAGTCGACGTGCTCCGCCGAGGAGGAGACAAAGGGCGAATGCGTCGGTGGCGCCGGCCGGCTGGTCACCGCGATCGCCCAGGAGCGCAAGAAGCTCGAGGGTCAGAACGTGCTGCTGCTCAATGCGGGCGACAGCTTCCAGGGCTCGCTGTTCTACATCACCTACAAGGGTGCCGCGGAGGAGGAATTCCTCAACCAGATCAAGCCGGACGCGGTGACGCTCGGCAACCATGAATTCGACGACGGCGAGACAGCACTTGTGCCCTATCTCGACAAGGCGAAGTTCCCGGTCGTCAGCGCCAATGTGGTGGCCAACGACAAGTCCGGCGCCGCCGGCAAGATCAAGCCATCGATCGTGCTTGAGGTCGGCGGCCAGAAGATCGGCATTGTCGGCGCGGTGACCAACGACACGCCGGAACTCGCTTCGCCCGGCCCGAACATCGCCATCGAGGACGACGTCAAGTCGATCACGGCCGAGGTCGAGAAACTGAAGGCGCAAGGCGTCAACAAGATCATCGCCGTTACCCATATCGGCTACAACCGCGAGCGCGATGTCATCGCCAAGATCCCGGGCATCGATGTCGTGGTCGGCGGCCACAGCCACACGCTTCTGTCCAACACCGATCCGAAGGCGGCCGGCCCCTACCCGACGATGGTCGACAACCCCGACGGCTCCAAGGTGCCGGTGGTGCAGGCGGCCTCCTATTCGAAATATCTCGGCGAGTTCAAGGTCGTGTTCGACGACAACGGCGTCGTCAAGGAAGCGAGCGGCGACCCGATCTTTCTCGACAAGTCGATCACGCCCGATCCGGCCGTGCTCACCCGCATCAAGGAGCTCGGCGCGCCGATCGAGGAATTGAAGAACAAGGAAGTGGCCGAGACCACCAAGCCGATCGACGGCAGCCGCGACAACTGCCGCGCCCGCGAATGCGAGATGGGCAACCTCGTCTCCGACGCCATTCTCGACCGCGTCAAGGGCCAGGGCGTCGAGATCGTGATCTCGAATGGCGGCGGCCTGCGCGCCTCGATCGACCAGGGCACCGTCACCATGGGCGAGGTGTTGACCGTGCTGCCCTTCCAGAACACGCTGGCGACCTTCCAGATCTCGGGCAAGGACCTCGTCGCCGGGCTGGAAAGCGGCCTCAGCCAGATCGAGGACGGCGCCGGGCGCTTCCCGCAGGTCGCCGGTCTGAAATATTCCTTCGACAAATCGGTCGCGCCCAATGCCGGACGCGTCAAGTCGGTCGAGGTGATGGAAGGCGGCGCCTGGGCGCCGATCAATCCCGACAAGGACTATATGGTCGCCACCAACAACTATGTCCGCCAAGGCGGCGACGGCTACAAGGTCTTCGCCGAGAAGGCCAAGAACGCCTATGACTACGGCCCGGGCCTGGAGCAGGTGGTCGCCGACTATCTCGGCGCGCACCGGCCGTATACACCCAAGCTCGACGGCCGCATTACCGAGATCGCGGCGACCGTCGCGGCGGCGCCCGCCGCCGAACCGGCGAAGCCGGCCGAGGCTGCACCGGCAACGCCAGCTCCAGCAGAACCGGCCAAGCCGGCTGAGGCGGCACCTGCGGCGGCGCCGGCCCCTGCTCCCGCGGCCGAACCGGCCAAGCCCGCCGAAGCTGCACCGGCACCGGCAGCGGAACCGGCAAAGCCGGCCGAGGCAGCGCCAGCCGAGGCCAGCCACGTCATCGTCGCCGGCGACACCTTCTGGGATCTGGCCAAGAAGGCCTATAACGATGGCACCAAGTGGAAGCTGATCTCCGGCGCCAACAAGGGTTTCGAGGCGCACCGGCTGCCGATCGGCGGGACGCTGGCCATCCCGCCCGCCGCCAAATAACTCCTGCCGCAGCAAATCGACGAACCCGTCCGGGCAACCGGGCGGGTTTCTGCTTTCCGGCATGCGTATTAAGGTGCGGCCAGACGCGGCATTGAAAACCGACGGCGTATCGCTAATTTGGCCCCGCCATCGCTGGTTTCGCGATGCCCGGAGACCCCTTGATGACGTTGACCAGCCCGATCGATCCCAAAGCCGCGCAGGCCGCAGGCGCGCTGCTGGCTGGTCCCGCGCCGGCCAAGGCGGGCAAGGTCGGCGTGATGCTGATCAATCTCGGCACGCCCGACGGCACCGACTTCAAGCCGATGTGGCGCTATCTCAGGGAGTTCCTCTCCGATCCGCGCGTCATCGAGCTCAACAAGGCAATCTGGTACCCGATCCTCTACGGGCTCGTTCTGACCACCCGTCCGAAGAAGTCGGGCGCCAACTACGCCAGGATCTGGAACCGGGAGAAGAACGAGTCGCCGCTGCGCACCTTTACCCGCGCCCAGGCCGAGAAGCTTACCCAAGCGTTTGGTGACCTGCCCGATGTCGTCGTCGACTGGGCGATGCGCTACGGCAATCCATCGACCGCGAGCGTGGCCCAAAAACTGGTCGAGCAGGGCTGCGACCGCATTCTTTCCTTTCCGCTCTATCCGCAATATTCGGCGACGACCACGGCGACCGCCAACGACCAACTGTTTCGCGCGCTGATGAAGATCAGGCGCGCGCCGGCGATCCGCAGCGTGCCGCCCTACTATGACGAGCCTGTCTACATCGAGGCGCTTGCCCGCTCGATCGAACGCCATCTGGCCAGCCTCGACTTCGCGCCGGAGGTGGTCATCACTTCCTACCACGGCATCCCAAAACCCTATTCCGACAAGGGCGACCCCTATCAGGCCCATTGCCTGGAGACGACGAGGCTGCTGCGCCAGAAGCTCGGCTGGGACGAGAAGAAGCTGATCACCACCTTCCAGTCGCGCTTCGGCGCCCAGGAATGGCTGCAGCCCTACACCGACGTCACGGTCGAGAAGCTCGCCAAGGACGGCGTCAAATCGATCGCCATCGTCAATCCCGGCTTTTCCGTCGACTGCATCGAAACGCTGGACGAGATCGGCCGCGAGGCGGCCGAGACCTTCCATCATGCCGGAGGCGAGAACTTCGCCCATATCCCTTGCCTCAACGACAGCGCCGAAGGCATGGCGGTGATCGAGGCGCTGGCGCGGCGCGAGCTGTCCGGCTGGGTGTGAGCCCGCTGCGTTGAGGCGATCGATCGCCCCTGTCGCGCTCTTCCATCCACTAATAATGAGCGATCACCTGATTGTAACACTATTGAAACACACCTAAGTGTTTGGTGAAGTCGGCTGCCTGGAATCAACGCCATGGCCGGCATCTGAGGGAGATTCAAATGGACTTCAGTGGTTTCGGTATTGCGATTGGTGCACTTGCCTTTCTGGTGTTGGTGCTTCTTATCAAAGGCATCAGGACAATCCCGCAAGGTTATAATTATACCGTGGAGCGGTTTGGCCGTTACACCAAAACACTGAGCCCGGGCCTCAACCTCATCGTGCCGTTCGTCGACCGTATCGGCGCCAAGATGAACATGATGGAGCAGGTGCTCGATGTTCCGAGCCAGGAAATCATCACCCGCGACAACGCCATTGTGGGTGTCGACGGCATCGCCTTCTTCCAGATCCTCAATGCGGCGCAAGCGGCCTACCAGGTCTCCGGCCTGCAGAACGCAATTCTCAACCTGACGATGACCAACATCCGTACTGTCATGGGTTCGATGGACCTCGACGAACTCCTGTCGAACCGCGACGCCATCAACGAGCGCCTGCTGCGCGTCGTCGACGAGGCGGCACACCCGTGGGGCATCAAGATCACCCGCGTCGAGATCAAGGACATCAATCCGCCGGCCAATCTGATCGAATCGATGGGCCGCCAGATGACCGCCGAGCGCAACAAGCGAGCGCAGATTCTGGCCGCCGAAGGCCTGAAGCAGTCGCAGATCCTCGAGGCCGAAGGCCGCAGGGAAGCCGCCTTCCGCGACGCCGAGGCGCGCGAGCGCTCGGCCGAGGCCGAAGCCAAGGCGACGCAAGTGGTTTCGGAGGCGATCTCCAAGGGCGACGTCCAGGCGCTCAACTACTTCATCGCGCAGAAATACACCGAAGCGCTGACCAGGATTGGTTCGGCCACCAACAGCAAGATCGTGCTGATGCCGCTTGAGGCTTCGTCGCTGATCGGCACGCTGGGCGGCATTGGCGAGATCGCCAAGGAAGTCTTCAAAGATGGCGGACCGGCTGCCGCGACGCGGCAGGGTTCGCGCCCGCCGGTCGTCAAGTCCGGCGACAACTGAGATCATAGGAGGCTGCTCCCATGTTCGACCGTATCATTTCCGAACTTGGTCCGTGGAACTGGATGGTACTGGGCCTCGTCCTCCTGGTTATGGAGGTCATAGCACCCGGCATCTTCATGCTGTGGATCGGCATCGCCGCATTGGTGATCGGCCTGATTTCGCTGCTCATCTGGGACGCAAGCTTCTGGACCTGGGAAGTCCAGGTCCTTGCCTTCCTGGCGCTGTCGCTGGTCTCGGCCTTCGCCGGCAAGAAGCTGGTTGGCGGGCGTCATGACGCGACCGACCAGCCGCTGCTCAACCGGCGCGGCGCGCAGCAGGTCGGCAAGATGGCCACCCTTGCCGAACCGATCAAGGACGGCCGCGGCCGCATCAAGCTCGGCGACACGTTGTGGCGCGTGTCGGGTCCCGACCTGCCGGCCGGCACGCAAGTGCGCGTCGTCAGTTCGGCCGATACCGACCTGGAACTGACTGTCGAAGCTGTCTGATTGCCCGAAAGCGCGCAGCGCTTTCGAAACAGAAAATCAGGGCGTGTCGCGTAGGGCTTCCCGAGCGTGACGCGCCTTTTTCAGGCCGCGCCGATCCGCAGCAGATCATGCAGGTGGACGAGCCCCACAGGACGTCCGTCCTCGACCACCATCAGGCTGGTGATGGCGGAGGTGTTGATGGTCTGCAGGGCCGTCGCCACCAGCGTGTCCGGCGTCGCCGTCTTTGGTTTCCTGGTCATCACCTGATCGACGCTCATCGCCAGAAGGTCGTTGGCGATATGGCGGCGGATATCGCCGTCGGTGATGATGCCGATCAGCGCCCCATCGGCGCCGCTGATCGCCACGCAGCCGAAGCCCTTGCGCGAGAGTTCGATGATCGCCTCGCGCATGCCGGTGCCCGACGGCACCAGCGGCAGACGCTCGCCGACATGCATGATCTCGCGCAGTTGCGTGAGATTGGCGCCGAGCTGTCCGCCTGGATGGAAGGTGCGGAAATGGTCGGGCGTGAAGCCCCGCGCCTCGAGCAACGCAATGGCCAGCGCGTCGCCCATGACCAGTTGCAGCAGCGCCGATGTCGTCGGTGCCAGGCCGTGCGGACAGGCCTCCGGCGCGGGCGGCAGGAGCAGCACCACGTCGGCGGCGCGCGCCAGTGCCGAGGTCTCGCCGGACGTGATGGCGATCAGCGGGATCGAGAAACGCTTGGAATAGGCGACGATGCCCATCAATTCCTTGCTTTCGCCCGACCACGACATGGCGACGATGGCATCGTCCTTGGCGATCATGCCGAGATCGCCGTGATTGGCTTCCGCCGGATGGACGAAGAAGGCGGGCGTGCCGGTCGAGGCCAGCGTTGCGGCGATCTTGGAGCCGATATGGCCGCTCTTGCCGACGCCGGTGACGATGACGCGGCCCTCGATGCCCGAAATCAGCTCGACGGCGCGTGCGAATGGCTCGGCCAACCCGTTCTCGAGCGCGGCGGCAAATGCAGCCATGCCGGCCTGCTCGGTCGCCACGGTTCTCAGCGCCGAATCGATCGAAGCCTGCCTGTCCGGGCGCTTCTTTTCTGGGGACCCTGCATGCATGGCTGATGCGCTTAGCGCTTCGCCGCCCGCCTGTCCAACAGAAATGCCACCTGCGGTCGATGGCGGCCCTCTCCTGACGCACCATTTTGGCTTCGACATGCGGGACACCGAATGCGCGAGAGAACCGCCCGCCTCAACCCTCCGTTAACCATCCCCATTTACGGTTCGGTAAGTATGGCGCGCCCGCGCCGCGCAAGCAGTGGTGACGATGACCGGGGCCCAGCCTGAAACGAAAAGAGGTCGAACGGGCAAGGCCGTCAGCACGCTGTTGCTGGCGGCGAGCGTCCTCGCTTTGCTGCGGCCGATGCCGCTCCATGCCCAGGAAACCGAGTTGCGCGGCGAGGTTTCGGAATCGGCGATCCTGTCGGACCAGCAGCGCAAGGTCAGGCAGATGAGCAGGGCTCGTGCCCAGGATCTGAACGGGCCCGCGACCGCGACCGCCGACGCTCCGGCCGACACCTATTCGCCGGCCAGCCCCGGCGCAGTGCCTGACGAGACCGATGGAACGGCCGCGAACGACAGCATCTTCGACCAGCCTGCCGCCACCGACGATCCGTTCGTCGAGAACCCTTCTCCGCCCAAGCCGCGCCGGACCTCAACCGCCAAACAGCGCGCCGACGATGCGGACAAGAAGGCGGACAACGACACCGCCGGGAAGAAAAAGACAAAGGCCGCCGACAAGAAGAAGACCAAGCAGCAGACCGACCCAACGGCGACCGGGACCACCACTACCGCAGACACTGGAACCGCCGGAGAGGACCAGGACGGCGCCAATCGTCGCGCCGTGACCATCGACAGCGTCGACAGGCAGAAGCTTGACCCCGGCGCCGAGCGCACCGCCTCGATCGAAGGCCAGAAGATCAAGCCCGAGGATGACCCCTTCGCCGCAACCGGTATCAAGGTCGGCAGCTTCGTCTTCCGGCCGACGCTGGAGCAGGGCTTCACCGCGACGTCCAATGCCGATGCCAGCAGCGGCGGCACGTCGGCGGTGCTGTCGGAGACGGCGCTGCGTTTTTCCGCGACCTCCGACTGGCGCGAGAACTCGGCCACGATCGACGGCTACGGCATTTTCCGCAACACGGTTTCGGGCCAGAAGATCAACGACGCGCAAGGCCGCATCGAAGGCCAGCTCAACGTCGACCTCGACAACGAGCTGCGCGCCATCGCCAAGCTCGGCTACGAGGCGGTGCCGGAATCGGCCTCCTCGCCGGACGCCATCGCCGGCGTCACTTCGCAGCCGCTGCGGCAGACCGTGGACGGCAGCCTCGGCATCGAGAAGGACGTCGGCAAGATGCGCTACGCGCTGACCGGCGCGATCACGCATGACTTCTATGGCGACGCCGATCTTTCGGACGGCACCACACTGTCGCAGAAGGACCGCGACTCCACGCTCTATTCCGCGACCTTGCGCACCGGCTATCAGGTTTCGCCGGCCATAACGCCTTTTGTCGAGGTGGAGGCAGGGCGACGGGTCTATGATCTGCGCCTCGACAGCAACTTGTACGAACGTTCCTCGACCAGGCTCGGGGCGCGCGCCGGCCTCGAACTCGACATGGACGACAAACTGTCGGGCGAATTCTCCGTCGGCTGGCTGCGCGAAGCGATCGACGACGACCGCCTGCCGGCCAATGCGGGGCCCTACGTCAACGCCGATCTCAAATGGTCGCCCGAGCGCGGCACCATCGTCGGGCTCACAGGCAGGACCACCATCGAGAGCACCACCACGGCCGGGGAAAGTGGCGATGTGCTCTACTCGGGCAGGCTTACCGGCGAACGCCAGGTCCGCGCCAATCTGACGGCGAATTCCGCGCTTGGCCTCGACTGGCGCGACTATACCGGCTCCGACGGCCATGACCTGATCCTGAGCGCCGAGGCCGGCCTGACGTGGTGGCTGAACCGCTATGCCGGCCTCACCACAAGGGTCAGGACCGAGAAGCTGAACAGCAACCTGCCCGGCCGCGACTATGTCGCCAACAGCATCTTCCTGGGGCTGAAGGTGCAGCGCTGAGGAGGCCGGCGCCTGGAGCGTTTCACCGTTTCAACGAAACGGCGAACCGCTCTATCCTTTTGTTTTGATGCAATTCCGGACGGAAAACCGCTCGCACTTTTCCTGGAATTGCTCTACAGCGCCGCGCCCCGCCGCTCGGACGGCTTCATCTCGTCGAGCAGCGTGCGGATGACGCCGGCCATGCTCTCATTCATGTCTCTGCGCCACAAAGCGAAGGCGACATTGGCCTCGACAAAGCCTTCCGGCGAGCCGCAGTCGAAGGTGCGGCCCTGGTAGTGGTAGCCGTAGAAGGGCTGCTGCTTCTCCAGCTTCAGCATCGCATCGGTGAGCTGGATCTCGTTGCCGGCGCCGCGCTCCTGGCCTTCGAGGATGCCGAAGATCTCCGGCTGCAGGATATAGCGGCCGTTGATGAACAGGTTCGAGGGCGCGGTGCCTGCCTTCGGCTTCTCGACCATGCCGGTGATGCGGAAGCCGTGATGGGTATCCTCGCCGCGGCCGACAATGCCGTATTTATGCGCCTCGGCCGGATCGCACTCCTGCACCGCGATGATGTTGTTGCCGGTCTCGGCATAGAGCTCGACCATGTCCTTCATGCAGCTCTTTTCCGACTGCATGATCATGTCGGGCAACAGCAGCGCGAAGGGCTCGTCACCGACCAGTTCGCGGGCGCACCAGACGGCATGGCCGAGCCCCATCGGCACCTGCTGGCGGGTGAAGCTGGTCTGGCCCGGCGCCGGCTGCAGCCGCTGCAGGCGGGCGAGCTGGTCGTCCTTGCCGCGCTGGGCAAGCGTGTCGTAGAGCTCGAACTGGACGTCGAAATGGTCTTCGATGACCGCCTTGTTGCGGCCGGTGACGAAGATGAAATGCTCGATGCCGGCGTCGCGCGCCTCGTCGACCACATACTGGATGACCGGTCGGTCGACGACGGTCAGCATTTCCTTGGGAATTGCCTTGGTGGCGGGAAGGAACCGCGTACCGAGACCAGCGACCGGGAAGACTGCTTTGCGAACTCTCTTCATGCTGCCAATTATCCGCTTGATTACGCGCTCCGCAATCCCGTTCTGAGACATTTTCGCGCCGGAATCGAGATGTAAGGAACGCCGAGTTTACAAAACTTGCAGTGCGTAAAGCATCGTCGCGTCTTTTCGTTCCCGCCCCCACCTATGGTAAACTAAATACTAACCGGGTTCGGCGATGAATGATCTTCCTGATACGAAAAAGGAGGAACAGATGTCCGTTCGCAGCACCGCAAAGCGCCTTGCAAGCGTCGTGACGGCGGCCAGCCTGTCGCTTGCCCTGCTGATGCCCGCGGGACCTGCTTTCGCCGATGCCGGATTCCGGCAATGGGTCGCCAGCTTCCGCGCCACGGCGGTGCAGAGCGGCGTCTCCGGTGCGATCTACGACCAGGCCTTCAGGAACATCACCGATGTCGATCCGGTCGTGCTGGAAAAGGCCCGCACCCAGCCCGAGTTCACGGCACCCGCCTGGGACTATTTCGACAACCGCGTGCACGACCAGTCGGTCGCCGTCGGCCAGCAGATGGCGAGGAAATGGAAGCCGTGGCTGGACAGGATCGAGGCGCGGTTCGGCGTCGACCGCAACATCCTGCTCGCCATCTGGTCGATGGAATCGAACTATGGCGAGATCCTCAAGCGCAACGACATCATGCGCAATGTCATCCGCTCGCTGGCGACGCTTGGCTATGCCGACCCGCGGCGTTCGAAATTCGCCCGCACCCAGCTGATCGCGGCGCTGAAGATCCTGCAGAGCGGCGATATCGACGAAAGCCATCTCAGCGGCTCGTGGGCCGGCGCCATGGGCCACACCCAGTTCATCCCGACCAGCTACCAGCATTATGCCGTCGACATGGACGGCAACGGCAAGCGCGACATCTGGAACTCGATCCCCGATGCGCTGGCGACGGCCGCCAATCTGCTGCGGAAGAACGGCTGGCAGGCCGGCAAGACCTGGGGCTACGAGGTCGTCCTGCCGGCCGGCAAGCTCCCCGCCGGCTCGAAGACGCTGGCGCAATGGCAGGCGCTAGGCGTCGTCAGGGCCAACGGCAAGCCGTTCAAGAACGGCTCCGACAAGGCGACGCTGAAAGTGCCCGACGGCCGCGGTGGGCCGGCCTTCCTGATGATCAAGAACTTCTCGGTCATCAAGGCCTACAACAACGCCGACAAATACGCGCTCGCCGTCGGCCTTCTTGCCGACGAGATCGCTGGTGGCAGCGGCCTGGTGCAGGACTGGAAACGGCCCTTCACCAAGCTGAGCTTCGAGGAGCGGCAGGAACTGCAGCAGCGGCTTTCCGAGCACGGCTACTATGACGGCAAGTTCGACGGCAAGATCGGCGAGGGATCGAAGGCCGCCATCATGGCCTTCCAGGCGAAGGCCGGCTTGACCCAGGATGGCTATCCGAGCATGGAAGTGCTCAAATGGCTCCGCAAGAAATAGGACCGCTTCAGGGACGGAGGAAGTGATTGGTTTCGGCTGGGCGCATACGGGCGATCGTTCGCCGCACGCCGATCCTGATCCTGGCCCTCGCCGTCCTGGCGGTGGCTGCGGCCAGCGCCTTCCACACGCCCGCCATGGCGCAGGAGGAGCAGAGCCGCGGCTGGTCGCTGCGTGACTTGCTGTTCCCGCGCCGCAGCGAGCGCTTCGAGCCGCCGCTCGACATCCAGAAGGCAAGGCCGAAGGCAAAGACCAGGAAATCCAAGCCGCGCCTGCCGGCAGAGCCACAGACGCCGATCGTCGAGAAGACGCCGGATGCCCGCGCCGTGCTGGTGGTCGGCGATTTCATGGCGAGCGGTCTCGGCGAAGGCCTGGACACCGCCTTCGCCGAAAACGCCGGCGTCAGGATCGCGGTGCGCAGCAACGGTTCTTCCGGCTTCGTGCGCGATGATTTCTACAACTGGCCAGAACAGATCAAAACGCTGATCGAGACCGAGAAACCATCGGTCGTCGTCGTCATGCTCGGCTCCAACGACCGCCAGCAGATGAAGGTCGGCGACGTGCGCGAACAGCCGCGATCCGAGAACTGGACCAAGGAATATGAGCGCCGCACCGATGCGCTGGGCAAGGCCATCGCGGAGGCCAAGGTGCCGTTCCTGTGGGTCGGCATGCCGGCTTTCCGGTTGCCGAAGATGACTTCGGACATGCTGGCCTTCAACGACATCTACCGCTCGGCCGCCGAAAAGCATGGCGGCGAGTTCGTCGATGTCTGGGACGGTTTCGTCGACGAGAACGGCGCCTTCGTCATCACCGGCCCCGACATCAACGGCCAGGCGGTGCGGCTGCGCTCGGACGACGGCATCAATGTCTCCAAGGCCGGCAAGCGCAAGCTTGCCTTCTACACCGAAAAGCCGCTGGCCAAGATCCTCGGGCTGGCAGCGCCCGGAAGCGTGACGACAGTCTCCGCGCCGGCGGGCGCCCCGGTCGAAGCGCCGGCGCCCAATGCCGCTCCGATCGTGATCGACCGCACCGTGCCGATGCTGCTTGGCGATCCGGCGCTGGACGGCGGCTCCGAGCTTCTCGGGGCGGCGGCCCCCGCGAAGCCAAATCCGAACCTGCCCGGCGAAAAACTCGTCATCGAGGGCAAGGCGCCCGCTGCCTCGCCCGGCCGCGCCGACGATTTCTCCTGGCCGCCGAAAACCCAGCCCGCAACGTCAGCCGCGACACCGGATACGACGACGGCTATCAACCCTTAACGAGGCAACACGCTCGATCCCATCAGCGCTTCGTCGATCGAGCGCGCCGCCTGACGGCCCTCGCGGATCGCCCAGACCACCAGCGACTGGCCACGGCGCACGTCGCCCGCCGCGTAAAGCCTGTCGACGCTGGTCTTGTAGTCGCGGTCATTGGCCTCGACGTTCTTCGAGCGCCGGCTGTCGGTGACGATCTTCATCTGCCCATCCAGCTCGCTCGCCACACCGGTGGCGGCCGGCCCGGCAAAGCCGATGGCGATGAAGGCGAGATCGGCGCGGATGACGAATTCGGTGCCGGCGATCGGCTTGCGCTTCTCGTCGACCTCGCAGCAGCGGACGCCGGTCAGCTGGCCGTCCTCGCCGATGAATTCAAGCGTTGCCACCTGGAACTCGCGCTCGGCGCCCTCGGCCTGCGAGGACGAGGTGCGCATCTTGGTCGCCCAGTAGGGCCAGACGGCGAGCTTGTCTTCCTTCTCCGGCGGCTGCGGGCGGATATCGAGCTGGGTGACGCGCACCGCGCCCTGGCGGAAGGCGGTGCCGACGCAGTCGGAAGCGGTGTCGCCGCCACCGACGACGACGACATGCTGGCCGCTGGCGATGATCGGATGCGAGGGCCACGCCACCGACTGGATCGGCTCGCCGCCGACACGGCGGTTCTGCTGCACCAGATAGGGCATGGCGTCATGCACGCCGCCGAGGTCGTCGCCCGGGATGTTGGCGGCGCGCGGCATTTCCGAGCCGCCGCAATAGAGCACCGCGTCATGTTCGGCGAGCAGTTCGGCCACAGGCTTGTCGACGCCGACATTGACGCCGCAATGGAAGGTCACGCCCTCGCCCTGCATCTGCTCGATGCGGCGGTCGATATAGTGCTTCTCGATCTTGAAGTCCGGGATGCCGTAACGCATCAGCCCGCCCGGACGGCTCTCGCGCTCATAGACATGCACGTCATGGCCGGCGCGGCCGAGCTGCTGGGCCGCCGCCATGCCGGCCGGGCCGGAACCGATGACGGCGACGCGCTTGCCGGTCTTCTTCTCCGGCGGATAGGGCCGTATATGGCCGGTCTCGTAGGCCTTGTCGGCGATCGCCTGCTCGACGGTCTTGATGGCGACCGGAATGTCCTCGAGGTTCAGCGTGCAAGCTTCCTCGCACGGCGCCGGGCAGATGCGGCCGGTGAATTCCGGGAAGTTGTTGGTCGAATGCAGGTTGCGGATCGCATTGTCCCAGTCGCCATTGTAGACGAGGTCGTTCCAGTCGGGAATCTGGTTGTGGATCGGGCAGCCGGTCGGCCCGTGGCAGAACGGAATACCGCAATCCATGCAGCGTGCGGCCTGCTTCTCGACCTCCTTGTCCGACATCGGCAAGGTGAATTCGCGGAAATGCCGGATGCGGTCGGAGGCCGGCTGGTACTTGTGCACCTGCCGGTCGATCTCGAGAAACCCTGTTACCTTGCCCATAGTCCAGTCCCTGCTGTCCGAAGGCACGCACTTGTCGGCGCACCCGTTAACCCCATAAGGCCGCCATGGCAACCGCAGTCCGGGGTCAGGATTGTTGGTGAGGATGGCAGCCGGAGATCCATCTCTCCGGCCCGTCCAATGCTTATTCGGCCGCCACGCTCATGCGCATGCGCTCCATCTCGATCAGCGCGCGGCGATACTCGACCGGCATGATTTTCCGGAATTTCGGCCGGAACGCCGTCCAGTTGTCGAGGATCTCGCGGCCGCGCACCGAGCCCGTGAAATGCACGTGGTTCGAGATCAGCTGATAGAGCCGCTCCTCGTCATGGCTGGTCATGTCGCCGGAGACGTCGACGCGACCCTTATGGTCGAGATCGCCGCCGTGATGCAGCAGCTTCTCCATGAGGTCGTCTTCCTCGGGGACCGGCTCCAGCTCGACCATCGCCATGTTGCAGCGCTCGGCGAAATCGCCCTTCTCGTCCAGCACATAGGCGACGCCGCCCGACATGCCGGCAGCGAAGTTGCGCCCCGTTTTGCCGAGCACGACGACGATGCCGCCGGTCATGTATTCGCAGCCATGGTCGCCGACGCCTTCGACGACTGCCGCGACGCCCGAATTGCGCACCGCGAAGCGCTCGCCGGCGACGCCGGCGAAATAGGCTTCGCCCTCGGTCGCGCCGTAAAGCACAGTATTGCCGACGATGATGGAGTCAGCCGCGACGATCTTGGCCTCTTCCGGCGGGCGGATGACGATACGGCCGCCCGACAGGCCCTTGCCGACATAGTCATTGCCGGCGCCGACCAGCTCGAACGAGACGCCGCGCGCCAGGAAGGCGCCGAAGGACTGGCCGGCGGTGCCGGTAAGCTTGACCTGGATCGTGTCCTCGCGCAGGCCCTTGTGCTTGAAGCGTTTGGCCACTTCGCCCGACAGCATCGCGCCCGCCGAACGGTCGACGTTGCGGATCGGCAGCTCGATGGACACGGCCTGCTTGGCTTCCAGCGCCGGCTTGGCCAGCTCGATCAGCTTGCGGTCGAGCACGTCGTCGATCGGGTGCTTCTGGCGCTCGGTCCAGTGCACCGCCTCGTGCGGCGCATCGGGCTTGAAGAACATCTTGCCGAAATCGAGCCCGCGCGCCTTCCAGTGCTGGATCACGTCGCGCTTCTCCAGAAGATCGGTGTCGCCGATGATCTGGTCGAGATGGGTGAAGCCCATTTCGGCGAGCAGCGCGCGCACCTCTTCCGCCACATAGAAGAAGAAGTTGATGACGTGCTCGGGCGTGCCCTTGAAGCGCTTGCGCAGCACCGGATCCTGCGTCGCCACGCCGACCGGGCAGGTATTGAGGTGGCACTTGCGCATCATGATGCAGCCGGCCGCGATCAGCGGCGCGGTCGAGAAGCCGAACTCGTCGGCGCCGAGCAGCGCGCCGATGATGACGTCGCGCCCGGTGCGCAGGCCACCGTCGACCTGCAGCGCCACGCGCGACCTCAGGCCGTTGAGCACCAGCGTCTGATGCGTCTCGGCGAGGCCCATTTCCCACGGGCTGCCGGCATGCTTGAGCGAGGTCAGCGGCGAAGCGCCGGTGCCGCCGTCATAGCCCGAGATGGTGATGTGGTCGGCGCGCGCCTTGGCAACGCCGGCCGCGACCGTGCCGACGCCGACCTCCGACACCAGCTTGACCGAGACGTCGGCCGCCGGGTTGACGTTCTTCAGGTCGTAGATGAGCTGCGCCAGATCCTCGATCGAATAGATGTCGTGATGCGGCGGCGGCGAGATCAGGCCGACGCCGGGCGTCGAATGCCTGACCTTGGCGATGGTCGCGTCGACCTTGTGTCCGGGCAGCTGTCCGCCCTCGCCGGGCTTGGCGCCCTGCGCGACCTTGATCTGCATGACGTCCGAGTTGACGAGATATTCCGCCGTCACGCCGAACCGCCCTGACGCGACCTGCTTGATCGCCGAGCGCTCGGGATTCTTGCCGCCGCCGGGCAGCGGCAGATAGCGGTCCGACTCTTCGCCGCCCTCGCCGGTGTTCGACTTGCCGCCGATGGCGTTCATGGCGCGCGCCAGCGTCGTGTGCGCTTCCCTGGAGATCGAGCCGAACGACATCGCACCGGTCGAGAAGCGCTTGACGATCTCTGCCGCCGGCATGACCTCGTTGAGCGCGACCTTGTTGCGGCCGGTCTCTTCGGCGAGCCTGATCTTGAACAGGCCGCGAATGGTCTGGGCGCGGGCCGTCTCGCTGTCGATCTGCGCCGAATAGTCCTTGAACGTGTCCCACGAGCCCTGGCGCACGGCGTGCTGCAACGTGGCGACCGCGTCTGGCGACCACATATGCGCCTCGCCGCGCATGCGGTACATGTACTCGCCGCCGACCTCGAGGCCGTTGCGCAGCACCGGATCGTTGCCGAAGCCGTCGGTGTGGCGGCTGAGCGTCTCGGCCGCGATCTCGTCCAGCCCGACGCCCTCGATCAGCGTCGCGGTGCCGGTGAAGTACTTCTCGACGAAGTCCGACTTCAGGCCGATGGCGTCGAAAATCTGCGCGCCGCAATAGGACTGGTAGGTCGAGATGCCCATCTTGGACATCACCTTGAGGATGCCCTTGCCGATCGACTTGATGTAGCGCGAGACCACTTCGTAGGCGTCGACCTCCTCCGGCAGCTCGCCGCGCTTGTGCATGTCGAGCAGCGTGTCGAAGGCGAGATAGGGGTTGATCGCTTCCGCGCCGTAGCCGGCGAGGCAGCAGAAATGATGCACCTCGCGTGGCTCGCCGGATTCGACCACCAGGCCAACCGAGGTGCGCAAGCCCTTGCGGATCAGATGGTGGTGCACCGCGGCCGTCGCCAGCAGCGCCGGGATGGCGATGCGGTCCGGCCCGAGCTGGCGGTCGGACAGGATGATGATGTTGTAGCCGCCGGCAACCGCCGCCTCGGCGCGCTCGCAGAGCCGGTCGATGGCGCCTTGCATGCCCGCAGCGCCTTCGTTCGAGCCATAGGTGATGTCGATCGTCTTGGTGTCGAAACGATCCTCGGTGTGGCCGATGGAGCGGATCTTCTCCAGATCGCCATTGGTCAGGATCGGCTGGCGCACCTCGAGCCGCTTGCGGCGCGAATTGCCGACCAGGTCGAAGATGTTCGGCCGCGGCCCGATGAACGACACCAGGCTCATCACCAGCTCCTCGCGGATCGGGTCGATCGGCGGATTGGTGACCTGTGCGAAGTTCTGCTTGAAATAGGTGTAGAGCAGCTTCGACTTGTCCGACATCGCCGAGATCGGCGTGTCGGTGCCCATCGAGCCGACCGCTTCCTGGCCGGTGGTGGCCATCGGCGACATCAACAGCTTGGTGTCTTCCTGGCTGTAGCCGAACGCCTGCTGCCGATCGAGCAGGCTGACGTCCTTGCGCAAAGCGCGCGGCTCGACCGGCTTCAAATCTTCCAGGATGAGCTGCGTGTTGGCGAGCCAATTCTTGTAGGGGTGCCTGGTCGCGATCTCCGACTTGATCTCCTCGTCGGAGATGATGCGGCCCTTCTCCAGGTCGATCAGCAGCATGCGGCCGGGCTGCAGCCGCCACTTCTGGACGATCTTTTCCTCCGGCACCGGTAGCACGCCGGCCTCGGAGGCCATGATGACCCGGTCGTCATCGGTGACGATATAGCGCGCCGGGCGCAGGCCGTTGCGGTCGAGCGTGGCGCCGATCTGGCGTCCGTCGGTGAAGACGACCGCCGCCGGGCCGTCCCACGGCTCCATCAGCGCCGCATGGTATTCGTAGAAGGCCTTGCGGTCTTGATCCATGAGCTTGTTGCCGGCCCAGGCTTCCGGGATCAGCATCATCATGGCGTGGCTCAGGCTGTAGCCGCCCTGGAACAGGAATTCGAGCGCGTTGTCGAAGCACGCCGTATCCGACTGGCCCTCATAGGAGATCGGCCACAGCTTCGAGATGTTGTTGCCGAACAACTCGGAATCGACCGAGGCCTGGCGAGCGGCCATCCAGTTGTTGTTGCCGCGCACGGTGTTGATTTCGCCGTTGTGCGCGACCATGCGGTACGGGTGCGCCAGCTTCCACGACGGGAAGGTGTTGGTCGAGAAGCGCTGGTGGACCAGGATCAGCGCCGTTTCGAAGCGCGGATCGCTGAGATCCCTGTAGTAGGCGCCGACCTGGTAGGCCAGGAACATGCCCTTGTAGACGATGGTGCGCGCCGACAGCGACACGCAATAGGCGCCGATGTCCTTGTTGTCGTTCTCGGCATAGATGCGGCCGGATATGACCTTGCGCAGCAGATAGAGCCTGGCCTCGTACTCTTCGTCGTCGGGTATGTCGGCCGTGCGGCCGATGAAGACCTGCCGGTGGAACGGCTCGGATGCCGCGATGTCCGGAGCCTTCGACAAAGACGAATTGTCGACCGGAACGTCACGAAAGCCGATCAGCGGCAGCCCCTCGGACTGCGCCGATTCGGTGATGATGTCCTCGATATGGGCGCGCAGCGCCGCGTCCTGCGGCATGAACCAGTGTCCGACGCCGTATTGGCCCGCCGGCGGCAGGTCGATGCCCTTGGCTGCCATCTCCTCGCGGAAGAAGCTGTCGGGAAGCTGCACCAGAACGCCGGCGCCGTCGCCGACCAGCGGATCGGCGCCGACGGCGCCGCGATGCGTGAGGTTCTCCAGCATCGCCAGACCATCCTTGACGATCTGGTTCGACTTCACGCCCTTCATGTTGACGATGAAGCCGACGCCGCAGGCGTCGTGCTCATTGCGCGGATCGTAAAGGCCCTGGGCGGCGAAACCGTTGGCGGCGCGCCCGGCATTGGTCAGGGAGGTATTTTTGACGGTTGCCGCTTTCGTCTGCGCGGCCCGGCCGTTGATCGCAGATGGCGTCAATTCCGTCATCGTCCTATCCTCCGTTCCCAGCCCTTCGGGCGCTGGTTTGCCTCGGGAAGCGCGTTGCTTCCCCTTCATCCTTGCTGCACGTCTTGCGAAATCCTTGCCGAACCATGCGGCTGGCCGCCTGGGTCGTATCCGGTATCGTACAGGCCAGAGCCGAGCCGTCTACCCGTCGCGCGCGGCAACGGCCGGAATGGCCCATATGATACGCCAGTCCGGCCTGTTTTGCGCGACAAAATAAGACAGCACTACTGTCCTAAATTTTTTATGGCAGAAATCAGACGCCCGCACAAGACCGATTCACAAAAATCTTGGCCGGGATGCGACACAAAATTTCGTGAGATGGAGGCGCAACGCAAGGTTCAGTCGTCCGCCGATCTCAGCTTCGGCTGGCATCACCGCTTTCCCGGCAGTTGGCCCCTTGCACTTGCAAGACCAAAACGGTCAAGTCGCGCCGGCTTCTGCAAATCAGCTACGGACCTCTCGATGTTCTTTGCATCCGACAACTGGGCGGGCGTCCATCCCGACATCTCTGCCAACCTTTCGCGGCACGCCGCCGGCATCGCCACCGCCTATGGCGACGGAGACCTGGACCGCGCCGTCTACCGCCGCTTCAACGAGATCTTCGAGCGCGACGTTCAGGTGTTCTTCGTCGCCACCGGCACGGCGGCGAACGCGTTGTCGATGGCGGCGTTGAACCGTATCGGCGGCATCGCGCTTTGCCATTCCGAAGCACACGTGAATGTCGATGAATTCGGCGCGATGGGTTTCTACACGGGCGGCGCGCGCGTGATGCCGGTGCCCGGGCCTCTGGGTCGCATTAACCCGCAGGCGCTGGACAAGGCCATCCAGCGCTATTCGCGGGACCTCGCGCCCGGCGGCCAGCCGATGGCCGTGACCATCACCCAGGCGACCGAAGTCGGCACGGTCTACGCTGTCGACGACGTCAAGGCGATCGCCGAGGTCAGCCGTCGCCACGGCCTGCCGCTCCACATGGACGGTGCCCGTTTCGCCAACGCCATCGCCGCGACCGGTGTCACGCCGGCCGAGATGACCTGGAAGAGCGGCGTCGACATCATCTCCTTCGGCGCCACCAAGAACGGCTGCTGGATGGCCGACGCTGTCGTGATCTTCAATCCGGAGGTCGGCAAGGACCTGCGCCTGCTTCGCCAGCGCGCCGGCCAGACCTTCTCCAAGGCCCGCTTCATCTCGGCCCAGTTCGAAGCCTATCTCACCGATGACCTCTGGCTGCGGATGGCAGGCCATGCCAATGCCATGGCCGCGCATTTGGCCGAGACGATTGAGGACGCGCCGACGGGCAGGCTGGCATGGCTGCCGCAAGCCAACGAGGTTTTCGCCATCCTCGACCGCGCTATCGCCGAAAGGCTGCAGGCGGCTGGCGCCAAATTCTACGAATGGGGCGTGCCGCAAGGTTTTGACGGCCATCTCGGCGACAACGAGGCGATCTACCGTTTCGTCGCCAGCTTCGCCACCGCGACGGAAGAGATCGATCGCCTCGGGCAACTGCTCGCCCCTTAAGCGTTGCAGCGATCGGGAGTAACCGGATGACCAGGCCCTCTCTCGGCTCGACCATGCGGCTGGTTCGTCCGGCGCCAAACGTTGTCGGCTTCTATGATGGCCGCCTCGATGGCGTTCGCATCTGGTCGGAGGAGCCGAACTGGCTCGACGACGGCGCTTATACGCTGGGCATTTGCACCTATGCGATCGTCGATGGATCGCAAGCGCTTGTCTATGACACGCATATATCCCTGCCCCACGCCCGCCTTGTCCGGCGGACACTCGAAGAGATGGGCGTGACCTCGATCCGCGTCGTGCTCAGCCACTGGCATGACGATCATATTGCCGGCAACGAGGTGTTCCATGATTGCGAGATCATCGCCAACCGCCTCACAGCCTCGGCCCTTGAACGCGGCCGGGCCGAGATCGAAGGCGGCAACCCGCCGATCAGGCCGCTCGTGCTCCCCAACAGGATATTCGATAACAACCTCCATCTGACCGTCGGAGCGATCCCCGTCGAACTCCGCCAGGTCGAAATCCACAGCCATGACGGGACGGTCCTGCTGATGCCCGATGCCGGCCTGTTGCTGGCGGGCGACACGCTGGAGGACTCGATCACCTATGTCTCCGAACCGGAGCGTCTCGCCGAACATCTGATCGACCTCGAGCGCATGGCCGGCTGGCGGTTCGATCGCATCCTGCCCAACCACGGTTCCTGCGAAACAATTGCAGCGGGTGGCTATGACAGAAGCCTTATCGCCGCGACCCAGGCCTATGTTCGAAAACTCCTTGCCTGCCGGCAAGAGCCTGACCTGGCCAAGCAGGATCTGAGAACCTTCGGCGCGGACATGTTTGCCTCGACGGCCGTCGAGTATTTCGCGCCATACGAAGCCGTTCACCGACAAAATGTCGAGGCTGTGCTGGCGGCAAAGGGCTAATGGCTAGCCCAGGAACGGCCGCGCCAGCAGCTCCAGGCCAAGCACGATCAGGAAGATCAGAAACCAGCGCCGGAAGGTCGCCGGGCTGATGCGCTGCCTGAGCAGCTGGCCGAGCCACATGCCGAGCAGGGCCGGCAGCACCGCCAGCGACGACATCGCGAGATGCTCCACCTCGAACGCTCCGTGCGAGGCGAGGCCAAGCGCCAGCGCGATGGTGGACACGGTGAAGGAAAGGCCGAGCGCCTGGATCAGGTCGTCCCTGCCGAGCCCCAGTGCCTGGATGTAGGGCACGGCCGGCACCACGAAGACGCCGGTGCCGCCGGTGACGAGGCCGGTGAGGACGCCGATGATGGGCGACAGCCAGCGCTCTGCCCGGGCCGGAATGCCGGGCTGGCGCGCCAGGAGTGTGTAGGCGGCGTAGAGGACAAGGGCGGCGCCGAGGCCGGCGGTCGTCCATTTGACATTGTCGCTGGCGAGCAGCCGCGCGCCGGCAATCGTGCCGACCATGATGCCGGCCATCATCAGCCACAGCCGGCGCAGGATCGACGCGAAGCTCGACCCGGCGAACAGCTGCCAGACATTGGTGACGAAGGACGGCACGATCAGCAGCGAGGCCGCGGTGACAGGCGGCATGACCGTGCCCAGAAGCCCCATCGCCAGCGTCGGCAAGCCCATGCCGGTCACGCCCTTGACCATGCCGGCCAGCAGGAAGGTGATGGCGATGGTTGCCGTCAGCGCCAGGGAAAAATCGGACATCGCCCTTCATGCTGGGCCGGCGCCTGCTTCAAAAGGGCCAGAAGCCTTTGTTGCGGATGGCACAGAAATCCGCGCAAACAAAAAGCGGCGCCTTTCGGCGCCGCTTTCGTCTCGGGAGGAGACGGACTTTTGAGGCTGGAGCCCGCGCTTAGGCGGCCGCCTTGGCCTCGATCTGCCTGGCCTTGTCCGAGGACTGGGTGATCGCGATCTTGCGCGGCTTCAGCTCCTCGGGGATGTTGCGCTTGAGGTCGACGAAGAGCAGGCCGTTCTTCAGCGTGGCGCCCTCGACCTCGACATGGTCGGCGAGCTGGAAACGCCGCTCGAAAGCCCTGGACGCAATGCCGCGATAGAGCAGCTCGGAGCCCTCGCCATTGCCCTCTTCCTTGCGCTCACCCTTGACAGTCAGCACGTTGCGGTGGGCCTCGATCGAGATCTCGTCTTCCGAGAAGCCGGCAACCGCCATCGAGATACGGTAGGCGTTCTCGCCGGTGCGCTCGATGTTGTAGGGCGGATAGGTCTGCGCGCCGTCGGGCTGGCCGAGCGAATCGAGCATGGTGAAGAGCCGGTCGAAACCGACGGTCGAACGATAAAGCGGGGAAAAATCTACGTGACGCATGAGGTGTTCTCCTACTGAGCAACAGAGTTTGCGTTTGGCCGCTGCGAAACCCGGAATGGCGTTTCGGATGGGCCAGCGGTCCCGACATCGGCGACCGCACCAGACATTTGGGAAGCGCAAAAGGGCATTTCAAGACTTTTTGCGGACACGACATCTCCGCCTCGATGAACGGCAGATGAACCGCGGCTTCGGCCTGCGTTCAGCCAGGCGGCGTTAGGGTGTGGCCAGGATCAAGGATCAGGCGGCGCGCCCAACAGACGCCGCGACGAGGCCGAGCCGGGTGTTAACGTCCCTTCCTCCCGGATCGACAGAGGCCGGAGGCCGCCAACGCTGCTTCCGGCCTCGTTCGTTGTCTCCACCTCGCCTTCGCGACGCCTTTGCTTTTGCCGCATGGCCGTCTATCACCATGCGACGCCTCGCCAGCTCGGGCGACGGAGCAAAGAACGAAACGCCGAATGACGGATCTCTTTTATCAGACGCCGGACAATCCGCCGCCGGAGAACGCCGCCGGCGGCTTCTTCACCACGCGTGACCGCAAGAAGATCCGCTACGGCGTCTTTGCCGCCACCACCCGCCCGCTCAAGGGCACCGTGGTCCTGCTCACCGGGCGCAACGAGTGCGTTGAGAAATATTTCGAGACCATCCGCGATCTTTGCGGCCGCGGCTTCGGCGTCGCCACGCTCGACTGGCGCGGCCAGGGCGGCTCCGACCGGCTGATCGGCGACCGGCAGCGAGGCTACGTCCGCAGCTTCCGCGACTACGCCAGCGATCTCGAGCAGTTCTTCGAGGAGGTGGTGCTGCCTGACTGTCGCGGGCCCTACTACATCCTGGCCCATTCCGCCGGGGCGGTGGTCGCGCTGCTCGCCTCGCCTTCGATGGTCAATCGGGTGCGGCGCATGGTGCTGATCGCGCCTTTCCTGACCTTGCCCGATCTGCCGGTGTCGATAAGCACCGTCCGCCGCGTCTGCGCGGTGTTCTGCGCGATCGGCCTTGGCCGGCTCTATGCCGCCATGGGACCGCGGCCGAAGGAGACGACGCCGTTCGAGATCAACAAGGTGACGTCGGATCCCGCGCGCTACCGGCGCAACACCGGCATCTACGAAGCCTGGCCGCAACTGGCGCTCGGCGGGCCGACGATCCGCTGGCTGAAGGCGGCGGCCGAGGCCTCCGTCAAGATAAGCGATCCGGATTTCATGGGCGCGATCCAGGTTCCGATGCTGGTGATCGCCGCCGGTGCCGACCAGGTCGTCTCGACCAAGGCGGTGGAAGCCTATGCCAGGCGCCTGCGCCTCGGCTCGCTGCTGATGATCGACGGCGCCCGCCACGAGATCCTGCAGGAGAAGGACCTCTATCGCGAGCAGCTTCTCGCCGCCTTCGACGCCTTCATTCCCGGAACCGGCGACGCGCCCTGATCAGCGCCCGGGCACTGTCATGGCGTCCATGACCGAGGACAGCTGACAGCCTGCTCTCAGGACCAACGGCCGTCAGTCGCGCCCGGGGATCGACCGCGGGCTCTCAGCCGCGCAGAGCAGCCATCGCCGCCGCGTGCAGCTCCGGCGTCGCCGCCGCGAGGATGTCCCCGCCCTTCTCCGCCGGTCCGCCCTCAAACGTGGTGACGACGCCGCCCGCCTTCTCGATGATCGGGATCAGCGCCACGATGTCATAGGGTTTCAGCCCGGGGTCGGCGACGATGTCGACGCTTCCCGCGGCGACCATGGCGAAGGCATAGCAATCGGTGCCGTAGCGGGCGAGCTGGACCTGCTTTTCGAACTGGTCGTAGCGCGTGCGCGCCTCGCCCTTGAACAGCGCCGGCGTCGTCGTGAACAGCGTCGCCTTGGCGAGGTCGGTCGTCTTGCGCGTCGCAAGCTTGCGCGGCCCGCCCGGACCCTCATAGTGGGAACCGGACGCGTTGGCATAGAACAGCTCGCCGGTGAAAGGCTGCGACATCAGCCCGGCGACGGCGTCGCCCTCGACGGTCAGTCCGACCAGCGTTCCCCAGACCGGCAGGCCGGAGATGAAGGCACGCGTGCCGTCGATCGGATCGATCACCCAGACATGCCGGCTGGAGATGTTCTCGCTGCCGTGCTCCTCGCCGAGAATGCCGTGATCGGGATACTCGGCCGATATCAGTGCGCGGATCGCCCGCTCGGCCTCGCGATCGGCTTCGGTGACCGGATCGAAGCTGCCAGCCTCCTTGTTGGTTACCGCGCCCTGGCTGCGGAAGCGCGGCAAGGTCTCGGCGGCGGCGGCATGCGCGATGCGCCGGATAAAGTCGATGCTGATGTCCAACTGATTCTCCCGCTTTGCAGCATGCCGTCCTTTGCCGATGATTTCCTGCCGGAACAAGGGGAGGGATCACTTTAGCGCCGCGGCAACTGTTGCCTGAATGTCACGCAAACGCCACCGAAACGCAATTTCCCATTCACTGTGAATTAAAAAAGCCTGAAGTCGATTGACATTTGTGCATCGCACAATAGATTTGTTCTCGGACAGGTTTTCCTGTCCATGCCCTCCTTGGGCGTTTCCTCCCTAGACTTCGACCGTGTCGTGAAAACGATGCGGTCTTTTTTTCACCGGCTCGCGGCGCGGGCGGGGAGCGCCTGGCTTTATTCGGCGGCCAGCGGCAGATCGACGAAATGATGGTCCGGCATCGCCATCAGATCGGCCGAGAAGCGGGTGAGGTCGTCGGCAAGCGCGTCGAAGCCGGCGGATTTCTGGAACGTCCGCTCGTTCATGTAGAGCCCGCGATTGACCTCGATCTGCAGCGCATGCAGATGGCGCGCCGGACGGCCATAATGCTCCGTGATGAAGCCGCCGGCATAGGGCTTGTTGTGGGCCACCGTGTAGCCCATGCCGGTGAGCAGGGCGATCGCCGTCTCGGTCAGCGCCGCCGTCGCGGAAATCCCGAAACGGTCGCCGATGATGAAATCCGGTCGCACGCCGTTGTCGCCGACCCTGATGCTTGCCGGCATCGAATGGCAGTCGATCAGCACCGCGTAGCCGAACCTGGCATGCGTGCGGGTCAAAAGCCGCTTGAGCGTCTCGTGATAGGGCTTGTACACGGTCTCGATGCGCGCCACAGCCTCGGCCAGCGGCAAGCGGCCGGAATAGATGTCGAGCCCCTCCCCGACGAGCTTGGGCACGGTGCCGAGCCCGCCGGCAACCCGCGCCGAGCGGATGTTGCAGAAGGACGGCACCGGCTCGGCGAACATGCGCGGGTCGAGCTCCCAGGGTTCCCGGTTCACGTCGAGATAGGCGCGCGGGAAATTCGCCGCCAGCAGCGGCGCGCCGAGAGCGACAGCGCCGCCGAACAATTCGTCGACGTAGCAATCCTCGGACCGGCGGATGGCGTTGCGGTCGAGCCTGGCCATGGCCAGGAAGCGTTCGGGATAGTGGCGGCCGCTATGCGGCGAGTTGAACAGGAAGGGGACGCGCTGCTCGGCGCCCGATCGGATTTCGAAGGGTGGAACGACCGAAAAATCCTCGGCTGCCGTCTTCAATGTGAATGAACCGGGAAACAGCACTGCATCATGAGTCAAAACTGCCATTTCGACAGCCGCATGTCCAGCTTTTAGGCGCCCCGAACCCCTGCCCGAACTGAGTATAATACGGCCTTCGTTCACTTGATGTTTACCGTCACCTCCTCATATACAGGATGGTTAACGGGCTAGCCCGGCGCCAAGGTTGGGCGGGTGATTCGGACGGGATATGATGGCACGCATTCTGCTGGCGGAAGACGATGACGATATGCGCCGGTTCCTCGTCAAGGCACTGGAGCGCGCCGGCTATCAGGTGAGCGATTTCGACAATGGCGCCAGCGCCTACGAGCGCTTGCGCGAGGAGCCGTTCTCGCTGCTTCTGACCGATATCGTCATGCCGGAGATGGACGGCATCGAGCTTGCGCGCCGCGCCACCGAGATCGACCCCGACCTCAAGGTGATGTTCATCACCGGCTTCGCCGCCGTCGCGCTCAATCCCGATTCCAAGGCACCGAAGGACGCCAAGGTACTGTCGAAGCCGTTCCACCTGCGCGACCTCGTCAACGAGGTCGAAAAGATGCTGCAGGCGGCCTGAGGCGTTTCCGGCTCGATCGCGGCGCGCCTTCGGGGCGCGACAAAACGAGCCCTTCTTTCGTTTTTCCACCTATTGACGCGCTGGATCAAAAATGGTGTATGCGCGGCATCGGATGGGCGTGTAGCTCAGCGGGAGAGCACTGCATTGACATTGCAGGGGTCACAAGTTCAATCCTTGTCACGCCCACCATCCTTTCAATAGCTTGGCGACCGGCCTCCGTCGTGGGGCACGCAAAAAACCGCTCGTTCTCGGCCGCCTCCTTTTACAAATCGCGCTGATGACCGTGCGCCTTGTCGACCGTCTTGGCGGACATGCCAAGCGTGCGCCCGCTTCCGAGATGTCGATCTAGCATGCTCGACGCAGCAGCCGAAGACGCTGACTGGCGCGGCGATAGCTGCTTTGGATGATTGCAGCTGCGACCTCCTGTTGGGCAAATCGCCCCGCCGAGGTCTTGTAAGAGGACCGATGCACCGGAAGCGCCCGCAGAGGAAGGAGCGGCCCGGCATCTGTGGCGGGGAGGCCAGCAGATGCCGAGCCTGACCGGCGTGGTCATCGAAGGGCGGGCGCCGGCTATCAAACATATACGTGCCAGCCAATATGACTGGAACACAACCAATTGAACGAAGGATGCAACTAAAAGGTGGAGTACGACCCGACCTACTCCCTGCGGCCTTGATCCCCCGCCTTCACTGCGGCCGGGGATCGGGCCTGTGGTCGTGATTGCCGTTCTTGCCTTCGCGGCACGGCGCATCGCCAATGCCGCAGCATTTGCCGTGATAGGTGACGTTCGGCTTGAGGTTGTCGCAATCCCGGGGGGTGGTCGCCTTGCAGCCCGCGACCACCGAAGCGGCGACGACGGCAAGCAAGACGTTTCTTGAAACAGTAAACATGGGCGTTCTCCTTGATGACCGCGTTTGTTACGCGGCGCTGGGTCGCGCCCCTCGATGGATTGGTTCAAACGAATCGGAAAAAATCGGCGAACGATGCCCCGGGCGATCGCGCCTCCTGGTTCGGCGCGGAGCGTTAGAACCGCGCCAGTCCGGCGAGCCGCCACCTCAATTTCGCCAGCCGCCCCGCTTTCGGTTTTCGACCCTGCCTTATTCGCCGTTCGATTTTCCTGAACATGCGATTTGCCGGCTCCGCTGTCACCGACTGCCGCGCCATCGCCAGCGCCGCCTTCCTCTCGGCCGACACCTGCTGGCGGATCCAGGCCGAGCACGCAGCAGCACAAGGATAGCCAGCCCTGGCCGCCGCGAGGAAGAATTCGAAGTCTCTCATCAAGACAAAGCCGCCCGAAGCCTCGTCCCCGAGGACTTTCATCATCGGCAATGGGATTTGCGGGCGGGCCTGGAATTGCGCTGCCATCAGCGACCGCAAGACAGCCTCTCCCGACGGATAGTCGTGCTCGCGAAAATAGGCCGAGGCCATTTTCAGGGCATAGACGTCGTTTTGCGGATCCAGCCCGTGAGCCCTCTCGAGGATGTCACGCGCCTGCGCGGGACCGATCCGGTCTTCCAGGTTGAGAAAGGCCGCTTGATAGCCGAAGGCAGCCTCGAGCGGATGATAGTCGGCGTGGCGATCCTTCAATTCGTCCAGGATGATTTCCGCGGCTCGGGATTTATCGAACAGGGTGTTCGTCTCGATCAGGGGAATGCCGCCCATCAGCGACGCAATCGAGGCAAAGATGCTGCTGCCTGCATGGATCCGCTGGCATTGCGCCATCAACGCCATTTCGAAGAATGCCCGCTGCGTCCGGTCCTCGAACGCGCCGGCTCCGAAGTCCTCCGCCAGCGACGCCCCGGTTTCAGCCTTCAGATAGTCGAGCGTGGCGCGGTCCTCTCCGATCAGCAGCGTCGCCAGGCCCATCGAGGACAACTCCCTCACGATCGCCTTGGCCAGCGTCGCGGGGATGACCTTGCGACCGAAGACCAGCCGCGTCCGGTATTTGCCACGGACAATGTCGCCGCTGCGCAAATGCAGCGCGGCCATGGGGCGTGGAAATCGATTGCGGGCGGCTGCGTCGGTCGCCTGCCGCACGCTGTCCGAGAAGCCGAAGCTGCGCAGCGCCCGGGATGCGTCGAAGAGCCCGGCTTCTTCGCCGCGAAAAGGATCCAGGACGCGAAAGTCGTCGCAGATCCAACCGCTCGGATTGCCTGGTCGCTTGCCAGCTTCAAGACTGAGCCGCTTGAGGGTGGCCGCATCGAGAACGTCGAAATCGGATTCTCTGATCCGTGCCCCCAGCCAATGCCGTTCGATGAATTTGGCGGAGAAGATCCTGTCTACGACATCGACGACGTGGAAGGTCTTGTCCGCAACGGACGTCCGGTTCCAGGTGAAGCCGAAGCGGTAGTCGAACGCGTCCGCGACCGACTTTGCATTGGCCATTGCCAGAAGGCGGCTGCCCAGCCCGTCCCTTCGCGTTGCGGCAATCAGCGGCGATTGCGGTTCAGCCCGCGCCGAGGCGGACGTCGCCTTTCTCGGCATGCCGGAGAAACCACGCATAGGTCTGTTCCAATCCATCGCGCAGCGAGTAGCGCGGATGCCAGCCCGTGGCAAACAGGCGCGACACGTCCATCAGCTTGCGCGGCGTGCCGTCCGGCTTGGTCGCGTCGAAGGTCACCGTGGCTTCGACGCCGACCACGGACAGGATCGTGCGGGCAAGCTCCCCAATGCTGATGTCTTCTCCCGAGCCGACATTGACGTGGCCATCGCCGGAATAGTTTTTCAACAGCCAGACCAGCGCGTCGGCGGCATCGTCGACATGCAGGAACTCGCGCATCGGCCTGCCCGATCCCCAGACCTGAAGGGTCCGCTCGCCGGCGCGCTTGACCTCATGGGCCTTGCGCATCAGGGCCGGCACGACATGGCTGCTGGTCAGGTCGAAATTGTCGCCCGGACCATAGAGGTTGGTCGGCATCGCCGAGATGTAGTCGACGCCATATTGCCGCCGGTAGGCCTGGCAGAGTTTCAGCCCGGCGATCTTGGCGACCGCATACCATTCATTGGTGGGCTCGAGCGGCCCGGTCAGCAGCGCGTCTTCCGGGATCGGCTGCGGCGCGTGTTTTGGATAGATGCAGGACGAGCCCAGGAACAGCAGCTTTTGCACCTCGCTGCGAAACGCGCTCTCCATGACATTGGTCTGCACGACAAGGTTCTCGTGCAGGAAGTCGACCGGAAGCGTGTCGTTGGCCAGGATGCCGCCGACCTTGGCGGCCGCCATGACCACCGCGTCCGGCTTGTGCTCGGCCATCCAGCGCCGCACGCCGGCCTGGTCGAGCAGGTCGAGCTCGCTGCGCGCGACCGTCAGGATCTCGCAGTCCTCGCCCGCCAGCCGGCGCACGATCGCCGAGCCGACCATGCCGCGATGCCCGGCGACGAACACCCGTTTTCCCCTGAGATCGAAAATCATGAACTCGCCCCCGAGCCACGTTCACCGGCCGCTATGGCGCCGGCCGAACGCTTGAGATCGGCCTGCACCATTTCCGCCACCAGCTCCCTGAACCCGGTCCTGTGCGACCAGCCCAGCTTCTCCCTGGCCTTGGACGCGTCGCCGACCAGGTGGTCGACCTCCGTCGGCCGGAAATAGCGCGGGTCGATGCGCACCACAATCGCACCTGAGCCGGCGTCGATGCCGACCTCGTCGGCGCCCTGGCCCTGCCATTGGATGGTGCGTCCCGTCTCGGCGAAAGCCAGCTCGACGAATTCGCGCACCGAATGCGTCTCGCCGGTCGCCAGCACGAAGTCGTCGGCCTCATCGTGCTGGAGAATGCGCCACATGCCTTCGACATAGTCGCGCGCATGGCCCCAGTCGCGCCTGGCGTCGATATTGCCGAGATAGAGCGTATCCTGCCGCCGGTGATGGATCGCGGCCACGGCGCGCGTGATCTTGCGGGTGACGAAGGTCTCGCCACGGCGCGGGCTCTCATGGTTGAACAGGATGCCGTTGGCCGCGAACATGCCATAGGCCTCGCGATAGTTGACCGTCGTCCAGTAGGCGTAGAGCTTGGCTGCCGCATAGGGCGAGCGCGGACGGAAGGGCGTGGTCTCGTTCTGCGGCGCTTCCGAGGCCTGGCCGTAGAGCTCGGAGGTCGAGGCCTGATAGAAGCGCACCGACTTTTCAAGGCCGAGGATACGGATCGCCTCCAGCAGCCTGAGCGTCCCCAGCGCATTGGCGTTGCCGGTGTATTCCGGTTCCTCGAAACTCACCTGGACGTGGCTCTGGGCGCCGAGATTGTAGATTTCGTCGGGCCGCGTCTCCTGCACGAGGCGGATCAGGTTGGCCGCGTCGGTCAGATCGCCATAGTGCAGGAAGAGGCGCGCGTCGCGCTCATGCGGATCGACATAGATGTCGTCGATGCGCCCGGTGTTGAACGAGGACGAACGGCGTTTGACGCCGTGGACGACGTAGCCCTTCTCAAGCAGCAATTGCGCCAGATAGGCTCCGTCCTGCCCGGTCACGCCGGTGATGAGCGCCACTTTGCCCGTCATTGTCCGTCTTCGCCCGCCCCTCGGGACGGATAGGGAAAACAGATTTGTCCGGCCAAGGCAAATTTGTGGTCTTCGATCGGAACCGATCGGGCGTCGCGGTCAAATACCCGCGACGGCGCAGAGGCTCTTCATTCTGGCCACCGCAAGCTCGGGATCGGCCAGCAATCCCGCCTGGTCGGCCAGCCGGAACACATCGGCATAATGCAGGATGCCGCGCGCCGACTGCATGCCGCCGACCATCGCGAAATGCTCCTGGTGGCCGTTGAGCCAGGCCATGAAGACGATGCCGGCCTTGTAGTACTCGGTCGGCGCCTCGAAGATCTTGCGCGACAGCGGCACCGTCGGCGCCATCAGCGCGTCATAGCCGGCGCGGTCGCCATCGGCTAGCCTGGCCAGCGCCGCGTTGGCGACCGGCGCGATGGCGTCGAAAATCCCGAGCAAGGCATGCGAGTGCTTGCTGCCGTCGCCGGCGATCATCTCGGGGTAGTTGAAGTCGTCGCCGGTGAACATGACGACGCCGTCCGGCAACCGGTCCCGCAGCGCCACCTCCTTGCCGGCATCGAGCAGCGATATCTTTATGCCCTCGACCTTGCCGGCATGCCGCTCGATGACGGCCACGACCGTATCGAGCGCCGTCTCGAAATCACCACTGCCCCAGTATCCCTTCAGGGCCGGGTCGAACATGTCGCCCAGCCAGTGCAGGATCACCTTGCCGGACGCCTGCGACAGAATCCGGTCGTAGACGCGGGCATAGTCGTCGGGACCTTTGGCGACCACCGCCAGCGCCCGGCTCGCCATCATGATCGCCTTGCCGCCCTGCCCCTCGATGAAGCCGAACTGCTCCTCATAGGCGGCAATCACATCGTCGAGCGTGCTCGCCGCGGAAGGCGCCAGATGATCGGTGCCCGCCCCGGAAGCGAGATCGGCCCCTTCGACGGTCCGCGCCTCTGCGATCGAGCGGCGGATCAATTCCTTCGCGCTTGCCCAGTCGAAACCCATGCCGCGCTGCGAGGTGTCCATCGCCTCAGCGATGCGGAAGCCGAGGCGCCACAGGTGATGGCGGAACGCCATCGTCCTGTCCCAGTCGACGACGGGCAGCGACCACGGGTCGGTCATCGCAAGCGGGTCGGCGACGACATGGGCGGCGGCATAGGCGATGCGCGAAAAGCGCGCCCCGGCAACCGGCTGCGCAGGCCGGCCGAGAAGCCGGTAGCTGGCGCGGCGGCCACCCTCGCCTGGCAAGGTGATGTCCATGAAACTCTCCCTTTGGCAGCGCCTATAGATGGAACGTTCCAATAAATCAAGAAGCTTTATGATTTTGGCGCTCGGTTCGCCGGAATGCTGCAACGCAACACAACTTCCCTTACCGAATAAGGCGTTGACGTAAGAGAATTGTCGATTTTTCCGTTTTCCAGAAAACCGGATTGACTCTCGCTGCATCCCATGATTAGAACGTTCCAATAAATTTGACCAATTGGGAGGAACGATCTGGATGGCCAGCCGGGCCAAGGCGACGATACTCGACATCGCCCGCGAGGCGGGCGTGTCCAAGTCGACGGTATCGCTCGTGCTGCAGGGCAGCGGGCTGATCCGGCCCGAGACGGCGGTCAAGGTGCGCAAGGCGATCGAGGATGTCGGCTACGTTTACAACCGCGGCGCCGCCAATTTGCGCAAGGCTCACTCCAACGTCATCGGCATGGTCATCAACGACCTCACCAATCCCTTCTTCACCGAGCTGGCGGTCGGCATGGAGCGCGTCTTCCAGTCGGCCGGCATCGTGCCCTTCATCGCCAACACGGCCGAGAACCCGGTGCGCCAGGAAGAAGTGCTGAAGTCGCTGATGGAGCAGGGCGTCGCCGGGCTGATCGTGTCGCCGGCGCGCGGCACCACGCCGGGCGCTTTCCGCCGCATCGAGACAGCCGGCGTTCCGGTTGTCTTCGCCATGCGCCGGCTGCCCGAGAGCCGCATCCCGGTGATCGCGCCCGACAATCATCGCGGCGCCTTTCTCGCCACCGCCCACCTGATCGGCAAGGGCCATCGCCGGCTGGCCTTCTTCGGCGGTTCTTCCGACCTCGTCGTCTATCACGAGCGGCTCGGCGGTTTCCGCGAGGCCTGCGCGACGCTGGGCATTGCCGCCGCCGACACGCTGGTCTTCGAAGGTGAGACCAGCCGCAAGGGCGGCATCGCTTGCCTGGATACCGCCATTGCCATGGCCGAGCCGCCGACGGCCGCGCTTTGCTTCAACGACGCGGTCGCCTTCGGCGCCATGCTGGCGCTGCGCAAGCACGGACTGGAGCCCGGCGCGGATTTCGCCGTCGTCGGCTTCGACGACGTGACCGAGGCCGAACACTACATGCCCGCGCTGACCAGCGTCGCGGTCGACGCGGCCGGCCTCGGCGAGCGCGCCGCCCATGCCATGCTGAAGATGATCCAGTCGCGCACCACCCGCGCCGAGGACCACATCGGCGCGGTCAACCTGGTGGTCAGGGAAAGCTGCGGGCCGGCCCGCCCGCGCCGTCCGGGAATGGGAGACGCGGCATGACCGTCAGGTGGGGACTGATCGGCGCCAGCACGATCGCCAGACAGTTCGTGATCAACGCTATCCGCGCGCAGGGCGATGGCGAGGTCGTTGCGGTGATGAGCTCCAGCCCCGAGCGCGCCAACACCTATGCCGGCGAGAACGGCATTCCGCGCGGCGTCTCGGCACTCGCCGATCTGCTCGGCGCCGGCGTCGACGCCGTCTACATCTCGACCACCAACGAGCTGCATCTCGAACAAGCGCTTGCCGCGATCGAGGCGGGCAAGCATGTGCTGTGCGAAAAGCCGCTGGCGCTGACCAGCGCCGATGCCAGGAAGATGGTCGCCGCCGCCAACGCTGCCGGCGTCGTGCTCGGCACCAACCATCATCTGCGCAATGCCGGCGCGCATCGCGCCATGCGCGAGGCGATCGCCGCCGGCAGGATCGGCAAGCCAATCGCCGCGCGCGTCTTCCATTCCGTCTTTCTGCCGGAAAACCTGCAGGGCTGGCGCATCAGCAGGCCCGAGGCTGGCGGCGGCGTGGTGCTCGACATCACAGTGCACGATGCCGACACGCTGCGCTTCGTGCTCGGCGACGATCCGGTCGAGATTTCCGCCTTCACGCAAAGCGTCGGCATGGCCGGCAGCGGGCTGGAGGACGGCGCCATGTGCATCTGGCGCTTCAAATCGGGCGTCATTGCCCAGTCGCATGAGGGCTTCACGACGAAATTCGCCGGCACCGGCTTCGAGGTGCACGGCTCGGAAGGTTCGCTGTTCGCCACCAATGTCATGACCCAGAAGCCGGTCGGCTCGGTGCTGTTACGCACGGGCGCCGGCGAGGAAGAGCTGAGCTTCGACCGCGAGGACCTCTACGCGCGCTCGCTGCGCCAGTTCCATGCCGCGATCCGCGGCGAAGGCCGGCCTTCCGCCACCGGCGAGGACGGTGTCTGGTCGCTGGCGGCGGCTGAAGCCGCGCTGCAATCGGCCAAATCGGGCAAGGCCGTCACCATCGATCCGAAACTCGGGAGCGCGGCGTGAGCAAGGTCATTTCCGCGGCGCAGGCTGCCAGCCTGATCAAGGACGGCATGGTCGTGTCGGTGTCGTCATCGAGCGGCCTCGGCTGCCCGGATGCCGTGCTTGCCGCGATCGGCGAGCGCTTCGATGCCGAAGCCCACCCGAAGGCCATCACCACGCTGCACCCGATCGCCGCAGGCGACATGTACGGCATCAAGGGCATCGATCATCTGGCGAAACCCGGCCTGTTGAAGCGCACGCTTTGCGGCTCCTACCCTTCCGGCCCGTCATCCGCCGAGCCGCCGCAGATCTGGAAGATGATCGGCGACAATTCGGTCGCGGCCTACAATGTGCCGTCCGGCATCCTGTTCGACATGCACCGCGAGGCCGCCGCCAAGCGGCCGGGGGTGCTGACCAAGGTCGGTCTCGACACCTTCGCCGACCCCCGCCACCAGGGCTGCGCCATGAACGCGGCGGCCAGCGAGCCGATCGTATCGGTGCAGCAGTTCGACGGCGAGGAATGGCTCTATTTCCGCGCCATCGTTCCCAACGTCTCGATCATCCGCGCCACCACCGCCGACGAGCGCGGCAACCTCACCTATGAGCACGAAGGCGCCTATCTCGGCGGGCTGGAGCAGGCTCTCGCCGCCCGCAACAATGGCGGTGTCGTCATCGCCCAGGTCAAACGCGTCGTCGAGAACGGCACGCTGAAGCCGCACGACGTTCGTGTGCCTGGGGTGCTCGTCGACCACATCGTCGTCGCGCCCGACCAGTTGCAGACGACGCTGACCCCTTACGATCCGGCGATCTCCGGCGAGATCTTCCGGCCGCTGTCGACCTTCCGCAACGCGGAGATGAACGTCCAGAAGGTGATCGCGCGCCGCGTCGCCATGGAGTTGCGCGACGGCATGGCCGTCAACATCGGCTTCGGCATCTCCGCCAACGTGCCGCGCATCCTTCTGGAGGAAGGCCAGCACGGCAAGGTCACCTGGGTGATCGAGCAGGGCGCTGTAGGCGGCGTGCCGCTGCTCGACTTCAAGTTCGGCTGCGCCTCCAATGCCGAGGCGATCATGCCCTCGCCGCACCAGTTCATCTACTTCCAGGCCGGCGGCTTCGACGCCTCGCTCTTGTCCTTCCTGCAGATCGACCGCCATGGCTCGGTCAATGTCTCGAAACTTTCGGCGCGGCCGCATGTCACCGCCGGCGCCGGCGGCTTCGTCGACATCACCTCGCGGGCGAAGAAGATCGTCTTCTCCGGCTTCTTCAACGCCGGCGCCAAGCTGTCGCTGGCCGACGGCGGCATCCGCATCGACCAGGAAGGCAAGGTCAAGAAGGTCGTCGAAGAGGTCGAGCACATCTCCTTCTCCGGCAAGCGCGCGGTCGCGCAAGGGCAGGACATCACCTATGTCACCGAGCGCTGCGTGATGAAGCTGACGCCCGACGGGTTGATGGTGACCGAGCTTGCGCCCGGCATCGACCTGGAACGCGATGTCTTGGCGCAGGCCGACATTCCGCTCGGTATTGCCAATGACCTCAAGGTGACGCCGGAGTCGCTCTACCAGGATCGGCCGATCGGCCTATTGCTGAATGGCGGCGCTTCGCTCGGAGGCGCGCATGGCTGAACGTCTCGTCAGCTTCGAACAGGACGGCGCCATCGGCATCGTCACGCTGCGCCGGCCGGAAAAGTTCAACGCGCTGGACATTCCGATGCTGCGCGCGCTCGAAGCGGCGCTTGACGAGGCGGAGCTGGCTGAGGGCGTGCGTGTCGTGCTCGTCCGTGGCGAAGGCAAGGGCTTTTGCGCCGGCGGCGACGTCGAGGCCTGGGCGCGATTGAGCGCCGCCGATTTCCAGGTGCAATGGGTCCGCTATGGCCACCGTGTCTTCGACCGGCTGGCACGGCTCCGGCAGCCGACCATCGCGGTGCTGTCCGGCCATGCCCTGGGCGGCGGCCTGGAGCTGGCGGTGGCCTGCGATTTCCGCGTCGCGGAGACGCAGGTGAAGCTCGGCTTTCCCGAAACCTCGATCGGCGTCGTCCCCGGCTGGTCTGGCACGCAGCGCGCCGTGCGCCGCTTCGGCGCGCAGACGGTGCGGCGCATGACCATTGGAGGCGAAGTCCTGCTGGCGAGCGAAGCGCTTGCGCTCGGCGTTGTCGACCGCGTCGTCGAGACCGGCAAGGCGCTCGCCGAGGCCAGGACATGGGGAGAAAAAATCGCCGAGCGCGGGCCGCTGGCGACCGAAGCCGCCAAGCTGATGATCGCGGTCGCCGAAGGCGAGGAGAGTGCTGCAGCCACGGAAGCGCTGGCCAGCGGCTTCATCGCGCTGACCGGCGACCTCAAGGCCGGCGTCGATGCCTTCAAGGCCAAGCAGAAGCCGGCCTTTTCGAGGTCCTAGAGGAATCCGATGAACGCACCCCTCAAGATTTCCATGCCGGCCGAGGCGTCCGCGGCGCCGAAGACCTACAAGCTGCTGATCGACGGCAAGCATGTCGAGGCCCGCGACGGCCGCGTGCTGGAGCGCAGAAGCCCCGGCCACGGCTTTACCGTCTCGCACTATGCGCAGGCCGGCGAAGCGGAAGTCGAGGCCGCGGTGGCCGCCGCGCACAAGGCCTTCGAGGCCGGCCCATGGCCGCGCATGAAGGCGTCCGAGCGCGCTGCCATCCTGCTCAAGGCGGCCGACCTGATCGAGGTCCGACTGGAAGAGATCGCCAGGCTCGACGCGCTGGAGTCCGGCAAGCCGATCGCCCAGGCGCGCGGCGAGATCGGCGGCGCCGTCGACATCTGGCGCTATGCCGCCTCGCTCTCCCGCGCGCTGCATGGCGAGAGCTATGCCAATCTCGGAGACGCGATGCTCGGCGTCGTGCTGCGCGAGCCGATCGGCGTCGTCTCGATCATCACGCCGTGGAATTTCCCCTTCCTGATCGTCAGCCAGAAACTGCCCTTCGCGCTGGCCGCCGGCTGCACGGCGGTGGTCAAGCCGAGCGAGATGACCTCGGCCTCGACCTTCGTGCTCGGCGACATCCTGCTCGAAGCAGGCCTCCCCGCCGGCGTAGTCAACATCCTCGCCGGCTTGGGCGGCGATGTCGGCGCGCCGATGGTCAGCCATCCGCTGGTCGAGATGGTGTCCTTCACCGGCTCGACCCGGGTCGGCAAGATGACCATGGCTGCCGCCTCGAATTCCCTGAAAAAGGTGTCGATGGAACTCGGCGGCAAGAATGGCCAGATCGTCTTCCCCGACGCCGATCTCGAAGCCGCCGCCGACGCCGCGGTGTTCGGCGGCTTCTTCAATGCCGGCGAATGCTGCAATGCCGGCAGCCGGCTGATCGTGCATGAAGCGATCGCCGACGACTTCCTCGCCGCCGTCAAGGCGCTGACCGCAAGGGTGACGGTCGGCGATCCGCTCGACGATCGCACCAAGGTCGGCGCCATGATCTCCACCGACCATCTGGCCAAGGTAGCCGGCTATGTGACGGCTGCGGCCGGCGACGGCGGCGCCGTCTATGCCGGCGGCCGCCAGCTCGCGTCAAACGCCGGCCAGTATCTCGATCCGACCATCATCCGCGGCGTCACCGAGGATATGGCCGTCGCGCGCGAAGAAGTGTTCGGCCCGGTGCTTTCCGTGCTGACTTTTGAATCGATTGAAAGGGCATTGCACATCGCCAACAACACGCCCTATGGTCTGTCTGCGGGTGTGTGGAGCGCCAGCATCGACACCTGCATGTCGGTGGCGCGGAGTGTGCGTTCGGGGACGGTTTGGGTGAACACGTTCATGGAAGGTTACCCCGAGCTGCCGTTCGGAGGCTACAAACAGTCCGGTCTCGGACGTGAACTCGGCAAGCGCGCTGTCGAGGACTATACAGAGGAAAAGACAATCCAGTTTCATCGCGGCCAGCGCACCGGTTGGTGGGTCGGCTGAGTTGGGAGACCCCGGCGGACATCCGTCGGTTATGTGCATGCAACAAGGGAGGAACTACATGTTGCGCAAACTGCTTATCGGAACGGCTCTTGCGTCGACCTTTGCGTTTTCGGCGCATGCCGCCGACGTCAAGGAAGTGCAGATGCTGCATTGGTGGACGTCGGGCGGCGAAGCGGCTGCTCTGAACGTCCTCAAGGAGGATCTGTCCAAGGAAGGCTATGCCTGGAAGGACGTGCCGGTGGCTGGCGGCGGCGGCGACGCCGCGATGACGGCGCTGAAGGCGATGGTCGCGGCCGGCAACTACCCGACCGCCTCTCAGATGCTCGGCTACACCGTGCTCGACTATGCCGCCGCCGGCGTCATGGGCGACCTGACCGAGACGGCGAAGAAGGAAGGCTGGGACAAGTCGGTTCCGGCGGCCCTGCAGAAGTTCTCGGTCTATGACGGCAAGTGGGTCGCGGCTCCGGTCAACGTCCACTCGGTCAACTGGCTGTGGATCAACAAGGCGGTGATGGACAAGATCGGCGGCGCCGAGCCGAAGACCTTCGACGACTTCGTCGCCTTGCTCGACAAGGCCAAGGCCGCGGGCGTCATCCCGCTCGCGCTCGGCGGTCAGAACTGGCAGGAAGCTACGATGTTCGACTCCGTCGTGCTGTCGACCGGCGGCCCGGAATTCTACAAGAAGGCCTTCAACGACCTCGACGAGGAATCGCTGAAGTCCGACACGATGAAGAAGTCGTTCGACAACCTCGCCAAGCTGGTCACCTATGTCGACCCGAACTTCTCGGGCCGCGACTGGAACCTCGCCACTGCCATGGTCATCAAGGGCGACGCGCTGGTTCAGGTCATGGGCGACTGGGCCAAGGGCGAGTTCCACGCCGCCAAGAAGACCCCGGGCACCGACTTCCTGTGCTATCGCTTCCCGGGCACCGACGGCTCGGTGATCTACAACTCCGACATGTTCGGCATGTTCAACGTTCCGGACGACCGCAAGGCCGCCCAGGCAGCGCTTGCCACCGCCACGCTGTCGAAGAGCTTCCAGTCGGCCTTCAACGTCGTCAAGGGTTCGGTTCCGGCCCGCACCGACGTGCCTGACACCGACTTCGACGCTTGCGGCAAGAAGGGCATCGCCGACCTGAAGGCCGCCAACGAAGGCGGCACGCTGTTCGGCTCGCTGGCTCAGGGCTATGGCGCCCCGCCGGCCGTCGCCAACGCCTACAAGGACGTCGTCTCGAAGTTCGTCCATGGCCAGATCAAGACCTCGGACGAGGCCGTGACCGAGCTTGTCAAGGCGATCGACGACGCCAAGTAAGCGGCGCTCAAAACAAATCTCCCCCGCCATGGGCGGGGGAGACTTTCACCGAGGCAAGGTCCGGGATTGCCCGGGCTGGCGCGTCGCGCCGGCCGGCCCCCGACGAACCGGTACTGGATGAGCCGATGAGCACAGTAGCCGAAACCACTGCGAAGCTGACACCGGAGCACGACGCCCGCCCAGGTGCGTCCGTTCGCTCGCGGCTGCAGGATCTGCTGCCGAAGATCGTGCTGGCGCCGAGCTTCGCGGCGACGATCGTCTTCGTCTATGGCTTCATCCTGTGGACGATCTATTTGTCGTTCACCAACTCCAAGACCTTCCCGTCCTATGCCATCACCGGTGCCCGCGCCTATCAGCGGCTGTGGCGCTGGACTTTCGAGAGCGATCCGCCCTCGAGCTGGTACACTTCGATCACCAACATGGGCATTTTCGGCTTCCTCTACATCTTCATCTGCCTGGCGCTCGGCCTGTTCCTGGCCATCCTGCTCGACCAGAAGATCCGCGGCGAAGGCATGCTCAGACCAATCTACCTCTACCCGATGGCGCTCTCCTTCATCGTCACCGGCGTCGCCTGGAAATGGTTCCTCGATCCCGGCCTCGGCCTCGAGCAGACGCTGCACCAGTGGGGCTGGACGAGCTTCCATTTCGACTGGATCAAGAACAAGGATTTCGTCATCTACACGGTGGTGATTGCCGGTGTCTGGCAGGCCTCCGGCTTCATCATGGCGATGTTTCTGGCCGGCTTGCGCGGCATCGACGGTGAGATCATGAAGGCGGCGCAGATCGACGGCGCCACCACCTTCCAGCTCTACCGTCGCATCGTCATTCCGCTCTTGCGGCCGGTCTTCCTCTCGGCGTTCATCGTCCTCGCCCACCTCGCCATCAAGTCCTATGACCTTGTGGTGGCGCTGACCAGCGGCGGACCGGGCGGCTCGGCCTGGCTGCCGTCCAACTTCATGTACGAGTTCACCTTCAAGCGCAATGAGATGGCCGTCGGCTCGGCGAGCGCCGTGATCATGCTGATGACGCTGACCGCGATCATCGTGCCATACCTCTATTCCGAGCTCAGGGAGAAGCCGCGATGAGCACTGTTGCCTCACCCGCCCGCCCGACCTCGAGCGGCATCAGCGGCAGGACGATCAACCGCATCGTCATCTACGGGCTGCTCGCGCTGTTCGCGATCTTCTACCTGATGCCGCTCTTCGTCATGCTGGTCACCTCGTTCAAGACAATGGACGAGATCCAGAACGGCAACATGCTGGCGCTGCCGCAGGCGCCGACCTTCGACCCCTGGTGGAAGGCCTGGGGCGAGGCCTGCGTCGGTCTCACCTGCGCCGGCATCAAGGGCTACTTCTGGAACTCCATCAAGATGGTGGTGCCGGCGGTGCTGATCTCGACGCTGCTCGGCGCGCTCAACGGCTATGTGCTGACCAAATGGCGCTTCCGCGGCCACACGCTGGTCTTCGCGATGATGCTGTTTGCCTGCTTCATCCCGTTCCAGTCGGTGCTGCTGCCGATGGCGACGATCCTCGGCAGCATCGGCCGCTTCGGCGTCACCCTGCAGAACGCGACCGGGTTCAATTTCGGCCTCGGCAATTCGACGGTCAACCTCGTCTTCGTCCATGTCGTCTACGGTCTCGGCTTCACCACGCTGTTCTTCCGCAATTACTACGAGGCCTTCCCGACCGAACTGATCAAGGCGGCGCAGGTCGACGGCGCGTCCTTCTTCCAGATCTTCCGCCGCATCATGCTGCCGAATTCGATGCCGATCTTCGTCGTCACCGTGATCTACCAGTTCACCAACATCTGGAACGACTTCCTGTTCGCTTCCGCCTATGCCGGCACCGGCGACGTGATGCCGATGACGGTGGCGCTGAACAACGTCGTCAACACCTCGACCGGCGTCGTCGAATACAACGTCAACATGGCGGCGGCGATGATCGCCGCCCTCCCCACCCTTCTCGTCTACGTCGTCGCCGGCCGCTATTTCGTGCGCGGGCTGATGGCGGGCGCGGTCAAGGGCTGACCCTCTTTTTGCTTAAGGAACGACCATGGCTTTTCTGGAAATTGATGGGCTGAAGAAGCGCTTCGGGAATGTCGAGATCCTGAAGGGCATCAATGTCGAGCTGGAGAAGGGCGGCTTCCTTGTGCTGGTCGGTCCGTCCGGCTGCGGCAAGTCCACGCTGCTCAACACCATCGCCGGGCTGGAAAACATCACCGAGGGCGAGATCCGCGTCGATGGGCGCGCGATCAACGATCTCCACCCGTCCAAGCGCGACATCGCCATGGTGTTCCAGAGCTACGCGCTCTATCCGAACATGACGGTCGCCGGGAACATCTCATTCGGCATGGAGATGCGCGGCGTGCCGGCCGAAGAGCGCCAGAAGGCGATCGACAAGGTGGCCAAGGTGCTGCAGATCGGCCACCTGCTGCAGCGCAAGCCGAGCCAGCTTTCCGGCGGCCAGCGCCAGCGTGTCGCCATGGGCCGGGCGCTGGTGCGCGACCCGAAACTGTTCTTGTTCGACGAGCCGCTCTCCAACCTCGACGCCAAGCTGCGCGTCGACATGCGCATCGAGATCAAGCGCCTGCACGCCAACACCGGCACGACGATCGTCTACGTCACCCATGACCAGATCGAGGCGATGACGCTGGCCACCAAAATCGCCGTGATGCGCGATGGCGAGGTGCAGCAGTTCGGCACGCCGGCCGAGATCTACAACAACCCGACCAACATCTTCGTCGCCGATTTCATGGGCTCGCCGGCCATGAACCTGGTGCCGGCGACGATCGGCGGCAATGGCAGTGGGCTGTCTGTGGTGCTGCAGCGCGACGGGCGCGAGCCGATCTCGCTGCCGCTCGCCGGGGCTACGCCCGGCTTGTCGGCCTTCCAGGGCAAGCCGGTCATCTTCGGCGTCCGTCCGGAGGCGCTGACGGATCCGGAAGGCGCCGAACGCAACGCCTCCAGCATCGCCACTGCCGACTGCCACATCGAGGTGATCGAGCCGGCCGGTTCCGACACCTTCGCCGTCACCAATCTTGGCGGCAAGGCGGTGGTGGCGCGGCTGCGCGCCGATGCCAAGATCCAGCCAGGTACGGTGACGCCGCTCGCCTTCAACCTGACCAAGGCTGTGTTCTTCGATCCGGCGACCGAGAAGCGCATTCTCTGACCGCCATGGCAAGCCCCGATATCGTCATCATCGGCTCCGGCATCGGCGGCGCCACGATCGCCTCCGGCTTAGCCGGCAGTGGCGCCTCGATCCTGATCCTGGAACGCGGCGAGCCGCTGCCGGCGACGCCGGAGACGCGTGACACCCGCGCCATCTTCGTCAACGGCCACTACCGGCCGAAGGAGATGTGGCGCGAGGCCGGCGGCGCAGCCTTCAATCCCGGCAACTACTACTATGTCGGCGGCAATTCGAAATTCTATGGCGCGGTGCTGATCCGCTACCGCAAGGAAGACTTTTCCGCCATGGAGCATTTCGGCGGCGTCTCGCCGGCCTGGCCGTTCTCCTATGAGGAGTTCGAGCCGTGGTATTCGAAGGCCGAACAGCTTTTTCGCGTGCGCGGCACACTGGGCGAAGACCCGACCGAGCCCTTCCATTCGATTCCTTACGCTTTCAAACCCGTGCCCGACGAGGCGCCGATCGCGCGCGCCCGTGCCGAATTGAAGGGGCTCGGCCTGCATCCTGCATCGCTGCCGCTCGGCGTCGACATCGACGCCTGGCTGAAGGACGGCAGCACAGGCTGGGATGCCTTTCCCAACACCGGCCAGGGCAAAGTCGATGCGCAGACCGGACCGCTGGCGGCGGCCCTTGCCGACCCGAACATCCGGCTCGAGACCGGTGCCCATGTCGACTATCTGGAGGCATCGCCGGATGGCAGGTCGATTGCCGCCATCCACTACACGCAGAAGGGCGCGCAAAAAACGCTCTCGCCGAAGCTGGTCATCCTCTCGGCCGGCGCCGTCAACTCCGCCGTGATCCTGCTGCGCTCGCCTTCCTCCGATGGAAAGGGTCTCGCCAACAGCTCAGACCAGGTCGGCCGCAACTTCATGAACCACAATTCGAGCGCCATGCTGGCGATCGACCCGCGCCGCCGCAACGACGCCGTCTACCAGAAGACCTTGATGCTCAACGATTACTATCTGTCGGACGGCAACGGCGGCAAGCCGCTCGGCAATGTGCAGCTGCTCGGCAAGATCGACGGCAACATGCTGAGGGCCAATGTGAAGACGGTGCCAAAATTCGCGCTCGACTTCATGGCCGGCCACGCCGTCGACTGGTACCTGATGTGCGAGGACCTGCCCGATCCGGAGAGCCGCATCATGGTCGACGGCAAGGACATCGTCATGCAGTGGCGGCGCTCCAACATGCAATCGCTGGAAGGCCTGACCAAGGTGATGCGCGAGAATTTCCGCGCCTGCGGCTATCCGATCGTGCTGTCGCGTCCCTTCGACAAGCGCACGCCCTCGCACCAGTGCGGCACGGTGAGGATGGGCGACGATCCGGGCAGCTCGCCGCTCGACCCGTTCTGCCGCGCCTACGACCACCAGAACCTGTTTGTCGTCGACGGCGGCTTCCTGCCGACCTCGGCCGCGGTCAACCCGGCGCTGTCGATCGCGGCGCAGGCGCTGCGCGTGGCCGAGCACATCCGCAAGACGGAGCATGCCGCATGACCCGCCCGGCGGCCATCATCACGGGCGGCGCGCGGGGCATCGGACTGGCCTGCGCCGAGGCATTGGCCGATGCCGGCTTCGACATCCTGGTCGCCGACTTGGCCGACAAGCCTGCGGACGGACTTGCCAGGAATATCACCGCGCGCGGCGCGAAGTTCGCCTATGCAAGCTGCGACATCGCCGATCTCGTCGCCCACGCGGCGCTGGTTGATACTGCGATGGGCGCCTTCAGCCGCATCGATTGCCTGGTCAACAATGCCGGCGTCGGCGCTGTCGTGCGCGGCGATCTGCTGGAGCTGAAGCCGGAGAATTTCGACCGCGCCCTCGGCATCAATCTGCGCGGCACCGTGTTCCTCAGCCAGGCCGTCGCCAAGGCCATGCTGGCGAAACCAAGCGATCAGGCGAAATCGATTATCACCATCACCTCGATCAGCGCCGAAGCGGCCTCGCCGGAACGCGCCGACTACTGCGTCTCGAAAGCCGGCCTGTCGATGTGGGTGAAAACCCTGGCGCTGCGACTCGCTGCCGAAGGGATCGGCGTGTTCGAGGTGCGGCCTGGCATCATCCGCACCGACATGACATCAGGCGTTGCCGCCAAATATGACGCGCTGATCGACGGCGGTCTGGTGCCAGCCAAACGCTGGGGCGAGGCATCGGATATCGGCGCCGTGGTGGCCGCGCTTGCCAGCGGCAAGTTCGGCTTTTCGACCGGCTCGATCATCAATGTCGACGGTGCGCTCTCCATACCGCGGCTCTGAACGGATGAGACAATGACCGATTACATCATCGTTGGCGCCGGTCCCGCCGGCTGCGTTCTGGCCAACCGGCTGAGCGAGGATCCTTCGAATTCGGTGCTGCTGCTGGAAGCCGGCGGCAAGGACTGGCATCCGCTGATCCACATGCCGGCGGGCTTCGCCAAGATGACCAAGGGCATCGCCTCCTGGGGCTGGTCGACTGTGCCGCAGAAGCACATGAAGGACCGCGTCTTCTGGTACACGCAGGCCAAGGTGGTCGGCGGCGGCTCGTCGATCAACGCCCAGATTTACACGCGCGGCAATGCCCGCGACTACGACGCGTGGGAGAAGGAAGAGGGCCTCGCCGGATGGGCCTATCGCGACGTGCTGCCCTATTTCAAGCGCGCCGAGAACAACCAGCGCTACGCCAACGACTTCCATGGCGACCAGGGGCCGCTCGGCGTCTCCAACCCGATCTCGCCGCTGCCGATCTGCGAAGCCTATTTCCGCGCCGGCCAGGAGATGGGCATCCCCTTCAACCCGGACTTCAACGGCGCCAGCCAGGAGGGCGTCGGCTACTACCAGCTGACCCAGAAGGACGCGCGGCGCTCGTCCGCATCGGTCGCCTATCTGAAGCCGATCCGCGCCCGCAGGAACCTGAGCGTCAGGACAGACGTGCTGGTCACCCGCATCGTCGTCGAGAAGGGCCGCGCCGTTGGTGTCGAGGTCGTCGACAGGCCGGGCGGCGAAAAGACGATCCTGCGCGCCGGGCGCGAGGTGATCGTCTCCTCTGGCGCCATCGGTTCGCCCAAGCTTTTGATGCAGTCCGGCATCGGCCCGGCCGACCATCTGAGATCGGTCGGCGTGACGCCAGTCCACGACCTGCCGGGCGTCGGCTCCAACATGCAGGACCATCTCGACCTGTTCGTCATCGCCGAATGCACCGGCGATCACACCTACGACAACTACGCCAAGCTGCACCGCACGATGTGGGCCGGCCTGCAGTATCTGCTTTTGAAGAAAGGGCCGGTGGCCTCCAGCCTGTTCGAGACCGGCGGCTTCTGGTACGCCGACCCGACCGCCGCTTCGCCCGACATCCAATTCCACCTCGGCCTCGGCTCCGGCATCGAAGCCGGCGTCGAGAAGCTTAAGAACCCCGGCGTCACCCTGAACTCCGCCTTCCTGCGCCCACGCTCGCGCGGCACGGTGCGGCTGAAGAGCGCCGACCCGGCCGACCATCCGCTGATCGACCCGAACTACTGGTCCGATCCCTATGACCGCGACATGTCGATCAAGGGCCTCAGACTGGCGCGCGACATCATGCGGCAGAAGGCGCTTGCCCCTTACGTGCTGCGCGAGGTCCTGCCGGGCCCTGCCCTGCAGAGCGATGACGAACTGTTCGACTATGCCTGCCGCAGTTCCAAGACCGACCATCATCCGGTCGGCACCTGCCGCATGGGCCATGACGACATGGCCGTGGTGACGCCTGAACTCAAGCTGCGCGGCATCGAGGGACTGCGGGTCTGCGATGCATCGGTGATGCCGCGCGTCCCCTCCTCCAACACCAACGCGCCGACCATCATGGTCGGCGAAAAGGGCGCCGACCTGATCCTCGGCCGCGAGCCTTTGCCGCCGGCCGTTTTCTCCGGCAACCGCGCCGCTTGAGGAGAGAGCCATGATCAGGCACTGCGTCTTCGTCAAATTCCGCAGCGACGTCAGCCCGGCTGAACGCGCGGCGATCCACGCCGATCTGGAAGCTTTGCGCTGGGCGATCGAAGGCATGGACAAGGTCCATTTCAGCGCCAATGTCAGTCCGGAACCCTTTGCGCGCGGCTTCAGCCACGGCTTCACCATCGACTTCCGCGATGCCGCCGCCCGCGACGCCTATCTGGTGCACGAGGCGCATCAGCGTGCCGGCGCCAGGCTGGTCGCCGCCCTCGAAGGCGGCACCGACGGGCTGATGGTTGTCGATCTGGAGATTCTCGACTGACCGGCCGAGAAATTACCCCAGACGCAATGCGACGACGCCGGCGACGATGCTGAGCGCGGCGGCGCCGCGCCAGCGCGTCATCTTCTCGCCCAGTGCGAAGACCGAGATCATCATGGCGAACAGGATCGAGGTCTCGCGCAGCGATGCCACCGAGGCGATCGGCGCCTTGGTCATCGCCCACATGACGATCCAGTAGGCGGCGCCGCTGAGCACACCGGTGAACAGCCCCGCCTTCCAGTCGCGCGCCAACACTGGCAGCGATTGTGGTCCCCGGAAGATGAGACACAGCACCAACGCCCAGAGAGCATCGCAGACGAACAGCCAGGCGGCATAGCTTGTCGCGGTCGCCGCCAGCCGCGCGCCGCTGCCGTCGGACAGCGTGTAGCTGGCGATGAAGATCGAGGTGCCCAGCGCGAAGCAGACAGCGCGCAGGTTGAAGCGCTCCAGATGCACGCCGCCGCGAAACGACATCACCAGCGTGCCGGCCGACAACAGCAGGATACCGAGAATGGCCAGCGGCGCGGGGACCTCCCGCACGACCACCATGCCGCCGAGTGCCGCGAGCAGCGGCGCCGTGCCGCGCGCCAGCGGATAGGTCTGGGCGAAATCGCCGGCCTTGTAGGCGCCTATCAGGAAGGTCCGGTAGCCCATGTGGAAGAAGACCGAGGCGAGGATGAATGGCCATACCTCGGCTTTCGGCACCTTGACGAAGGGCAGCACGAGCAGCGCGGCGAAACCCATGCCGAGCGTCATCAGCGTGATCGACAGGAAGCGGTCGAGATGCACCTTGACCAGCGCGTTCCAGATCGCGTGCATGGCGGCGGCGGCAAGCACCGCGAAGAAGACGAAAAGCGTCATGCCTTGGTCATCCGCCTCCGGAAGTCGTGGCGAGGCCTGGCGTCTCGAGGTCGATATCGATCCTCAGCGGAAAATGGTCGGACGCGATCTCGCCGATGTCGGCGCCGACCGAGCGCACGCGCGTGGCAAGCATGCCGCCGACGAAGCAATGGTCGAGCCGGCGCTTTGCCAGCCTGCCGTCGATGATCTTTTCATGGGTGTGGAAATCGGCCACCGGCTCGCTGGCGACGGCGGCGGCATCGACGAAACCGTCGCGATAGGCCGCCCCCCGGTGGTACGGTGTGCCGCCGACGATGCGCCGGTACTCGGCGCTATCAGGCTCCATGTTGAAGTCGCCCAGCCAGATTGCCGCCAGCGGGTTCTCCGGCTCCGGCCCGCCATTGCTCCAGTTGCGCTGCGGTTCGTCGTCGGCGCCGCTCCACGGGCCGCCGTCCGACGGCGCCCGGCGATGCTCGGCCAGCAGATAATCGATCTGCTCCAGCCGCTCCTCGGCGGCGATGTGCGCGAGATGCAACGACAGCACCCTGAGCGAACCAGCCGGCGCGCGGATCATGCATTCGAGCGCGGCGTTGCGCGTGTTGAGCGGGCGCACGGTGCGGCGCAGCGGCAGCGTATGCAACCTGGACCAGACGATCGGCAGCTTCGACAGCACCATGGTCCCGAACTGCCGGCGGCGGTTGACGAAGCGGCCGTCGCGCCGCTCGCTGGCATCCATGTCGAAAGCTGGGCCGTAGACCCAGTGGTAATCGGGCAGCAGTCGCGACAGAATTTCCGGCTGGTCGTCCTCGTTGGTTCGCTGCCAGTGCCGCTCGACCTCCTGCAAGGCGATGATGTCGGCGCCGTCGACGACGCGCGCGGCGCGCGCCAGATCGTAGCGGCCGTCGCTGCCGAACCCGTACTGGATGTTGTAGCTGACGAGCTTCATTGATTACCCGGCTCAACTTTCGGCGATGGCACTAGCGGTTCCGTGATGGTGTTGCAATGGACCGCAATGGCGACGGGGCTAGGCCAGGAGGAGTAAACCGCCTAGGTCGTCAGCGGCTGGAACCGCCCCGCCGGCGACGCCGCCAGTTCCGACCAGTCGATTTCCTCCTCCAGCCGGTGATAGGCCTCGTCGCCGATCGTGCCGCTGCGGCGCAATTCCTCCAGCGCGTCGCGCTGGCGCTTGATGGCATAGAGGCGCAGCCGGTCGTATTCGGTCGCCGCCTGGGCGTCCTCGGGGTTCTCGGCGACCCGGCGCTGCGCCTCATACTGCTCGCGCACCACTGCCGCCGCGGCCGAAGTCTTGTGGTTCAGGACGTCGAGCGCGGCCTGCATGACGGCGACGCGCGCCTCGGCCACCTCGCGGTCTATCGTCGTATCCGGTTCGAAGTCGAGTATCCTGAGCAGAGGCTTCAGGCTCATGCCTTGCAGCACCAGCGTGCCGAGAACGACCGCGAAGGCGGCAAGCACGATCGGGTCACGCCCCGGGAAGCCAGCCGGCAGCGCAATCGCCACCACCAGCGTCACCAGTCCCCGCATGCCGCACCAACCGACGAGCACGGCGCCGCGAAATGTCGGCGCATCGCGCTTTTTGTCTTCACCGTCGACGCGGGCAACCCATCGCATGACCGCAACGTAGCTCGCGACCCAGACGAGGCGCGCCGCGATGACGACGGCCAGCACCGTCGCGGCGAAGAGAAAGGCATCGCCTTGCCCGTCGCCGGAGAGCCGGCCGACGATCGACCGTGCCTGCAGGCCCATCAGCACGAAAGCCAGCACGTTCAGCACGAACACCGCCGATTCCCAGACCGAATAGGTGCTGACGCGCCTGCGCGCCGACATCAGGCGCGGCGCGGTGCGCGCAATCGTCATGGCATAGACGACGATGGTGATGATAGCCGACAGCCCGAGCCTGTCGGCAACTATCCAGACACCGAATGTACCGGCGAACTGCACTACGGTGCTGCTTGCCGCATCCTCGATGCGCGTCAGTGTCAGCAGCGAGAAGCGGCCGAACAGATAGCCGGCGACGACGCTGCCAACCGTCGACAATAGGATCACCGGCACCGCGTCCTTCAGCATGACCGAGCCGATGGCGGCCGAAACCGCGATCCTGTAGATCAGCAGCGCGGTCGCATCGTTGAGCAGGCTCTCGCCCTGCAGGATGGCGGTGATGCGGTGCGGCACCTTGAACTGACCGAGCACAGCGCTCGCCGCCACCGCATCCGGCGGCGCGACGATGGCGCCGAGCGCGATCGCCGCCGCGATCGGCAGGCCGGCCATCTTCCAGCCGACGAAGGCAACGACCACGGTGGTGAAGACGACGGCGCCAAGCGCCAGCAGCGCCAGCGACAGCCGGTAGCGCTTCAGGTCGCGCAGCGAGGTGTCATAGGCAGCGTCGAGGAGCACCGGCGCGATGAACAGCGCAAGCGCCAGTTCCGGATCGATCTCGATGGTCGGTGCGCCGGGCACGAAGGCGATCCCCACCCCGGCCAAGGCTAGCAGCGAAGGATAAGGTACCTCCAGCCGCCGCGACAGCGCCGCCAGCGCGACGGCGATCAAAAGCAGGACAAGGGTCAGTTCGAACAGGGCCATGTCTTATCGTAGCGACGAAGCAAGGAGCTTGGCAGTGGCAAAGCGGCAAGATGCTGTTGATTGTCGGAGCCTTGGCCTGCCTGGAAAGAGGCAGGCCAAGGCTTCGACGGGATTTTCAACGCTAGCCGCTCAGGTCGGCGCTGCCCCTCATTGCCCTGCCGGGCATTTCTCCCCGTATGGTGACGGGGAGAAAGACGCCGGCACCGATGATTTCGCTAACTATCGCCGTTGAGGAATGAGGCGCCGGCGTCGCGGCCAGCCCCTTCTCCCCGTCACTATACGGGGAGAAGGTGCCGGCAGGCGGATGAGGGGCGGCGCCGACGGTTGGTCATTGCGGACACATCGGCTCCTGATGGTTTGCAACGGTCGACGACGTGCGAAACCACGACGTTGTTCCTAATGCAAAACCAGCATGTCGCCGGACGAGAACGAGATGTCCGCCTTCTCGCCGACCACGGGCGGTGGCGCCGTCGAGTTGTTGAACGTGTCGAGCGACACCGTGTTGCCGCCAATGCCGACGCGCACCCGGATGACCGAGCCGAGGAAGTGCACTTCGGCGATCTCGCCGGAAAGGCTGGTGTCATGGCCGGGTTGCCACCCCAGCGAAATCGCCTCGGGCCTGAGCGCCAGCGACAGCGTGTCGCCGGACTTCGAGCCATTGAGCTTGCCCTGGAGCGCGACCTCCTGCGCATTGACACGCACCTTGCCGGCGGCGGCGTCGGTGACCGTGCCTTCCAGCACGTTGAGTGTGCCGACGAAATTGGCGACGAACTTCGTCGCCGGCCGGTTGTAGATCTCGAACGGCGTGCCGACCTGCTCGGCCTTGCCGCCATACATGACGGCGATGCGGTCGGAGATCGACAGCGCTTCTTCCTGGTCGTGGGTGACGAAAATGGTGGTTATGCCGAGCTTCTTCTGGATCGAACGGATCTCCTCGCGCAGCGACACGCGCACCTTGGCGTCGAGCGCCGACAGCGGCTCGTCGAGCAGCAAGAGCTTCGGCTTCGGCGCGATCGCGCGCGCCAGCGCGATGCGCTGCTGCTGGCCGCCGGAAAGCTGGTAGGGATAGCGGTCGGCCATCTGCGGCAGCTTGATGATGTCGAGCATCTCGGCGACGCGCGAATCGATGGCGGCCTTGGCCATGCCCGCCACCTTCAGCCCGAAGCCGATGTTCTGCGCCACCGTCAGATTGGGAAACAGCGCGTAGGCCTGGAACACCATGCCGACATTGCGCTGGTTGGGCTTCAGCCGCGTGATGTCCTTGCCAGCCACCACGATCTTGCCGGCGCTCGGCTCCTCGAAACCGGCGACCATGCGCAGCACCGTCGTCTTGCCGCAGCCCGATGGGCCAAGGAAGGACACGAACTCGCCCGGCGCAACGTCGAGGTTGAAATCCTCGACCACAGTCGTGGCACCGAAGGACTTTCGCACATGCTGGATGGAGAGGAACGGCTCGGCCATGGCTTTGACTTTCAGTTCGGGCGGTTCGCCGATTTCGGCGCGAAGCGGGAAAGGATCTGGATCAGCGACATGCAGCCCCAGGTGATGGCGAAGGCGATGATGGCAAGCGCCGCCGGCTCATAGGCGCGGTTGGCGCCGATATTCTGCAGATACGGTCCGAAGGCCGGCCGATTGAGCAGGCTCGCCATGGTGAATTCGCCGATGACGATGGCGAAGGTCAGGAAGGCGCCCGACAACACCGCGATCAGCACATTGGGCAGGATGACACGGGTGATGATCGTCCCCCAGCCGGCGCCGAGGATCTGCGCCGCTTCCGTCAGCGTCCTGACATCGATGGTGCGCAGCCCGGTATCGACCGCCCGGTACATGTAGGGCAGCGCCAGCGTCGCATAGCCGATGACCAGCAGGGCGTTGGTGCCCGTGTCGCTGGCGAGGAACGGCAGCGGCGAGTTGGAGCCGTACATCCGGATGTAGCCGAAGACGATGACGATGGCCGGAATGACCAGTGGCAACAGCGTGATGAACTCGACCACCGGCCTGATCTGCGGCAGACGCAGCCGGATCCAGTAGGCCGCGGGCACCACGATCAGCACGCCGAGGATGATGGTGAAGATCGCCGCGACTACCGAATACATGAATGTGGCCTGGAAGCGCTCGTCCCCCAGCACGATCTGATAGGCGTCGAACGAATAGGCGCCGCGCCGCATGCGCATCGAGAATTCGACGGTCGCGATCAGCGGAATGAAGAAATAGGCCGCGCCCAGCGCGAAGACGACCCAGGCCCAGAATCTACCGGACTTCATTTGAGCCACCTCTCCGAGCGGGTCCGGAACCAGATGTAGAAGACATTGGCGAGACCGGTGATGACGATCATGCCGAAGGCGATCGCATAGCCGAGATGCGCGTTGTGCAATACGTCGCCACGGATCTGCGCGTAGAGCAGGATCGGCACGATGTTGAGCGAGGAACCAGTCAGCGCATAGGCGGTGGCGATCGCCCCGAAGGCGTTGGCGAAGAGCAGGATCACGGTGCCGAGGAAGCTCGGCCAGATCACCGGAATGACCACCATGCGCCAATACTGCGCCGTGGTCGCGCCGAGCGTCGCGGCGGCTTCACCCCATTCCTTCTTCAGCCCGTCGATAGCCGGCGTGATGATGACCACCATCAGCGGGATCTGGAAGTAGACATAAGTCAGCGTCAGGCCCCAGAAGGACAGGATGTTGAAGCCGTGCGCGTAAATGTTCAGCCCAAACACGGTGTTCAGGATGACGGTGGCGAGCCCGAGCCGGCCCAGCGTGGCAAGGAAGGCGAAGGCCAGCGGCACGCCGGCGAAATTGGAAGCGACACCGGAAAATGTCAGCGTCGCCGAGCGTATCCAGTCCGGCAGGCCGCCACGCACGATGGCAATGGCGATGGCGAGCCCGGCGAAGGCGCCGATCAGAGCCGAGGCAAGGCTGACCTTGATGGAAATCCAGTAGGCGGCAACGATCGACGGCTGCGCCAGGGCCGCGATGTTTTCGAACGTGAACTCGCCTGCGTCGTTCTGGAAGGCGCCCAGCATCAGGTAGAGCGTGGGCAGGATCAGGAACATGATCGCGAAGACGAAGAACGGCGTGACGCCGAGCCACTGCGTCGGCAGCCGCAGCCTTCGCGCCTCGGCGGGCGGCGCGGTCTTCCCCGCAATGGCTTGATTGGAGAGGGAGAGATCGGTCATGCGCCGGCTACCGTCTTGGAGAGGAGCCGGGCGGCCAAAGCCGCCCGGCCCTTACATTGTGTTACTTCACGTTGGCGCCGACAACGGCATCCCAGTTCTTGGTGATGGCTTCCTTGGCCTTGCCCTGTTCATCGAGGGTCGGGAAGACAGCTGATGCATAGGCCTCGGCCGGCGGCAGCTTGGCCATCACGTCGGCCGGGAGCTTGCCGTTCTTGGCGAGGTCGTTGAAGCGGATCGGGTGGCAATAGCCCTTCAGCCAGCCGATCTGGCCTTCGTCGGAGTAGAGATACTCGAGCCACAGCTTGGCAGCATTCGGGTGCGGCGCGTAGGCGCTGATCGCCTGCACGTAGACGCCGGCGACGACGCCGGTCTTCGGCACGACGACATCGACGGGCGGGTTGCCCTTCAGCGTGTCGCGGCCGGCAAGCGCGTTGTAATCCCAGGTGACCAGGATCGGCGTCTGGCCCTGGGCGAGCGTCGCCGGCTTGCCGATGACCGGCACGAAATTGCCGGCGGCGTTGAGCTTCTTGAAGAAGTCGAGACCGGCGGTGCCGGCGGCTTCGCCAGCGGCCGCGCCACCGGAAAGGCCGGCGGCGTAGACGGCCTGGATGGCCTGGTTCGAGGCGCGCGGGTCACCGGCGAGCGCAACCGTGTTGGCATAGTCTGCCTTCAAGAGGTCGGCCCAGTCAGCCGGCGCTTCCTTGACCAGATCCTTGTTCACCAGGAAGGACAGCACGCCGTAATAGTCGCCGGTCCAGAAGCCATCCGCATCCTTGGCGCTGTCCGGGATCGAGTCCCAGGTCGACACCTTGTAGGGTTGGATCAGGCCGTCGGCCTTTGCCGACGGGCCGAAGGACAGGCCGACGTCGATGACGTCAGGCGCCTGCGGGCCCTTGTTGTCCTTGTTGGCCTTGATCGCCTCGATCTCGTCGCCCGAGCCGGCATCCGGGTTGAGTTCGTTGATCTTGATCTCCGGATACTTCGCCTTGAAGCCATCGATGACGGCGCCGTAACCGCACCAGTCATGCGGCAGCGCGATCGTGGTGAGCTCGCCCTCCGCCTTGGCCGCCTTGACGAGTTCATCCAGCGAAGCCGCGGACGAAATCACCGACGACACCATCAGGGTCGCGGCCGAAAGGGAAAGCACTTTCCCCGTGAATTTGAACATGTGTTCTCTCCGTTGAACTGACGCCGTTGGACGCCTGCGATGCGGTATCGTTTTCGTGTGACAGCCAGATGAAAGCTTTGTGAAACCGGCACCCCGCAGTACGAAAAAGTAAACTCTTTTTAACCGGGTGTAGCAATCGCCTCGCGATTATTTTTCCGGCTAATTATTTCCCGCCTTGTCTTTCGCCCTCTCCCCTTTCCTTTCCCCTCGTTTTCCGGATCAATTCCGACGCCTGAAATCGATCTCAGACGGCGCCGGCGATGGCGTTTTCCAGCAGCGTGAGTGCCGCCTTCTTGGTCAGCTTGACCGGGTTGCCGCCGGCGGTCGGATCGACCACCGCCATGTCGGCGATCAGCCCCTTGCGCTTCTTGTCCATGTCGAGACCTTTGATCAGGCCAGGCAGCGCATGCGGCACCTTGAGCTCCTTGCGCAGCTTGATGATCGCCTTGGCGAAACCATCGAAGCCGCCCTTGATGCCGCAATAGGCGGCGAGCCGGGCGATGCGCTCGTCGATGGCGTCGCGGTTGAAGGCCAGCACATAGGGCATGAACACGGCGTTGGTCATGCCGTGATGGGTGTCGTAGAGCGCGCCGATCGGATGCGACAGCGAGTGGATGGCGCCCAGCCCCTTCTGGAAGGCCGCCGCGCCCATCGCCGCGGCGCTCATCATATGGGCGCGGGCGACCAGGTCCTTGCCGTTGGCGAAGGCCCTGGGCAGGTTCTCGAACACCAGCCGAATGCCTTCCACCGCGATGCCGTCAGCCATCGGATGATAGCCCGGCGCGCAATAGGCTTCGAGGCAGTGCGCCAGCGCGTCCATGCCGGTGCCGGCGGTGATGAAGCCCGGCATGCCGACCGACAGCTCCGGATCGGCGATCACGATCGCCGGCAGGAGCTTCGGATGGAAGATGACCTTCTTGGTGTGCGTCGCCTCATTGGTGATGACGCCGGCGCGGCCGACTTCCGAACCGGTGCCGGCGGTGGTCGGCACCGCGATGATCGGCGCAATCGCGTCGGAATCGGCTCTCGTCCACCAGTCGCCGACATCCTCGAAGTCCCACACCGGCCGCGTCTGCCCGGCCTGGAAGGCGATCAGCTTACCGAGGTCGAGCGCCGAGCCGCCGCCGAAGGCGATAACGCCGTCATGCTTGCCCTTCTTGAACACCGCGATGCCGGCGGTCAGGTTGGAATCGACCGGGTTCGGCTTGACCTCGGAAAACACGCCATACGGAACTTTGGCGTCGTCGAGGATCTTCAGCGTCGAGGCGACGACCGGCAGTTTCGCCAGCCCAGGATCGGTGACGAAGAGCGGCCGCTTGATGCCTGTGGCTGCCAGCACGTCTGGCAGTTCCTTGATGCGGCCGGCGCCGAAGCGGACGGTGGTCGGGTAGTTCCATTTGGAGATGAGCTTGGACATTGCTTGTCTTTCGAAAAAAATCAGATCGCTTCACGCAGGTGGAATGATTTCGGCCGGGTCAGATTGTCGTAGCCGATCGCCGAAAGTGCTGCGCCCTTGCCGGTGTCCTTGACGCCGGTCCACACGAGCGCCGGATCGAGATAGTCGCAACGGTTCATGAACACGGTGCCGGTCTCGACGCGGTCGCCGATCGCCGCCGCATGCTCGGTGTCGCGCGTCCAGATAGATGCCGTCAGCCCGTAGGGACTGTCATTCATCAAAGCGATCGCCTCCTCGTCGTTGCGCACCTTCATGATGCCGACGATCGGACCAAAACTCTCCTCGCGCATGACGCTCATCTGGTGGTCGACATTGGTGAGCACTTCAGGCGCCAGATAGGGCGAGCCAGGCTTGTCACTGGCGACCTTCATGTTGACATGCGCGGTGGCACCCTTGCGCAGCGCCTCGGCCTTCTGCTCGCGGATCAGGTCGGCGAAGCGTGCCTGCGCCATCGGCCCCAGCGTCGTCGCCTGCTCCAGCGGATTGCCGACGACATAGTTCCTGGTCTCGGCGATGAAGCCCTCGACAAACTCGTCATAGACCTTCTCGTGAACATAGACGCGCTCGATACCGCAGCAGCACTGGCCGGAATTGAAGAAGGCGCCGTCGACCAGATTGGCGACCGCATGGTCCATCTTGGCGTCGGGCAGCACATAGGCCGGGTCCTTGCCGCCGAGCTCGAGGCCGAGGCTCATGAAGGTGCCGGCCGCGGCTTTCTCGATTGCGCGGCCGCCGGCGACCGAGCCGGTAAAGTTGACATGGTCGATCTTGCCGGAGCCGAGCAGCCTCTCGGTCTGGCCGTGGTTCAGGACGAGGTTCTGGAACAGGCCCTTGGGCAGGCCGGCCTTGTCGAAAGCCTGCTGGAAGCGTTCGCCGACCAGAAGCGTCTGCGCCGCGTGCTTGAGGATGACCGCGCTGCCGGCCATCAGCGCCGGCACGATGGTGTTGACGGCGGTGAGATAGGGGTAGTTCCACGGCGCGATAACCATGACCACGCCGAGCGGCACCTTCTTCACATAGCGGCGGAAGCCGTCCTTCGGGTTGGAGGCCAGGACCGGCTTCAACGCCTGTTCGGCGATCTCGACCATGTAGTTGACGCGTTCCTTGACGCCGCCGAACTCGCCGCCATAGCGCACCGGGCGGCCCATCTGCCAGGCGATCTCCGGCACGATCTCGTCGGTCATGGCGACCAGCGCTTCGAGCATCGCCAGCATGTACTTGCCACGCTCGACGACCGGCGTCTCCGCCCACTTCTCCTGCGCCGCCTTGGCGCGCTCGACCGCGGCATTGATCGCCTGATCGGTGGCGACCGGCCGCTCGGCGTAAATCGAGCCGTCGATGGGTGATTTGAGTTTGACCGTCTCGGTCATGTCTTCCTCGCAGTTTTACAACAATCGAAAATCATGTGGCGTGGCGCCGCCCCTCATCCGCCTGCCGCCACCTTCCCCCATACGGGGAGAAGGGCGAAACTCCTGCGCTGACGCCCCCTCCCCGTTCTTCACCGATAGAGCGTAGGGGCGAGGGCAGCGCCGGCGCTAACCCGGCACCCTAGTACCGCTCGAACCCCCTGTGCAGTTCCCAATCGGTGATCCGGCGGTCGTATTCGAACTGCTCCCAGCGGGCCGTATGCACATAATGCTCGACAACATCCTCGCCGAAGGCCTGCTTCAGCATCTTCGACTTCGACAGCGTCTCGGTGGCGTCGCGCAGCGTCTTCGGGATCTCGGGCAGGCGCGAGGCCTGGTAGGCATCGCCGACGAACGGCTTCTGCAGTTCCAGCTTCTCGTCGATGCCGGCAAGGCCGGACGCGATCAGCGCCGCGAAGGCGAGGTAGGGGTTCAAGTCAGCGCCGCCGATCCGGCATTCCATGCGGATGCCCTTGGTGCCCTCGCCGCACAGGCGGAAACCGGCGGTGCGGTTGTCCTCGCTCCACATGATCTTGGTCGGCGCGAAGGTGCCGGCCTGGAAGCGCTTGTAGGAGTTGATGTAGGGCGCCAGGAACCAGGTGAATTCCTTGGCGTATTTGAGCTGACCGGCCGCCCATTGCTGGCCGAGCGTCGACAGCGTCCATTCGGCGTTTTTGTCGAAGAACAGCGGCGTCTTGCCGTCGGCGCTCCACAGCGAATTGTGGATGTGGCTGGAGTTGCCGGCGAGCCCGTAATTGTACTTGGCCATGAAGGAGATCGACTTGCCTTCGGAATCGGCGATCTCCTTGGCGCCGTTCTTCAGGATGACGTGGCGGTCGGCCATGTCGAGCGCTTCGGCGTAGCGCACGTTGATCTCTTCCTGGCCCGGGCCCCATTCGCCCTTGGAGTTCTCGATCGGAATGCCGGCAGCTTCCATCTCGTTGCGAAGCCGGCGCATGACGCCTTCTTCCTTGGTGGTGATGCCGATCTGGTAGTCGCCGATGTAGGGCGAGGCCGAGTCGAGGCCGTGCCAGTGCTTCTTGCGGGCGGAATCGTAGGTCTCGTTGAAGAGGTAGAATTCGAGCTCGGAGGCGAAGTAGCCGATATAGCCGCGATCCTTCAGGCGCTTGACCTGCTTCTTCAGGATCGCGCGCGGCGAATGCGCGAGGTCTTCATGGTCGTGGTGGTCGAGCACGTCGCAAATCACAAGCGCCGTCTTTTCGAGCCACGGCAGCCGCCGCAGCGTCGCAAGGTCCGGCTTCATGACGAAGTCGCCATAACCCTTCGACCAGCTCGCCGCCTTGTAGCCCGGCACCGGCTCCATATCGATGTCGCAGGCAAGCAGATAGTTGCAGCCATGCGTTTCGCCATGCGCGGAATCGACGAAATACTGGGCAAGGAACCGCTTTCCGACGAGCCGGCCCTGCATGTCGACGATGCAAGCCAACACCGTGTCGATCTCGCCATTGGAGACCGCTTTCTTCAACTGATCGAACGAGAAATTTCCGGCCATTCTTTTGGCACTCCAGCGCTTGGTCGTTGAGAGGGATAAACGCAGCCATGGCCGGCGCGAGGCCGGCCATGGCCATGGTTATGGAAGTCAGTGGCCGGTTTCGCCGACCGCCTGTTCGGCCGCCTGGATCGCCGCCTGGCGCGCCGCGATGATGTCGCCGAGCGGCGGGCCCTGGAAGCGGTTGCGTTCGAACGCGAACCACACGATCGCCGTCAGGATGAAGAAGCCGACGGTGATGTAGAGCGCCCAGTCGTTCGGCGGCTGGATGCCGATGACGAAGATCAGGATCATCGACAGAATGGAGAGGACGCCGAACAGCATGAAGATCGCACGCCCCATGTTCCACGGGCCCATCTTGTCCCACTTCGGCGTGCCCCAGGCCAGCATGCCGAGCACGATCGGCACGGTGAAGGACAGGAACAGGAAGATGACCGTGCAGGACACCACGATGGTGTAGGCCGAGGTACCGGCGACCGAAACCAGGGTCGAACCCCAGACGAACAGCACCGACAGGATCGACGCCGTCCAGATCGCCGCCACCGGCGTGCGATAGGTCGGGCTGACCTTGGCGAGCGCTGCCGAACCCGGCAGGCCGCCGTCACGCGAGAAGGCGAAGATCATGCGCGAGGCCGAAGTCACCGTCGCCAGGCCGCACAGCAGCTGGGCAACGAACACGACGAGGTAGACGAACTCCTTGATGCCGGGGCTGACACGCTGGTCGAAGGCCCAGAAGAACACGTTCCAGCCCTGCTTGGCGGCATCGTCCATGTTCGGGATCATCAGGATGAAGGCGGCCAGGAACAGGTAGCCGAAGACGGCCGACCAGATGACCGACATGACCATGGCGCGCGGCACGGAACTGGCCGCCTTGATGGTTTCCTCGGAGGTGTGTGCCGAGGCGTCGTAGCCGGTGATGGTGTAGATCGGCAGCAGCAGGCCGAGCGCGAACACCCAGGCATTCGACACCGACGGCCAAACATTGGCGCCGGCCTCGCCCGAGTAGTTGTGGAACGTGAAGAGACGGCTGAAATCCCAGGTCTCGGCGGCGGCAAGGCAGACGATCGCGATCAGGATCGAGCCTAAGAAGATGAGATAGCCCGAGAAGTCGGTGAGCTTCGCCGTCAGCTTGATGCCGAGATGGTTGATCAGCGCCTGGGCGCCGGTGATGATGATCAGGAAGATCATCTGGTTGGTCAGATTGCCCTCGATGCCGAGCGCCGGTCCGAAGGCGCCGACGAAGAAGGTCCAGGTGCCGACATTGATGGCGCCGAGCACGGTGATCAGGCCGAGCAGGTTGAGCCAGGCCGTCACCCAGCCGGTGCCGCGATTGCCGAGGATCGAACCCCAGTGATAGAGGCCGCCGGCCGTCGGATAGGCCGAACTGATCTGCGACATGGCGACCGCGAAGGTCAGCGAGACGAAGCAGCCGACCAGCCAGCCGATGCCGATGCCGATGCCGCCGGCGCCGGAGGTGGCCTGCGCCAGCGAATTGATGCCGCCGGACAGGATGCAGATGATGGAGAACGAAACCGCGAAATTCGAAAAGCGGCTGAGGCGCCGCTCCAGTTCCTGGGCGTAGCCCATGCTGTGGAGGTGCTTTACGTCCTCCGCCTTATCAACTTCGGTATAACCCGGTGCTGCCATTTGAAGTCCCCTTTAGTTCTTAGCTGGCCGATTGTACTGACTATCCCACTGCGCGTTGTCGGGAGCCGCTGGCCTCCTCGGGCTCCAGATCAGAAAAAATGCCGGTGAGCAGATCCGCCCATCTCCGCTGCCCGGCCTCGCCGGAGATTTCATCGTTGCGGATTTCGATCATCGCGCAGGCAAGGCCGCGCGAGCGCGCATGGCGTTCCAGCGTGAAATAGACGCGGTCGGCCGGCGAATAGGGTTCGTTGACGCCGACAGTGACGCCGGCGAGCCGCTTGAGCGCTGCGATCAGGGGCGCTGCCAGCCGGCGGTCCTCGTCATGGATGATGCCGATGTGCCAGGGCCGGCTCTTGCCCTTGTAGACCGGCGTGAAGGAATGCACCGACACCAGCCGCGTTTCCTGTCCGCGCGCCAGCCGCTCGTCGATGATGCCTGCGATCGAGTCATGGAACGGCCGCCACGACAGATCGATACGCGCGGCGCGCTGATTGTCCGACAGACCGGCATTGCCGGGAATGACCGTGGTCTCGCTGACCGGAGGCACGAGGTCCGGCGCATCGAGCGGCCGGTTGCAGTCGATGACGAGGCGCGAGATGCGGGTTTCGACCAGCGTGGCATCGAGCGCGGCGGCCATGCGATGGGCGACGGGCAGTGCGCCGGGATCCCAGGCGATGTGGCGGGAGAGGTCCTCCGTCGGCAGGCCGAGCGTGCCGAATTCAGGCGGCAGGAAGTTGGAGGCGTGGTCGCAAGTCAGAACAAATGGGCTCGCCCCGCCGGGGTTGGTCACCCTTACGGTTTCAGGCGATGCAGGGCTGGCGGGCCGTGCTGTCTCCATAGTCAGTCGTCCCCTCGGGAGCGCTGTATCGTATGTTACGTATTTTGTCTCATTGCGTCCCTGCGGATGATTTCATACAGTTTGTCCGGCTTTGTCAAACGCGATTTCGGGGAACGGCGTCGACCGGGCCAATAGGTGGGGGAAAAACCATGATCTCCAGCATCGCCGAACTGATTTCCGACCGCATCGGCGCCATGCCGGCCGGCGAGCGGCGCGCGGCGCAGACGCTGATCGCCAACTATCCGTTGATCGGGCTTAAGACCGTCGCCGAATTTTCGGCCGCCGCCGGCGTGTCCTCGCCGACGATCCTGCGTTTCGTTGCCCGTCTCGGCTTCCAGAACTATCCGGAATTCCAGTCGGCGCTTCAGGACGAGCTGGCGGCGCAATTGCAGTCGCCGGCATCGCGCACGCTCAACCCGGCCTCGCCCGGCGGCGGCGCGGTGTCGCCGATGCTCGAGGCGACGCTCGAGAACATGCGCGAGACCTTCAGGCACCTGTCCGACAAGCAACTGGCCGACATCGCCGCGAAACTTGCCGAGCGGCGCGGCAAGACCTTCCTGATCGGCGGCCGCTTCACCGATCCGCTGGCGCGCTACATGGCCGCCCACCTCGCCATCGTCCAGCCGGACGTCTACCACCTCGCCGGACAGGAGAGCATCTGGCGCGACCGGCTGATTGACATGGGCAAGCGCGACGTGCTGGTGATCTTCGACATCAGGCGCTACCAGGACAGCCTGGTGCGCTTTGCCGAGACGGCGCATCAGCGCGGCGTCCAGATCGTGCTGTTCACCGACCAGTGGCTGTCGCCGATCGCCCGTTTCGCCCGCCATGTCATCGCCGGGCGCACCGCCGTGCCCTCGGCCTGGGATTCCTCGGCCGCCCTCTTCGTCGTCGCCGAGACGCTGATCGGCGCCGTCACGAGGCAGCTCGAGGCCGACGGCGCCAAGCGCATCCGTGAGCTGGAAGGGCTGCGCTAGGCAACCTTTGGTCCGGCGGCCGGCCAACGTTACGCAGATTTAATGTGCACGGCAGCGGCAGAATTGCCATAAAGCCATGATATCGCGTGGCTTCGCACATTGCCGGGGTGCGTCGCTGCGTTTTTTGCTTGGGGAAACTGTAGGCGTTTTGCCGACCGGAGTGCCGATGGCCGCCTGGAAACAGATCGTTTTTGCGCTTGTGATCCTGGTGGCCGCCGCGGCCGCCTGGGTACGCTTTTTCCCCGGCGCGCATGAGGTGCTGGCACGCTGGGGCATCGAATGGGCCGATGCCGCGACATCGGCGCAGACGACCGGCGCCGTCGACCCGGCAAGGCAGGCGAGCGGTCGCGACAGCACCCGGCGACCGGCCAATGTCGTCGCCCTGCCGGCGAGCACCGCCACCATCAACGACCGCCTGCAAGCGATCGGCACCGGCCGAGCCAACGCCTCGGTGACGGTCAACCCTTACAGTTCCGGACGTCTCGTGCAATTCCTGGTCGCCTCCGGAACCCATGTCGACAAGGGCCAGGTCATCGCCACGCTCGATTCCGACACCGAGGTGATTGCCGAGGACCGCGCCAAGGTCGGCCTGCAGGACGCGCAGGACAAGCTCGACCGGGTCAAGTCGCTGCGGGCCTCGAACGCCGCGACGCCGGTCGCCGTCGCCGATGCCGAGGTGGCGCTGGCCAACGCCAAGCTGTCGTTGCGCGACGCCGAGCTAGCCCTGCAGCGCCGTTCGATCGTGGCGCCCATAGCGGGTACGGTCGGCATCCTGCCGATCTCCGCCGGCAATTACGTGACCAGCCAGTCGGCCATCGCCACGCTCGACGACCGCTCCTCGATACTGGTCGACTTCCTGGTGCCCGAGCGCTTCGCCGCCGCCGTCAAGGTCGGCGCGCAACTGTCGGCGACGCCGATCGCCAACCCCAGCCAGGTCTATACCGGCACGGTCTCGGCAATCGACAACCATATCGACGAGGTCAGCCGCACGCTGCTGGTCAAGGCGACGATCGCCAACCCGGCGGACTCGCTGCGCGCCGGCATGTCGTTCCAGATCAGCATGAAATTCCCGGGCGACTCCTATCCGGCGGTCAGTCCGCTGGCCATCCTGTGGGGGTCCGACGGCGCCTATGTCTGGGCGGTCGCCGACGGCAAGGCCAAACGCGTTCCGGTGCGCATCATCCAGCGCAACACCGAGACAGTGCTGATCGACGCGCCGATCGTCAGCGGCGACATGGTGGTGACCGAAGGCACCCAGAGCGTCAGCGAGGGCGGCGAGGTCCGCATCGCCGGCGAGGAGCAGCGCGCCGCCGAAGCCGGCAACCCATGAGCGGCGGCGCCAACATCGCCAGCGAGAGCGGCTTCACCGCGCTGTTCATCCGCCGGCCGGTCATGGCCCTGGTGCTGAACACGCTGATCGCGGTCGCCGGCCTTGCCGCCTTCTATGGCGTCGAGATCCGCGAACTGCCGGATGTCGACCGCCCCGTCATCACCGTCAGCACCACCTTCGAGGGCGCGGCAGCCGAGACCGTCGATCGCGAGCTTACCGACACGATCGAGGGTGCGGTCGCGCGCGTCTCCGGCGTCAAGTCGATCTCGTCGACCTCCTCCTTCGGCAACAGCCGCGTCACCATCGAGTTCAACGACGGTGTCGATCTCGACGTCGCCGCCTCCGATGTGCGCGACGCCGTCAGCCGCATCTCCAACCAGATACCGGACACGGCCGACACGCCGCGCATCGTCAAGGCCGATGCCAATTCCGAGCCGGTGATGCGACTGGCGGTCACCTCCGACACCATGTCGGTGCAGGACATGACGGTGATCGTCCAGGACCAGATCGAGGACGAGCTCGCCGCCGTCCCGGGCGTCGCCGACGTCCAGGTCTCCGGTGACCGCGACAAGATCTTCCGCATCGACGTCGACCAGAACAAGCTCGCCAGCCACGGCTTCACCGTCGCCGATCTCCGCACGGCCCTTGCCTCGGTCGCCTTCGATTCGCCGGCCGGCTCGATCACCACCACCAACCAGGACCTGATCGTGCGCACGACGGCGGACGTGACGACGCCGGAGGAGTTCGAGAACATCACCGTCGGCGGCAAGACGCGCATCCGCGATGTCGCCACCGTCACGCTCGGCCCCGACGTCGGCCAGACGGCGCTGCGTTCGGACGGCAAGACCGGCATCGGCCTCGGCATCATCCGCCAGGCGGAATCGAACACGCTGGACATCTCGACCGGCGTCAGGGCGGCGGTCGCCAAGCTGCAGGAGAACCTGCCCAAGGGCATGTCGATCAAGGTCACCAGCGACGACGCGGTCTTTGTCAACGGCGCCGTGCACGAGGTCGAGATCGCGCTGGCGCTCTCGGTCTCGATCGTGCTGATCGTCATCTACGCCTTCCTGCTCGACTGGCGCGCGACGCTGATCCCCGGCCTGTCGATGCCGGTCGCCATGATCGGCACCATCGCCGCGATCTATCTCGCCGGCTTCTCGGTCAACATCCTGACGCTGCTGGCGCTGGTGCTGGCGACCGGCCTCGTCGTCGACGACGCCATCGTCGTGCTCGAAAACATCGTGCGCCGGCGCAACGAAGGCATGGGGCCCCGCGCCGCCGCCGTGCTCGGCGCGCAGGAAGTGTTCTTCGCCGTCATCGCCACCACGCTGACGCTGGTCGCCGTCTTCGTGCCGATCTCCTTCCTGCCCGGCCAGACCGGCGGCCTGTTTCGCGAATTCGGCTTCGTGCTGGCGATGTCGGTGCTTCTGTCCTGCGTGGTCGCGCTCACCCTTTGCCCGATGCTCGCCTCGCGCATGCTGTCCAGCGCCTCGCTCCACCATGAAGGCGGCAAGGGCGTCGGCGCCCGCATCGGCGGCGCGCTGAACGCGACCTACCGGCGCTGCCTGCACGCCTGCCTCGACGCGCCGTGGCTGGTGGTGCTGGTGGCCGTGCTCTTTGCCGGCATCGCCTTCACGCTTTTCGGCACCATCCGCCAGGAGCTGACGCCGAGCGAGGACCGCGCCGTCGTCTTGTTGCGCATCAGCGCGCCGCAAGGCGTCAGCCTCGACTACACGACCGAGCAGATGCAGAAGATCGAGAGGTTGATCCAGCCGCTACGCGATTCCGGCGATATCCGCAGCACCTTCGAAAACGCCGGCCAGAACGGCGCCTACAACTCAGGCTTCATGGTGATGACGCTGGCGCCGTGGAGCGAGCGCGCGCGCAGCCAGCAGCAGATCGTGGCCGAGATCAGCCGATTGACGAGGCAGGTGCCGAGCGTGCGCGTCTTCCCCGTACAGCCCAACAGCCTTGGCATTCGCGGCGCCGGCAACGGCCTGCAGTTCGCGCTGGTCGGCAACGACCGCAAGGCGCTCGGCGAGGCGGCCGGCAAGGTCATTGCCGAGATGCAGAAGGATCAGCGCTTCCAGACGCCACGGCTCACCGTCGACCCGACCCAGCCCCAGCTTGCCGTCGCCATCGACCGCGAACGCGCCTCCGACCTCGGCATCGACATCACCGGGCTGGCCGACACGCTGCAGGCCATGCTCGACGGCAACGACGTCGTCGACGTCTATATCGCCGACCGCAGCTATGGCGTGAAGCTGGTGTCGACGACCAACCCGATCAACGACCCGACCGACCTCGAGAACATCTTCCTGAAGACCGGCGACGGTCGCTTCCTGCCGATGTCGACCATCGCCACGCTGACCGAACGCGCCGTGCCGCCGTCGCTGACGCGCGAGCAGCAGCAGCCGTCGGTCGCTATCACCTCGAACCTGTCAGGCGACTTCGCGCTCGGCGACGCGCTGAGCCGCGCCGAGGAGATCGCCACGCCGCTCTTGCCGCCGGGCAGCCGCATCCTGCCGCTCGCCGAGGCGGCGACGCTGGGCGAGACCAACAGCGCCATGATCACCATCTTCGGCTTCGCTCTGGTCATCATCCTGCTGGTGCTTGCCGCGCAGTTCGAAAGCTTCGTCAGCGCCATCATCATCATGGCGACGGTGCCATTGGGTTTGGCATGCGCGATCTTCGCGCTCCTGCTCTCAGGGACCAGCCTCAATGCCTACAGCCAGATCGGCCTGGTGCTGCTCGTCGGCGTCATGGCCAAGAACGGCATCCTCATCGTCGAGTTCGCCAACCAGCTGCGCGACCGCGGGCTCGGGGTGCGCGAGGCGATCGAGCAGGCCTCCATCATCCGCCTGCGCCCGGTGATGATGACGATGATCTGCACCGTGCTCGGCGGCGTGCCGCTGGTGCTGGCCGTCGGCGCCGGCGCCGAGGCGCGCATTGCGCTCGGCTGGGTGATCGTCGGCGGGCTTGGCCTCGCCACCGTCTCGACCCTGTTCCTGACCCCGGTCGCCTATCTGCTGCTCGGCCGTTTCGTTACGCCGAAGACGCACGAGGAAGCACGGCTGAAGCGCGAGCTCGAGGAAGCCGCCTACACCAACGTCGAGCCGGCGGAGTAGGTCTAGCTCTCCTCTCCCCGTCACTATACGGGGAGAGGATGCCGGCAGGCAGGTGAGGGGCAGCACCAAGCTTGCGAGATTGCCGCCTGGTATCGATGACGACGAACGCCAGCAGCACGGCCAATCACGGCCGTCAGCGCCGCCCCTCATCCGCCCTTCGGGCACCTTCTCCCCGTGAACGGGGTGAAGGGAAAACCTACGGCTTGATGAACACCTTGCCGTTCGGTTTGGCGAGCTCCCCCGCCGCGCGGCCGATCGCCTCTTCCAGCGGCACCACCGCCGTCACATCCGTCGACCAGCGGCCGTCGGAAAAGCGCTTCTGCGCCTCCATGACCGCCGGACCCATCCGGTCGCGGTGCTCGCGCATCCATTCAGCGAGCCAGAAGCCTTCGATATGCTTGTGCTGGAAGATCAGCTGGCCCGGCTCGCGGATGACCGTCGGCTCCGCGTCGAGCCGGCCATAGACGATCCAGCGCGAGCGCTTCGGCATGGCGTTAAAGATGGCCGAGGCCAGCGGCCCGGTGACCGCGTCGAGGAAGATGCGCGGCTGCTCTGCCTTTATCACTTCGCGCAGCCTGGCCTCGAAATCCGGCGCCTTCTCGTTGAGCACATGGGCGGCGCCGACTTCCTTGAGCAGCGCGATCTGCTCGTCGCGGCGCACGGTGACGATCGGCTTGTAGCCCTCTTCCTTGGCGAGGCCCGCTATCAGCTTGCAGAGCTGGCTGGCGCCGGCTGTCATGACAAAGGCCTTCTCGCTGTCCTGCTTGACGATGTCGAACATGGCGAGCGCGGTGAGCGGGTTGACGATCATCGCCGCCGCATCCTCGTCGCGCACCGTGTCGAGCAGCGGGATGCAGGACGCCGCTTCCGCGACCGCATAGTCGGCCCAGGCGCCCCAGTTCGACAGGCCGGTGGCGAAGGCGACGCGCTTGCCGGCCAGACCCGTTGCGTAGGGCTCGCCGCCGGTCGCGGCCACGATGCCGACGCCCTCGAAGCCGGCCGGCCGACCCTTGACCCGCGGCTGGCCGTACTGGCCCTTGATGAAGGCGACGTCGGACGGGTTGATCGAGGCCAGGCTGACCTTGATCAGCACCTGGCTCGGTCCGGGTGTCGGCACCGCGATCGTGCCTTGCTCGAGATAGGGGTCCATCGTCTCAAGCGCGCTGCCCGATGGCGTCTTGGTGTAGCCGTCGCCGGTCAGCAGCAGCGCCTTCATTTCGGATGGGAGGGTCATCGGGGATACTCCTTGCTTGTCGCAGAGCAGTGACTGGCCAAGCCTCGCGCTCAGACCTTCTCCTGCGTGTATTTCTTCAGCTCGGTTCGCGCCACCTGCCGGCGGTGCACGGCGTCGGGCCCGTCGGCGAGGCGCAGCGTGCGCAGATGCGTCCACGAGCGCGCCAGCGGCGTGTCCTGGCTGATGCCTTGCGCGCCGAACATCTGCACCGCCTCGTCGGTGACCTTGAGCGCGACGCGCGGCGCCACGACCTTGATCTGGCTGATCCAGGGCGCGGCGGCGCGGGCGTCGCCCTGGTCGATCATCCATGCCGCCTTGAGGCAGAGCAGTCTCGCCATCTCGATCTCCATGCGGCATTCGGCGATGGTGTCGAAATTGGCGCCGAGTTTCGCCAGGGGCTGGCCGAAGGCCTCGCGGCGCACCGAGCGCTGGCACAGCATCTCCAGCGCCATCTCGGCCTGGCCGATGGCGCGCATGCAGTGATGGATGCGGCCCGGTCCCAGCCGCCCCTGCGCGATCTCGAAGCCCCTGCCCTCGCCGAGGATCAGGTTCGACGCCGGCACGACCACATTGTCGAACCTGAGATGCATGTGGCCGTGCGGCGCATCGTCGTCGCCATAGACCTGCATGGCCCTGAGCTTGGTCACGCCCTTCGCATCGGAAGGCACCAGGATCATCGAATGCTGGCGATGACGCGGATCGTCGCCGGAGCCTGTCCTGACCATCACGATGTAGATGGCGCAGCGCGGATCGCCGGCGCCGGACGCCCACCATTTCTCGCCGTTGAGCACATAATCGTCGCCGCGCCGCTCGCAGCGCATCGAAATGTTGGTGGCGTCGGAGGAGGCGACGTCCGGCTCGGTCATCAGATAGGCCGAGCGGATCCTGCCGTCGAGCAGCGGCTCCAGCCATTGTTGCTTGTGCTCCGCCGAGCCGTAGCGCTCCAGCACCTCCATATTGCCGGTGTCGGGCGCCGAGCAGTTGAAGGTCTCGGCTCCCAGATGCGCCTTGCCCATCTCCTCCGCCAGATAGGCGTATTCGACCGTGGAGAGGCCATAGCCGCGCTCGGAACCGGTCAGCCAGAAGTTCCACAGCCCGCGTTCCCGGGCGGTCTTCTTGAGGCCCTCGAGGATTTCGGTCTGCCGCGCCGTGTAGACCCAGCGGTCGCCGCCCTTGCCGATCTCGGCCAGGAACTCCTCGCCGAGCGGCGCGATCTCGTCGCGCACCATCGCCGCGACGCGCGCGTGGATCGGCTTCAGTCGCTCGGTCATGCCGAGATTCATATCCGCCATCGCTTCCGGTCCTTTCGGAGATGCCTCTTTACCCGTGGCAAGGATGACCGTACTTCGGCTAGCCTTGTCAACGCGAGTCCCCAGGCGAGTCCCCTGGCCTCGGCCTGCGGCGAGATTGCGGAGGAGCGCCATGAGCTATCTGGACGAGCTGTTCTCGGTCGCCGGCAAGACCGCGCTGGTCACGGGTGCCGCGACCGGCATCGGCCGCATGGCGGCGACCGCCCTGGTCAGGGCCGGCGCCAGCGTCATGATCGCCTCCCGCAAGGGCGAGGACTGCATCAAGGTCGCGGACGAACTCAACGCCCTCGGCGGCCCGGGGCATGCCGAGGGCTTTGCCGGCGACGTCTCCAGCGAGGCCGGCATCGCCGCGCTCGTCGCCGAGGTAAAGGCGCGGACGGAGCGGCTGCACATTCTGGTCAACAATGCCGGCATCTCCTGGGGCGCGCCGCTGGAAGAGTTCCCCTACCACGCGTGGGCCAAGGTGTTCGGCGTCAACGTCACCGCCGTCTTCCATCTGACGCGCGAGCTGCTGCCACTGCTCGACGCCGCCGCCAGCGAGGCGGATCCGGCCCGGGTGATCAATCTGGGTTCGGTGATGGGCACGCAGCCGCTTGCCGATGATGCCTATTCATACACCGCCTCCAAGGCCGCGGTTCATCACCTGACGCGCACGCTGGCGATCGAGTTCGCCGCCCGCCGCATCACCGTCAACGCCTTCGCCCCCGGTCCCTTCCAGAGCCGGATGACTGCCTTTGCGACCGGAACCGAGGAACAGGCGAAACATGTCGGCGGCCATGTTCCGATCGGCCGCATCGGCATGCCGGATGACATTGCCGGCGCAACGCTCTATTTGTGCAGCCGTGCGGGCAGCTACGTCACCGGCGCCATCCTGCCGATCGACGGCGGCCAGTCGGTGCAGCATGGGCTGACCCTGTTCAAGGAATGAATGTCCGACCGGAACGCCGGCGGGGGTGAAGTGGAGGACATCAGCGTGGAACCGATCAGTCTCGATGTGCTTCTGGCCAGCGTCGGCAAGGAAGTCGGCGTGTCGCCCTGGCGTGTGGTCACGCAGCGCATGATCGACCAGTTCGCCGACGCCACCGACGACCACCAGTTCATCCACTGCGACCCAGACCGCGCCAGCCGCGAGACGCCGTTCGGCGGCACCATCGCGCATGGCTTCCTGTCGCTGTCGCTGCTCTCGGCGATGACCTTCGAGACCATGCCGCCGCTCGAAAACAGCAAGATGGGCGTCAACCACGGCTTCGATTCGCTGCGCTTTTTGGCGCCGGTAAAGACCGGCGCGCGCATCCGCACCCGTTTCGTGCTCGCCGACGTCAAGGTCAGGCCCTCGGGCTGGGTGCAGACGGCGCATGACGTGACCATCGAGATCGAGGGCTCGAAGAAGCCGGCGCTGACCGCGCGCTGGCTGACCCTGACGCTAATCGAGCGCCAGCCCGAGACCGCATGAACGACCTGAACGCGCTCGATCAGGCGGCGCTTGCGCCCTATCTCGAGGCGCATATCCCGGGTTTTGGCGGGCTTTCCGCCATCGAGAAGTTCAAATCCGGACAATCGAACCCGACCTATCTTCTGACCGCGGCAAGCGGCCGCTACGTACTGCGCGCCAAGCCGCCGGGCCAGTTGCTGAAATCAGCGCACCAGGTCGATCGCGAGTTCCGGGTGATGAAGGCGCTTGCCGCCACCGCCGTGCCGGTGCCGCGCATGCTGCATCTGTCAGGCGAGGAATCGCCCATCGGCCGCATGTTCTACCTCATGGAGTTCCTCGACGGCCGCATCTTCTGGGACCCGTCGCTGCCGGATGCATCCGGGAACGAGGATCGCGCCGCCATCTACGACGCCATGAACGCAACGCTGGCCGCCTTGCACGATGTCGACGTCGAAGCTGTCGGGCTTGTGGATTTCGGCAAGTCCGGCAGCTATTTCGAACGCCAGTTCGGCCGCTGGACCAGCCAGTACCGCGCCTCCGAAACGGGCATGGTGGCGGACATGGATCGGCTGATCGCCTGGCTGGAGACGCACATGCCGGCCGATGATGGCCGGGTCTCGCTGGTGCATGGCGACTACCGGCTGGACAACATGATCTTCGCAGCCAGCGAGCCGCAAGTGATTGCGGTGCTCGACTGGGAGCTGTCGACGCTCGGCCACCCCTTCGCCGACATCGCCTATCAATGCATGCAATGGCGCCTGCCGCATGCATCGGGCTTTCGCGGCCTCGGCGGGGTCGACCGCGCAGCCCTCGGCCTGCCCTCGGAAGAAGCCTATGTCAACGCCTATTGCCGCCGCCGCGGCCTTGCCGGCATCGGCAACTGGAGCTTTTTCCTCGCCTTCTCCTTCTTCCGGCTGGCGGCGATCTGCCAGGGCGTCTACCGCCGCGCGCTGGACGGCAACGCCTCCAATCCGGAAAAGGCCAGGACCTATGGCGAGGCGGTAAAACTGCTTGCCGCGCTCGCCGTGGACCTGATCGACAACAAGATTTGACAATGGGAGAACTGAGCGATGGGCCGTTTCGATGGAGCGACGGTGCTGATCACCGGTGCGACCGGCGGCCTCGGCCGCGGCGCGGCAAACGCCTTCGCCGCCGAAGGTGCGCGGCTGGTTCTTTCCGATCTCGACGAGGCTGCGCTACGCGATTTCGCCGCGACGCTTGATGTCGAGTCGACAATCCTCCCCGGCAACATCGCCGACGAGAAACTCTCCGAGGATCTCGTCGCGCTGGCGGTGGAGAAGTACGGCCGGCTCGATATTGCCGTCAACAATGCCGGCATCGTCCATTCCTTCGTGCGCCTGCCGCAGGTGGCGTCGGACGAGGCGCGCCGGGTGCTGGAGGTCGACCTGCTCGGCGTCTTCTACGCCATGAAGCACCAGATCCCGCAGATGGAACGGCAGTTCAAGGCAAGCGGCAAGGGCGGCGTCATCGTCAACGTCGCCTCTGTCGCCGGCCTGTCCGGCGCGCCCAAGCTGTCGGTCTATGCCGCCGCCAAGCATGGCGTTGTCGGGCTGACGCGCTCGGCCGCTGCCGAATATGCCACCAAGGGCGTGCGCATCAACGCAGTCTGTCCCGCGCATACCAGGACCGCGATGGTGGACGGCTTCGTCCGCGCCAGCGGCTCCCCGGAAGCCGAGGCGATTGCCGAACTCACGCGCGGCGTGCCGATGAAGCGGGTCGGCGAGGTTGACGAGATCACGACGGGGATCCTGTTTCTTGCCGATCCCGCCAACTCCTTCATGACCGGCCATGCGCTGGCGCTCGACGGCGGCATCGGCGCCATCTAGGAATTGCGTTGGAACAAAGGGTTAGGGCGGACGTTGGGGAACCTGCCACGCACTTGTTCGTTTCCGTACAGCGTATATAATTTAACAAGGCAACCAACCAACGAAGGCAGGCAAACCTTGCCGTTGAGCGTCCAGACACGCCGCGAAAAACAGAAAGCAGAGCTGCGCTCCGAACTGGTCGAAGCGGCCCACAAGCTCGTTCAGGAAGAAGGCTATGAGGGCCTGACCATCCGCAAGCTGGCCAAGCGGGTCGGCTACGCGCCGATGTCGGTCTATTCCTACTTCGCCGACAAGCAGGACATCCTGTTCGCGCTGGCCGAGGACGCCTTCGAGACGCTGGCGCGGCGGATCGAGGCGCACCCCGCCGACGATCCGATCGAGGCCCTGCAGGCGGTGATGACCGAGTACGCCGCCTTCGGCCTGGGCAATCCCAACGAATACCGCACCGTTTTCATGACCGAAAAGACCCGGCTGCCGGAAGGCCGCAGTTACGAGGACATGGAAGAGGGCAATCCGGCGATGAAGGTGCTGATCAGCAGGGTCGAGGCCTGCGTCGCCGCCGGCAAGCTCAAGGGCGACCCGCGCGCCATCGCCACCATGCTGTGGGCGGTCGGCCACGGCACGATCTCGCTCTTGATCACCTTTCCGTTCTATCCGTTCGGTGACCCGCAGGCCTTCGTGAAGCGGATGTGCGATTTCACGCTTGCCTCGCTTTCGACGCAGGACGTGCCGCCGCTGACCGAGACGCCAGTCAACTGCTGACTGGAGCAATTCCGCCCAGCGGTTTTGGGCCGGAATTGCGCAGGAGCGAACCCCCGGCTTTTACCGTCCGATCTGGCCGAGCGTCGCGCAGTGCGACATTTTCGTATTTTCAGAAAATTTGACCGTACATGTACAATTTCTCACTTGAACTCCCACTCCTCCGGACGTATATGTACGCCATATCGTACATGTACGAACAAGATTGACCGGAGAAAGATGATGAAAAAGACAATCCTCGCTCTCGCTACCGTCCTGGCTTTCTCGGGCGCCGCTTTCGCCGGCACCAGCCATCAGGCCAAGCAGGCTCCTGCCGCGGCTTGCGTCCAGACCAACGCCAATGTGAAGCTCGATTGCGGCACGACCGGCTCGGTCGAAAAGACCGGCGCGACGACCAAGACCGACGCCGCCAAGGGCCAGCGTCTGGGCATCGAAATCGATCCGTGGATCGTGCCCAGCACGTTCTAAGGCGGTTCGAACGCCACGAAATACTCAAAGGGCGGCAGGATATCCTGACCGCCCTTTTTGCTGGCCTTCTTACCTGCGTGGCTTGCGCCCCGGCACCGTCTTGGCCTTGCCAGGTCTTGCGGGGCCGCCCGGAATGGAGGTCGAGGTGATCGACACCGGATCGCTGGCCGGGAACGTGTCCTCGAGACCTTCCTCGAGTTCCTCTTCCTCGACCTCGTGTGTTCGTTCGTGCTCGAGCGAGCGGACGGCCGCCGTCTTCCTTGGCGGTGGCTTCGGCGCGGATTTCGACGGCATCGGCATTCTCCCTCGACACGCTGCCGCAAAACGGCGTGGCGTGGCGATGGTTCCTGTCCTCACGCCGCCGCGTCGCTCGCCGCTTCCGACAGCAGAGTAAAGACATAGTCCGAGAACGAACGCCAGCATTCGACCCGGAAGGCATCCGCCGCCGTGCGCAGCAGCACGATCTCGGCCTTGCCGAGGATGGTGCGCGAAGCCGCCCCGACCGGGAACGCGTCAAGAGAGAGATCCTGCGGGCAGCCGGAGTTGACGGTCACGGCGGCCGCCGGGCCGGTGACGGAAAACGCGACGTTGCGGTGCGAGATGTCAACCGCCGAATGCAGCGCCGTCACCTTGGCGCAGTCGGCGAGCGGATCCTTGCCCGCCTCGTCGATCACCAGCCATTCGTCCGGTCCGAGCCAGAGCGCCGTGCGCCCGGCCTTGGCCGCCGAGGTCTTCGGCTTTGTCGGCAAGCTCACGCCGAGCGCCTTCGAAAGCGCGGTCAGCGAAGCCTCCGGCGCGCGTACCGAAATGCGCTCGGCCGGCGCCAGCACGGCGAGCGTGACGCCCTTCGCCTCTATCGTGCGCCCGGCCAGCGCCGGACGGCGCTCGGCCGACGAGCCGGCAGCGGTTGTCTTTGCGGCAGCCTTAGCCATTGAGGCGCTCCCCCTTCTCGTCGAAGAACACCATGCCGGTGACTTCCACCTCGATCGTCCCGTTCGGCATCGGCACATAGAGCGTCTTGCCCATGCGGTCGCGTCCGCCGGCGACCAGCGCCAGCGCGATCGAACGGCCGCAATTCTCCGACCAGTAGCTGGAGGTGACGTGGCCGATCATCTTCATCGGGATCGCTTGGCCAGGATCCTCGACGATCTGCGCGCCCTCTTCCAGCACCACCTTGGGGTCCTTAGTCTTGAGGCCGACAAGCTGCTTGCGACCCTTGGCGACCAAATCCGGCCGGGCCATGCCACGGATGCCGACGAAGTCGGGCTTCTTCTTGCCGACCGCCCAGTCGAGGGCTGCATCGTTCGGCGTCACCGTGCCGTCGGTATCCTGGCCGACGATGATGTAGCCCTTCTCGGCGCGCAGCACGTGCATGGACTCGGTGCCGTAGGCGCAGGCGCCATGCTTCTGGCCCTCGGCCCACAGCGCCTCCCAGACGGCCTGGCCGTAGTCGGCCGGCACGTTGACCTCGAAGCCGCGCTCGCCGGTGAACGACATGCGGAACAGCCGCGTCGGCACGCCGCAGATCTTGCCTTCGCGCACCGACATATGCGGCAGCGCCTCGTCCGACATGTCGATGCCTTCGACCAGCGGCGCGATAATGTCGCGCGACTTCGGCCCTTGCACGGCGATGACCGCCCACTGCTCGGTGATCGAGGTCAGCCAGACATTGAGATGCGGGAACTCGGTCTGGAGATAGTCCTCCATATGGTGCATGACGCGCGGAGCGCCGCCCGTCGTCGTCGTCACATGGAAGCGGTCCGGCGCCAGCCTGCCGACGACGCCGTCATCATAGATGAAGCCGTCCTCGCGCAGCATGATGCCATAGCGGCAGCGGCCGGGCTCCAGCTTCTCCCACGGATTGGTGTAGAGCAGTTCCATGAACTTGGCCGCGTCCGGCCCGACCACCTCGATCTTGCCCAGCGTCGAGGCGTCGAACAGGCCGGCCGTCTTGCGCACGGTGACGCATTCGCGGTCCACGGCTGCGTGCATGTCCTCGGCTCCCCGGGGGAAATACCAGGCGCGCTTCCACTGGCCGACATCCTCGAACACCGCCCCTTGCGCCGCGGCCCAGGGATGGATCGCCGTCCGACGCGTCGGGTCGAACAACGCACCGCGCGCATGGCCGACGATCGATCCAAAGGTGACCGGCGTATAGGGCGCGCGGAAGGTGGTGAGGCCGACCTGCGGGATCGGCTTGCCGAGCGTCTCGGCGGCGATCGCCAGGCCGTGCATGTTGGACGTCTTGCCCTGGTCGGTCGCCATGCCGTTGGTGGTGAAGCGCTTGACATGCTCGATCGAGTGCATGCCTTCGTGCACCGCCTGGCGGATGTCCTTGGCGGTGACGTCGTTCTGGAAATCGACGAAGGCCTTGACCGTCGTGCCCTGTCCGGCGCCGGGCGCGGCGCCCAGCATGCCGCGCGACCAGCTCTCGCTGGCATCGACCTTCGGCTTGGCGCCTTTACCCGCCTTGCCGCCGGCCTCCTTCGCCGCCTTGGCGCCCGCCGCATAGGCCTCGTCGACCGTCGCGTCGAGGCCATCCGTGCCGTTGCAGGCGCCGACCGAAACGCAGTCCTGCGCGTAGGTTCCCGGCACGAAGCGCCGCGTCTCCTCGTTGAAGGCGACCTTGCCGCGCGACTGCGAGAACAGATGCACCGACGGCGTCCAGCCGGCCGACATCAGGATCGCGTCGACCGGGATGGTGCGCTCGCCGCCGCCATTCTTCGGCTGCACCGTCATCGACGACACGCGCAGCTTGCCGCCGGCGCGAACAACGGCGCGGCCGAAATTGATCTCGATGCCCAGTCCTCTCGCCTCGTCGATCACCGGTCCGGTCGGGTTGTCGCGCAGGTCGACGATTGCCGCGATGTTGACGCCGGCCTTCTTCAGGTCGATCGCCGCCGCATAGGCGGAATCGTTTGCCGTGTAGACGCCGACATTCCTGCCGACGGCGACGCCGTAATGGTTGAGATAGGTGCGCGCGGCCGAGGCCAGCATGACGCCCGGACGGTCGTTGTCGGCGAACACCATGTGCCGTTCGATGGCGCCGGTCGCCAGCACGACTCGGCTGGCGCGGACTTGCCAGAGGCGCTCGCGCGCCAGTTCGCGGCCGGGGTTCTGCAAATGGTCGCTGACGCGCTCGACCAGGCCGACGAAATTCTGCGCGTAATAGCCGAAAGCAGTCGTGCGCGTCAGCAACCGGACGTTGTCCATTGCCTTGAGCCTGGCGATCGCAGCTTGCGCCCAGGCAAAGCCGTCCTCGCCGTCGATCCTGGCGCCGGCCTCGAAGCGCAGGCTGCCGCCGAATTCGGCCTGCTCGTCGGCGAGGATCACCCTGACGCCGGTCTCGGCCGCGGCGAGCGCCGCGGCGATGCCGGCAGCGCCGCCGCCCAGCACCAGCACCTCGCAATGGGCATAGCGCGCGCCGTAGTGGTCGGGATCAGGCTTGTCCGGCGACACGCCGAGGCCTGCCGCGGCGCGGATCTTCGGTTCGTAGAGGCTCTTCCAGGCCGCCTTCGGCCACATGAAGGTCTTGTAGTAGAAGCCGGCCGAGAACAGCGGCGAGGCAATGTCGTTGACCGCGCCGACGTCGAAGGCGAGCGACGGCCAGCGATTCTGCGAGTTGGCGGTGAGCCCGTCATAGAGCTCCTGCACGGTCGCCCGCACATTCGGCGTCTTACGTGCATCGTCGCGCACGATCTGCACCAGCGCGTTGGGCTCCTCCGCGCCGGCCGACAGGAAGCCGCGCGGCCGATGGTACTTGAACGAACGGCCGACGAGATGGACGCCGTTGGCGAGCAGCGCCGAGGCCAGCGTGTCGCCCTCGACGCCGGTATAGGCCTGGCCGTCGAAGCTGAAGCGGGCGGTCTTCGCCTGCTTGAGGCGGCCGGCGCCGGAAATGCGGAAAGAGATGCTCATTTCGAGGCTCCCGGCAGCTTCGCAGGCTTCGGCTCGCCGGCCTTGTAGGTCATGATGAACTTGTCGGTGACGGTGTCGCGCACGGCGTTGAAGAAGCGCGCGCAGCCATGCATGTGGCGCCAGCGCTCATAGATCACCCCCTTGGGGTTCGAGCGGATGAAGAAGAACTTCTCGAAATCGTCGTCGCTCTCGCCGGCAATGTTGGTCGAGCGCGCGATATGCGCCTCGCCGGCGTTGCGGAACTCGAGTTCCGGGCGCTCTTCCTCGCAATAGGGGCAGCGGATGAGAAGCATTTGTTGGTTCCTACAATTCGCCGTGGCCGGTGGCCGGTTGGTCGCAAAGCCTTTCGGCAGCCATCAATGCGCCACCGCCGCCGCTGCCGCCTCGTCGATCAGGCGGCCGGTGCGGAAGCGCTCGATGGTGAAGGGCGCGTTGATCGGGTGCGGATCGTCCTTGGCGATGGTGTGGGCAAAGACGTGGCCCGAGCCCGGTGTGGCCTTGAAGCCGCCGGTGCCCCAGCCGCAATTGACATAGAGGCCCTTGACCGGCGTCTTGGCCAGGATCGGCGAGCGGTCGGGCGTGACGTCGACGATGCCGCCCCAGGAGCGCAGCATCTTCATGCGCGTGAAGATCGGGAACATCTCGCAGATGGCGTCGAGCGTGTGCTGCAATATGTGCAGGCCGCCGGTCTGCGAATAGGAGACGTACTGGTCGGTGCCGGCGCCGATGACCAGCTCGCCCTTGTCGGACTGCGAGATATAGGCGTGCACCGTGTTCGACATGATCACGCAAGGCACCACCGGCTTGACCGGCTCCGACACCAGCGCCTGCAGCGGGTAGCTCTCCAGCGGCATGCGCACGCCGGCCATGTTCATGATCACCGAGGAATGGCCGGCGGCGACCACGCCGACCTTCTTGGCGCCGATGAAGCCGCGCGTCGTGTCGACGCCCGTGACCGCGCCATTGGCCGCACGCTTGACGCCGGTCACCTCGCAGTTCTGGATGATGTGGACGCCGCGCGCCGAGGCGCCACGGGCATAGCCCCAGGCGACCGCGTCGTGGCGCGCCGTGCCGCCGCGCCGCTGCAAGGCCGCACCCACGACGGGGTAGCGCGCATCCTTGGAGATGTTGAGCGGCGGGCAGAATTCCTTCGCCTGCTCCGGCGTCAGCCATTCATTGTCGATGCCGTTGAGACGGTTGGCGTGCACGTGGCGCTTCAGCACCTGGATGTCGTGCACATTGTGGGCGAGCATCATGACGCCGCGCGCCGAGTACATGACGTTGTAGTTGAGCTCCTGCGAGAGCCCATCCCACAGCTTCAGCGCATGGTCATAGATGCCGGCGCTCTCGTCATAGAGATAGTTGGAGCGGATGATGGTGGTGTTGCGGCCGGTGTTGCCGCCGCCGAGCCAGCCCTTCTCCAGCACCGCGACATTGGTGATACCGTGCACGGTGGCCAGATAGTAGGCGGTCGCCAAGCCATGGCCGCCGGCGCCGACGATGATGACGTCGTATTCCTTCTTCGGCTCCGGCGAAGACCATTGCTCTTCCCAGCCCTTGTGGCCGCGCATGGCCTCGCGGGCGATGGCGAATACCGAATATTTCTTCACGTTCCAGGCCTCGCGCCAGTAGCTTTCGCGGAATTTTGCGGCCGGGCATCCCCGCCTCGGCACGCGAGGAGTATCACTAGCGAAACCGCGCAGCCATCCTTGCGCTGTTTGCGACGGCGCTTGCCGTTTTGCGCCGTGGCATCCACAGGCGAGCAACCAAGCCACGCGGCACAAACCTCAATGCAGCTTTCGGGTGGCCCGGACCGCCGCCATTTGCGACCAAGCGTCCAATCGCTGGCAAGGCCGGCACGAAAGAAGGATGCTCAGAAGATGTTCGCACTGACAGACAAGGTCGCCATCGTCACCGGCGCCAGTTCCGGCATCGGCCGCGCCACGGCAAAGCTGTTCGCCGCAGAGGGCGCCAGTCTGGTCATCGCAGCCCGGCGCAAGGCAGAGCTCGACCTCTTGGCCGACGAGATCGAGGAGGCCGGCGGAAGCGCAGTCGCGCTTGCCGGCGACGTCCGCGACGAGGCCTATGCCAAGGCCCTTGTCGATCTCGCGGTCGAAACGTTCGGTGGCCTCGACATCGCCTTCAACAATGTCGGCGCCGTCGGGCAGATGGGATCGATTTCCGAGCTGTCGCTCGATGGCTGGCGCGAGACGCTCGATACCAACCTGACCAGCGCGTTTCTCGGCGCGAAATACCAGGTACCGGCGATGATCAAGCGCGGCGGCGGCTCGCTGATCTTCACCTCCACCTTTGTCGGCCACACCGTCGGCATGCCCGGCATGACGAGCTACGCGGCAAGCAAGGCCGGGTTGATCGGTTTGACACAGGTGCTTGCGGCCGAATACGGACCGCAGGGCTTGCGCGTCAACGCTTTGTTGCCGGGCGGCACCGACACGCCGGCGGCGACATTCAAGACCCCAGAATCGCGGACGTTCGTCGAAAATCTTCATGCGTTGAAGCGTGTGGCGCAGCCGGAAGAGATCGCCCGCTCGGCGCTTTATCTCGCCTCGGACGCATCGAGCTTCACCACCGGCACCGCACTGTTTGCCGATGGCGGCGTCTCGATCAACCGGACGTGAAGGGATAGGCGGCCACAGCACTGCCCGCCAGCCGAAAATCTCACGAAGCGGCCTTGCATTTCGCTCCGATTTGACGATTCCGTTTCCCGTCGATAACGGACGGTAAGAGATGCTGCTGATCAGGACCTACGTCGCCCAGAGCGCCATCGAAGGTGTCGGCGTTTTCGCCGCCGAGCCGATCCGCAAGGGCGCCTCGATCTGGCGCCTCGATCCGGATTTCGACCGGCTGATCCCGATGGAGAAATACGAGGCGGCGCCGCCGCATCTGAAGGAGCTGCTCGACCGCTACGCCTATCCGAGCCCCGACCGGCCGGGCTTCATGGTCTACGAGGTCGACAATGGCCGCTTCATGAACCATGCCGAGCGGCCGAACACGGATTTCTCGCAGTATGGCGGGGCGACCGCGACCCGCGACATCGCGGCGGGCGAGGAGATCACCTGCGACTACGGCGAATTCTTCGAGGATTTCGCCCGCCTGCACCTGGCGACCGCGTAGCGGGACGTCCGACCGGCAGCGGCGGGTTGCGATTTCGCCGCTCGATTGCATTCGGCAGTGGACAGGACGGCCTGATTCTGCTATCAGCCGCCACAATTCGCGGTGCAACCTGCCGCGGAGGCATAGTGGCTATGGCCGCTTGCCTGTTGATTTCAAACCCGAAAGACAGGATTGCACGTGCAGGTACTCGTCCGCGACAACAATGTTGACCAGGCGCTCCGCGCGCTGAAGAAAAAGATGCAGCGCGAAGGCATTTTCCGCGAAATGAAGATGCGCGGTCACTACGAGAAGCCTTCCGAGAAGCGCGCCCGCGAAAAGGCCGAGGCCGTGCGCCGCGCCCGCAAGCTGGCCCGCAAGCGCGCCCAGCGCGAAGGCCTGCTGCCGATGACGCCGCGTCCGGCTCCGGCTGGCGCTGCGGGTGCTGCGCGTTCGCCGCGCTGATACCGCCAATTTTTCGTCCTTTTCGAAGGATACCCAAGGGTGGCGCGATGCGGAATCGCCGCCACCCTTTTGCTTAGAGCGACGTGCGCCTGCTTGGACGCACAACGGATGCTCTGACACTTTGTGATGAAGTTTGACCCGGTTCGGAGAGGGAACGGACCTGACGGCGCGGCGGGCAGTGAGGACAAAGCAGAGATGAATTCAATTTCCGTGGAGCGCAGAACCGCAATGCGCGGCTTCGCCCTGACGGCGGCCCTGCTCTCGGGCCTGGCGCTTGCCGCATGCCAGACGGCCCCGACCGGCGAATTCAACAACATCGACAAGGCGCAGGGCTCGACCGAGAACATCTCCTCGCTGTCGGCGGTGATCCAGCGCAATCCGCAGGATCCGGAAGGCTACAATGTGCGCGGTTCGGCCTATGGCCGCGGCGGCCAGTACCAGGCGGCGCTGAAGGACTTCGACACCGCCATCCAGCTCAACCCGAATTTCTACCAGGCCTATTCGAACCGCGCGCTCATCCAGCGCTTCCTCGGCAACCAGGAGGCCGCGCTCGCCGACTACAACCGTTCGATCCAGATCAACGCCAATTACGACGCCGCCTTTATCGGCCGCGGCAATCTCTACCGCAAGGCGGGCCGCACCCAGGACGCCTTCAACGATTTCCAGAAGGCGATCCAGCTCGATACGACCGATGCCCGCGCCTACCACAATCGCGGCCTGATCTATCAGAGCCAGGGTCAGCACAAATTCGCCATCGAGGATTTCTCGACCGCCATCTCGCTGGCGCCGGACGCCGCCGAGCCCTACAACGGCCGCGGCCTCTCCTATCTGGCGACGGGCGACGAGGACAACGCCTTCTCCGACTTCAACATGGCCATCAAGCTCGACGGCAAGAACGCCGAGGCCTGGGCCAACCAGGCGCTGATCTACGAGCGGCGCGGCGACAAGGCGCGGGCGGCGAAGTCCTACCGCGAGGCGGTTCATCTCGATCCGAACTACCAGCCGGCCAAGGACGGCCTGTCGCGCACCAACACCGCCAGCGCCAGCTGATACAGCCGGCGCGCCGCGCGACGCCCTGTCGATAGGGTCGATCCCGCATGGCTGGAAGGCCTGGTCGCCAACGAGGCCTTCCGCCCAAAAGAACCGATCCTCAGTCGCAGATGCTTGGAAAATCCGCCGGCCGTGTCCGACGACGAACCGCTGTCACCCATGCTGACAGCGAGGGCAAAGCGTTAACCCTTGCCATGTTCGCGCCAAGTTTTCGGCGGAACGCTCCACGCACCTCGACCGTTAACCGGGGCCAAATTTGCGAAAGGACCTTTCCAATGATCAAGACACTTGCCTATGCCGCCGCGCTCGCCACCACGGTCCTCGCGTTCCCCGTCAACGCCGGCACGCTCCGGCTTGGCACGCTTGATTGCACCATCGACGGCGGCGTCGGCTATGTCATCACCTCGAACAAGGGCGTGTCCTGCACCTTCCGCCCGTATCATCATGGGCCGGCCGAGCAGTACACGGGAATGATCTCCAAGCTCGGCATCGATGTCGGCCAGACGCATCAGGGCCAGCTGGCATGGGCGGTTCTGGCCGCCACCCGAAGCCATGACGAGGGCGACCTTGCCGGCAGCTATTATGGCGTCAACGCCGAGGCGAGTGTCGTGACCGGCGGCGGCGCCAATCTCCTGGTCGGCGGGCTGGGTGGCGCCTTCATGCTCGAGCCGCTCAGCGTTCAGGCGCAGACTGGCGTCAACCTGGCGGTGGCGGTCACCTCGCTGGAGCTGATCCACTCCTTCAAATAAGGCGCATTTGCTCCCTTACGCGCGGCGCGGAACAGGTTACTGTTTCGCGCCGCATGCTTTTGGGGGGACCGCCATGCCAAGAACCATCATTGCCGCTGCTCTGATCGCTACCGCCTGCGCGGGACAGGCCGATGCGCAGAGCGGCGGCGTCGAGCTTGGCGTGCTCGATTGCGCCATCGGCGGCGGCACCGGCTTTGTCTTCGGCTCGAGCAAGGACCTGAGCTGCACCTTCACGCCCGCCGACAAGACTTTCGCGCCGGAGGCCTATTTCGGCGCCGTCAACAAATACGGGCTGGACATCGGCACCACCAAACAGAGTGTCATGCAGTGGCTGGTGCTGACGCCGCTGAAGAACATCTATGCGCCGGGCGCCCTTGCCGGCGACTATGTCGGCGCCAGCGCCGAGTTGACGGCGGCGGTCGGCGCCGGCGCCAATCTACTCGTCGGCGGCTCCGAACAGGCCTTCACGCTGCAGCCTCTCAGCTTGCAGACGCAGACCGGCATCAACATCGCCATCGGCGTCAGCCAGTTCCAGCTGCGCAGCACCGCCAACTGACAGCTCATCAAAAGCCGGTCTTCAAGCGTCGCGGCGTTCGCCATACATTCCTGAAAAGGCCTCTTGAGCTCAACCGCGCTTGAGGTTCTACAAGCTCAGCCGAACTGGATCTGGCGCCCTTTCGCGTTGCGGATGAGGCTGCGAATGGCAAGCAGGAGATCGACGTGACGGCGGCAAGCGGCAACAAGGCGGGCGGCAAGGTGGACTGGCGGGCATTGTGGGCGAGCGGCGACCTGGCGCGCTTTTGCTTCATCAGCCTCGGCATTCTGTTGCACGCCACCAACGAGACGATGGTGGCGACGGTGATGCCGGCGATGGTCGGCGAGCTGGCCGGCGTGCAATTGGTCGGCTGGTCGCTGGCGATCTACGAGCTTGGCGCCATCGTCGCCGGTGCTGCCGCCGGAAGGCTGGTGAGTTATGTGGCGCTGCGCACCAACATGATGGTTGCCGCCTTGCTCTATGCGGCCGGCGCGCTGATCTGCGCCACCGCACCCTCAATGCCGCTCTTCCTTGCCGGACGGCTGGTCGAGGGGCTGGGCGGCGGTGCGCTGGTGTCGCTGGCCTTCGTCTCGGTCGAGCGGCTGTTCCCGCGCAACATTTGGCCGCAGCTTTTCGGCATCATGTCGGCGATCTGGGGTGTTGCCGCCTTCAGCGGCCCGATGCTTGGCGCCATCATGGCCGAGCTTCTGTCGTGGCGCTGGGCCTTCGGCATCTTCACCGTCGGCGGCACCGCCATGGCGCTGGCAAGCTTCATCGTGCTCGACACGCCGCAGGCGACCAGGCCGCAGGTGGACAAGGGCACGGCGCCGCCCTTCCCTTATGCAGCGCTCGGCTGCCTTGCCGTCAGCGTCGTGCTGATCGCCAGCGCCGGCGTCGATGTCGCCCTGCTGCGCTCCTCGCTGCTGCTTGGGCTGGGGTTGATCGGCCTCGTGCTATTCTTCCGCATCGATGCGCTGAAGCCGGACTCGCGGCTGTTTCCGTCGCGGCTGTTTTCCTGGCGCTCGCCGGTCGGCAGCGGCATGACCATGGTGGCCGCCTTCTCGGTGGCAACCTGTTCCTTCGCCATCTATGGGCCGCTGCTTTTGACCACGCTGCACGGCATCCCGATCCTGACCACCGGCTACATCATCGCTGCCGAATCGATTGCCTGGTCGATCCTTGCGATCCTCGTCGCCAATGCGCCGCTGGAGCGCGAGCGACTTATCATCGTGGTGGGCGCGCTGATGATCGCGGCCGGCCTCGCCGGGCTTGCCTATGCAATCCCGAGCGGCTCGATTCCGTTGATCCTGCTCTGCGCTCTGCTGCAGGGCGGCGGCTTCGGCGTGTCCTGGCCGTTCCTCACCCGCGTCATCGTCGCCTCGGCCCGTGACGGCGAGCAGACCATCGCCTCCGCCGCGGTGCCGACCATGCAGCGCATCGGCTATGCGGTGGGGGCGGCGCTCGCCGGCATCATCGCCAATGCCAGCGGCTTTTCCGAAGGCCTGAACCGCGACGCGGCGGCGAACGTCGCCGGCTGGCTGTTCCTCGCTTTCGTGCCGCTCGGCATTCTCGGCTGCCTGGCGGCCATCAGGATCGCTATGCCAACCGCGCATCCACAGGAAGCGACGGGCTGACCTCGGGAGACAATCGGAGAGCGGAAGTTCTCACAGGGACGGCAGAACGGCTCGGATGTGATCGGCGAAGGCCTCGACCGCGGGTGATCGCTCGGTGTCGGCAAAGGCGACCAGAATGCCAAGCTGGGGCAAGCGAGGAAGCGGCGCGCCCAGAATATGGAGGTCCGACGGCACCGCATCCTCGGTCATCACGCTGATTGCCAGGCCCGACCGCGCCACGGCGATCAGCCCGGCAAGGCTGTTGCTGGCATAGGATATTTTGTAGCGCAGTCCGGCGCGCGCCATGGCCTCGCAAGCCGCCTTATGGTCGACGGCATTCGACGCCGACAACGCCAGCGGCACGATGTCGCCAAAATCGTAGAGGTCCAGCGCCGGCTTGCTGCCCACCCATACGAGCGCTTCGGTGCGCACATGCGCGTCGCTTGCGTTCGGACTGGAGACAAGCGCCAGGTCGATCTGGCGCGCGTTGAGAAGCGTCCGCAATTCGACGGTGGGCGCCGAAACCACCTTGATTTCGACATCGGGATACATGGTTCCGAAGCCCTTCAGGAGCGCGGGAAAGAACGCGCTCAGATAGTCCTCGGGACTGCCGAAAATAATCGAACCGTGCAGGCCTTTGTCGGACAGCGCCGAGATCGCCTCGTCATGGATTTTGAGGATGCGCTCGGCATAGGCCAGGAAGCGCTCGCCGCTGCCGGTGAGCCGCACCCCGCTGCCGCTGCGATGAAACAGGCTCTGGCCGAGGGCTTCCTCGAGCCGCTGCACCTGCATTGTCACGGCCGACTGCGTGCGTCCGACCTGTACCGCCACCGCACTGAGGGTTCCCGAATGCGCCGCGCGCACGAATGTCGCCAGCAGCTTGAGATCGAGCATATCAAATCCATTGATATCAGAATCCGACAACTATCAATTTTACTGCATCCGCGCCAGCCGCTAGATTGTTGGCGCAACGCTTGCTGGAGTTGAGAGATGTCGAAAAACTTGGAGCCTGGGTTTTGGGATTCGGCGCGCAAGCACCTGATCCGCTATGGCGGCAGCTTCGAGCCCGCCATCATCGAGCGCGCCGCTGGCTCCTTCGTCTACGATGCCGACGACAGGCCCATCCTCGACTTCACCTCCGGACAGATGAGCGCCCTGCTCGGGCATGCTCACCCCAGGATCGTCTCGACGGTCAGCCGCCAGGTGGAAAGGGCCGCGCATCTTTTCAGCGGCATGCTGTCCCGCCCGGTGGTCGAGCTTGCCGAACGTCTCGCCGCGCTGGCGCCCGGCCTCGACAGGGTGCTGCTGCTCTCGACCGGCGCCGAGTCCAACGAAGCAGCCATCCGGATGGCCAAGCTGGTGACCGGCAAGCACGAGATCGTCGCCTTCTCGAAGAGTTGGCACGGGATGACCGGTGCCGCCGCGTCGGCGACCTACAGCGCCGGCCGCAAGGGATATGGGCCCGCGGCGGTTGGATCTCTTGCGATTCCCGCGCCCAACAGCTTCCGGCCGCGCTTCAGGAATGCCGACGGTTCATTGGACTGGCTGACCGAGCTGAACGATGCGTTCGATATGATCGACAGCCAGTCGACCGGGAGCCTGGCGGCCTTTGTCGCCGAGCCGATCCTGTCGAGCGGCGGCATTCTGGAATTGCCGCAAGGCTATCTGGCGGCACTCCATCAGAAATGCCGCGAGCGCGGAATGCTGCTGATCCTCGATGAAGCGCAGACCGGCATCGGCCGCACGGGAGACATGTTCGCTTTCCAAAAAGATGGCGTCACCCCGGACATCCTCACGCTGTCCAAGACCATCGGCGCCGGGCTTCCTCTGTCGGCGGTGATGACGACGGCTGAAATCGAGGAAGCGGCGCACGACAAGGGCTTCCTGTTCTATACCACGCATGTCTCCGACCCGCTGCCGGCGGCCGTCGGCGTTGCGGTGCTCGATGTGGTGGAAGAGGAAAAGCTCGTCGACCGGGCCCAGCGCCTCGGAGCGAAACTGTTCGAAGGGCTGTCGCGGCTGAAGCAGCGATATGAATGTGTCGGCGACGTGCGCGGTCGCGGCCTGCTGCTCGGGGTCGAGATCGTCAAGGACGGCAAGGTGCCCAATCACGAGTTGGGTGCCGCAATCGCGGCGGAAGCGTTCCGGCGCGGCCTGAGCATGAACATCGTCAAGCTTCCCGGGATGGGCGGCGTCTTCCGCATAGCCCCTCCTTTGACCATCTCCGAGGAGGACCTGGGTCTCGGCCTGAGGATCATTTCGGAGTCCATCGAAGCCGGACTAGCCGCCAACGCGAGCCTTACAGGCATCGCCGCCGAGTGAAATTAGCCGGGCCGGCCGTCTTCGGCGGCGGGGCGTTCAGACAACGATGGTCTTCAGCCGCTCGGCAATGAGTGCGGCGAGCCGTGCCGCCACCTCGTCCTTGCCCATCTCGGGCCATTCCTCGACGCCTGCCTTCGAGACGATCCGCACCTTGTTGCGGTCGCCGCCCATCACGCCGGACGGGCCGATGCCGCTTTCATGCGAGACGTCGTTGGCGACGATGAAATCGGCGCCCTTCTTCTTCAGCTTGGCCTCGGCGTTGCTGATCAGATCCTGCGTCTCGGCGGCAAAGCCGACAACCAGCCCCGGCCGCTGTTTGTGATGACCGACGCCGGCCAGAATGTCCGGGTTCTCGACCATCTGCAGCGAAGGCGGTCCCTCGCCGGCCATCTTCTTGATCTTCTCGCCGGCGGCGTTCGCCGTGCGCCAGTCGGCGACGGCGGCGACGAACACCGCCGCATCCGCCGGCAAAAGGCTTTCGACTGCGCCCTTCATCTCGGCTGCGGTCTCGACATGGGTAGTGATGACGCCGGCCGGATCGGCGATGGTGACCGGACCGGAGACCAGCCGCACATCGGCGCCGAGCTTCGCCAACGCCGCCGCAATGGCGTGACCCTGCTTGCCGGACGAGCGGTTGGCGATGTAGCGCACCGGGTCGATCGGCTCATGCGTCGGCCCCGAGGTGACGATGATCCTGCGGCCCGCCAGCGGCTTCGGCCTCTCGTCGAGCAGCGCCTCGATCGCGGCTGCGATCTCCAGCGGTTCGGCCATGCGGCCCTCGCCCGCCTCGTTGCTCTCGGCCATCTCGCCTTTGGCCGGGCCGACGAAGACAACGCCGTCTTTTTGCAGGGTCGCCCGGTTGCGGCGGGTCGCCGGATGCGACCACATTTTCGGGTTCATCGCCGGCGCCATCAGCACCTTCTTGTCGGTGGCGAGAAGCACCGTCGAGGCGAGATCATTGGCATGGCCGTTGGCAAGCTTCGCCATCAGATCGGCGGTGGCCGGCGCCACCACCAGCAGGTCGGCCTCGCGCGACAGGCGGATATGGCCGACATCATGCTCGTCATTGCGGTCGAACAGTTCGGTGAAGACATGGTCGGCCGAAAGCGCGCCGGCCGAAAGCGTGGTGACGAACTCCTGCGCCGCCGCCGTCATCACCACCCGCACCGCCGCACCGCGCTCGCGCAGGCGGCGGATCAGGTCGAGCGCCTTGTAGGCGGCAATGCCGCCGCCGATGATGAGCAGGATGCGCTTGCCGGAGAGGCTGCCTCGCAGGGCAGCCTTGCCTGATGCGGCGACAATGGGCGTCGCCTGCTGGCGCGAGCCTGCCAGTTCGTGCAGCGTCTTCTCGATCTGGTCGAGGCGACCGGCGGATCCGACTTGACCTTCGACCGAGGCCCGAAGCATCACCCGCGCCTGCTCCTCCATCGAGCGGTCGTTTTCGGCCGCCAGCCGGCGCAGCAGGTCCTTGATTTCGTCGTCAAGATTGCGAATGGTGATGCTGGCCATGTGATTGCACTCTGCTTGGCATCTCTGGTTGCAATGATAGCAATGCAATCAAGAGAGGGCAACCAGACCGCTAGGCGAGCTTCCACACGATGTAGAGCAGCGTCAGCGCGATCACCCACAGGGCCACGCGGCCTGAGCGGGTATGGCGTGCCTCGGCCTTGCCGATGGCGCGTGCCGTCGCCTCGTCGAAGCGCAGCCCGTGCTCGGCCATCAGGTCGATCTCGCGCGACAGCCGCTCGGTGCGGGCGGCGATGTCGGGCGCCTGGCGGGCCAGCGCCAGCAGCGCCCTGGTGCCGTCGCGCGCATCGACAAGAAGGCCGCGCGGGCCGAGATTGCCGGCGATCCAGTCGCCCACCACCGGCTCGGATGTCTTCCACATGTTGAAGGCCGGATCGAGCGTGCGGGCGACGCCCTCGACCACCACCATGGTCTTCTGCAGCAGGATCAGCTCGGGCCGGGTCGCCATGTCGAACAGTTCGGTGACCTCGAACAGCAGCGTCAACAGCTTGGCCATCGAGATGGTTTCCGCCGGCTGGCCGTGGATCGGCTCGCCGATGGCGCGGATCGCTTGCGCGAAGGCCGAGACATTGTGCTGGCGCGGCACATAACCGGCCTCGAAATGCACCTCGGCGACGCGCTGGTAGTCGCGCACGATGAAGCCGTAGAGTATCTCGGCGAGGAAGCGGCGCTCCTTCTTGCCGAGCCGGCCGGCAATGCCGAGATCGACGGCGACGATGGTACCGTTGGCCTCGACGAACAGATTGCCCGGATGCATGTCGGCATGGAAGAAGCCGTCGCGCAGCGTATGGCGCAGGAACGACTGGATGAGGTTGGTGGCGATCGCCTTGAGATCGTGACCTGCCTCCACGAGGCCGGCAATGTCGTTCATCTTGACGCCGTCGACCCACTCCATGGTCAAGACGTCGCGGCCGGTCCGCTCCCAGTCGACCGAGGGCACGCGGAAGCCCGGATCGTCCTTGGTGTTCTCGCCGAGCTCGGACAGCGCCGCCGCCTCGAGCCTGAGATCCATCTCGATCTTGGTGGTCTGCGCCAGCGTCTCGGTTACCTCGACCGGCCGCAGGCGGCGCGACGAGGGGATGTATTTTTCCTGCAGGCGGGCGGCGAGGAAATAGCTTTCGAGATCGTGGAAGAAGCGCCGCCGCACGCCAGGCCGGATGACCTTCACCGCCACCCGGGTAGCAACCCCTTCCTTCACCGTCTCGGCGTTGTGCACCTGGGCGATCGAGGCGGCGGCGACGGCGCCGTCGAAGCTGGCGTAGAGATCGCCGATCTTGCGCCCGAGCGAGGACTCGATGGCGGCGATCGCCTCGGCCTGCGGGAACGTATGCATCTTGTCCTGGAGAAGCGCGAGGTCGAGCGCCATGTCGTTGCCGACGACATCGGGCCGTGTCGCCAGGAACTGGCCGAGCTTGACGTAGGATGGCCCCAGCCGCACCACCGCCTTGGCCAGCCGGTCGCCGCGCTTGTAGGCAAGCGCGCTGCGGCGGGTGAACAGCCGCGCCATGCGCCAGCCGAATTTCGGCAGGCCGGAAAGCTCCTCGCCCGGCAGCGCCGAGACGACGCCCTCGCGGACCAGCACCCAGCCGGCCCTTGCGAGCCGAAAGGCGGCGCCGACGCTGCTCATCGGACGCTGCTCATCGTCTGGCCTGCCTCAAGGTTTCCTGCCTCAAAGCTTCCAGCCCGAATGCAGTGCGGCGATGCCGCCGGAATAGTTGCGGAAGGAGACGCGGTCGAAGCCCGCCCGGGTGATCATGGAAGCGAAATTCGCCTGGTTCGGAAATTTGCGGATCGATTCGACCAGGTAGGAATAGGGTTCGCCGTCGCCGGTGACCGCCTGGCCGATCTTCGGGATGGCGTTGAACGACCAGGCTTCGTAGGCCTTGTCGAGCAACGGCATCTCGACCTCGGAAAATTCGAGACACAGCAAACGCCCGCCTCGTTTCAGCACGCGGAAGGCCTCGGAGAGCGCCACGTCGATACGCGGCACGTTGCGGATGCCGAAGGCGATCGTATAGGCGTCGAAAACATTGTCGGCGAAGGGCAGTTCCTCGGCATTGGCCTCGACGAAATCGGCGTTTTCGCTGAGGCCTTTCGTCTCGGCGCGGTCGCGGCCGACGTCGAGCATCGAGCCGTTGATGTCGAGCACCGTGGCGTGCGCGTGGCGATCGCTCGCCTCGATGATGCGGAAGGCGATGTCGCCGGTGCCGCCGGCGACATCGAGCACTTTCCAGCCCGGCCGTTTCGGCGGGTTGAGCCATGTCACCATGGCGTCCTTCCACAACCGGTGCAGCCCGCCCGACATCAGGTCGTTCATCAGGTCATAGCGATTGGCGACCTTGTGGAAAACGTCGTTGACCAGGGACTGCTTGTCACCGGCCCCTACCCGCTTGAAACCATAGGAGGTTTCCATGCCGCCCGCGGCCGTGGTTCTCTCACCTGACATTATTTTGATCCGTCATAAAACCGGCGGGACCATAGCCGATCACTGGTGCGGGCGCTATTGTTTAAGGCGCGGTGTTCGGCCGCGCTTCCAGGTGGTGGGCTTATTGACCTGGACCGAACTTGACGGGATGACTGTATGCCTCTGAAAGCGGAACTGCACTGCCACATCGAAGGGGCAGCAGCGCCCGAGCTCGTCATCAGCCAGGCGCGCAAATACGGCAAGGACACGTCGCCCTACATCAAGGACGGCGCCTTCGTCTGGCATGATTTCACCTCCTTCCTCGCGGCTTACGATTTCGCCTCCGACCTGTTCCGCACCGAGGAGGACTATGCGCGGCTGGCAGACCACTATCTCACCAGCCTCGCCCGCGACGGCGCCATCTATTCCGAGGTCTTCACCTCGCCGGATCACGCAAAAAAGGCCGGCCTGTCGCCCAAGGCCTATACCGACGCGCTCGGCGAAGGCATGGCGCGCGCCAAGGCCAAGACCGGGATCGAGGGCCGCATGATCGTCACCGGCGCGCGCCATGTCGGCGTCGAGTCGATCGAGCAGGCGGCGCGCTTCGCCGCCCGCTGCGGCCACCCGCTGGTGACCGGCTTCGGCGTCGCCGGCGACGAGCGCATCGGCGATTTCGAGGACTATGTCCGCGCCTTCGAGATCGCCCGCGAGGCCGGCCTCGGCATCACCATCCATGCAGGCGAACTGATGGGCTGGGAGAGTGTCAAGGCCGCGCTCGACCACATCCGGCCGTCCCGCATCGGCCATGGCGTGCGCGCCATCGAGAATCCCGACCTCGTCCGGCGCATCGCCGACGAAGGCGTGGTGCTCGAATGCTGCCCGGGCTCCAACATCGCGCTCAAGGTGTTCGACAGTTTCGCCGACCATCCGTTCCCGGCGCTGCTGGCGGCGGGTTGCAAGGTGACGCTCAACTCCGACGATCCGCCCTATTTCTGGACCTCGCTGCAGCGCGAATACGACATCGCCACCGAGCATTTCGGGATCAAGGACAAGGCGCTTGTCGCCATCACCAGGACGGCGATCGAGGCCGCCTTCGTCGACCGCAAGACGAAAGCAGCGCTTCTCGCCCGGCTGAACGGCGCCGGGCGCTGACTGCTTTACAGGCAAATTTCCGGCAAAAACTGTGATCGGTGACGGCCAAGCGGTTCCTTGGCCGCCGCATTGTCGCTAGGGTCTTTCGGATTGCCGGAATTCCAGGAGAGCACCATGCAGGGCGTCACCGTCGTCGACCACCCGCTTGTCCAGCACAAGCTGACCATCATGCGCAAGAAGGAGACGTCGACCGCCGGCTTCCGCAGGCTGCTGCGCGAGATCTCGCTGCTTCTGGGCTACGAGGTCACACGCAATCTCGAGCTGACGACGACCGAGATCGAGACGCCCATCGAGACGATGGAGGCGCCGACACTGGAGGGCAAGAAGCTGGTCTTCGCCTCGGTGCTGCGCGCCGGCAACGGCCTGCTCGAAGGCCTGCTAGATCTGGTGCCGGCGGCGCGTGTCGCCCATATCGGGCTCTACCGCGACCATGACACGCTGGAGGCGGTCGAATATTTCTTCAAGGCGCCGAGCGACCTCGCCGACCGGCTGGTGATCGTCGTCGATCCGATGCTCGCCACCGCCAATTCGGCGATCGCGGCGATCGACAAGCTGAAGGGGCGCGGCGCCACCAACATCCGCTTCCTGTGCCTGCTGGCGGCGCCCGAGGGCATCGAGCGCTTCACCAAGGCGCATCCCGACGTGCCCGTCTTCACCGCCTCGATCGACCGCCAGTTGAACGACAAGGGCTATATCATGCCCGGCCTTGGCGACGCCGGCGACCGCATGTACGGCACCAAATAGGCCCGCTGTTTACCACCCGTTTACGCAAAGCCGCGGTTTCGGCCGACGTTAAAGTCGAAAACACCATGTCGGGGTTAAGGATCGGCCTTCACACAGGCCGGTCCCATGCTGCGCAAGCTCCTCTTCCTTGGCGTCTTTGCCGGAACATCGGCATCGATCCCGATCATCTATCAGTCGAACCCGCAGATGCTCGATGGGCTGTTCAAACCGACGGCAGCCTCCAGGCCGGCGACCGAGCCGCAGCCGGCCCTGAACCTCGCCGCGGTTCCGGACAAGCCTGCCGCGCCGCTGCCGCTCGGCCGCAAGGTGGTGGTCAACGCCGACGCGCGCGGACACTTCAGCTCTGCGTTCAAGGTCAACGGCCGCCAGGTCGACGGCATGATCGACACCGGCGCGACGCTGGTCGCCATCAACACGTCCACGGCGCGCCGCGTCGGCATCTCGCTCAGCCCGTCGGATTTCATCCACGAGGTCAACACTGCCAATGGCTCGATCAAGGCCGCCGTGGTGACGGTCGACCGCTTGCAGATCGGCAAGATCTCGGTCGACAATATCCAGGCGGTGGTGCTCGACGACCGGGCGCTGCAGACCAACCTGATCGGCATGAGCTTCCTGCAGCGGCTGCAGAAATATCAGGTCGAGAACGGGGCGCTGTTGCTGGTCCAGTAGGGGTGCCGGACCGGATGGTCAGCGCGGCAGCACGCGCCGGATGACGGTCTTTTCCGCCGCCGGCTTCGACGTCCCGATCGTGTAGGCCGCAAGCACGGCCGCAGCCGCTGTCTCGGCATCCGCGTCGGTGCGCGCATGGACCAGCGCCAGCGGCTCACCCGCCCGCACTTCCGCGCCGACCGGCGACAGCCTGGTAATGCCGACCGCGTGATCGATCCTGTCTTCAGGCCGCGTCCGCCCGCCGCCGAGGCCGACCACCGCAAGTCCGATCTCGCGCGTCGCGATGCCGCTGACGAAGCCGTTTCCAGACGCCTTCACGGCGAGTTCTACCGGCGCTTTCGGCAGATATTTTTCCGGCCTGTCGATGAAATCGGCGGGGCCGCCGAGCGCTGCCACCATGCGCTGGAAGACGGCAGCCGCGCGGCCGCCGGCAAGCGTCTCGGTGGCGCGCCTTATACCGTCCTGGTTGGACGCGGCCAGCCCGGCCGACTGCAGCATCTCGGCGGCGAGCGCCAGCGTCACATCCTCCAGCCGCTTGTCGCGGAAACGACCGGTGAGGAAATCGACCGCGTTGCGCACCTCGACGGCGTTGCCGGCGGCCGATGCCAGCGGCTCGTTCATGCCGGTGACCAGCGCCGAGGTCTTCAGCCCGGCGCCGTTGGCGACCTCGACCAGGCTGCTGGCAAGCGCCGTCGCATCGCGCGACTTCTCCATGAAGGCGCCGTTGCCGACCTTGACGTCGAGCACCAGCGAGCCAAGTCCGGCGGCGAGCTTCTTCGACAGGATCGAGGCGGTGATCAGCGGCACCGATTCCACCGTGCCGGTGACGTCGCGGATGGCGTAGAAGCGGCGGTCGGCGGGCGCCAGGTCGGCGGTCTGGCCGATAATGGCGCAGCCGGTCTCGAGCACCGTCTTGCGCAGGCGCGCCACGTCCGGCTGGCTGATGTAGCCGGGGATGGCGTCCATCTTGTCCAGCGTGCCGCCGGTATGGCCGAGGCCGCGGCCGGAGATCATCGGCACATAGGCGCCGCAGGCGGAGACGATCGGCGCCAGCATCAGCGAGACATTGTCGCCGACGCCGCCCGTCGAATGCTTGTCGGTGACCGGGCCGGGCAGGTCGGACCAGTCGAGCACGTCGCCGGAATCGCGCATGGCGACGGTCAGCGCCACCGCTTCCTCGCGGCTCATGCCGTTGAAGAACACCGCCATGGCGAAGGCGCCGACCTGGCCTTCCGTGACGGTACCAGCGGTCAGCCCTTCGATGAAGGCCGCGATCTCAGGTGCCGAAAGCCGGTGGCCGTCACGCTTGCGGCGGATGATTTCCTGCGGAAGCATCAGCTCTCCGGCAGCCCGTCGCGGAACACGCGTTCGAGGATCGCCGCCAGCCGCGCCCCGCCGATGGGCGCCATGTCCTTGGTCTCCTGATGCGAGAGCTCCGCACCTGTCATGCCGGCGGCGAGGTTGGTGACGACCGAGCAGGCGGCGACGCGCAAGCCCAGGAAGCGGGCGAGGATGACCTCCGGCACCGTCGACATGCCGACCGCATTGGCGCCCATGATGCGCGCCATGCGGATCTCCGCCGGCGTCTCGAAGCAAGGGCCGGAGAACCACATATAGACGCCCTGATGCAGCTTGGTGCCGGTCGCCTTGGCCGCCTTCTCGATCGCCTTGCGCAGGCCCGCATTATAAGCCTCGGTGAGGCCGACGAAGCGGCGATCGCTGGGCTCTCCGATCAGCGGATTGGAGCCCGAGAAATTGATGTGGTCGGTGATCAGCATCACCGAACCCGGCCCCATCTCCGGATCGACCGAGCCGGCGGCATTGGTCAGGATGAGCTGCGAGATGCCGATGCCGGCCAGCACCTCCAGCGCCGGGCGCATCGCCGCGGCAACGCCGTGCTCGTAATAATGCGCGCGGCCGGACAGCATCAGCACCGGCGTGCCGGCGAAATGCCCCGCCACCACCTCACCCGCATGGCCGCTGACGCCGCTTCTCGGGAAGCCCGGCAGTTCGGCATAGGAAATGCGCCTGGCGTCCTCGACCTTGTCGACGAGGCCGCCAAGGCCCGAACCCAGCACCAGCGCGACCGTGGGCGCCAGCCCGTCCAGCCGTTCGACGAGATGATCGAGCGCCTTTTCCATCATTTCAGTATGTCGCCCCTGAAGCCGTAAGGCAGCATATCGCCCATGGTCACCGTCTCGACCACGCCGCCATTGTCGCAAAGATAGAGTTTCGTCTCCGGCCGGCAGAACTCCGCCAGCCGCTGCCGGCAACCGCCGCAGGGCGAGCATTTGGCCATGCGCTCGGCAAGGACCGCGATCTCGGTGATCCTGCCGCCGCCGCCCATGATGTAGTGGCCGAGCGCCGTTGTTTCGGCGCACCAGCCCTCGGGATAGGAGGCCACCTCGATGTTGGCGCCGGCAAAGATACGCCCGTCCTCGGTGCGCAATGCGGCGCCCACCGGAAATTTCGAATAGGGCGCATAGGCCTTGGCCATCGCAGCCTTGGCCGCCTCGAACAGATCATGCGACATTCAGTTCTTCTCTCCCACGATCTTGTCCAAAAGCCGGTTCGCTTCCGCGTTTGCCTCAGCGTTCCTTGACATAGGGCACGCCGCCGGCGCGCGGCGGGATCGCCTTGCCGATGAAGCCGGCAAGCAGGATCACGGTGAGCACATAGGGCAGCGCCTGCATGAATTGCACCGGCACCTTGCCGATGACCGGCAGCGGCGTCCCTTGCAGGCGGATCGACAGCGCATCGAGGAAGCCGAACAAAAGGCAGGCGAACATGGCGTTGACCGGCTTCCATTTGGCGAAGATCAATGCCGCCAGCGCGATGTAGCCCTTGCCGGCGGTCATGTCCTTCACGAAGCCGCCATTCTGCACCATCGACAGATAGGCGCCGGCAACCCCGGTGAGGATGCCGGTGCAGATCAGCGCCCGGTAGCGCAGCCAGGCGACCGAGATGCCGGCCGTGTCGACGGCGGCCGGGTTCTCGCCGACGGCGCGCAGCCTGAGGCCGAAGCGGGTGCGGTAGAGCACCCACCAGGCGAACGGCACCATCAGGAACGCGAAATAGACCAGTATCGAGTGGCCGGAGATCAGTTCCGAATAGATCGGCCCGATGATCGGCACGTCACGCAGCGCGTCGGCGCCGGGCCAGGTGATCGCCTCGAACCGCTCGCCCGGCGCCAGCGCCGGCGTCCGCCCGCCCTGCTGGAACCAGTGCTGGCCGAGCATGATGGTGGAGCCGGCGGCGATGAAATTGATCGCCACGCCGGACACGATCTGGTTGCCGCGATGGGTGATCGAGGCAAAGCCGTGCACCATGGCGAAGGCGACCGAGATCAGGATGGCCGTGCCGAGACCGAGCAGGGCCGAATGCAGCACCGAGGCGGCGGCAGCACCAGCGAAGGCGCCGACCAGCATCTTGCCCTCGAGCCCGATATCGAAGACGCCGGCGCGCTCCGAATAGAGGCCGGCGAGGCAGGCCAGCAACAGCGGCACCGACAGGCGGATGGTCGAGTCGAGTATCTGCACAATGGCGATGAAGAAATCCATCTCAGGCGCCCTTCCCCTTGACCGCTTCGATGCCGACCGTCTTCGGACTGATCGACGCGAACAGCGCCTGGATGTAGGGCCGGAACATGTGTTCGAGCGCGCCGGCGAACAGGATGACCAGGCCCTGGATGATGACGATCATGTCGCGGGAAATCGCCGGCATCTCGAAGGCAAGTTCGGCGCCGCCCTGGTAGAGCATGCCGAACAGGATCGCCGCCAGCACGATGCCGACCGGATGCAGGCGCCCCATCAGCGCCACCGCGATGCCGACGAAACCGGCGCCGGAGACGAAATCGAGCGCGACATTGTGCTGGTCGCCCATCGTCGGGTTGAGCGCCATCATGCCGGCCAGCGCGCCCGAGATCATCATCGCGATGATGACGATGCGCGTTTCCGAGATGCCGGCATAGCGTGCCGCCTTGGCGCTGTGGCCATAGGTGCGCATCTCGTAGCCGAGCCTGGTGCGCCAGATCAGCAGCCAGACCAGGAATGCCATCAGCAGCGCCAGGAGGAAGCAGACGTTGAGCGGCGCCGAGCGGATCTTGGCGCCGAACAGCTCGATCACCCAGTTGAGCTTCGGCAATTGCGCGCCGTCGAGGAAGGTGCGCGTCTGCGGCGCCATCGAGCCGAGCGGCTTAAGGAAGCCGACCAGGGCATAGACCATGACGCTGGCGGCGATGAAGTTGAACATGATGGTGGTGATGACGATGTGCGAGCCGCGCCTGGCCTGCAGATAGGCCGGGATCAGCGCCCACAGCGCCCCCATCGCCCCGGCGGCAACGATCGCCAGCGGAAAGGTCAGCCACCATGGCAGCACGCTGTCGAAGGCGAGGCACACGACGCCGATGCCGAGCCCGGCAATGTAGCCCTGGCCCTCGCCGCCGATGTTGAACAGGCCGCAATGCGCCGCGACCGCCACCGACAGCCCGCTGAAGATGAAGGTGGTGGCGTAGAACAGCGTGAACGCGATACCCGTCCCCTTGCCGAAGGCGCCTTGCACCAGGATGACCGCGGCGCGGAACGGATTCTCCCCAACCAGGACCACCACGAAGCCGGCGACGACGAAGGCAACGAACAGGTTGATCACCGGGATCAGGCCGTAGTCGGCCCAGGCCGGAAGTTTTGCGTAAGGCGTGCTCATTGCGCGGCCTCCCGCTGCTCGACGCCGGCCATCAGCAGGCCGAGTTCCCCTTCTGTCGCTTCCGGACCGCGCTCGCCGACGATGCGGCCGGCGAACATCACCAGGATGCGGTCGGACAGCGAACGGATCTCGTCGAGCTCGACCGACACCACCAGCACCGCCTTGCCCTGGTCGCGCATGGCGATCAGCCGCTTGTGGATGAATTCGATGGCGCCGACATCGACGCCGCGCGTCGGCTGGCCGACGATCAGCACGCCCGGATCCTGCTCCATCTCCCTGGCCAGCACGATCTTCTGCTGGTTGCCGCCGGAGAAATTGGCCGTCTTCAGCCGGCAGTCGGCGGGACGGATGTCGTATTTGGCGATCTTGTCCTTGGCGTCGTTGCGGATGGCGTCGATGTCGAGCAGCGGCCCCTTCAGATAGCGTTCGTCGTCGTGGTAGCCGAGGATCGAGTTCTCGTTCTCCTCGAAGGCGAGCACCAGCCCGACATGGTGGCGGTCCTCCGGCACGTGGGCGAGGCCGCGGTCGCGCAGTTCGCCGGGATCCGCCTTGCCGGTCAGGTCGATCGGCTTGCCGTCGAGCATGACCGAGCCGGAGACGGCGTGGCGGATGCCGGAAATCGCCTCGAGCAGTTCGGATTGTCCGTTGCCGGCCACGCCGGCGATGCCGACGATCTCGCCGGCGCGCAGGTCGAAGGAAATGTCGTCGACCATGGTGACGCCGCGCTGGTCCTTCACCGTCAGGTTCTTGACCGCGAGCTTCACGGCGCCGGCTTCCGCCTCGCCCTTCTCGACCCTGAGCAGCACGCGGCGTCCGACCATCAGTTCGGCGAGTTCGCCGACCGTAGTCTCCTTCGTCACCCTGGTCGCCACCATCGTGCCCTGGCGCATCACCGAGACGGTGTCGGTGATGGCCATGATCTCGCGCAGCTTGTGGGTGATCAGCACCACCGTCTTGCCCTGCTCCTTCAGCTGCTTGAGGATGCGGAACAGGTGGTCGGCCTCCGCCGGCGTCAAGACGCCGGTCGGCTCGTCGAGGATCAGGATCTCGGCGCCGCGATAGAGCGCCTTGAGGATTTCGACGCGCTGCTGCAGGCCGACGGGCAGTTCTTCGATGATCGCATCGGGATCGACCTCCAGCCCGTATTCGCGCTCCAGCCGTTCCAGCTCGGAACGCGCCTTGGCGATGCTGCGCTTCAAGAGCGCATCGCTCTCGGCGCCGAGGATGACGTTCTCCAGCACCGAGAAATTGTCGACCAGCATGAAATGCTGGTGCACCATGCCGATGCCGAGCGCGATGGCGTCGTTCGGCGTCTTGATCGACGCCGGCTGGCCGCCGACGCGGATCTCGCCGCTGTCGGCCTGGTAGAAACCGTAGAGGATCGACATCAGCGTCGACTTGCCGGCGCCGTTCTCGCCGACGATGCCGTGGATGGTGCCGCGCGCGACCTCCAGATTGATGTCGCGGTTGGCGCGCACGGCGCCAAAACTCTTGTTGATGCCGATCAGTTCGATTGCGGCTTGCGCCATGCAGCCTGTCCCACTCTTATTTTTTATCGCTTGGTCAAAACGCCTAGCATGCTGCCCCGCCCGTGCCAATCGGCCGGGGGGTTGTCCACTCTCGACAAATCCCCGCGTGCTTGTCAATTTCGAAGGTGGCCGGGACCTTCACATTCGCTAATGTGGGGAACGCGACGGACGCATCGCCTGTGAGCGCAACAGACCGGGGTTTTGAAATGATCATGCCTGCCGACCGGCTGACGACGCTGGAAATCCGCGCCGCCGAGCGGGAAAAGACCATCGAGGAACTGTCAGGCCAGATCGCCGAGCAGTGGAAGGTGATCGAGCGGATGGAACGCAAGCTCAGCGCGCTTACCGACCGCTTCCTGGCCCTGGAGGAGCAGGCCGCGTCCGACGTGCCGGTCACCAAGCCGCCGCATTGGTGAGGGAGGGACAGCCGCATGGCCAGTGAAAGCGACCGCATCGCCCGCGCCGGCGACTATGTCTTCGGCCTGATGAACGACGTCGAGCGCCGGCGCGCCGAACGCGATTTGGAAATCGACCCCGCCTTCCGCGACGCGGTGCTGCGCCTGGCCGAGCGCATGCGCGCCTTCGACCCCGCCGCGCCGGCAGACGGCGCGACCGACAAGCGCTGGGACCTGGTCACCCGGCGCATCGCCGAATTGCCGCAGATGCGGCTTGCCGGCGTTGGTGGCGGCGACAGCGGCGAGGAAGCGGGGCCAACGATGATCCGCAGGCTGGAGCGCCCGCCCTACGGCGTCGGCCTGCACGCCCTTGGCGGCCGGCGCGGATTTGCCATCGCCTTGGCGCTGGTGGCCGCCTTCGCGCTCGGCTATCTCACCGGTGCATGGTCGGCCGACGGCATGCTTGTGCCCTAGAGCAACTCCAGGAAAAGTGTGAAACGGTTTTCCGTCCGGAATTTAGTCAAAACAATCACTTAGGACGCCGACGGCGGCAAAAAAGAAACCGCCGGGTTTTCACCCGGCGGTTCACTCTACTGAATACCGCTGCCGATCAATACGGGCAGGCGTTGTCCGACATGTAGTCGTGCACCTTGACGGTGCCGGCGATGATGTCGGCCTTGGCCTTTTCGACCGCCGTCTTCATGGCATCGTCGACGAGCGCCTTGTTGTTATCGTCCATGGCGTAGTCGACGCCGCCTTCCTTGAGGCCGAGGTCGTTGATGCCGGCGGTGAACTTGTCGTTCTTGGCATCCATGAAGGTGTTATAGACGGCGACGTCGACGCGCTTGACCATCGAGGTCAGCACCTTGCCGGGCTGCAGCCCGTTCTGGTTGGAATCGACGCCGATGCCGAGCTTTCCGGAATCGGCCGCCGCCTGCAGCACGCCGACGCCGGTGCCGCCGGCCGCGGCGTAGATCACATCGGCGCCCTGGTCGATCTGCGTCTTGGCGATCTCGCCGCCCTTGGCCGGATCGTTCCAGGCGGCGGGCGTGTCGCCGGTCATGTTCTGGATGACATCGGTCGCGCCGGCCGACTTGGCGCCGCCCACATAGCCGCAGCCGAACTTGCGGATCAGCGGGATGTCCATGCCGCCGATGAAGCCGACCTTCTTGGACTTCGAGGCCATCGCCGCCATCACGCCGACGAGGTAGGAGCCTTCCTGCTCCTTGTAGACGACGGAGCGGACGTTGGGCTTGTCGACGACCATGTCGATGATGGCAAACTTGGTGTCGGGGAATTCGGTGGCGATCTTGTCCAGCGCGTCCGCCCAGGAGAAGCCGGCCATGACGATCGGATTGCGGCCGTCCTCGGCGAAGCGGCGCAGTGCCTGCTCGCGCTGGGTGGCGTTCGAGACCTCGAATTCCACATAGGCGATGCCGGTCTCGGTCTTGAACTTCTCGGCGCCGTTAAAGGATGCCTCGTTGAACGACTTGTCGAACTTGCCGCCGAGATCGTAGAGGATCGCCGGCTGGATATCCGCGGCGAAAGCCGGAAGAACCATTGCGGTTGCGGCCAGAAGGCCAAGAACGATACGTTTCATGTGATCCACACCCTGTCGGTTATTTTTCCGTTACGCACCGCCTGACAGCCCGGTTCTCCGGCGGGCAGACGGCGTCTGGCAGGAAGTATGCCCCTCCCGCTCGCGGCCAATCTGGCACGGCCCGAAACAAAATTCACGCGGAATTTTGACCTTTTGGAAAAGCATGCCGCCGGCATGCGGCGCGGCGCATCATCCGTTCTTCGGCTGCCCTTGGGGCCGGCGCGGACGACGTCAGGTGGCGGCGAACTCGCCGCCCCGCCGCTGCCGCCGGTAGCCGATGGCGTAGAACAGGAAGGCCACGACAGCGAACACCGCGAAACCGGGCTGGGCGAGCACCCAGGCGATGACGCCATCCCACAGCAGCGGGCTGGCCTTGTCGCGCACGTAGGTCTCGAAGGCCGCGCGGGTGTCTGGCGATACCGCCAGCCAGCTCGTGTTGAGCGGCGTCATGACCAGCGCCGAGGCCGCCACCGAGCGCGTCGCGTCGACCACTGCCATGATCACCGAAACCGAAAGCGCGACCATCGCCGCGAGACGAAAGATGAAGCGTAGCATCGAGACCATCCTCCCTCGGGACGAGGTGCCAAGCCCATCGCGAGAGCCTCGGGCATCGTCCCTTCCCCGTCGCAGAGATAGAGCGTGCGCGCCTTGCCGGCAATCGCGACACGCGAATTTGAGCTATGCCGCCGGCTTGCGTTTGCGGTTGACGCGCCAGACCGCGAACAGCCCGCCGGCGATGGCGCCGGCGATCAGGCCGGCCAGCCCGATGAACACGGCGAAATAGCCGCAGGCGCCCTCGAAGCAGCTCATATCGGTGGCATCCGCGATCAGCGAGCCGGCGGCAAAGCCGGCGCAGGCGCCGATCGCCGCGCCAAGGACGATGCCGAGCAAGGCCGCGACCACGGAAACCAGCACCGACGGCCTTTCGGTTTCCGCATTGGCATAGACCGCATCGGCGCCGGCCCCGCGCCGCAGCAGATAGAGGCAAAGCGCGCCGATGGCGATCTCGCCCGCGGTGAAGACGAGGCTCCTCGCCGAGAAGACGAAGTCGGGCGTGAGCAGCACATAGGCCTGCCGCGCCAAGAGCCATAGGATGGTCGCGACCTGCCAGATGGCGAAATGGCGCGGGAAGCGCGCCGAGCGGTTGAAGGCGAGGCCGAGCAGGTAAAGGCCCCACAATATGGTGACGATGCCCGCGATCAGGCCGCCATAGATGAGGAAGAAGACGCTTTCCGGCAGGCTGGGTTCGCCGATCAGCCGCCATGTCGACATCAGGCCGTAGACCGACATGGCCATGACGATGACGAGCCACGCCACGGGCACGTAGGACAGCCCGCTATCCGGCCGCGCCGCCGGCTCCTGGTTGGTCGAAGTCATCTCCGGACTGAGCCCCCGCAAAGCCTTGTATCGACAAGGACAGCGGACGGATGGCGAAGTCAAGCAACGACAGGCTGTGACACCCGGCCTGTGCACATCATTCGGCCCGCCGGGAGCCTAGCGAAGCCGCGGCCGGGGCCTCGCGAGCGATCCCTTATGCGGCAAAGCCGACAAAGCGCCATTATGGCTTGGCATTCGCTCCGGGATCGACTAGATGAGCCCCGCGCCTGCTGCTTCGACGCTGCAGGTGCGGGGAAAGAGTGCCCGCCGGTTGACGGCGCTCGAGGTGCGGAAATACCGCCCGAAAAATTCCCAAGGGACCGCATATCCCCAACCCGCGCGGCAAAACCGGCCGGCGCGCCATGCAAGGACGGAGAGGTGGCCGAGTGGTTGAAGGCGCACGCCTGGAAAGTGTGTTTACGGGAAACCGTAACGCGGGTTCGAATCCCGCTCTCTCCGCCATTCCTCACAATGAGGCGATTTAGTAAGCAAAATCAGCATCTTAGGTGAATGATCGCCTGAGACTTAGACCAATCACTTAGACCAATCTGGCATCATTCCTCATACGCCCCGATTAGCGCGCTTCGCTGCGCGCCATGCTCCCACATCTTCAATACACCGTTGGCGCCTGCCATGGGTATCGCAACGGATCGACCCATTGCCCTCATTTTCAACTTCCAGCATGCTGCGCCAAACCGGGAGGGATGAATGCGGTCCATGTTCATAGCCGCGCTCGGCTTGGCGCTCGTCGGGTGCAACAACACGACGTCGTCGGGGCAGTGGCGTGAGGTTAAGGCCACAACAAAAGACAGCCGCTTCGAAAGGGCCAAGGCGATTTGCAATGGTCGCGCAAGCGAAACGCAGGTGATGGCTGGACGGCTCTGGATTGCCGGAGCGATGGCGTCGAGCAGCACCTTCAAGGGCTGCATGGCGGAACAGGGGTTCGTGCAATAGGGACGGATGCCACAAAGACCCCACCCCCGACACACCTCTTGGGGCGATGCATCGGGGGCAGGAAGGTCGTCAATCGGCGAAAGCTGTGCCGTCCTTACGGGCCGCTGCTATGGCTTGAGCATGCCTGTGGAAGACGTGCCATTCACCCTTGACCGCAGCCTTGCGCAGCGCTGGGTAGTCGGCCTCGTCGACATGCTCGAAGTAGGTCGCCAGCGTCAGCCCATGCTGCCGCAGAACGTTGCGGTCGAGGTGCTGAGTGAATGCAGTCTCGACCACAGCCGCTTCCACCTCCTCGATCCCGAAGGCTTCCCCGGTTGGTATCTCTCCCGTCTCCACGAAGGCGTCCACAATGAATTGCTGCTGGGGTTCGCTATGAGTGTCCCTGAAGCGGTCAAGGCTCTGGTCCGCCATGCGCACAAACTCGGCATGCTGCTTGTCTTCCTTCTCGTCGTCGGTCTGTTCCTCCTCTTCGGTCTTGTCGTCCACGGCAGGCAACTCAGGGGCCGAAGCCCCCTCGTCACTCTCGGCCTCCGTGGTCAGGCGAAAGACTTCGGTGCTGCGTAGCCCCGAACAGCCAGACCATCGACCACGGCCTTGTTGAACTCGGCCTGCGTAATCTGCCCCGTCTCGGCCATGTCCTTCGCTTGACTAAAGCTGACCTCGATACCGCCAAGAACCTTGACCGTGGTCTTCTCGACCTCTGCCATGGGTGGCACAACCCCGACATCCTGAGACCGGATCGCTCCTTGGGTCTTCACACCCATGCGCTGGGCCTGAAGCTGCTGGTTCATGCGGGACATCGAGAGTTCGACCGCACGGTCAATTTCGTCCTGCTTCGCCCGCTCTGCGGCCTCGGCAGCCAGCGCACCTTGCTTTGCCCTGTCGGCTTCGGCTTGTGCTTCCCGCGCCCTCATCATGGCCTGCGCCACGGGCGTGTTGTCGGTCTGGTACTTGTTCGGGTTGTCGATGTAGTCGGTCATTTCGTTTGATCCTTCAACGTTGATGTGATCCCCGGAGCGGAATTGCCCCGAGGCTTGGTCTGCTTGTGATGGCGGTGGTGGTTGACGCAGTCAGCGCCGAGGCTGGAACCCGTAGGTCAACGCCTCAGGGCTCTCAGAACGCGCGCAAGGGGCGGCTGGGGTGGCTGGACGGGAAAGGCTGGTGCTGCCTCCGGTGACCCCTTCCTGTGGCGCTGAGCGGGTGGGCCGCATCCACACCTCGGCAACTCTCCGGGCAACCGCTACAGCACCCAATTCAGGGAAGCCATAGACCTCAAAGCACCGCTCGGCTGCCACGGAAAAACTGCTCGTCCAGTCGATGCCGATGCCCGGCAGCCTCCGGTCAAGCTCCGATGAGATTTCCCAGTCATCGGCGTTCAACCACTCGATCAGGGCAAGGGCTGCGGCCCTCGCCGGATAAGTCGCGACCCAGTCACGCCGCCTGATTTCGTCAAGGGTCAAAGCGGGCATTCCGGTCGTTGCGCCACCTCAGCGGCCCATGCCTCACGATGAGCGGCAGATGGTCATGGAAAGTCTCACCATGCTCGCTGCCCGCTGTCGACGCCTCCAGCATGTCCAACACCGTGGGGACCTCGCGCGACGGGTGCCGATCCGGCAGGCTGTCGAGCCAGTCCAGAACCGCTTGGCTGACGTGCCCAACAAGGCCCGCCTTCATCGCACCGTTGCCAACAAGGCGTTTAAGTTCGCCGTTCAGCATCGTCCGACTGGTGAGGTATGCGCGGTCGGTCCATTCGCCGGTCGACTGAGCGCCGCGCCTACGGGTTCGTTTCGTCTCGACCGCCTGGACAATCCATTCGCGGTCGGTCTCGATCACACGGATTGTGGGGATGATCTCGATGTAACGGTCAGTCATTGACCGGCATCACCTTCAACGACTGCCGCCACTCCGCGAACAGCTTCCGCACCTCCTTGCGCTTCCGGTTGATGGTCTCGCGGTTTCGGTGATAGGCCCGGCTGTCGAGTTCCCTGTTGCGCTCCGGGTTCTCCGCGCGCCACTTGCTCTTGTACTCACGCCATTTCCGGCGCGTCGCTTCGTCCTGCATCTCAAATTCCTCTGCTTCTCTGCTGTTGCGTTGATGTTGTCGCCGGGCCTCTTTGGGTCCCAGCCTGTACAATTCGTACACCGTAGTGGTTGTACACCTGAGGGTCCTCAGAACTCCTCGTCGGCCACCTCGGGCAGGAAGCCTTGAAGTTCCCCGACCACCTCGGGAAGCCGCCTGCCGAAGTACGCCGCAAGGGCCATAGCGGCAATCTCAGGGTCGTCGGACAGCCGCCCCGAGAAGGTTCTCGCAAGCGTATCCGCAAACCGATCTGCTACCTGTTGCTTCCACTCTTCAGGGTCAAATTCGTCCGCCCCGTCCATGTCCTTTCCTTCAGCTGCTTTCCTTGCCTTGAACCACGTCTCGAAGTTCCCGGCGTCCACCCCCAGTACCCTCTTGGCCTTCCTCATGGTGGCCACCTGTGACGTCGACGTTCCCGACGCGTCTGCCACCTTCGCCTTGCTGTACCGATCCAGCACGACAAGCCGCCACGCGAAGTCTTGCCGCTCACGGGAGGACATCGGTAGCTTGGCTTTGGCGTTCGCCTTCCCGGCCTCCAGCACGGCCTCCTCAGGGGTCCCCTCGAAATAGACCGTGGGGATGCTGTCGTTGCCCGTCCGCTGGTACGCTTCGTGCCGGTGGTGCCCGTCGATCAAGACGTAGCTGTCCCCGACAACCATCACGGTCACGGGGTCGAGGTCCTTCCGGCTCCTGAGGAGCTTCACAAGGTCGGATAGGTGCCGCTCATCCATCCCGCCGCGTGGCTGGAATAGGTCTGGCAGCACCCTCACGCTCACAAGCGGCAATCTGTCGGGCCTGCTGAGGTTGTCCTGGCGGGACGCTGATAGTTCTATAAGGCCGGCCAATGCCTCAGCCGCTCCTGTGATCATGTTCACCTTTCAGATTGTTGTTGTATGAGGGAACCCGCGACCCTGAACCGTCCAGTCCAAAAGGGGAGGACAGATAGGGGCACACACGGCCTCACATCTACCGACCGGCCACAGCCACCGCGCGCCACGGCCCCCGGAATGGAACAGGGCAGGCAGCGGGAGAACGCCGGACAGATCGGTAGGTGAGAAGCCGTGAGGAGAGGGTGTTGTCGTCCGAACAGGTGGGCCTTATCCGACCAAGTAACCTCTACCGGCCCCTCGGAGCATCCCTCAAGATGGCCTGAAGTTCATCGAAGAGTTCCTTCTCGCTCTTCCGAACGCGCTCTCCATCATCTGGCCTTTCCACTGGTTTGAAATGGTCCTCTATTTGTTCAATGCTATCGGCCATCCCCGGCTGTCTTCCGTCCCACTTCTGGTATTCGGAGGTCCCAACCACGAAGCTCCGTGCCGTCACTCGCTCCATCACCATGGCCTGGACGGCTCCCACCGACCGTCTGGCCTTCACCATCGCGTCAATCTCGGCCACCATCGGTTTGTAGACTTCCCAGTCAGCGGTCCAAGCCCGAAGCTGCCCGCGCGCCCAGTATCGGAGCGCCTTCCGTATCCGCTCGCGTCTCACCGCGCGACTTTCCTCTCCCGTCTTCGGGAACTTGACCTTGACCACTTCCGCGAAGCTCAGGCCGTCATGCTCCCAGCCCCCTTGATACCGCTTCGGTCCAGCGCCCTCATAGCGCCCGGTCTTGCCACCAAGGAACTTCCTACCCTTCTTCATCCTGTTGTCTCATCTCCTTTGAGAACGCTTTGCACGGTAGCGGTGGAGTACCCAACAGCAGCCGCAATGGCCCTCAGGGACGCCCCAACGGCCCGCATGTCGCGCACCTTCTGTTCAACCTCGGAAGTCACCGTCTTTGGCCTCCCGAGGTGGTCACCCCGAGCCTTCGCCTTGGCGATGCCTTCCATCTGCCGCTCCTTCCTGAGGGCGGTCTCAAACTCTGCAATGCTGGCGAGGATGCCAAACATCAGCTTGCCGTGCGGCTTGGTCGTGTCCAGCGACGGGTCGTTCAGAACCCGGAACCCAACACCTCGCTTGTCGAGGTCGTCCACGATCTGGTGCAGATGTGCCGCCGACCGTGCCAGCCGGTCAACCTTCGTCACCACCACCGTGTCACCCTTGCGGGCGTGCCGCAGCATCTCAGCGAGCTTAGGTCTCTTGTCGTCAAGTCCCGACAGCCGGTCTTCAAAGAGGTGGTCGTCGGTCACCCCTGCCGCCTTCAACTGGTCGATCTGGACTGCCGTGTTCTGGTCGGTCGTGCTGACGCGGGCGTATCCGATGATTGCCATGGTGTGAACTATCTCCTTAGAGCCAATGTTCACACGACTTACCTCACACGAAGTTCACATGTCAACCGCGATGTGAGGTAAGGATTACCTTTGTTCACGCGAAATGATGGGCTGCGCCGCCGCGTCTGTTTTCAACGCCTAGAATAAATATGCAAAGCCATAAAACACATCGCAACTAACGATGCAAAAACGCTCCACGCGAGCCGTCTTTGTTCTTTTGGATCAGATGGATAGTTCCACAATCCTCCTTTCCACGGCTTGAACATGCTGACGACAGGTACAGCAAAGCCAATAGCGAATGCGATTATAAGGAAAATGTTGTCACGAATTTCCATGAGTATGCTGCTCTGCATCTTACGATCCCTTCGGTGATGGCAGACAGAAACGTAGCCCATTGGCAATGTCGGCAAAAGCACGATTGGGAGACAAGCGAGTGCTTGAAGCGCTATGCGTGGCGACGGAGAGGGGGGGCACGGGGGTCCTCGCGCGAGCCAGTTATCTGATCACCCACGCGGATTTTTCCGCCCAACATTTCGGCCCCGTCTGGCGGGCTTCACGCCCTCGCCCGGCTTCTTCAGCGCAACCAAGGGGACTGTCATGATCACGCAATCGTCCCCTTCATCTGCACCTTCACGAATGAACAATTCATCCGTCTCACCGTCACGAGGCCCTATCGGAACGCCCTTTCCCATCCAGCCACAGTCACCGCATACGGGGCGTTCCCACGCGATCTCCGGCAAATCCTCCCGCCACCCTTCCTGCGGAGATAGATGAGGCGAGCCGCATTCGGGACACTGTTCAGGCACCTCCCTTGCGTGGCGGAGTACCAACGAGGACGCCAGACCCAGAGCATGCTCGACCGCCGCAATCGCCGCTTCTGCGTCGTGCCATGTGGCCGAGTGGGCGTGGGTCAGCCAGTTCGAGAACACCCATGCCTCTGTCAGCATCGCCTTAAATAGGTGTCGGCGTTCCTGCTGCGCACTTCCGCCTAATGCTGTATTGCAGATTAAGTCAGTCCAAGCGCGAAAGTCGGCGCGTTTCGGGGCCGGCTCCATGGTCCACTCTGTAATGTCTTGAGCGGCGCGGATGAACGCGAGAAGAGCCTCGCGCGCTCGCATCCCTATGGCTTGATAGTCAGGCACATTCTGGGCCTGCCCCAGTGCATCTGTGGCCTCAACCAGATGTGTGAAGACACTCCCAAACGGGATGATGCGTCTATCGGACTTGCGCTGTTGTTGGGTGCGCGGGATACGCAAGCAGAGGCCCATGTGAAATGTCACCGCAAGGTCCATGTTTGGGAACTGTTCTTGCGAATAAAGATTTGTCGGATTGGTAATCACCCACCAACGGCCCTTGCCCGTATGAACATCCCACACATCGTGCCGGTGGCCGATCAGCGCCTCGGAATAAACCTTCTGAAGGAATGTCACCTTCGTGCGGGCTGGCGATTGTGACAGTAAGTACCTGACGACGTCGGCTTTCTCCTCCTCGGTTGCGGGCAACATCAGCGCGTTTGTTCCTCGTTTGCTGCCACAAGTCTGCTCAGGTTTGGCGTCAACCCGCAAGTGGCGGCTGCGGCAACTTCACGGCCTTCACACATGCCACCTTCTGCGCATCACTCGGTCCTCCAGAGTAAACCCCGAAGGTGATCGACTTGCGCCCCTCGACGTGCCCGACAACAGCCGCCACGGTCGTCTCAGGTATGCCCGCCTGTTCCGCCTGAGAGACGAACCAGCGCCGGAACGAATGGAAGTTGACCAAGCTCCTGCGCCTACCGTCCCGCTTGTCGTCAACACCACAAGCCACCCGGTAGCGCGTGAACCGTTTGGTCGTCACCGCCGCCGCGTCCCGTTCGTTGGCCAATTCATGGAACAGCCAGTCACCGGGCTTCTTGCCCTTAGTCCGTCGCCCTACCAGCTTGACCAGCCCCGAGTGTATCGGCACCCGCCGTATGCCAGCCTGTGTCTTCGCGTCCCGTATGTCGAACCAACCGCCTGCGCATTGCCCTACCCGAAGCGTCACGATCTCCTCCAGGCGCATTCCAGACAGCGCCCCGACCAATGCCGCGTCCTGTAGCTGGTGGTCGAACTGCCCCGCCTCTATCCTGTCGCCGCTGTCGAGCTGCTGCCCATACAGCACCGCGTTCAATTCCCTCGGGATGAATGGTCGTTCCCCCTGCGTGGCCTCGGCAGAGCCCTTCTTGCGCCGCTGGGGCTGTAGCTGGCGGTCCCATGGGTTGCCGCTCTGCTCGGTGTCAACGAGGCCCCGCCGCGCCAGATAGTCCCAATAACCCCGCACCGCCGAAAGGTGCTTCTTGGCGGTCTTCGGGTGCATCTCTGCGATTTCCTCCGAGACGTACTTGCCTGCGTTCCTACGGTCGATGTCGGCCAGCCTGAGGGTCTTCTCGGCGCACCATCGGGCAAACCGCTTGACCAGTCCCCGCCACTCAGCGGTCGTCTTGTCGGCGAGCTTTGCCTCTTTCAGATACGCCTCAAGGTGCTGATCGACGGGCACCTTCCCAGACACCGCAGTGTCAAACAGCTTCCGTTCCTTGCCTCGGTAATGGTCACGCTCGTCCTCGGCGGCGCTTACAGCGTCGTGCAGCGCGTCGGTATCGCCTGCATCTTGAAGGGCTTTGATCGCTTCCCGAACGATGGCACCCCGCGAGGTCGCGTCGATCTGCTCCGGTGTCACCGCTTCCCCGGCCTTGATGGCCTTGAATAGGTCGAGGGCTGTCCGCTCTCTCGCGTCTCGCCTTTCCATTGCAACCCGGATGTCCCCGGTTTCGAGGCTTTCCACGATGGCCGTGCGGCGCTTGAACTCATGGCGAGCCGCCTCCGGTATCGCCATCTTGAACCACCACGTTCGCCCCCTCAGCGAGAGGTGCCGCCGCGCTCTGCCCTTGAAACCTGCCATGCTTAGACCATCCACTTAGACCAACTCCAAGGGGCGATTACCAAGCACAATCAACGATTTCAAGGGCATAGGGCCCTTTGGCGTCTAATCCCGCTCTCTCCGCCATCACTGCCGTAGGCCACTAAAGACCTGAAAAACAAACATTTTGGGGAAAGCCGCCAAAAGCCGGCGCCCCCACAAACCCGGCCCGTGGCGAGCAATGGTTCTGTTCGCGACCGGAAGCGGGATCGGCCGGCTGGCGCACGGCGAAAGTGTGAAACCACCGCCTTGGACCGGCGGCGTCATTTCTCCACCACCGAAATTGCCACTTCCCTCGTGGGCCGCTGCCACCTCGATCATCACCTCTTTGGCCGCCTCGCAAAGCCTGGCTGTCAGATGGCACCGCGGGCCGGTCACGCCCCCAAAAAGGATGACGGCCACCCGCACTTAGCCTTAATTGAGGAACTCCTGATGCGGCTGTAACTTCGCTGGCGCGGGACCTCCAGCACTGGCTGGTTCAAGCTTTAGGTCCGGCACCCGACTGCGGGTGTACCAGCGACGGCGGGAGCAGCGCACGCGCGCAGACCCCTGCTCTTCCCGGAGAGGCTTGAAGTCCCAGGCGATGATCATCCCTTCAAAAATGCTTCGCTCCCTCGTCGGCGTGTGGTTGGCGCTGGCTGTGGTGCCGGTATCGCCCCACCATTCGCTTGCAGCGCCCAAGACCGCCGTTGCGACGAACGACTTTCTCAATAGCATCGGCGTCGTCAGCACATTCCCCGATCGAGGCCAGCCGTTGGCCAGGACTATCGAAATGGTCCGCTATTGCGGCTTTCGGTGGGTCAGGGCGGGAATAGAAGGTTTGAGCGACGAGGGTCCCACAACCATCCAGACCTTTCTTGATCTGCATCGCGAAACCGGCGCGCGTCTGAATTGGGGATTGGTCAGTGGTGGGACCGATGTGAAGAAGCTGGTCGAAACAGGCAGAGTGCTTGCCGAAGCCGGCGCGCTGCTCGCGTTCGAGGGCAACAACGAGCCGAACAACTGGGGCGTCACCTATCAGGGAGAGAACGGCGGCGGTACTGAGGCTTCGTGGATGGCCGTAGCAAAGCTTCAGCGCGATCTTTACCAGGCCGTCAAAAGTGATCCGATGCTCGCGAAATATCCCGTCTGGTCGATATCGGAACCCGGCGCGCAGCGAGACAATGTCGGCCTTCAGTTCCTTACGATCCCGCCCGACGCCCAAACCCGGATGCCAGACGGCACGAAGTATGCCGACTACGCCAATTTGCACAACTACATCTATCACTCGCATTCGCCATATCCGGCGGACAACAAGACGTGGCACGCTGCGGATCCAACCGCCGCATCCAGAGTGGACGGGCTATTCGGCAATTTCGGCGTCACCTGGGGCAGAGGATTTCAGGGCTACACCCAGGAGCAACTCAATACGCTGCCGCGTGTCACGACCGAGACCGGGGTTGCGATCGGAGGTAGCGTCACCGAACAAATGCATGGCTTGAATTTGATGAGCATGTACCTCGCGCAGTTCAAGCGCGGCTACGCCTATACATCGGTCTATCTGTTGCGGGACCGTACCGACGAAGAGGGCAACCAATCCTTCGGCTTCTTCAAACCCGATTATTCACCCCGCAAGGCCGCGATCTACCTTCACAACCTTACGACGATTTTGGCGGACAAAGGTACCCTCGCCAAACCCGGCCAGCTCGACTTCACGATCGCGGACCAACCCGAGACCGTGCACGAGCTGCTCCTGCAACACAGCGACGGCACATTCCAACTTATCGTGTGGGACGAACGATTGAGCGGTCAGGACTATGTGACGCTCCAGTTTGGCGACACACGCGCGTCGGTGACGACCTACGATCCAACAATTGGCGTTGAGCCTGTCCAAACACTGAGCAACGTGCGTTCGCTCGAAATTACGCTCAGCGACCATCCGATTGTCATCGCGCTTTCACCCAGCATGCAATGATGGGGCCGTCTGTGCGAGCGTCACGCGCTTGCGAATGAACCAGCGGCCACCTTGCGGCGATACCGCGTGAAACCCTATATGCGATTGCTCCCGCCCAATCCTCCACCCGCATCCGGTAATCCCATGAAGAAAATTGGCTTTCTGTCGTTCGGGCATTGGTCGCCGTCGCCGCAGTCGGGGACGCGCTCGGCGGCCGATGCGCTGCTGCAGTCGATCGACCTTGCGGTCGCCGCCGAGGAGCTGGGCGCCGATGGCGCCTATTTCCGCGTCCACCATTTTGCCCGCCAGCTCGCCTCGCCCTTCCCGCTGCTGGCCGCTGCCGGCGCCAAAACCAGCCGTATCGAGCTCGGCACTGCGGTCATCGACATGCGCTACGAGAACCCGCTCTACATGGTCGAGGACGCGGGTGCCGCCGATCTGATCGCCGGCGGCCGGCTGCAGCTCGGCATCAGCCGCGGCTCGCCGGAGCAGGTGATCGATGGCTGGCGCTATTTCGGCTACGTGCCCGAGGAGGGCAAGAGCGACGCCGACATGGCCCGCCGCCACGCCGAGGTCTTCCTCGAGGTGCTGCGCGGCCACGGCTTCGCCCAGCCCAATCCGCGGCCGATGTTCCCCAACCCGCCCGGCCTGCTGCGCCTGGAACCTTTGTCCGAGGGCCTGCGCGACAGGATCTGGTGGGGTGCGGCCACCAACGCCACGGCGGAATGGGCGGCCAAGCTTGGCATGAACCTGCAGAGCTCGACGCTGAAGTTCGACGAGGGCGGCCAGCCGCTGCATATCCAGCAGGCCGAGCAGATCCGTGCCTTCCGCAAGGCATGGGCCGAGGCCGGCCATAGCCGCGAGCCGCGCGTCTCGGTCAGCCGCAGCATCTTCGCGCTGGTCAACGACATGGACCGCGCCTATTTCGGCAACAGCGAGGGCGAGGATCATTTCGGCTATATCGAGCCCGAAAAGCGCGCCGTCTTCGGCCGCACCTATGCCGCCGAGCCGGACGTGCTCATCGAACAACTAAAGGCGGACGAGGCGATCGCCGAGGCCGACACGCTGCTTCTCACCGTGCCCAACCAGCTCGGCGTCGCCTACAATGCGCATGTGATCGAGGCGATCCTCAAATTCGTCGCGCCAGCCCTCGGCTGGCGCTGAGGGCTCGCTGGACGCGCTGGCGTGATCCGTCAGTGCGCGGTCTGTGAATGCTCGCCGCCTGGCTGCGAAATGCCGCCAAGCGCCTCGCCGGCCCATGCCGCGTTGCTGTTGGTGGCGAGGTCGCCGAGCGAAATGATGCCGACCAGCCGGTGCTCGCGGCTGAGGACCGGCATCCGCCGCAGCTTCAGGTCACCCATGTTGCGCAGGATGTCGTCCACTTCCTGGTCGTCGAAGCAATATTTCACCTCCGCGCTCATCACCTCACTGATCTTCGTATCCGGGCCTTTGCCTTCCGCGACGCCGCGTACGGCAATGTCGCGATCGGTGATCATCCCGACCAGCCGGTCGTTCTCGCCGACGGGCAACACACCGGCGTCGAGATCGGCCATGGCCCGAGCCGCGTCCCGCAAGGTCTGGTCGGGACTGGCGACCCGAACGGCCTGCGTCATGCAATCCCTGATTTTCATGGTTCTCTCCTCACGTTGCAGCGCCCCTCGCCGATGGGGTGATCTGGAAAAATGAACGCCTGTCCGAAACGTTCCATCGCGGCTTGATGACGCCGCCGGGTGGCGGCCCCGCTCTGGTGCCGTGCTCATTCGGGAACCATCGGTCCGCGGATTGGTTGTGTCGCAAGGACACCACCCCAAAAGAACGGAAGGAAAGACGATGCGGATGTTGACGGCGATCGTCGCGCTCTCTGCGCTCGCCCTGTCCCAGCCGGCCTCGGCGCAACTTGCCGACCCGCAGCTTCCCCAGAACCTGCCCCCGGCCCAGCAGCCGCTGCCGGATCAGCCGGCGCCCGACCAGAACCTCTCCGGACAGGATTTCACCAACATCGCCCTCGTCGCGGTGGAGGACCTGCCGGCGGAACTCAAGCAGCAGGCGGAAGCCGTGATCACCGAGACCAGCGCCGACGAGCTGCTGGAGCTGCAGCGTTCCGTCGATGCCTCGCCGCAGGCATTGTCCGTGTTGCAGGCCAACGGGCTCAACTCCTCGCAAGTCGTCGCGGCCAACATCGACGGCGACGGCACGCTGACGCTGATCATCCAGACAACGACGTGACCGGCGCGCCGGGCGACGGACCCGATCGTCACTCGCTTGGCTGCAAGGGCGCCCGGCCGCGCAGGACCCTTTCGGTCTGAACCTCGCTCCATCCACGATGAAAGCGGTCCGGTTCGAGGTCGAACCGGAGCCGCTTCAAGTCGGCGGCCTCACCACCCTGTCAGTGGATGAACAAGGCTCTCAGCCAGGCGAAGACGCCCGATCCGGGAGAGATTGCCGCGCGCACGCGGGAGGCAGTCCATCTGGCCGGCAACGACGCGCCGACATGGCAATGGCAGACGATCTCGTGCAGCTGCCAGTCGCTCAGCTCGAAGAAGCGCCTGGCTTCGCCGTAAGTGTCATCGGCCAGGCCTTGCGCGCGAAAGATCGGATCCTCGAAGGCGACATCGATCGGAGATCCGGCGCAGCGCATTTTGTCACGCAGGTCGGGCGCCGTGTACTCGGTGCCCGTGAGCGCCACGAGGCGCCGATCGAGATTTTGTTCCAGTAGTTTCGCCCAGCGTTCGAGGCGTTGGGCTCGGGTTGCGAAGAGAGACGTTGCTTCGGCATGAACGTCGGCAACGGCATTGAGTTGGTCCACGGTTTGGTGTTTCACGGCCGCCTCCTGTTTCAGCAGATGACCCAACCCCTGAAGTGGAATTATGGCGCCGCCGATGGTCGGCAAGACCCGGAACGGGCCGCGTCGTGAATCATTTTCGGGGGCGGCGTGACCGCATGCCGCGGCCGGCGCGCAGAGGTCAGTCGGAACCATGCGCGGGGCGCAGCCGTTCTGCCCGCATCACCCGAACGTCGAGCCTGAACGAACGCGCCTGAGACACCGAGCGCAGGGACAACACACGATGGCAATTCTTCCCAATCCCGATCCCACGCCCACTCCGATGCCAACGCCGCCGCCGCTTCCCGAACCGGAGCCGATGCGTGAGCCGGAACCGGAGCGGCTTCCGGACGAAGACCCGGTTCCCAACCCGGACGAAAACGACGCGCCGCCCAAGCACACCATCGGTTGCTCGTGACAGCGGCGTAGTCGCGGATCATCGAGGACAGGGTAGGCAATGGCGGCAGGCTGTCGCCAGTGACACTGGTCGGACCACCATTTCGCTGGCGCCGGCCGGCCTTTGGCGTATCATTGTCCGTGTGAGGGTTCATGGCAGGAGGAGGCCAATGACCATCGTGCCAAAAGTGGCAGCCATCGACCCGACGGCAGAAGAACTTGTTTCCTCTGCGCTTTCGAGATTCCGCGCCGGCGATACCGTATCGACCCGGGCGGCGATCGACGCCATCCGTCGCATCGGTCCGGCTTGCGACGACAGCGACGACCATCTGGTCGAGCTGATCGTGATGGCGGCAATTGGTAAGACCATGGGCGTGGTTTTCGACCACCGGACACATTAAGGCCCGAGCCTGCTTGCTCCTTGCGCATCCGTGCGCTCGCGTTGAATCCCAGGGTCCGGGAACCCCACCCGACCCTCTTCGTTATCTCGTGTTGAACGAGGAACGCAGTCATGGCCGACGACAAGACGAAGACCGACAACCGCGACCGTTCGCAAGTGGCCGGCGACGAGGACTACGAGGTCAGGCATTTCGCCGAGGAAGCCGGCATCACGCCGGAACAGGCCCGCACGCTCATCAAGCGGCACGGCACTGACCGCAAGGTGCTGCACGAAATCGCCGAGAGCATCAAAGGGCAGTAGGCCGAAGGCTTCAGCTGAAGCCTAGCTTCCCAGCGGATGCGGCATGTAGCCGACAAAACCCGTTATCTTCCAGCGGCCGCCCGCCTTCGAGCAGAAATAGAGCGTCTGCCATTTCAGCCTGTCGACGCTGCCGTCCGCCTTGGTGACCGAACCGTTGAACTTCTTGTGCAGCACCGCGCGATCGCCGTCGACGTCGATGTCGCGCATGTTGGTGACGCGGAACAGCGCCTCGCGCAGCGGCTCGGCGAATGCCGTCGCCGCGGTCTCCTTCGCCTGGCGCAGCCATTCGTCGCGATAGGCGACAAGCGTCGGAAACTGCAGCCGCCAGGCGTCCGCGTCGTTGAGGAAATGGGCATGCATGCCGAAGAAACTTTCGGCGACGAAATCGTCCTCGACCATCGACCAGTCCTGCGAGAGAAAGGCATCGATATCGCGCCGCACCAGCATTTCCCACAGCGCGTGGCGATCGGCGTCGCCGGCCGGAAACGGGTTCTTGTCGAAGGTCATTTTTCTCTCTCCTGGGTCGCGGCCGGCATGGCGGCGCAAGATGCTGGCCTGCCTGTAAGAAAGCAACATCCATCGCTAAGAATGTTGCTTTCCAACAGCGGGCACTAGGAGGATCGCGTCGATAGGGGTAGAGGGTCGGCAGCGGCGGGACCAGCAACCGTCCTGCCATGTCTGAACAGGAGGCTATTCCTTGCCCAAGCAGTGTTTCGGAACGTCCCATGTGCCGCTTTCGCCAGCCGTCCGCGCCGGCGATTTCGTCTATGTCTCGGGCCAGGTGCCGGTCGGCAGCGACGGCATGGTGGTCAAGGGTGGCATCGTCGAGCAGACCGAGCAGGTGCTTCAGAACATCAAGGCGGCCCTGGCGCTTGCCGGCTGCACCATGGACGATGTCGTCAAGACGACCGTGTGGCTGGAGGACGCGCGCGACTTCGGCACCTTCAACACCGTCTATGCCAGGCATTTCCCCAAGGATCCGCCGGCCCGCACCACGGTCGAGTCGCGACTGATGATCGACATCAAGATCGAGGTCGAGGCGGTCGCCTACCGACCGCTCTGATAGACAAGCAAGAGGCCAGCCGATGCAATTCGATCTCCTGATTAAGGGCGGCCGTGTCATCGATCCCGCTTCCGGGCTCGATGCGCCGCGCGACCTTGCCATCGCCGATGGCCATGTCGCCGCGATCGAGGCCGCCATCGATGCCGAGCACGCAACGCAGGTCATCGATGCGCGGGATTGCCTCGTCACGCCGGGACTGATCGACCTGCACAGCCACGTCTATTGGGGCGGCACCTCGCTCGGTGTCGACGCCGACCGGCTGGCGGCGAAGAGCGGCACCACCACCTTCATCGACGCCGGCAGCGCCGGCGCCGGCAATTTCCTCGGCTTCCGCCGTCACGTCATCGAGCGCTCGAGGGTCCGCATCCTCGCCTACGTCAACATCTCCTTCGCCGGCATCTTCGGCTTCGCGCAGACGGTCTCCGTCGGCGAGTGCAGCGATCTGCGGCTCTGCGAGCCACGCGAGACGGTGGCCGCGGTGCGCGAGCACGCCGATGTCGTCGTCGGCGTCAAGGTCCGCTCCGGCAAGCATGCCGGAGGCACCAGCGGCATCGCTCCGGTCGACCTGGCGCTGGAAGCGGCCGATCAGGCCGGCCTGCCGTTGATGGCGCATATTGACGAGCCGCCGCCCGGCCGCTCCGAAGTGCTGCCGCGGCTGCGCCGGGGCGACATCCTCACCCACTGCTTCCGCCCATTTCCCAACGCGCCGGTGTTCGCCTCGGGCGCGGTGCGCCCGGACATGCGGCTGGCGCGCGAGCGCGGCGTCATCTTCGACATCGGCCACGGAATGGGCTCCTTCGACTTCGAAGTCGCGAAGGCGATGCTCGGCGAGGGACTTGCGCCTGACGTCATCTCGAGCGACGTGCATCTCTACTGCGTCGACGGCCCCGCCTTCGACATCGTCGTCTGCATGTCGAAGCTGATGGCGCTCGGCATGCCGCTGGTCGAGGTTCTGCGCGCAGCGACGCAGCGGCCGGCCGAGGCGATCGCCAGGCCGGAGCTTGGCACGCTCAAGGTCGGCGGCATCGGCGACGTCGCGGTTCTGCGACAGCAAGCGGGCCGCTTCACCTTCGTCGACGCGGTCGGCGCCGCGCTGGTCGCCGATCAGCGGCTGGTCTCAGAAGGCATCGTCATCGGCGGCACATGGTGGCCGAACGACGCCGGCGACCAAAATGAGACCGAACGCTTCGAGCCGCATGCGGGTCACACGCATGTGGAAGTAGCGGCCAGGCATTTTGGAAAGTGATTGGCCAATCTCCCCCCCACGTGAGGGGAGATGCCCGGGTTGCGGTGGCGGCACGTTTGGCGAATGGCTTCCCCCACTCCGTCGCTGCTTCGCAGCGCCACCTCTCCCCCCTCCGGAGGGAGAGGAAGGGCGCGCCAGGGTTGGCGAATTCGCGCCTTTCCCCTCCCCCGTCGATCGGGGGAGAGGTGGCGAGCGAAGATCGACGGAGTGGGGGTCGACCTTACCCGGCGTTGCTCGGCTCGCCATAAACCGGCGTCGCAATCCCCTCCATCCGCGCCTTGATCTGCATCGCCACGAACTTCGAATAAAACCGCGACAGCGCGAGATTGCCGCCGTGGAACCATAGCGCCTCCTGCGCCGTCGGCTTCCACATGTTGCGCAACTCGCCTTGCCACGGTCCGGGGTCGCCCTTGACACCGGAGCCCAGGCCCCAGCACGGACCGACCTTGTCGGCGACCTCGCGCGAAACGATCTGCGCCACCGTCTCGTTCATCGATTGGAAGCCGGTGCTGCAGACGATTGCATCGACGGCAAGCTCGCTGCCGTCCTCGAACAGAATGCCGCTCGGTGTCAGCGACTTGATGCCGACGCCGCTCTTGACCGCGATCTCGCCGTTCAGGATCAACTCGCAGGCGCCGACATCGATGTAGAAGCCCGAGCCGGTGCGATAGGCCTTCATCAGCAGGCCGGTCTCGTCCTCGCCGAAGTCGATGGCGAAGCCCGAGGCTTGAAGGCGGTCGTAAAAGTCCGCGTCGCGTTTCCGGATGACGTCGTACAGCGCCCGCTGGCCCTTGGGCACCAGCGCGAACGGCGTCGAGGCGACGATCATGTCGGCCTTGTCGGTGGTGATGCCGCGCGCCAGTGCCTTCTCGGAAAAAATCTCGAAGCCGACCTCCATCAGCGTGTCGGACTTCACCACCGTGGTCGGCGAGCGCTGGACCATGGTCACCTTGGCGCCGCTCTCCCAGAGGTCGACGCTGACATCATGGCCCGAGCTTGCGGCGCCGATGACCGCGACCCGCTTGCCGCGGAACTTCTCGCCGCTGGCATACTGGCTGGAATGCAGGACCTCGCCCTTGAAGGCCTCGGCGCCCGGCAGGTCGATCCGCCGCGGCGGCCCGTAGGCGCCGGTGGCGAAGACGATGTGCTTGGGCTTCAGCGTGATGCGCTGGCCGACGCGGTCGACGACGACCGTCCAGACCTGTTCGGCCTCGTCATAGGCGGCGCTGACGCATTTGGTGGCGACCCAGTAGTTGAGCTCCATCACCCGGGCATACATTTCCAGCCAGTCGCCCATCTTGTCCTTGGGCGTGAACACCGGCCAGTTCTCCGGGAACGGAATGTAGGGCAGATGGTCGTACCAGACCGGATCGTGCAGCACGAGCGAGCGATAGCGGTTGCGCCAGGAATCGCCGGCGCGCGCATTCCTCTCGATGATGAGCGCGGGAACGCCGAGCTGCCTCAGCCTGGCGCCCAGCATGATGCCGCCCTGGCCGCCGCCGATGACAAGGCAATAGGGCTGCTCCCTGACACCGAGGTCGCGTGCCTCGCGTGCCCGCGCCTCCGCCCAGGTCTCGCGATCGGGATCGGCCTTGTGGCGGATGCCGAGCGGCCGCGCCGGACCCCTTTGCTCCTCGAACCCCTTGAGTTCGCTCATCGCCGTGAACAGGCTCCGGCAGCGACCATCCTTGAGGCGCAGGATGCCCTCGCCCCTGGCAACGACCGTCTCGAAGCTGAACCAGGCCTCGATGATGCCATCGTCGACGCTCGCGTCGCCGGTGAGGCTCCATCGCGACGGCCGTGCCGTCGCGAGCGTCGCCTCCAGCATGTCGCGGATCGCCGCCCGGCCCTCCATGGTCTTGATGTTCCATGTGAAGGTGAGCAGGTCGCGCCAGTAGCAGTCCTCGACGAACAGATTGGCCACCGCCTCGATGTCGCCGGCTTCGAGCGTGCGGGCGAAGGAACCGAGCCAGGTGGCCGCCTGCTGCGATGGTGCGATGTCGAGCATTTCTTGTCCTTCCTCGGAATATCGACCGCGCGCCGCCAAGCCTGGGGCCACGCAGAATGTGCCTCGAGACTATTGATAATCCGGCGGGGCCAGCCTGCAAGTGCCCCGCGGGACAGTGAGAGGCAGTGCCGCCTGTCGGTCCGAAATCTTTATGGGATTCCTATTTCTTTCCTGTCCGCCCCGTCTCGAACCTTTATGGCCTTCCGATCCATATTCCCGGGGGCAAGCACCCCGTAGCGGCTTCCGCATTGCAGTCGCGGCGGTGTCTTGTGCCGCTCTGACCCTGCCGACCGCGGGCAGGCCGAAGCCAACCGGAAATAAGGACCACGCGCGATGGACGTCATCGTTATCGGGATAGGCGTTTTGTTCTTCGCCCTATCCTTCGCCTACATCAAAGCCTGCGACATTCTCTGAGCGAAAGGTCCGAAAATGCTTCTCGACTATTTCCTCGGGGGTGGCGTGACCTTGTTCCTGCTCGTCTACCTGACATACGCCCTCGTTCGCCCGGAACGCTTCTGACCGCATCTGGCGCAAGGCACGGAAAGCTATTCTCATGACTCTCAACGGTTGGATACAGATCCTCGTCTATTGCGGGATCGTCGTTTTGCTGGTGAAGCCGCTCGGCGGCTACATGTACCGGGTCTTCAATGGCGAGCGCACCTTGCTATCGCCGGTCTTCGGCCCGGTCGAACGCGGGCTCTATCGCATTTCGGGAACCAGCGAGCGCGAGGAGCGGCACTGGACCACCTATGCGGCCGGCATCATGGTCTTCAGCCTGGCGAGCTTCCTGCTGCTTTATGCCCTTCAGCGGCTGCAGGGCGTGCTGCCCTACAACCCCGCCGGCATGACGGCCGTCGAGCAAAACCTCGCCTTCAACACCGCCGCCAGCTTCGTCACCAACACCAACTGGCAGAACTATGGCGGCGAAAGCACCATGTCCTACCTGGTGCAGGTGGTCGGCCTTACCGTGCAGAACTTCGTCTCGGCGGCCGTCGGCATCGCGATCGCGGTGGCGCTGATGCGCGGCTTCGCCCGCGCCTCGTCAAAGTCGATCGGCAGTTTCTGGGTCGATGTGACCCGCTGCACGCTCTACATCCTGCTGCCGCTCTGCGTCCCGCTCACCCTCGTCTATGTCTGGCTGGGCATGCCGCAGACGCTTGGCCCCTATGTCGACGCCACCACGCTCGAGGGCGCCAGGCAGACGCTCGCCCTCGGCCCCGTCGCCTCGCAAGTCGCCATCAAGATGCTCGGCACCAATGGCGGCGGCTTCTTCAACGCCAACGCCGCGCATCCTTTCGAGAACCCCGACGCGATCTCCAACCTGATCCAGATGGTGACCATCTTCGCGTTGGGCGCGGCGCTGACCAACGTCTTCGGCCGCATGGTCGGCAACCAGCGCCAGGGCTGGGCGATCCTCGCCGCCATGGGCGCGCTGTTCGTCGCCGGAGTCGCCGTCTGCTACTGGGCGGAAGCATCGGGCAATCCGCTGGTCCATGCGCTCGGCATCGACGGCGGCAATATGGAAGGCAAGGAGACGCGCTTCGGCATCGCGGCGTCGGCGCTGTTTGCCGTCATCACCACGGCCGCCTCCTGCGGCGCGGTCAACGCCATGCATGACTCCTTCACCGCCATCGGCGGCCTGATCCCGATCCTCAACATGCAGCTCGGCGAGGTCATCGTCGGCGGCGTCGGCGCCGGCTTCTACGGCATCCTGATGTTCATCGTCGTCACCGTCTTCGTCGCCGGCCTGATGGTCGGCCGCACGCCTGAATATCTCGGCAAGAAGATCGAGGCCAAGGAGGTCAAGATGGCGATGCTCGCCATCCTCTGCCTGCCGCTGGCGATGCTGATCTTCACGGCCATCGCAGTCGTGCTGCCGAGCGCCGTCGCCTCGATGGGCAATGGCGGTCCGCACGGCTTCTCCGAGGTCCTCTACGCCTACACGTCCGCCGCTGCCAACAACGGCTCGGCCTTTGGCGGCCTCACCGGCAACACGCCCTGGTACAACATCACGCTCGGCATCGGCATGCTGATGGGCCGCTTCCTGGTCATCATCCCGGCGCTGGCCATCGCCGGCTCGCTGGTGGCAAAGAAGACGGTGCCCGCGTCGGCCGGCACCTTCCCCACCGACGGCCCGCTGTTCGTCGGCCTGCTGGTCGGCGTCATCCTGATCGTCGTCGGCCTCACCTTCTTCCCGGCGCTGGCGATCGGACCGATCGTCGAGCACCTGGCCATGATCCATGGGCAGACCTTCTGAAACCACCATGTCCTGGTTCACCTACATGCGTCGCAAGGTCAGGCCCCGAGCTGAAAATGAGGGGGAGGCAACTCCCCGTCCCTTCCCGACCATATCCACCTTCCTCGGCCTGGCAGTGGTCATGATCGTGATCTGGCTGCTGGTCTACGGGCCGCCCTTTTCGGCATCCGACCGCTCGGCGTCGTCCAACACCATCGATACTGGAGCCTCAAAATGAGCCAGTCCAAATCCGCCAGCATCATCGATGCCCGCATCCTGTGGCCCGCCATGGGCGGCGCCTTCCGGAAGCTCGACCCGCGCACGCTGGTCAGGAACCCGGTGATGTTCGTCGTCGCCGTCGTCTCGCTGCTCACCACCGTGCTGTTCGTCAGGGACCTGCTCACCGGCGGCGGCGATCGCGGCTTCACACTGCAGATCATCATCTGGCTGTGGTTCACCGTGCTGTTCGCCAACTTCGCCGAAGCCGTCGCCGAAGGCCGCGGCAAGGCGCAGGCCGACTCGCTACGCAAGGCGCGCACCGAGACCCAGGCCAAGCTGCTCGCCGGCGAGGACCGCGCCAAGTTCAAGCTGGTGCCCGGCACCAGCCTCAAGGTCGGCGACATCGTGCTGGTCGAGGCCGGCGACATCATCCCCTCCGACGGCGAGGTGATCGAAGGCGTCGCCTCCGTAAACGAAGCGGCGATCACCGGCGAATCCGCACCGGTCATCCGCGAATCCGGCGGCGACCGCTCGGCCGTCACCGGCGGCACGCAGGTGCTGTCGGACTGGATCCGCGTGCGCATCACCGCAGCCTCCGGCCATACCTTCCTCGACCGCATGATCTCGCTGGTCGAGGGCGCAGAACGCCAGAAGACGCCGAACGAGATCGCACTCAACATCCTGCTCGTCGGCATGACGCTGATCTTCGTGCTGGCCACCGCCACCATTCCGAGCTTCGCCTCCTATTCGGGTGGCTACATACCGGTGACGGTGCTGGTCGCGCTCTTCGTGACGCTGATCCCGACGACGATCGGCGCGCTGCTCTCAGCCATCGGCATCGCCGGCATGGACCGCCTGGTGCGCTTCAACGTGCTGGCCATGTCCGGCCGCGCCGTCGAGGCCGCCGGCGACGTCGACACGCTGCTCCTCGACAAGACCGGCACGATCACGCTGGGCAACCGCCAGGCGACGGAGTTCCGTCCGGTCAAGGGCGTCACCGAGCAGGAGCTGGCCGACGCCGCGCAGCTCGCCTCGCTGGCCGACGAGACGCCGGAGGGCCGCTCGATCGTCGTGCTGGCCAAGGAGAAATACGCCATCCGCGCCCGCGACATGGCGACATTGCATGCAACTTTCGTGCCCTTCACCGCGCAGACCCGCATGAGCGGCGTCGACATAGACGGTTCGTCGGTGCGCAAGGGCGCGGTCGATTCCGTGCTCGCCCATGTCAACCAGCTGACATCAGCCAGCCATGCAACGCGGCCGGGCACTGAAACGATCAGGGATCTGCAGGCGATCGCCGACGAGGTCGCCAAGTCCGGCGGCACGCCGCTGGCGGTCGAGCGCGACGGACGCCTGCTCGGCATCGTCCACCTGAAGGACATCGTCAAGGGCGGCATCCGCGAGCGTTTCGCCGAATTGCGCAAGATGGGCATCCGCACCGTGATGATCACCGGCGACAACCCGATGACGGCGGCGGCGATCGCGGCGGAGGCAGGCGTCGACGACTTCCTCGCCCAGGCGACGCCCGAGGACAAGCTGAAGCTGATCCGCGACGAGCAGGGCAAGGGCAAGCTGGTCGCCATGTGCGGCGACGGCACCAACGACGCGCCGGCACTCGCCCAGGCCGATGTCGGCGTCGCCATGAACACCGGCACGGTGGCCGCGCGCGAAGCGGGCAACATGGTGGACCTGGATTCCGACCCGACCAAGCTGATCGAGATCGTCGAGATCGGCAAGGCGCTGCTGATGACGCGCGGCTCGCTGACCACCTTCTCGATCGCCAACGACGTCGCAAAATACTTCGCCATCATCCCGGCGATGTTCGCCGTCTTCTACGTCGCGCCGGGCCAGACCGCCGGCCCGCTGCAGGCGCTCAACATCATGCATCTGGCGACGCCGCAGAGCGCCATCCTGTCGGCCATCATCTTCAACGCGCTGATCATCATCGCCCTGATCCCGCTGTCGTTGAGGGGCGTCAAATACCGCGCCATCGGCGCCGGCGCGCTGCTCAGCCGCAATCTCCTCGTCTACGGCCTTGGCGGCGTCATCGTCCCCTTCGTCGGCATCAAGGCGATCGACATGGCCGTCACCGCGCTCGGCCTCGCATAAGGACCATCCCCATGCTCAAGCAAATCAGACCCGCGATCGTCATGGTCGTCTTCTTCACCATCCTCACCGGCCTGGTCTACCCGATCGGCATGACCGGGATCGCCCAGGCGCTGTTTCCGCGCCAGGCCAATGGCAGCCTGGTCGCGAAGGACGGCAAGGTTATCGGCTCCGAACTGATCGGCCAGGCCTTTGCCAGCGACCGCTATTTCCACGGCCGCCCCTCCGCCGCCGGCGACGGCTACAACGCCACCGCCTCCGGCGGCTCCAACCTCGGCCCGACCAACCCCAAGCTGGTCGACCGCATCAAGGGCGATGCCGACAAGCTGAAGGCGGAAAACCCGGGCCAGCCGGTGCCGATGGATCTGGTGACGACCTCGGGCAGCGGGCTCGATCCGCACATCAGCCCCGAGGCCGCCTATTTCCAGGTTGCCCGCGTCGCCAAGGCAAGGGAGATCAGCGAAGCCAAGCTCAAGGCGCTTGTCGAAAGTCACGTCGAGGACCGCGAGCTCGGCGTGCTGGGCGAGCCGGTGGTCAACGTGCTGGCGCTCAACCTCGCGCTGGACGACGCCACGAATCCGTGAATGGTGGCGCCGGGGATCGACAGCCTACCCGGCGCCACCCATGTTTAGGATCGGTGCCAGACCCAGGATCAGATGCCGGACGCCAGAAGCAACGAGACCAGACCCTCTCCCGACGCGCTGCTCGAGCAGGCGGAGCGGGAGGAGCGCGGCCGCCTGCGGATTTTCCTCGGCGCCGCGCCCGGCGTCGGCAAGACCTACGAGATGCTGATGGCCGGCCGCGCCCGGCTGGCCGACGGCGTGGACGTGGTGATCGGCATCGTCGAGACGCACGGCCGCAAGGAAACCCTGGCGCTGGTCGAAGGCTATGAGCTGATCCCGCGCCGCCAGGTCGACTACAAGGGGCGCGTCCTCGACGAGATGGACCTCGACGCCATCCTTGTCCGCCGCCCGGCCCTGGTACTCGTCGACGAGCTCGCCCACACCAACGCTCCCGGCAGCCGCCATCCCAAGCGCTATCTCGACGTCCAGGAGATCCTGACGCACGGCATCGACGTCTACACCACGCTCAACATCCAGCATGTCGAAAGCCTGAACGATGTCGTGGCGCAGATCACCCGCGTCAGGGTCCGCGAGACGGTCCCCGATTCCGTCATCGACCAGGCCGACGACATCGAGATCATCGATCTCACGCCGGACGACCTGATCAAGCGGCTGGAGGAAGGCAAGGTCTATTTCCCCAACACCGCCCAGCGCGCCATCGAGAACTATTTCTCGCCGGGCAATCTGACGGCGCTGCGCGAGCTGGCGCTGCGCCGCACCGCCCAGCGCGTCGACGAGCAATTGCTGAACCACATGCAGTCGCACGCCATCCCGGGGCCGTGGGCGGCGGGCGAAAGGGTGCTCGTCTGCGTCGATGCGCGCCCTGGCGGCGCTGCCCGCATCCGCTATGCGCGCCGGCTGGCCGACCGGCTGCGCGCCCCCTGGACGGCGCTGCATGTCGACACGCCGCGCTCGGCCGGCATGAGCGAAGACCACAAGGACCGGCTGGCGGCGAACCTGCGCCTCGCCGAGCAGCTCGGCGCCGAGGTCACCACCATTCCGGGCCAGTACATCGCGCAGGACATTGTTCGCCATGCCAAGGCGAACAACTTCACCCATATCGTCATCGGCAGGCCGACCCGCTCGCGCTGGCGGGAATTGATCGAAGGCTCGCTCACCTACGATCTCATCCGCGATGCTGGCGACATCAGCGTCCACGTCATTTCGGGAACGGAGCAGGCCAGCGAGGCGGTGGCGAAGACTGTCGGCACGGCAGCCGAGCAGAAGCCCTTCGAGATCTGGCCCTATCTGTTTGCCACGGCCTATGTCGCCGGCTCGCTCGCCTTCGGCGCGGTCCTCGACCAGTTTCTCGACGTCCGCAATCTCGCCATCGTCTTTCTCGTGGCGGTGCTTGCATCGGCCGTGACCGGCGGGCTCTGGCCGGCACTCTACGCCTGCCTGGTTAGCGCGCTCGCCTTCAACTATTTCTTCCTCGAACCGCGCTACACGCTGACGATCCGCGACCCGGAGAGCATTGTCGCGCTTGCCGTTTTTCTCGTCGTCGCCGTCATCGCCAGCAATCTGACCGCGCGCGTGCAGCGCCAGGCGATCGCCGCCCGCTCGCGGGCGCGCGCCACGGAGGACCTCTATCAGTTTTCACGGAAGCTCGCCGGCGCCGGCACGCTGGACGACGTGTTGTGGGCGACCGCCTTCCAGATCGCGCTGATGCTGAAGCTGCGCGTCGTCCTGCTCCTCCCCGAGAACGGCACCATCACCGTCAAGGCTGGCTATCCGCCCGACGACACGCTGGCCGAGGCCGACATCGCGGCCGCCCGCTGGGCCTGGGAGCATAACCGCGCCGCCGGCCGTGGCGCCGACACGCTGCCCGGCGCGAAACGCCTCTACCTTCCTCTGAGAACTGGCCGCACGGCGATCGGCGTCGTCGGCCTCGACGACGACAGGCAGGGACCGCTGCTGACGCCCGAGCAGCAGCGCCTGCTCGATGCGCTTGCCGACCAGGCGGCGGTCGCCATCGAGCGCATCCAGCTCGCCGCCGACGTCGACCGTGCCAAGCTCGCCGCCGAGGCCGACCGCTTGCGCTCGGCGCTGCTCACCTCGATCTCGCATGATCTGAAGACCCCGCTCGCCGCCATCATGGGCGCGGCCGGCACGCTGAGGGAATTCGCGGCGGCGCTGCCCGAAACGGACCGTGCCGAGCTGTTGTCGACGGTGCTCGACGAATCGGAGCGGCTGAACCGCTTCATCGCCAACCTGCTCGACATGACCAAGATCGAATCCGGCGCAATGGAGCCGAACCACGCACTGCACTTTGTCGGCGATAGTGTCGGCTCCGCCCTGCTCCGCGCACGCAAGATCACCGAGGAGCACAAGACCGAGATCGACATCCCCGCCGACTTGCCGATGCTCAGGCTCGATCCGGTGCTGTTCGAGCAGGCGCTGTTCAATCTCCTCGACAACGCCGCGAAATATGCCCCGCCCGGCTCCACCATCCGGCTGCAGGGCTGGGTCGACAACGGCTCCGTCATCCTGCAGATCATGGACGAAGGACCGGGCATCCCGCCCGATGATCTTGAACGGATCTTCGACACCTTCTACCGGGTGCGCAAGCGCGATCAGGTGCGCGCCGGCACCGGGCTCGGCCTGTCGATCAGCCGCGGCTTCATCGAGGCGATGGGAGGCACGATCACCGCGGCAAACCGCACCGACCGCGCCGGCGCGATCTTCACCATCCGCATGCCGGTGCCGGCCGATGTGCCCGGCATGCGCCGCGCCAGTACGGACGATCAGAGCAACGGTGATCCGGCATGACCAATCAGAACGTCACCATACTGGTCGTCGATGACGAGCCGCCGATCCGCAAATTGCTGCGCGTCGGTCTGGGCAGCCAGGGCTATGCCGTCTCCGAAGCACCCAACGCGAAGGCAGCCATCGAGCTGGTGGCGACGGAGAAGCCGGACCTGATCCTGCTCGATCTCGGCCTGCCCGGCATGACCGGTCATGAATTGCTCGGCAAATGGCGGGGCGAGGGTCTCGACATTCCCGTCGTCATCCTCTCCAGCCGTACCGACGAGGCCGGCATCGTCTCGGCGCTGGAGCTCGGCGCCGACGACTACGTCACCAAGCCGTTCGGCATGAACGAGCTCGTCGCCCGCATCCGCGTGGCGCTGCGCCACAAGTTCCAGCAGCAGGGCGAGAAGCCGGTGTTCCACACCGGCGACCTGACCGTCGACCTGGTCAAGCGCATCGTCACGGTCGAGGGCAAGGAGGTAAAACTCTCGCCCAAGGAATACGACATCTTGCGCATCCTGGTGCAGCACGCCGGCAAGGTGCTCACCCATCATTTCCTGCTGAAGCAGGTCTGGGGCGACTCCACCGACGTGCAATATCTCAGGGTCTACGTTCGCCAGCTCCGGCAGAAGATCGAGAAGACCCCCGATCAGCCGCGCTACATCACCACCGAGACCGGCGTCGGCTACCGCCTGCGCGAGGTGGACTGATACGGGCGATCGGCACTGCCGATCGTCCCGGTCGGCCAAAGAAGGCACTCAGTCCGCCGACAGCTCCGCCATCAAGGGCAATGCCAGGTTGGTGGGCAGATTCGTGGCGGATGAACCAATCAAATTCGGCGTGGCCGCCCATCGACCATGGCACCGCCTGTCAAATGCCCTATATGGATGGTAGATTTTAACGCGGGAGCGGATCGATGCCGCAGCTTCGTCCAACGACGGTTCTGATGTCGGCAATGCTGGCGACGGCGATCGTGCCGGCGGTGGCTCCCCATGCCTTGGCGCAGGTGATTATCCCAACAAATCGCAATGTTCTGGTCCAGCAGAACGAACTGCTGCAGCTGCAGAACAGGATGCTGCGGCAGCAGTTCCAGCAACAGCAGCAGCTAAATCGCGAGCTGGACCGCCAGATTGTGCCGCAGCCTCGTCCGCAGGTGCCGGTCGTCAAGCCGGGCTGTCAGGTGCTGGGCAATGCAATTTTGACGTCGTGCCGCTGACAAGCCGGCATTTTCGATTTATTTAGCCGACTTACCTGCCGGAAAATGCCACGTTGCATTGCCGGCGGTTTTGAGGTTTTGCGGCATGGCGCCCTCCCTTCTGGGCAGGGGCGCGATCCGGCCGGATTCTGGGAATGGCAGCGACCAAGAAGACAGCGGTACGCAAGGCAAAGAAGGGGGAACGGATCCGCCAGGTGGCGGCCATCCCCTTTCGGCTGGACGCCGGCGGCGACATCGAGGTGATGCTGGTGACGTCGCGCACGACCAGGCGCTTCATCGTGCCAAAAGGCTGGCCAATGAAAGGCAAGAGCGGGCGCAAGGCGGCCATGATCGAGGCGCGGGAAGAAGCCGGCGTCCTCGGTGACATCCTGAAACAGCCGGCCGGCACCTATTCCTACTGGAAACGCCTGGCAAGCCGCTTCGTCCGCGTCGACGTCGTCGTCTACCTGCTGAACGTGACGGAGGAGTTGCCCCGCTGGATGGAAGCGGGCACGCGGCAGCGGGCATGGCTTGCCCCAGCCGATGCGGCGCTGCTTATCGACGAGCCGGATCTGTCGACGCTGCTGAGGGATTTGACTGTCCCCCAGACCGAGCCTCCCGACGCGATTTGAGATCAGCTGCTCTCATCCTCGCGCCCGGGAAACGGTCGTACCGGAGTACCCGTATAGGCCCACAGCCATTCCCGCGGCAGCGGCCCCTTGTTGCGCTCGGTTTCCTGCGACTGCTCCCAGGCATGCGCCAGGACGCCGACCGAGCGCGACAGCACGAAAAGGCCGCGCGTCAGCGGTGGCGGGAAGCCGAGCTCGCCATAGATCACCGCCGTCGCGCCGTCGATGTTGAGCGGGATGCGCTTGCCCTTGCGCCGCGCCACCTCGGCCTCGATGGCCTCTGCGATGTCGGCGAAGCGACCGCCGACCACGCCGCGCGCCGCGAAATCGCGGGTCAGTTCGATGAGCCGCGGCGCGCGCGGATCAACCGGATGGAAGCGATGGCCGAGACCCGGCACATAGCCCCTGTCTTCGGCGAAAAACCGATCGAGCCGCGCCGCCACCGCATCGGCCAGCGTCGTGCCCTGGTCCATCGCCGCGGCGACGTCGCCGTAGAAGGAAAGCGCCTGCTCGCCGGCGCCGCCATGCACGTCGCCCAGCACGTTGATGGCCGAAGCCATCGCATTGTTGATGCCGACGCCGCAGGTCGCCGCCATGCGGGCGATGGCGATCGACGGCGCCTGCGGCCCGTGGTCGACGGCGGCACCCAGCGCGATGCCAAGCAGCGCCGCCTGGTCCTCGCTGGGCAATTCGCCGCGCAGCATCAGCCAGATCATGGCTGGAAAGCTGACGCGACCGATAAGGTCCTGGATCTCGTAGCCGCGCAGCCGGATCACGCCGGGGCTCATCTCGATGATGCCGGTCCGCCACCAATCCTCGCCGCGCGCGCGGCCGGTCTTTTTGTCCTCGCTCATGCCGGCGCTCTTGTCTTGTCGCGCGCCGGCAGCGTCGCAAACACCTCGTCCATATGCTCGCCCAGCGCCGGCGGCGGCCCGGCCGGCAGCGGTGCCGCGCCGTCGACCATGAAGCCGCCGCGCACCACCGTCAGCGGCCGGTCCATGCCGGGCACGCCTTCGAAGCGGGTCGTCATGCCGCGCTCGGTCACCTGGCGCTCGTCGAGCACCTGCGGGATCGTCAGCACCCGCCCGGCCGGCACGCCGGCGCGGTTGAGCTTTTCCTCCCAGGCGGCGGCCGAGGCGCCCGCCAGCGCATCCTCGATCAGCGCCTTCAGCGCGGCGCGGTTCTGCTTGCGCGCCTCGCGCTCGGCAAAGCGCGGATCCGATGCCAGTTCGGGCCGTCTGATCAGTTGGGAAAGCGTGACGAACTGCTCCTGCTTGTTGGCGGCGATGTTGAGCAGCCCCTCGCCGGTGCGGAACGCGCCCGACGGTGCGGCCGTCATGTTCTCATTGCCCATCGGCCGCGGCTCGACGCCGGCGGTCAGATAGTTGGACACCGGCCAGCCGAGCGCCGAAAGCGTGCATTCTAACATCGACACGTCGAGGAATGCCCCCTCGCCGCTCGTCTTCTGCTTGACCAGGGCCGCAGCAATGGCGAAGGCGCCGACCAGCCCGCCGAGGGTGTCGGCGACCGGATAGCCGACACGCAGCGGCGCCGTTTCCGGCGTGCCGGTGATGCTCATGATGCCCGACAGGCCCTGGATGATCTGGTCATAGGCGGGATTGTCGCGCATCGGTCCGCTCTGGCCGAAGCCCGATATGGCGCAGTAGACGAGACCCGGGCGGATAGCCTTCAGGCTGGCATAGCCGAGCCCAAGCCTGTCCATCACGCCCGGCCGGAAGTTTTCCACCAGCGCGTCGGCGGACGCGACCAGGTCGAGGAAGCGGTCGCGATCGGCCTCCTGCTTGAGATCGAGCACGACCGATCGTTTGCCGGCGTTCTGCGCCAGGAAAGAGGCGCCCATGCCGGCCTGGTTGAGCGTTGCCGAAGCGCCGAGCTGGCGCGCCAGATCCCCGCCATTCGGCGCCTCGACCTTAATGACGTCGGCGCCGAGCAGCGCCAGCTGGTAGGCGCAATAAGGGCCGGCCAGCACATTGGTCAGATCGAGGACGCGGATGCCGGAAAGCAGGTCGGTCATGATGCTCCAGATCGATCAGGCATCGCCGGGCACGTGCTCCGGTCCGCGCCTGCGCCGGTGCTCGACCCAGGCCCAGATATGCGGCCCGACGAGACCGATGAAGGCGAGCGTCAGCAGCGTCAGCGACAGCGGATGCCGGTAGAATACCGTCCAGTCGCCGTTGGCGATCGTCATCGCGCGGCGGAACTGCGTCTCGGCCAGCGGCCCGAGGATCATGCCGATGATGACCGGCGCGGTCGGGAAATCGAAGCGCCGCATCAGGAAGCCGGCCGCCCCCAGAAGATAGAGGATGACGAGATCGACCGGCGACTGCGAGATGCCATAGGTGCCGACGGTGGCGAACACCAGGATGCCGGCATAGAGCTGCGGCGCCGGGATCTTCAAGAGCCGCACCCACAGGCCGATCAGCGGCAGGTTGAGGATGACGAGGATGACGTTGGCGATGAACAGGCTGGCGATCAGGCCCCAGACGAGATTGGCCTGTGTCGTCAAGAGCAGCGGCCCGGGGTTGATGCCGTAGCTTTGGAAGGCCGACAGCATGATCGCGGCGGTGGCCGAGGTCGGCAGTCCAAGCGTGAGCATCGGCACCAGCACGCCGGCGGCGGAGGCGTTGTTGGCGGCTTCCGGGCCGGCGACGCCCTCGATGGCGCCGACCGTGCCGAACTCCTCCTTGTGCTTCGACAGCTTCTTCTCGATCGCATAGGAGAGGAAGGTCGGGATCTCGGCGCCGCCGGCCGGCATGGCGCCGATCGGGAAGCCGATCAGGGCCCCGCGCAGCCATGCCTTCCACGAGCGTCCCCATTCGGCCGCGGTCATGTAGAGCGAGCCCTTGAGCGGCACGATCTCGTCCTTGCCGGCATAGCGGCGCGAGGCCATGTAGAGCGTCTCGCCGACCGCGAACAGGCCGACCGCGACGATGATGACGTCGACGCCGTCGAGCAGTTCGCCCATGCCGAAGGTGAAGCGCGGCTGCCCGGTTTGCAGGTCGACGCCGATCATGCCGATGACGAAGCCGGCGAACAGGCTGGTGAGACCGCGCACCGAGGACGAGCCCAGCACCGCCGAGACGGTGATGAAGGCGAGCACCATCAGCGAGAAATACTCGGCCGGGCCGAAGGCCAATGCGAACTTGACCACGATCGGGGCCAGGAAGGCGACGCCCAGCGTGCCGATCGTGCCGGCGACGAACGAGCCGATCGCCGAGGTGGCGAGAGCGGCGCCGCCGCGGCCCGAACGCGCCATCCGGTTGCCTTCCAGGGCGGTGACGATGGTGGCGCTTTCGCCCGGCGTGTTGAGCAGGATCGACGTCGTCGAGCCGCCATACATGGCGCCGTAATAGATGCCGGCGAACAGGATGAAGGAGGCTTCCGGCGCCACCTGGTAGGTGATCGGCAAAAGCAGCGCGATGGTCAGCGCCGGCCCGAGGCCGGGCAGCACGCCGATCGCCGTTCCGAGCGTCGTGCCGACCAGGCACCACAAAAGATTGGCCGGCGTGAAGGCTACCGAGAAGCCGTGTGCGAGTTGGTTGAGCGTGTCCATCGCGTCAGCCCCTGACCATGGCGATGACGGCGTTGATCACCGTGTTCAGCTGGTTTTCGACGAAGCCGGCGCCGATGTTGACGCCAAGCGCCTTAGCGAAGCCGAAATAGGCCGCGAGCGCCAGGATCAGCCCGAGCAGCACGTCGCGCAGCGGGCGGCGGCTGCCGAAGCCGTAGCAGACCAGCACGAACATGATCACCGATGCGGCGGTGAAGCCGAGCGGATGGATGAGCGTAAGGTTGGCGACGAGGCCGGCCACCACGAAGCCCATCGACTTCCAGTCGGTCGGCGTCTCCTTCTCCTCGTCCGGCTGCCAGCCGCCCCGGAGCGCCGCGACGATGAGCAGCAACGACAGCACCACCATGCCGGCCATGGTGATATAAGGGAACACCCTGGGACCGACTTTGGAATAGAGCGGCGACACCGGGATCGCCAGTGTCTGCCAGGCCACGGCCGCGGCGCAGGCCAAGAGCCCGACGCCGATCAACAATTCGGGTATGGCGAAGCGCGGCGGCGCCTGCTGGTCGCTGGTGCTCATGAATGTCCTCCCTGGATGACCGGCATCCCACGGCCGGTCCTGACCGCAGTCTCACCCGCGACGGAGTTCATGTCCATGCGCTTGGCGAGCGTCGAGGCGGGGCGGCGCGGGCCGCCCCGCTCCGGGAAGGCATCAGGCGAGGCCGAGATCCTTGAGGATGGCGCCGATGCGGGCGGTGTCCTCGGTGACGAACTTGGCATAGTCGTCGCCGGTGAGCAGGATCGGCGTCCAGTTGCGGTTCTTGCACTCGGTCGCCCAGGCCTCGCTCTTGGCCATGGTCTCGACCAGCTTGATGAGCGCTGCCTTGTCGGCATCGGACACGCCGGGCGGGGCGAAGACGCCACGCCAGTTGAACAATTCGACATCGATGCCGGCCTCCTTCAGCGTCGGCGCGTCGATGCCCTCCTGGCGTTTGTCGGCGGAGATGGCGAGCAGCCTGAGCGCTCCCGCCTTGATCTGCTCGGAGAACTCGCCATAGCCGGAAATGCCGGCCGCCACCTGGTTGCCGAGCAGCGCCGACAGCGCCTCGCCGCCGCCGGCGAACGGCACATAGGAGAGATTGGTCGCCGGCACGCCGGCCGACTTGGCGATCAGCCCGAACAAAATATGGTCCGAACCGCCGGCCGAGCCTCCGGCCACCGGAACCTGGGTCGGATCGGCCTTGAGCGCGGCGACGAAGTCGGCGGCGGTCTTGAACGGCGACGCCGCCGGCACCACCAGCGCTTCGAACTCGCCGGTGAGGCGGGCGATCGGGATCACCTCTGTCAGGTTGTTGGCCGACTTGTTGGCGATGATGGCGCCGACCATGACCATGCCGGCCACCATCAGCGAATTGGCCTTGCCATTCCACTGGTTGACGAATTGCGGCAGGCCGACCGTGCCGCCGGCACCGCCGACATTGGTGATCTGCGAGCCCGAGATCAGCTTTTCAGAGCGCAGCACCTGGTCGATCGTGCGTGCCGTCTGGTCCCAGCCGCCGCCGGGCGCGGCCGGCACGAAGATCTGGAGCTGCGGCGCGTCCTGCGCGAAGGCGGGCGTGAAGTGCAGTGCCGCGAAGCCGGCCGCGGTGCTCGTCAAGAATCTGCGTCTGTTCAGCATGGGATTCCTCCAAATCACGACACCTCCTCCGGTGCCTGCCAAGACGTGGCCTGAATTCAGACCCGCCTTCGAGTTCAAGCATTTGTGACTGCGTTCTGTCAACGGGAATGGCATTCTACTGGACAGAACGATTTTGCCACGACAAAATCGCCTCATCCGGGCTTGGCCTGGACGGGGCGACCAACATGAAATCATCATCGGGATGAAAAATACACCTGCCAGCCCGGCGTCGGCCGAAGGCGTTGCCGCGCTCGACCGCGCCATCGCCATCCTCGACGCATTCACCCCCGCTGACCGCTCGCTCGGCCTGGCCGAGATCGCGACCCGCACCGGCCTCTACAAGAGCACCATACTGAGGCTCGCCAACTCGCTGATGCGCGGGCAATTGCTGGAACGCCTGGACGACGGGCGCTATCGCATCGGGCCGGCCACCTTCAGGCTTGGCGCGATCTACCAGCGCTCGGTGGTGGCGATGGATGTCCTGCTGCCGATCATGCGCGACCTGTCCGAGCGGAGTTGGGAAAGCGTCGCCTTCTATGTCCGCTCCGGCGACGTCCGTACCTGCCTCTACCGCGTCGAGTCCAAGCATCCGATCCGCTACACGATCCGCGAGGGCGACGTGCTGCCCTTGCTGGCCGGCTCCGGCGGCCGCGTGCTCGCGGCATTTTCGGGCGAGCCGGGCGAGCCCTATGAGACCATCCGCGAAGACTATCATCACTTGTCGGTGGGCGATCGCGATCCCGAGACGGCTGGCGTCTCGGCGCCTGTCTTCGGCCCCGGACGGACCCTTCTCGGCGCGCTCACCCTGGCCGGGCCGAGAACGCGCGTGGACGCGGCCTTTCTGCGGCGCATGACCGCGCCCCTGCTCGAGGCCGCCGCCCGCGCCACCCGCGCCTTCGGCGAAGACGCCTCGATGCTCGAACGGGCAAGCGTGAAAGCGGCCAGCGCCGGCAAAGCACTGGAATCTATCTGAATTATGTTCACAGGCTTCGGCCGCGACTTGCCGGACATTGGCATTCGGGCAAATTGGAAGCAGTCGAGCCCCAATAATATTTTCCTAAAATCCGATCCTATACCCCGGCGTAAGCTCGCCGCGGAAGAAGACGCCTTGTGTCGAGCTAAAATACTGGACAAGTTTATTGGCTGTTAAGGCCGACATGCTAGTCGAGCTGTTGTCGCATAACGAGCTGCGACATGAGGGCGAGAGGTTTCGTCCGACCCATGACTGATCGGTCGGACCGGCGGATTCACGGGGAGCCATGGCAATTTCCATGGAAGCTTGATGAGGCTGTCAGCGACGCTTGCCAGTCCGCGTCTTGTCGGACTGGTCTGGCCATTCATACTCGTGGTCCTGATCCAGGCTCTCGTCGCCAGCGGCAGCCTCTATACGCTTTCGGCCGTTCGCGCCTACGTTGGCGGCGAAAGCCATTGGTCGAAGGGACAGAAAGAGGCCATCTATTTCCTCAGCCTCTATGTCGATACCGGCAAAACGGGCTTCTTCAACGAATATCGCGACGCGATCGCCGTTCCGCTGGCCGACCACGCGGCGCGGCTGGCGCTCGAGCAAGCCGAGCCTGACACCGACGCGGCGCGCGCCGGTTTCCTGCAAGGCGGAAATCACGCCGACGATGTCACCGGGATGATCTGGCTGTTCCGCAACTTCCGCGATGTCAGCTACCTCGATGTGGCCATCCAGCGCTGGGCGGCGGCAGACGTCATGATCCTGGCGCTCGACGAGCTCGGCAACGCCATCCACCGCAAGATCGAGGAAGGACCGGCATCGGCGGCGCAGATCGGCGCCTGGAAGGCAGAGATCCACCGGCTCAACGATGAGATCGGCCCCCTTTCCAAGGCATTCTCCGACAGCCTGGGTGAAGGTTCGCGTTTCATCAAGCTGGCATTGACGCTGGCCAACCTGGCCACGGCGGCCTTGCTGATCCTGCTTGCCGTGTGGCGCACGCGCAAGCTGCTGGCGCAGCGTCAGGCCTTTCAGAACGCGCTCAACGCCGAACGCGAACGGGCCCAAATCACGCTCGCCTCGATCGGCCAGGCCGTCATCAGCACGACTGCCGACGGGCGGCTGGACTATATGAACGCCGTTGCCGAGCGTCTGTTGGCGCGCCAGTTCGATGCGGAAAAGGGCAAGCCGATCGCATCGCTGTTCAGGCTCATCGACAAGGAAACGGGCGTCGAGGAGACACGGTGGATGGAGCGCCTGCTGGCCGGCGAGCCGCAGCCCGCCAACGCCCGACCATGGCTGCTCAAGCGCGCTGACGGCTCGGTCGTTCCCGTCGCCTTGACCGGCGCGCCGCTGTCGGTCGCGGGCAGGCTGGTCGGCGCCGTGCTCGCGGTCCACGACATGACGCGCGAACAGGACTATATCGAGCGGCTCTCATGGCAGGCATCGCACGACGCGCTGACTGGGCTTGCCAACCGCCGCGACTTCGAGAACCGCCTGCAAAGAACGGCGGCGGACTTGCACAGCCGGCCAGGCCAGCACGCGCTGATGTATCTCGATCTCGATCAGTTCAAGCTCGTCAACGATACATGCGGCCACGCCGCCGGCGACCAGTTGCTGCGCCAGGTTTCGGTCCTGCTCGGCAATGAGCTGCGCGCGGGCGACATCCTGGCCAGGCTCGGCGGCGACGAGTTCGGCGTGCTGCTCTTCGACTGCAGCGCGGATGTCGCCGCCGATATCGCCGAACGGCTGCGGGCGACCGTGCAGGATCTGCATTTCTCCTGGAATGGGCGGCCCTTCGTCATCACTGTCAGCATCGGCGTGGTGCAGATCACCGATGCCGAAGTCACGCTCGAGGAGACCCTGCAGGCCGCCGACGTCGCCTGTTACATGGCCAAAGAGAAGGGCCGCAACCGGGTTCAGCTGCACAGCGACAGCGACACCGCCCTGCGCGAACGCTTCACCGAGATGGCCTGGGTCCAGCGCCTGCACGCTGCCCTGGAGGAAAATCGCTTCAGGCTCCATTGCCAGGAGATCTGGCCGCTCAATGATGCCGTGGCCGAAGCCGGCGCACATATCGAAATCCTGCTGCGGCTGACGGATGAGGACGGCTCCATCGTCTCGCCGGCCAGCTTCATCCCGGCGGCCGAGCGCTATGGGCTGATGCCGGCGATCGACCGCTGGGTCGTGCGCGGCGCATTCGCCGTTCTGGCCGCGCGCCTTGCCAACCCAACGGCCGCTCCGATCGCCACCTGTGCCATCAATCTCTCGGGGGCGAGCTTCGGCGACGAGACGTTCCTCGACTTCCTGCGCGAACAGTTCGGCGTCTTCGGCATTCCGCCGAACATGGTCTGCCTGGAGATCACCGAGACCAGCGCCATTGCCGATCTCGCCAACGCGATGCGCTTCATTGCCCAGTTGCGCGAGTTGGGATGCCGCTTCGCCCTCGACGACTTCGGCTCCGGCATGTCGTCCTTCGCCTATCTGAAACACCTGCCTGTCGACTATCTGAAAATCGACGGCAGCTTCGTCAAGGACATGCTGGAGGACCGCATCGACCGGGCCATGGTCGAGATGATCCATCATATCGGCAAGGTGATGGGCAAGCGCACGATTGCCGAGTTCGTTGAAAGCGAGAGCATCATCGAGGCCCTGAAGTCGATCGGCGTCGACTATGGCCAGGGCTATGCGATCGCCCGGCCGCAACCCTTCAACGCAACGACGAAGCTGCTGAGTCCGGGCTCGCGCGCTGCCCCCGACGACGGTCCGGACAGCGCTCTCGCGCGCAAGCTGCGCATGGCCGGCTGAGGATGGCTGGGCTGGCTCAGGGATGCCGTTCCAGCAGGATCGTCGCGTTGTCGTGATAGGTGGTACGCAGGATTTCCGTGTAGCCGCATTTGGCCGCGACATTGAGCGAGGCGGTGTTTTCCGGATCGATGATGCAGACTGTTCTGGCCGGCGAGAACGTCACGTCGCCCCAGGCGAGAGCCCGCTGTACCACTTCGCTGGCCAGTCCCCGGCCCTGCGCTTCCGGAGCCAGCGCCCAGCCAGCTTCCGGCACGCCCTCGATCGAGGGCTCGATGGCGCGCTTCAGATCGTGAAAGCCGGCCTCGCCGATGAAGCGGCCGGTCGCCTTCTCCTCGATCGCCCAGAAACCGTAGCCGAGCAGCGACCACAGGCCGGCATGACGCAGGAAGCGCATCCAGCTTTCCTCGCGCGTCCGCGGCTTGCCGCCGATGAAGCGGGTGACGGCGGGATCGGCCCACATGGCGACGTAGGCGTCGAAATCGTCCAGCCGGTGCGCCCGCAGGATGGTCCGCGCCGTTTCGATGACCGGGACGCCGGTTGCCTTTGGACTGCCCATAAAACTTGCCTCGCTTGAACGTCAAGCAGGCGCCTAGCAAACCTCCCGCACCGAACAAGGGCCACGGCGGTCCGGATCATCCTCCAGACCAGAACGTCCCATCACACCAGAGCAGCTAGCTGCCGGCCATGTCTGGGAATTCTGTCCGGCGATGCTAGTCTTCGCGGGAATCTGATTCAGCCCACGCATCATCCAACCAGAGGAAAAGCATGGATACCACCGACCTCGTGCTGGCCATCATCCATCATCTGCTGGTGTTTTCGCTGGCCGGCATCATCGGCGCCGAATTCGTGCTGATCCGCGGCGACTTGCCCGCCGCGACGCTGAAGCGCCTTGTCGGCATCGACCGCCATTACGGCATCATCGCCGCGCTGATCGTCATCGTCGGCGCCGGCCGTGTCTTCTATGGCCTCAAGGGCTGGGAGTTCTACATCTACAACTGGATGTTCTGGGCAAAGATGACGGCCTTCGTCATCGTCGGCCTTTTGTCGATCGTCCCGACCATCCGCTTCATCTCCTGGAACCGGCAGGCCGGCGCCACTCCCGGCTTTCAGGTGCCGGCGGCCGAGCTCGCCTCGGTGAAGACCTATGTCCGCGCCGAAGCCTTCATCTTCCTGCTGATCCCGGTCTTCGCCGCGGCGATGGCGCGCGGCTACTGAGCCTCCACGGCGACGCTCTCCGCCAGCGGCGCGATCGGCACCAGCGGCGCTGGTATCTCGGACGTTTTCTCGGCCGCTTTGCACAGATCGGCGATGACGCAGGCCGGGCAGTCCGGCTTGCGCGCCTTGCAGACATAGCGGCCGTGCAGGATCAGCCAGTGATGCGCATGGCGCATATATTCTTCCGGAATGATCTTCAGCAGCCCCTGCTCGACCTGCTCAGGCGTCTTGCCGGGCGCCAGCCCCAACCGGTTGCCGATGCGCAAGATATGCGTGTCGACCGCCATCGTGTGCTGGCCGAAGGCCATGTTGAGCACGACATTGGCGGTCTTGCGCCCGACCCCCGGCAGCCTGACCAGCTGGTCGCGGTCGTCTGGCACTTCGCCGCCATGCTCGTCGATCAGCGCCTTGGACAGCGCGATCACGTTCTTGGCCTTGTTGCGCCAGAGTCCGATGGTGCGGATGTAGTCGCCGACCTTTGCCTCGCCCAGCGCCAGCATCTTCTGCGGCGTGTCGGCGACCTTGAACAGCGCCCGCGTCGCCTTGTTGACGCCGGCATCGGTCGCTTGCGCCGAAAGCACCACGGCGACCAGCAAGGTGAAGGCGTTGACATGCTCGAGTTCGCCCTTCGGCTCCGGCCGCTGCACCGAAAACCGCCGGAAGATCTCATGCACCTCGGCCGGGCTGTAGAGCGGCCGTGATCGTGCCGGCCGCGGCCGCGGCTTGGCGTTCGAGCCGTCGCGCCGGCCGGGCGGCAGTGCATTTTTGGCCATCGGGGATTTTTTCGTCTTGGGGCTTGCCATTCCCTTCCTATAATATCCAGCCATGAGCGACACAAACGCCTCTTTCCAGGCCGACGAACCCTTCTTCCATGCCTTGCTGACACCGCACCGCTCGCTCGGCCGCACCGGCTTCTTCGTCCTGATGGCCGCGTTGTCGTTCGGCTGGCTGGTCACCGGCGCGTTCTTCCTGTCGCGCGGCGCCTGGCCGGTGTTCGGCTTCTTCGGGCTCGACGTGATCGCCGTCTACATCGCCTTCCGCGTCAACTACCGCGCCGCCCGCGCCCGCGAGGAGGTGTCGGTGTCGCGCACCACCCTCGACATCCGCAAGACCGCGCCCTCCGGCAAATCGGAAGCGCACCGCTTCAATCCATTCTGGGCCCGCTTCTCGATCGCCCGCCATGCCGAGATCGGCATTACCAGGATGGCAGTGGAAGCGCAGGGGCAGATCGTGTCGATCGGGTCCTTCCTCGACCCCGCTTCCCGCGAAAGTTTTGCCGCCGCCTTTTCGCGCGCGCTCGCCACCGCCAGGGCGCGCTGATCGTCAAAATTGGAACCGCAGCAACCGGCCCACCTTGCGAAGGGCCGGGATGTGGCTCCAAAGGCGGAAGATCAGGCCCGCGAACCAGCTCACGCGCGCGGCATGTTCGGGTTTGTAGGCGGAGGTTTCCTCCACCAACCGCAGGCCAGGCGCAGCCTGCTCCAGCTCGCGCGGGTCGTTGATCGCCCAGTGAAGCTCGGCCCCGGTAGCTCGGAACGTCGGGCTGGAACGCACGAATTTCAGACCGAGATCGCTGTAGGCGTCGCAGACAAGCTCGCCACCGGCCAGATGCGACACAAGCCGCGCAAACAATTTTGGACCCTCGTCGGCGGCGAGATAGGGCGTGAGCCCCTCCGCAACGATCATTGCCGGCCGATTGCCCGGCACAGCATCGAGCCAGCCGGGCTCGGTAACCGACGAAGCGATCAAATGGGTGTGGTCGCGCGGCGGAAAAAGCTTGCGCCTGAGCTCGATGACCTTGGGATAGTCTACGTCGAACCAGTCGACGCCTGGCGGCGGATCGATGCGGAACACCCGTGTGTCGAGCCCGCAGCCGAGATGCAGCACGATGGCGTTGGGGTGCATGGCCAGGAAGGCCGACGTCCAGTCGTCCAGCGCCTTCGCCCGGATTGCCAGGCTGACGGCGAGATTGTCGTCGACCTTAAGCCTCGCGAAGTCATAGTCGATTCGGCGAACGGCCTCATCCGCGAAGCGATCTTGCAACAGCGAATCCGGCCTCCGGCTTTCCAGCGCCTTGCCGTAGACGGTGATGAGCAGGGTTTCCTTTTCCCGGGTGAGATGGACTTTCTCGCCGGCCATGGGCTTTCCTTTCACTGAGCCAGTTCTATCTGGGCGCCGGTTGCTGGAAGGCAAGTTTCGGGTGGTGGCAGAGGGCGGGAACAACGATATTCGCGCTCAAGGAGATATTGCCATGAACGCCCAGATGACCATGAATGCGCAGATGAAACCGACCGCGATCCTTCAGAACGACATCACCCCCGAAGGCAGCGATTACGAGGTCGTGCGCCGCGCCATCGAGAAGATCAGCCTCGACTATCGCGACCAGCCCTCGCTCGAGGTTCTGGCCGAGGAGGTCGGCGAGACGCCGACCGGGTTGCAGAAGCTGTTCACCCGCTGGGCCGGCCTGTCGCCCAAGGCCTTCCTGCAGGCGGTCACGCTCGACCACGCGCGCCGGCTGCTTGATTCCGGCATGCCGCTGCTCGAGACGTCGTTCGAGCTCGGCATGTCCGGCCCCGGCCGGCTGCACGACCTCTTCGTTACCCATGAGGCGATGTCGCCGGGCGACTATAAGACGCGCGGCGCCGGCCTCACCATCCGCTACGGCTATCACATCTCGCCCTTCGGCATCGCGCTGATCATGGTCACCGACCGCGGCCTTGCCGGCCTTGCCTTCAATGATGCCGGCGGCGAGCGGGCGGCCTTCGCCGACATGTCGGGGCGCTGGCCGAACGCGACTTATGTCGAGGACATGAGCGCCACCGCGCCCTATGCCGCGCGCATCTTCGATCCGAGGCTGTGGCGCGCCGACCAGCCGCTGCGCGTGGTGATGATCGGCACCGACTTCCAGCTGCGTGTCTGGGAAGCCCTGCTGCGCATTCCGATGGGCAAGGCCTGCACCTACTCCTCGATCGCCGCCAGCATCGGCGCGCCGAGCGCGAGCCGCGCGGTTGGCGCGGCTGTCGGCGCCAATCCGATGTCCTTCGTCGTGCCCTGCCATCGCGCGCTCGGCAAATCCGGGGCGTTGACTGGCTATCACTGGGGCCTGACGCGCAAGCGCGCCATCCTCGGCTGGGAGGCGGGACAGGTCGGGTCTTGAAACATCGATTTTTTCGGTGATTGTTGCACAAAACCGCAGATCGAAGTATAAGCAAGTATTCTTACACTTATTGTCCTGCAACAGTAAGCGATACAACCGGCGACAACCTGTGGTTTCGCCGGTTTTTCTCTTTGCAGGCAAGTCACGCCCCTTAAGTTTACCCTAAATTAACCACGATAAAGCGAAGATACCTTTGCATTAAGTCGGACCAGCCGGCTTGATAGGAGGGTCTCGATGAAGTTCTTTCGCGCCGTCATCGGTGCGGCACTGCTGGTCGCCTGTATCGACCAGACCGCATCGGCCGCCACCGGAAACGTGTTGTTCAACGGCACGATCACCGCGACCTGCACGATCACGATCAATTCCAACGGCACGATGACCGTCAGCACCAACCTTCAGTCGCTGAGCTCCCACAATGCCGGCGGTTCAGCCGGCAGCGCCCAGGTCGACACCACGGGCGGCGTCACGCTCAGCGTCGACCCGGTTACGACCACCACCGTGCCGGCCTCGGATGTCACGGCCACCACATGGACCCCGACCTTCGCCACCTCCGGCGCGCAGACGATTGCCGAAACCGGAACGGCGACCGCGCTGACGGTACCCGGCACATCGACGGTCGCCGTCAACCTTGCTGGCACCAAGGGCGGCTCAAACCGCTTCTCCGCCGGCAACTACCAGGCGACCGTGACATTGCGCTGCGAATAGCCTCTCGCGAAAGGAGCGATCTTTGAGAAAGATTGGAACTCTGGCGGCGGCGTTGGCCGCCGTGCTGTCTCCCATCGCCGCGACGGGCCAGTCGATGACGCCGATGCGCGGCGAGGTGAGGTCGTTCACCGATGCCTTCGCCGTCCGGGTCTTCCCGGGCAACCCGTATGACCAGCGCATTCGCGTCGAGGTTCATGTCTACGACCAGGATTTCCAGCCGGTCGCCGCCAGGATCACGCCGAGCGCCTTCCTTTTGGCCGGCCAGGCATCGCGTCCGGTCCTGGTGGTCGTGCCGTTCGACGGCGCAACCGAGCGTAAAGTGCGTATCTGTACCGAGAGTATCCCCTTTCCAAGCGAGCAGACGCAGATAAGGGCACAGATATGCGGAAAGTTCTTCGGACATCGCAGGTCCTGACCCTTGCCTTGCTGCCCGCCTTGGCGGTCGTGAGTCAGGGGTTTGCCGAGGACATACTGAACCTGAACCAGAACCAGACGGGCTTCACCCTGCCCGGCGTCACTCTGCCCCAGGGCCAGGACGAGGTTCACGCTTCCGACGGCACCACCTGCCGCTCTTCGGTTTCCGGCAGCGGCGCCTATCTCGATGTCGGCGTCATCAGAGGCAACAACAGCAGCCAGTCGAACAGCGACCTCGCCACCTATGGCCGCGTGGTGGTGCCGATCGGGCGGACGCCGAAGCGCGTCGATTGTAGCCGCCTCTACGAGCTCGAGGTCGAGCGCCTGCAACTGGAGCTTAAGCTGCTCAAGATGGGCCTCGGCACCGACGGCCAGACGACGGCAAGCGTGCCTGCCGCCCCTCCGACGGCCGCTCGCGCTCCCGCGGCCGCATCGGCCGGATGGGCCAACGAAGGCTGGAGCATCAGAGGGACAAACGGCGATGGCAGGAAAAGGAAGAAGAAATAGCCGCGCCCTGCTGGCGATGGCAGCACTTGCCGGCCTCTGCCTTCCGACCCAGGCGGCGGTCGTTGGCACCTGCACGATTGTGATCGGCGCCTCCGGAACGATGAAGCCGAATCCCGCCATCAACATCTTCGGCTCCAAGCAGGCGGGCGGGTCGAGCGCCGGCGCCACCATCACCGCAAGCTCGCTGCTGTGCACGATCCTCAACCTGATCGACTGCTTTTCTGTTTCGGCGCCGGCGCCGATCGCCTTCACCTCCGCTCCAAGCGGTGGCGACACCAACGTCACTTTCGCCACGGTCTTCCGTCTCGACGGCTCGGGCACGGATATTCCCGGCAGTTCGCCGCAGCGTGTAATCAACGGCACCCACACCATGCAGGTCGACCTCACCGCCACCAAATCGCCGGGCATCTTTCCCGCCGGCAGCTACCAGGGCACGGTCACCGTGCGCTGCGAATGAAAGCGTGGCGGCTCGCGCGGAACTGCTCAATGGGCTGGCAACCGGCACTCTTACGGGCTAGCTTCCCGCCCATTAAGCAGGAGGCACTTCTTGATTATCGTAGTCGGCTCGATCAACCTCGACCTCATCGCCAATGTCGACCGCTTGCCAGCGCCTGGCGAGACGGTGCGCGGTTCCGCTTTCGCCACCGCGCCCGGCGGCAAGGGTGCCAACCAGGCGCTGGCCGCCGCGCGCGCCGGCGCCAAGGTGAGGATGGTCGGCGCCGTCGGCAAGGATAGCTTCGCCGCCGAGGCGCTGGCTTTGCTCACTGGCAAGGTCGATCTCTCCGGCATAGGCGAGAGCTTCGCCTCGACCGGCACGGCGCTGATCCTGGTCGGCGCCGACGGCGAAAACGTCATCGCCGTGGTCCCGGGCGCCAATGATTCGGTGCTGCCAGGCGATATCGCCAAGGCACAGCTCAAGAAGGGCGACGTCGTGCTGCTGCAGCACGAGATCCCCTTGCAGACCGTTGACGCCGCGCTGGAGGCGGCGCGGGCGGCCGGCGCCGTCAGCGTGCTCAACACCGCGCCGTTCCGCCCCGAGGCGTCCGAGCTTCTGGGCAAGGCCGACTATGCCGTCGCCAACGAGACCGAATTCGATCTCTACGGCGAGGCGCTGTCGCTCAGCGGCCGCGACCGCCCGGCGCGGATGCGCGACTATGCCGGCAAGACCGGACGCGCCATTGTCGTCACCCTCGGTGGCGACGGCGTGCTCGCCGCGACGCCCGACACCTTCCTGACCGTGCCGGCGTTGAAGATCACTCCGGTCGATACGGTCGGCGCCGGCGACACGTTTTGCGGCTATTTCGGTGCCGGCCTGTCGTCGGGCCTGCCACTCGAACAGGCGCTCGTCCGCGCCGCCGCCGCCGGCTCGCTCGCTTGCCTGAAGCCCGGCGCCCAGCCGGCGATACCGCTGGCGAAGGACGTCGACGCCGCCTTGTCGGCCGCCGGGTGACGGCCATGCGTCCGGCGACCAGACATGCCGTCCCGCCCGCGGGCGATATCTGCCGGCTGTCCGCCGTGGAGCTGGCCGGCGCAGTCCGTGAGCGCCGCCTGTCGGTGCGCGAGGTGGTCACCGCCTTCCTCGACCGCATCGAGGCGGTGAACCCGCTGGTCAATGCCATCGTGTCGCTGCGCGACCGCGCCGATATCCTCGCCGATGCCGACAGGGCCGACGCCCATCTGGCCCTCGCCGGCAAGGCGGGATCGCTGTTCGGTCTGCCCATTGCTATCAAGGACCTGGCGCTGACCAAGGGCCTGAGGACCACTTTCGGCTCGCCGATCTTCGCCGACTTTGTCCCCGGCGAGGACGATTTCTTCGTCGAGCGCGTCCGCAAGGCGGGCGCCATCATCATCGGCAAGACCAACGTTCCCGAATTCGGACTTGGCTCCAACACCTACAACAGCGTGTTCGGCCCGACGCTCAACGCCTTCGATCCGCTTCTCACCGCCGGCGGCTCGAGCGGCGGCGCTGCGGTGGCGCTGGCGCTCGACATGCTGCCGGTCGCCGACGGCAGCGACTTCGGCGGCTCGTTGCGCAACCCTGCCGCCTACAACAACGTCTACGGCTTCCGCCCTTCGCAGGGACTGGTCCCGGCCGGGCCGGACATCGATGTCTTCCATGCCCAGATGGGCGTCGAAGGGCCAATGGGCCGCAGCGTCCGCGACATCGCCCTGCTGCTCGACGAACAGGCCGGCCATCATCCGCGCGCCCCACTGTCGCACGACAAGCCGGGTTCCTTCCTCGACGGATTGTCGACGAAGGCGACTGGCGGCCGCATTGCCTGGCTCGGCGATCTCGGCGACCATCTGCCGATGGAGCCTGGCATCCTCGACCTTTGCCAGGCCGCGCTCGTCCGCTTCGCCGACGCGTCGTTCCACAGCGAAGCGCTGGTGCCGGATGTCGATTTCGAGGCGCTGTGGCAGGCCTTCGTCACGCTGCGCCAGGCGAGCAGCGGCTGCGCGCTCAAGGTCCACTACGACGATCCGGCCAGGCGCAAACTGCTGAAGCCGGAGGCCGTGTGGGAAGTGGAGCAGGCGATGCGCCTCACCGCGCCCGAGATCCATGCCGCCACGGTACGGCGCTCGTCCTGGCACCGGACGCTGCTGTCGATCTTCGATCGCTTCGACCTCGTCGCGCTGCCCACCGCGCAGGTCTTTCCCTTCGAGGTCGCCACCCGCTGGCCGCGCGAAGTGGCCGGGCACGCCATGGACAGCTACCATCGCTGGATGCAGGTCTCCGCCTTCGCCACGCTCGGCGGCTGTCCGGCGCTCAACGTACCCGTTGGCTTCGACGGCAAGGGCCGGCCGATGGGCATGCAACTGATCGGGACGCCACGCTGTGACCTCGCTGTGCTACGGGCCGGCGCGGCCTACGAGGCGACCTTGCCCTGGCAGGCAGGGGCAAGCTGAGGACCGCCTGTGGCGGCAGGCTGGCGCTTGCGCCGGCCTCGGCGCCGTGCATTGATCGCGTTCGGCCGCCGCCGGATCGGCGCCATCCTGCTTGAGGGAAGACCATGTCGCTGGAACTCTACGCCACCTACGTCGTCGCCTGCATCGTCATCGTCCTGGTGCCCGGCCCGACCGTCACGCTGATCATCGCCAACAGCATCCGCCACGGCTCGCGTGCCGGCCTTGCCAATGTCGCCGGCACCCAGGCCGGCCTCGCCATCATGATCGCCATCGTCGGCATCGGCCTCAACACGCTGATCGCCGGCATGGGGCACTGGTTCGAATGGGTCAGGCTGATCGGCGCCGCCTATCTGATCTGGATGGGCGTGCAGATGTTCCGTTCGAAAGGCACGCTGAACCCCGACGGCTCGGCCAGGAAGCCGCGCGGCGGCTTCTTCCTACAGGGTTTCCTGGTGGCGATCAGCAATCCGAAGACGCTGGTGTTCTTCGGCGCCTTCTTCCCGCAGTTCATCGCGCCCCAGGGCAACTACACGCTGCAGATCGTGGTGATGGGTCTCACCGCGATGGTCTTCGCCGCGATGTCGGATTCCACCTACGCGCTTGCCGCCGGCCGCGCCGGCCGGCTGCTGTCGGCCAGCCGCATCAAGCTGATGTCCCGCATCAGCGGCAGCTTCCTGGTCGGCGGCGGCCTCTGGCTGGCGTTCTCGAAGGCGAAGTAGCGCCTACCTTCCCTCGCCCCGTTTACGGGGAGAGGGTGGTCGCCAAGCGATCGGGTGAAGGGCAGCGCCAGGATTGCTGGCAAAACACCGACATTCGCGCCGCCCCTCATCCACCTAAACGGGGAGAAGGAAGCTTTCAGAGCCGCCCCAGCCTCTCGACCAGCAGCGCGAAAAACGCGTCATGGTCGATGTCGCGCATCACCATGGCGTTCGTTTCCCGCTTGGTCACGCCCCACCAGTCGATCACCGTCATGCCCATGGTGAGCTCGGAAGAGGTCTCGACGCTGACATTGCAATTGCGGCCCTTGAACAGCTCGGGCTTGATGAGATAGGCGATCACGCACGGATCGTGCAGCGGCCCGCCATCGGTGCCGTACTTCTCCTCGTCGAAACGCTCGAAGAACTCCAGCATCTCCGACGTGGCGATGCCCACCCTGGTGCCGAGGTCGCGGAAAGCCTGCGTGCGCTTGGCCGTGGTCAATGCCTTGTGGGTGACGTCGAGCGGCATCATCACGATCGGAACGCCGGATTTGAAGACGACGTCGGCGGCGTGCGGGTCGACATAGATGTTGAATTCGGCGGTCGGGGTGACGTTGCCGCCCTCGAAGAAACCGCCGCCCATCAGCACGATTTCCTTGATGCGCGGCGCGATCCGCGGCTCGCGGATCAGCGCCAGCGCGATGTTGGTGAGCGGTCCGAGCGGGCAGAGCGTGATCGTGCCGCTGTCTTCGCTCATCAGCGTCTCGACGATGAAATCGACGGCGTACTGATCCTGCAGCGGCATCGTCGGATCGGGCAGTTGCGGGCCGTTGAGGCCGGTCTTGCCATGCACTTCCTCGGCGGTGACGAGCTGGCGCGCCAGCGGCCGGATGGCGCCGGCATAGACCTTGATATCGGGCCGGCCGGCCAGCTCGCAGATCTTGCGGGCGTTCTTCTCGGTCAGATTCAGCGGCACGTTGCCGGCAACGGCGGTGATGCCGACGATCTCCAGCTCGGCGCTGCCGAGCGCCAGCAAAATGGCGACGGCATCGTCCTGGCCGGGATCCGTGTCGATGATGATCTTGCGTGACTGCGGCATTTCAATTCCTTCTGGGAGTCTTTTTGGGCGGGGTTTTGGGGCGGGGTTTGTGATGGCTTGAACTTGTCCGCGCGGCGGACCATATCAAGACAATCGGGAAAAATGCCATCCGGGTTTTTCCAGTTTATGTCGCTCTCCAGAGGACACTGTAACATGAGCCGAATGACGCCCTTTTCGAGCCCGCTTCTCCTGGGCTTCGACACCATGGAAAAGACGCTCGAGCGTCTGGCGAAGTCCGGTGACAGCTATCCTCCTTACAACATCGAGCGCCTCAGCGGCGCCGACGGCATGGCCGAAAGGCTGCGCATCACGCTCGCCGTCGCCGGCTTCGCCGAAAGCGACCTCGATGTCACGACGGAGGAGAACCAGTTGATCGTGCGCGGCCGTCAGACCGACGATACCGAGCGCGAATTCCTTCACCGCGGCATTGCCGCGCGCCAGTTCCAGCGCTGTTTCGTGCTGGCCGACGGCATGCGGGTGATCGCGGCGGAGCTGAAGAACGGCCTGTTGTCGATCGATCTCGATCGGCCGGAGGTCGAGCGGCTGGTACGGAAAATAAACATATCGGTGAAAGACTGATCTTTACCGCTGCATCGGCCGGAAAATCGGAATCGATTTTCCGAAAGCACGATGCAGCAGACTTGAAGTTAGAGCGTCCTTTGTGCGTCCAACTGGACGCACGGCGCTCTAATGGCTCTCATGCGGGGCGGCCTTGGACGGCGTCCTCGCGTCAAGGAGGCTTGAAATGACCAGAACCGACGAAACCTCGACCATGACCAGCGGCGAATTCGCCCATCTCGGCGAAGGCTCGGTCGCCTATCTCCGGAAAGTCTCGAGCGACGATTTGCGCGGCCGCTTCCCCGGCCTCGACGAAATCGCGCCCGGCATGGAGCTGTGGGCGCTGTTTGCGGCCAATGGCCAGCCGATCCTGCTGTCCGACGCCCGCGACCGGGCGCTGGCTGGCGCGCTGGAGAACGACCTGACCACCGTCGCCATTCACTGACGGCGGTCTGTCAGGGTCCAAATGGAAAGGGTCGCTTTTGGCGGCCCTCCGAAGGTTTTAATCCCGAAAAGAGCTTCAGGCCGCGTGCGAGGCCTGCGTGTCCGACAACAGCGCGTGGATCGCCACCGCATCGCGCGTACCCCTGATCTTGGCCACGGTGTCGGCGTCGCGCAGCACGCGCGCGATGCGCGACAACGCCTTGAGATGGTCGGCGCCAGCACCCTCCGGTGCAAGCAGCAGGAACACCAGGTCGACCGGCTGGTCGTCCAGCGCCTCGAAATCGACCGGCGTTTCCAGCCGGGCGAAGACGCCGGCGATCCGCTTCACCCCGGCGAGCTTGCCATGCGGAATGGCGATGCCGTTGCCGACTCCGGTCGAACCCAGCCGCTCGCGCTGCAGGATGGTGTCGAACACCTCCCGCTCCGGAATGCCCGAAATCGCCGCCGCCCTCTCAGACAGCAATTGCAGCAGCTGTTTCTTGGAGTTCGCCTTCAACGCCGGCATGATCGCCGGAACGTTGATCAGATCGCTAAGATCCATGCCTGAAAAATCCCTTGTTCGCCCGCCGCAGCCAGTCCTCGCCCCCTCGCGCGGCTGGCTGCTATCCCTGTGCGACTTTGGTCGTGGACGGGTCGATCCAGCCGATGTTCCCATCCGGCCGGCGGTAGACGATGTTGAGATGCTCGTTCCCGGCGTTGCGGAACACGAAGACCGGGCTGTCCTTGGTGTCGAGTTCGATGACGGCGGACGCCACCGACATGGTGCGCAGCGTCATGGTCGACTCGGCGACGACCGCCGGAGCGAAATTCTCCGGAATCTCCTCGTCGTCGTCGGCGAGAGGCGCCATCACCGTATAGGCGATGTCGGTTGGCTCGCCATTGCCGTTGCCGGAGTTGTGCGATTTCAGGCGGCGCTTGTAGCGCCGCAGGCGGGTTTCGAGGCGATCAGCCGCCGCCTCGAAGGCAAGCGTGGGGTCCTGTGCGTCGCCCGTCGCCTGCAATGAGGCGCCGGAATCGAGCCGGATCATGCAGTCGGCCGAAAAGCGCGACCCCGATTTGATGACCGTGACATGCCCTGAAAAACCGCGATCGAAATATTTCCCGATCGCCTCGCCGACACGGTCGTTGATGCGCGTACGGAACGCATCGCCGATGTCCATGTGTTTTCCCGAAATGCGCAGTTTCATCTGAAAACTGACCTTCCCTACTCAGGCTTCAAACTGTCCCGAGTTTATACTCGTGGTCCGCGCGCACAAGCTTTGCGGCGGCGCTCGCGCCGATTTTAAATCCGAACTTTCCGGTTGATCACAAGTTGCCTTCTGGCCGTCGCGAGGCCTTCGCTGTGACGGACCCATCCGCTTGCGGGTTTCAGGCCCGCCTCATGCGGGCGGGCTTCTAGACACTTCATTGCGGCTTGTCAATGAAGCTCGAAAACTGTGGAAATCCGCGCCGCGGCCGTTTGACGGTGCGGTCAGCGCCCGGCGCTGGCGATAGCGCGCTTTTCACGCCGCCGCTGCACCGAGGAGGGAATATTCATGCCTTCCCGGTATTTGGCGACTGTACGGCGGGCGATGTCGACGCCGCTTTCCCGCAGCATGTCGACGATGGCGTCGTCGGAGAGCACGTCGACAGGCTTTTCCTCATCGATCAATTGCTTGATGCGGTCGCGCACCGCTTCCGAGGAATGCGCCTCGCCGCCGCCCGCCGAGGCGATGGAAGCGGTGAAGAAATAGCGCAGTTCGAACACGCCGCGCGGCGTCAGCATGTATTTGTTGGCCGTGACCCGGCTCACCGTCGATTCGTGCATGCCGATGGCATCGGCCACCGTACGCAGATTGAGCGGCTTGAGGTGGCGCACGCCATGGACCAGGAAGGCGTCCTGCTGGCGAACGATCTCCGAAGCGACCTTGAGGATGGTCTTGGCCCGCTGGTCGAGGCTGCGCGTCAGCCAGTTGGCGCTCTGCAGGCACTCGGCCAGGAAGTCCTTCTCCGCCTGGTCCTTCGCGTGGCCCGAAACCCTGGCGAAATAGACATTGTCGACCAGGACGCGCGGCAGCGTCTCGGCATTGAGCTCGACTGCCCAGCTGCCGTCGTTGGCGGCACGCACCTCGACATCGGCGACGATGGCGTCGCTGGCGCCGCCCGAAAACGCCATTCCGGGCCGCGGATCGAGGGCCCGGATCTCGGCCAGCATGTCGAGCAGATCCTCCTCGTCGACCCCGCAGATCCGCTTCAGCGTCTGGAAATCGCGCCGCGCCAGCAGCTCGAGGTTGGCGACCAGCGCCCGCATCGCCGGATCGAGCCGGTCGCGCACGGCAAGCTGCAGCGACAGGCATTCGGCGAGGTCGCGGGCAAACAGGCCGGCGGGTTCGAACGTCTGGCAGATCACCAGCACCTTGGCCACCGCCGCTTCGCTGGCGCCGAGGCGAGCCGCGATCTCGGCCATGTCGGCGCGCAGATAGCCGGCTTCATCGAGGCCATCGGCAAGCTCCCCGGCAATCAGCCGCGCCGCCGGGTCGGCGAAGGCGAGCGCGATCTGCTCGCCGACATGTTCGCGCAGCGTGATCGCGCTGGCGGCCATGTCGCCGACATCGAAACCTTCGGGCGAGGACGCGCCCATGCCGCTGCCGGAAGCCGATTTCCATTGCGCGCTGAGACCCGGACCGAGCCGCTCGCTGGTGCCGGGATCGTCGGGAAAGAGATTCTCCAGCGAGGAATCGAGCTTGTCCGAGATCGCTTCGGCGCTCCATTCGGTCTCGGCTTCGAACCAGTCGCCGTCGGCGGCGGTTTCCGGCGCGGCATCGCTCTTCTGCGCCAGGTCGCTCGCCGCGTCGTCCTGCGGCTCGGCGCGCTCCAGCAGCGGGTTGCGCTCGATCTCGTCATCAATGAAGCGCTCGAGCTCGACATGGGTGAGCTGCAGCAGCCGGATCGACTGCATCAGTTGCGGCGTCATCACCAGCGACTGGGACTGCCGTAGCTGTAATTTCGCCGCCAGCGCCATGGTTGGTTTTCAAACGCCTCTACGCACAGGACATGCCGGAACGAGTTTTTCCGACCGGGACAAACAAACTGGCCCGGCTTTTGCTTGTCAAGGGAAACGGTAGCAAAACGCGCTTACCGGAGCGTTATTTCAGGCAAAAATCGGACAAGAATCCCAAAAATCGCCGAAAAATTGCGTCGGGAGCTGGATTTCCTGTTTAGAGGGTAAAACCCTCGCCGAGATAAAGCCGCCGCACATCGGCATTGGCGACGATCTCGTCGGCGCGGCCATGCGTCAGCACCTGGCCGGCGTGGATGATGTAGGCGCGGTCGATCAGGCCGAGCGTCTCGCGCACATTGTGATCGGTGATCAGCACGCCGATGCCGCGCGCGGTCAGGTGCCGCACCAGCTGCTGGATATCGGCCACCGCGATCGGGTCGATGCCGGCGAAAGGCTCGTCGAGCAGCATATAGGCCGGGCGCGTGGCGAGCGCGCGCGCGATCTCGAGACGCCGCCTCTCGCCACCGGACAGCGACAGCGAGGGCGCCTTGCGCAGATGGCTGATGTGGAATTCCTCGAGCAGCTCGTCGAGGCTGCGCTCGCGTGCCTTGCGGCTCTTCTCGACCACTTCGAGCACGGCGCGGATGTTCTGCTCGACGCTCAAGCCCCGGAAGATCGAGGCCTCCTGCGGCAGGTAGCCGATGCCGAGCCGGGCGCGGCGGTACATCGGCATCGAGGTGACGTCGAAGCCGTCGATCTCGATCGTGCCTTCGTCCACCGGCACCAGGCCGGTCACCATATAGAAACAGGTCGTCTTGCCGGCGCCGTTGGGGCCGAGCAGCCCGACCGCCTCGCCGGCGCGCACGCCAAGCGTCACGCCGCTGACGACCTTGCGGCCCTTGTAGCTCTTGGTCAGGCCCTTGGCGATCAAGGTGCCCTTGAACTTGGCGGAATCGGCGGAAACCGTAGCCGGCGCCGCTGGTTTGCCGGCGGCCCGCCCCGGAAGGCGAGCCAGCAGCGACGATACGCCGGCCATTATTGCTTCGGCGCTCCCGACTTCGGCGGCGGGGTCATCGACATGATGACGCGCCCGCCACAGCCGTCGACCTGAGCGAGGCCGCTCTTCATCTGCACGGTGAGCTTGCAGCCCTTGAGCACGTTGGGCCCCTGCGACAGCACCACTTCCTTGCCGGAAAGCACGAGCACCTGGCTCTTCATGTCGAACGTGCCATTGTCGCCGGTGGCGATCTGGTCGTTCGACTTGATGTAGACCTTGTTGTCGACCACAAGGTGGTCGATGTTGGCCGAGCCGGTCATCGCCGACGCGCCGGCGGCGGCGCCCTTGGCGGCATTGGGATCCTTGACATAGTAGACCGTCATCTTGCCGGCCTTGAGCGTGGTCGGCCCTTGCGTCACGGTGACATTGCCGCTGAACACGGCGACGCTGTCGGCCTGGCGAACCTCGAGCTTGTCGCTCTCGATCTGGATCGGCTGATCGCCGGAAAGCTTGAGGCCCGAGACCTGGCTGGTCGTGCCGGACTGGGCAAGCGACGGCGACGCGCCGAGCAGCAGCAGCACCGAAGCCGCGCTCAAAAGCCGTGCCATACTATTGCGACGCATTCGATTCTCCGCCCTGTTGCTCTGCCGCCTTCAAGCTGGCGGGATCGATGTTGACGCGCACCTTGCTCTCGAAGACCAGGACCTTGCCGTTGTCCTGGACCGCCATCGAATCCGCCGTGATCCGCGAGCCGCCTCGGCTGACATCGACCGGATCATCCGTCTTCATAGTGCCTTTGCCCATGTCGAGGAAGACCGATTTGAGCTTGGCCTCGATGCCGTCGGTCGTCGTCACCGTAATGTCGCTGGTCAGGCTCATCGTGTTGCCGTCGCGGTTGTAGACGCCGCGCGTGGCGTTGACGGTCGCCACATTGTCCGATGTCAACGGCAATTTGGCGTTGATCCCTTCAAGATCGATGATCCCTTGCTTGCCGACGTCCTGGATGGCGCGCAGCGCCGTCAGCGAATAGGGCAGCTTTTGCTTGGTGAAGCCGTTGAGCTTGGGGTTGGCCATCACCAGCTTGCCGTCGGCAAAGGCGCTGCCTTCGGCCTGCACCGAGATCGACACCGGGGCGGCAAGATAGGAATAGACCGGAAAGGCGATGGCGATGCCAGCCGCAAGCAGCGGCACAGCGAATTTCAGCACGCGCACCCGGCGCGAATGCCGCTGCGCGCGGTCGAACGCATCACCGCGCGTGCCGGCTGGCGCCGCTGGCGCCAAAGCCGTCTCGGCATTGGTCGTTTCGTTCGATCGCGCTAGCATGACTAAATTCTAATAAACCCTTGCCCCGCCAAATCACCGCCTATAGGTGGGATGTCGGCCCCCGTAAGCAAGCACAAGCGGAGGAAAACCGCAAAAATGTGACGGCTGCCGTTGTACAAACGGAAGTGAAGTCGACGCAATTTCCGCACTTCATAGCAGATACGGACGAGCGGCGTTAATTTTTCATGAAGCACCGCCTCGCGTCGCGCGGACGCTTTGACGCAACCCCGCCAGGAAACGGTAGCCGGGCGCGGACGCTTGCTTTAAAAGCAACTCTTCCCACCGACCGAGAGGCTGACCATGGCAATGAGAGCCGATGACCTGATCGACCGCCGCCGTTTGCGCCGCAAGGTGACGTTCTGGCGTGTTGCCGCGCTCATCGTCGCGGCCATCGCGCTGATCGCCCTGTCGACCTGGGTCTATCGCGACGACTTCAGCGGCTCGGCCGTCGACCATATCGCCAAGGTCCGGATCGAAGGCACCATCACCGAGGATGAGGAGCTCATCAAGCGGCTGGAGACCATCCGCGAATCCCCGAGGGTGAAGGGCGTCATCCTGTCGATCGACTCGCCCGGCGGCACCACGGTCGGAGGTGAATCGATCTTCGAGGAAGTGCGCAAGCTCGCCGGCGACAAGCCCGTCGTGGCGGAAGTCGGCACGCTCGCCGCGTCCGCCGGCTACATGATTGCGAGCGCCGCCGACCATATCGTCGCGCGCAAATCCTCGATCGTCGGCTCGATCGGCGTGCTTATCCAGTATCCGGACGTCAGCGGCCTGATGGACAAGCTCGGCATCAAGCTCGAGGAGGTGAAATCCTCGCCGCTGAAGGCCTCGCCCTCGCCCTTCAAGCCGACCAATGAGGACGAGCGCGCCATGGTCCGCAAGCTCATCCTCGACAGCTATGACTGGTTCGTCGGCATCGTCGCCGACCGCCGCAAGATGACCCACGAGCAGGCGCTGGCGCTTGCCGACGGCTCGATCTTCACCGGCAGGCAGGCGCTCGCCAACCATCTGATCGACGCCGTCGGCGGCGAGACCGAGGCGATCGGCTGGCTGGCGACCAAGGGCGTCGACGCCAAGCTCAAGGTTGTGGAGTGGAAGGACACCGAACGGCACGGCGGCTTCCTGTTCTCAAAGACAATGGCGAAAACCATCGCTGGCGCGCTCGGCCTGCCCGACGCCGGCGGCGACGTCATTCACGAAATTGGAGCGGACCGCTTGTTTCTTGACGGTCTCGTTTCGGTCTGGCACCCTTGACGAGCCGTTTGGGACGAGCGAAAAAGCAAATAAAATCATCCTCATAATTTGACTGAAGTGCTTTCAGGGGAGCCGTTCTCATGATCAAATCCGAGCTTGTGCAAATTATTGCCACACGCAATCCGCATCTTTTCCTGCGCGACGTCGAAAACATCGTCGGCGCCATCTTCGACGAGATCACCGACGCCCTTGCCGAAGGCAATCGGGTCGAGCTGCGCGGTTTCGGCGCCTTTTCGGTGAAAAACCGTCCCGCCCGCACCGGCCGCAACCCGCGCACCGGCGAATCCGTCGAGGTCGAGGAGAAGTGGGTGCCGTTCTTCAAGACCGGCAAGGAATTGCGCGAAAGGCTTAACGGCGGCAAATAGGCGCGAATTCGTGCGCCGGCCTTCCGACAGGCCTGCTTTCGACAGGAAATCAGATGTTTAACCGCTTCATGCTCGTCGTTGTCTTCGTGCCGCTGGCCATCATCCTGATCGCGCTGGCCGTCGCCAACCGCGAGCCGGTCGCCTTCACGCTCGACCCGTTCAATCCCGGCAATCCGGCGCTGACGCTGAAGCTGCCGCTTTTCATCTTCCTGTTCCTGGCTCTCGCCGTCGGCATGATCGTCGGCAGCGTGGCGACCTGGGTCAAGCAGGGCCGTTATCGCAAGCTGGCGCGCCAGCGCGGCGTCGAGGCCGAGAACCTGCGCCAGGCGGTCAGCCGCGCGCCGCAGGCGCCGCAGGGCCCGGCCCTGCCGAAGCCGACGGCCTGAAGCATTGCAACGCCGCGTGACCCTTCAGGGCGCGCGCCAGGGATGCCGCAAGAGTTTCCGTTTCGCGGGCGCCCTCACTGCACGGAGTCTTTCATGCTGACCATTTCGGCCGCCGAGGTCGACCAGGCGCTGACCTTTCCCGGGCTGGTCGAGACGCTGCGCACTGCTTTCCGTGACGGCGCCGTGCAGCCGGTCCGCCATCATCACACCGTCGAACGTCCCGACGGCGAGGCCTCGACGTTGCTGTTGATGCCGGCCTGGACCGACTTCAACGCCGCCGGCACCTCGGCGGGTGGCCATATCGGCGTCAAGATCGTCACCGTCTCGCCCGACAACAACGCCATCGGCAAGCCGGCCGTGATGGGTCTCTACCTGCTGCTCGACGGAACGACCGGTGAGCCGGAAGCGCTGATCGACGGCCAGCGGCTGACGCAATGGCGCACCGCTTGCGCCTCGGCGCTTGCCGCCTCCTACCTCGCCCGCAAGGACGCCTCGCGGCTGCTGATCGTCGGCGCCGGGGCGCTTTCGACCTTCCTTGCCAAGGCGCATTCGGCGGTGCGGCCGATCACTGCCATTCGCATCTGGAACCGGACCCCGGCCAATGCCGAAAAGGTCGCCGCCGGCTTGCGCGCCGAGGGGCTGCCGGCCAGCGTCGCCGAAGACCTCGACGCCGAGCTTGCGGAGGCTGATATCGTCTCCTCGGCGACGATAACCACCCAGCCGCTGGTCAGGGGCGCGTTGTTGAAGCCGGGCGCTCATGTCGACCTGGTAGGCGGCTTCACGCCGACGATGCGCGAGAGCGACGACGACGCCATCCGGCGCGCCCGCGTCTATGTCGACACTCGCGCCGGCGCCACCAAGGAAGCGGGCGACATTGTCCAGCCGCTCGCCGCCGGCGTGCTGAAGCCGGATGCCATCATTGCCGACCTGCATGAGCTGGCGCGCGGCGAGAAGGCCGGGCGGCAAAGCGACGGCGAGATCACCCTGTTCAAGTCGGTCGGCGCCGCGCTCGAGGACCTTGCCGCCGGCATTGCCGTCTACAAGGCGCTCAAGCGATAGCGTCTGCCGGCGCCACAGCCTTGCGATCGAACTTCCTGATCGCTTCGGCGCTGACCGGAGTGAACAAATTCACCAGATTGCCATCGGGATCGCGCAGCAGCAGCGATCGGTTTCCCCATGGCATCGTCGTCGGCGTCTGCACGAAGGCGCCGATGGTCTCCGCCAGCCTGCGATATTGCGCGTCGACGTCGGCAACGCGAAACTCGATGATTGCCGAACGATTGGCGGCCGGCTCCGCCACATCCGCTCCGAACAACGCCAGGGTGCGCGTGCTGCCGATCGCCAGCGTGCAGGAGGCGGTTGCCAGTTCGGCGAAATCCGGAGTGAACCAGGTCGCCGTCAAGCCGGTGATCGCCTCGTAAAATGCCACCAGAGGCTTGATCTGGTCGGTGATGATGCGGATCGAGACGAAGTCCATAATGTTCTCCTTGGGGCAAGCGCGGCGGATCAGGTGATGATGCGCTTGTTGCACGAGGCTGATGACAGCCTGGTGTCAGCAGCCTGCCGCTGACTCAGGCTGCCTCGGAGGCCTTGGCACCCATGGCCTCGGCAATCAGCCGAAAATCGTGTTCGTCGATTTCGAACAGGCCAAAGCGCAGCTGATAGCCCCAGTTCGTCTTGCCCGCTGTGAAGTCCAGCCTGTCGAGCAGCGGCTTGATCGCCGCTTCCTCCGCCTTCGCCCAGGCGACATCGCGCCGGAATGGCGTGAAGCCGCCGCCCATCTCGCCCTGGTAGGGATCGCCTTCACGCACGGTGCCTATTGCCGTGAACGACTGCAGGCCGTCCCTTTCGCCGAGCACCGAGTTCGGCGAATAGTAGGCGATGCCGTCGCCGGGTCTGATGCGGCGCAACGGCGCCAGTCTGCCGTGGTTGACCTGCATGAAGCCGCCCGCGCGGCCGACCCGGACATGCGCGGCCGAGGCGACGGCGATCCAATGCGCGCTCATGCCTGGTCCCCGTCGTTCAGCCAATAGACGCGCAGCCGATGATTGTCGGGATCGAGCGCGACGAAGGTGCGGCCGAAATCCATGTCGGTCGGCGCCTGCAGGATGTTCAGGCCGCGACCCGCCCAGTCCCGGTGGGCGGCGTCGACCGCCGCCGGCGTGTCCTGCGCGAAGACGATCTCGGCGCCGCCGCCCGCGGCCGCCGCCGCCGGCTCCACCGTATGGCGCGACCACAGGCCGAGCTTGAAGCCGCCGTCGAGCACGAACAGCACGAAGGTCGGCGATGCCTCGACCGGCTGCCGCCCGAGCAGCGCGGCGTAGAAGGCGCCGCTCCGCTCCGGGCTGTCGACATAGAGGATGACGAAATTGGGGGTGTCCATTGCTGTTCTCCAACGTGTCTTCGATTGGAGGACCTTACGCACCACCACTGTCAGATTCTGGCAGCAGCCATCAGCGGCCGGTGCCTTTCGACGCATCCCGACCCGCTTGCGTCGTGTCGAGCGTTGCCCGCCACTCCTTGAGCAGCGACTGGCGCCGGCGCGGATAGCGCACATCGGTGGCGTTGAGGCCGGACATGCGATCGGCGCGGAAATGGCGAAAATCCTGCCGCGTCTCGCACCAGGCGACCAACACCCGCACCTTGTCGAAGAAGCCGATCGCGAAGGGCCAGACCATGCGCTGGGACTGGGCGCCTGCGCCATCCCGATAGAGGAACCCGAGCTTGAGTTCGTTGCGGATGGCCAGGCGCACCAGGCCAAGGTCGATGCCTTCGGTGGCCTCGGCGCCCGGCCCGACGAGCAGCGCGGTGGCGTCGAGATCCTCGCGCAGGTCATCCGGCAGCACCGCCGCGATCTTGGCCAGCGCATCGGTGGCGGCGGCCGAAAGCCGCTTGTCCGGCTGCTTGGCGACCCACCGCGACCCGAGCACGACGGCCTCGATCTCCTCGTCGGTGAACATCAGCGGCGGCAGCATGAAGCCAGGCTTCAGCACATAGCCCAGCCCCGCCTCGCCCTCGATCGGCGCGCCCTGCCCCTGCAGCGTTGCGATGTCGCGGTAGAGCGTGCGGATCGAGACGCCCATTTCGCCCGCGAGCGTGCGCCCGCTCACCGGCCGGCGGTGGCGGCGCAGGATCTGGATCAGGTCGAGCAGGCGTTCGGAGCGGGACATGGCCCAGATTTGCCCGTTTCCCCCGCTGAGGTCCATCACGGACGTCGGACCATTTTGTTGCGCCGCCGATGGCCCTATGTCAAAAGCGGCCTGCCGTTCCGGAGAGTGTTCTTGAAATCCTTTCGCGATCGAAACCGCGACAACCGTCCGCGCCAGCCCGCCAAAGCCAATGCCGCCCAATCGCATCCCCGCGAGGCCGGCGCGGCAACGAGGCAGGAGCCACAGGGCCGCCCCGAACCCAAATCCGCGCCGCGCGTCCTTGCGCGCCGCGAGGGCGCGCTGCCGACCGAGCGGCTGCCACTGATCCTCGAAGTGGCGCCCAATGCCGACTACGCTCTGCTGGATAGCGGCGCCGGCCAAAAACTCGAGCAGTACGGCCCCTATCGCATCGTGCGGCCGGAGGGCCAGGCGATCTGGCAGCGGGCGCTGCCGGCCAGGGACTGGGAGCGCGCCGACGCCATCTTCACCGGCGACACCGACGAGGAGGGTATCGGCCGCTGGCGCTTCCCGAAAACGCCGCTCGGCGAAACCTGGCCGATGAAGCATGACGGCATCGACTATCTTGGCCGCTTCACCTCGTTTCGCCATGTCGGCGTCTTTCCCGAACAGGCCTCCCACTGGGATCACATGGCCGGGCTGATCATGGCCGCCAAACGGCCGGTCAAGGTACTGAACTTGTTCGGTTATACCGGCCTTGCCTCGCTGGTGGCAGCCCGCGCCGGCGCCGAGGTCACCCATGTCGATGCGTCCAAGAAGGCCATCGGCTGGGCCCGGGAAAACCAGGAGATGGCCGGGCTCGCCAGCAAGCCGATCCGCTGGATCGTCGAGGACGCCGTGAAGTTCGCCGAGCGCGAGGAGCGCCGCGGCAGCCGCTACGATATCGTCCTGTTCGACCCGCCCGCCTATGGCCGCGGCCCGAAGGGCGAGGTCTGGCAATTGTTCGACGACCTGCCCGGATTGACCGACCTCTGCCGCTCAATCCTGACGCCGAAGCCGCTCGCCGTTGTGCTGACCGCCTATTCGATCCGCGCTTCATTCTTCGCCATCCATGCCCTGATGCGCGACACCTTCGCCGGCATGGGCGGCACGGTCGAATCGGGCGAGCTGATCATCCGCGAGAAATCCGCCGGCCGCGCGCTGTCGACCTCGCTGTTCTCGCGCTGGGTGGCCTGAATGAACGCTTATGAGAGCTCCCGCGCCGTCGGCCAGGTGAAGGAGGTCACCAGCCTCGCCAACCCGCTGGTCAAGGACATCAAGGCGCTGGCGCTGAAGAAATTCCGCGACCAGCAGAACGCCTTCATGGCCGAAGGCTTGAAGCTGGTCATCGACGCGGTCGATCTCGGCTGGCATATCCGCACGCTGGTCTTCGCCAAGGCCGGACGCGGCAATGCGGCGGTGGAGAAGGTCGCGGCGCGCACCGTCGCCGCCGGCGGCACCGTGCTCGAAGTCTCCGAAAAGGTGCTGGCGGCGATCACCCGCCGCGACAACCCGCAAATGGTGGTCGGCGTCTTTGCCCAGAAGGTGCTGCCACTGAGGGACATTCGCGCCACGGATGGCGACGTCTGGGTGGCGCTCGACCGGGTGCGCGATCCCGGCAATCTCGGCACCGTCATCCGCACCGTCGATGCCGTCGGCGCCAAGGGCGTCATCCTGGTCGGCGAGACCACCGATCCCTTTTCCGTCGAGACCGTGCGCGCCACCATGGGCTCGATCTTCGCCGTGCCCGTCGCCAGGGCGACGCCGGAGGCTTTTCTGGCCTGGCGCAAGGGCTTTCCGGGCCTCGTCGCCGGCACCCATCTGAAGGGCGCGGTCGATTACCGTTCGGTCGATTTTACCAGGGGGCCGGTGCTGCTCTTGATGGGCAACGAGCAGCAGGGCCTGCCCGACAGCCTGGCCGAGAGCTGCGACCGTCTGCTCAGGATTCCGCAAGCCGGCCGCGCCGATTCACTCAATCTGGCGGTCGCCACCGGCATCATGCTGTTCGAGATCCGGCGCGCCGCGCTGAAGCTGGGCCCGGACTAGACCATGATGCCAAGAAATGGCGTCCGGTATTCGGACAGGGTCATGGTCAAACAAGAGGGCATCAAACCGTGAAGTCGTGGTCCCCCTACGCCCTGCTGGTCGTCGTCGCCATCGCGCTCGACCAGTGGATCAAGCACCTGGTGAAAAGCGGCCTCACCTTCCAGGAGAAGGTCGATCTCCTGCCCTTCCTGGCGCTGTTCCGCACCTACAACACCGGCATCGCCTTCTCGATGTTCCAGTCCTTCGGCGATACCGGCCTGGTGGTGATTGCCGTCCTCGTCGTCGCCTTCGTGCTCTACCTCGCAACCCGCACGCCGGCGGGCCACGCGGTTGCCCGGACCGGCTTCGCGCTGATCATCGGCGGCGCGGTGGGCAATGTCATCGACCGCGTCGCCTACGGCCATGTCATCGACTACATTTTGTTCCACACGCCGGTCTGGTCCTTCGCCGTCTTCAATTTGGCGGATGCCTTCATCTCGGTCGGCGCCGCGCTGGTCCTCTTCGATGAATTGATCGGCTGGCGGCGCCAGCCCAAGACCTCGCAAGATTGACCTCGCGCGGCCGTCGCCGCACAGTCCGAGCACCGCACAGCCGGGAGAAGAACGTGTCCGATACCTTCAAAGCCATCCTCGTTTCGCGCGACGCCGACAAGAAGCAGTCGGTCGCCGTCACCGACCTCACCGAAGCCGACCTGATGGAGGGCGACGTCACCGTCGCGGTCGAGGCGACGACCGTGAACTACAAGGATGGGCTGGCCATCACCGGCAAGGCGCCGGTCATCCGCCGCTGGCCGCTGGTGCCGGGCATCGATTTCGCCGGCACCGTCATCTCCTCCTCGCATGCCGACTGGCGCAAGGGTGACAAGGTCATCCTCAACGGCTGGGGCGTCGGCGAGACGCATTTCGGCGCCTTTGCCGGCCGCGCCCGTGTCAACGGCGACTGGCTGGTGCCGCTGCCGGAGGGCATGAGCCCGCATGATGCGATGGCGGTCGGCACCGCCGGCTACACCGCCATGCTCAGCGTCATGGCGCTCGAGCGGCATGGCATCGTGCCGGATCGCGGCCCGGTCGTGGTGACCGGTGCGGCCGGCGGCGTCGGCTCGGTCGCGGTCTCGATCCTCTCCAGCCTCGGCTACCATGTCATCGCTTCGACCGGCCGCAATGCCGAAAGCCCCTATCTGATCGACCTCGGCGCCGCCGAGGTGATCTCGCGCGACGAGCTCACGCAGCCGGCAAAGCCGCTCGCCAAGGAACGCTGGGCCGGCGGCGTCGATGCGGTCGGCAGCCACACGCTCGCCAATGTACTGTCGATGACCGCCTATGGCGGAGCTGTGGCCGCCTGCGGGCTTGCCGGCGGCATGGACCTGCCGGCGAGCGTCGCTCCCTTCATCCTGCGCGGCGTCTCGCTGCTCGGCATCGATTCGGTGATGGCGCCGAAGGCGGTGCGTCTCGAGGCGTGGCGCCGCATCGGCACCGATCTCGACCACAGGAAACTCGCGACGCTGTCCAGGACCATCGGTTTTGACGGCATAATCGACGCCGCGCGCGACATCGTCGACGGCAGGATCAGGGGCCGCGTCGTGGTCGATATGTGAGCCGCGGATAGGGCGAAAACCGCGCGACTGTTAAAATTCGAACGATCCGCCGCAGCCTTCCATAATCTCTCTGTGGCAAGGCTTTCCGCATGATCGCGGAATCCGGCATCAAGGCGGCGCAGACTGCCGAAGGCGTGGGCGGGCAAGGCCCCGACGCGCCGAAGCGGCAGCTTGTCGCCCCGCCGCCGCTGGCGCCCGTGCTCCCCCCGGCCAATCCCGAAGGCCTGCCTTTCCTGACCGTCGTCGCCATCGCGGTGTTGGCCGGGCTGGCTCACCTGACCGGCGCGCCGACCTTCGTCACCCTCGGTTTGCTGGTGACGGGCCTTGCCGGCCTCGGCATGCATCTGCGCAGCAAGCGCAACGAACGCCGCGCCGCGGCCCTGCTCGACGAGACCGCCGCCCGCAACCGCGCCGAGATCGAGACGCTCGCTGACCGCATGTGGGAGATGCAGGAAAGCGAGGAGCGGTTTCGCGGGCTGATCGACGCGCTCGGCGACCTCGTCGTCCATCGCGATCGCGACGGCCATATCGTCTACGCCAACAAGGTTTTCGCCGACCTTGTGGACATCGATCAGCGCGACCTCGCCGGCAAGAGCTTGTCGGAGCTTGGCATCGATGTCGGCATCGTTCCCGACGCCGCCTTCTCGGATCATGAGTGTCTGAGCTCCACCGACGTCGCCATCCGCACGCCGAGCGGTCCGCGCTGGTTTTCCTGGATCGAGCTGTCGGTGCGCGACAAGGACAACGGCGCCGTCTCGCACCGGGCGATCGCGCGCGACATCACCGCCCGCAAGCGCGCCGAATCCTCGCTGATCACCGCCCGCGAGCGCGCCGAATATGCCAGCCAGGCCAAGTCGCGCTTCCTCGCCACCGTCAGCCATGAGATCCGCACGCCGATGAACGGCATCATGGGCATGGCCAAGCTCCTGGTCGACACCGATCTGTCGCCCGAGCAGCGCACCTATGTGGGCGCGGTCTCGACCTCGGCCAGCGCGCTGCTCGCCCTGATCGAGGACCTGCTCGACTACTCCAAGATCGAGGCCGGCCGCTTCGACCCCGAGCCGCAGCCGACATCTGTGCGCGAGATCGCCGACAACATCATCGAACTGATGGCGTCACGTGCCTTCACCAAAAGCATCGGCCTTGGTTGCCATGTCGAGCCCGACGTTCCGCAGATGATCACCGCCGATCCGGGTCGGGTGCGCCAGGTGCTGCTCAACCTGATAGGCAACGCCATCAAGTTCACCGACACCGGCGGCGTGCTGCTCAGCGTCGCGCGGGCGCGCACCGAAACCACCGACCGCATCTGCTTCAACGTCGCCGACACCGGTCCGGGACTGCGCGAAGAGGACATGGAACGCATCTTCGAGGAGTTCGAGCAATCCGACGGCACCTCGACCCGGGTGCATGGCGGCGCCGGCCTCGGCCTTGCCATCTCCAGGCGCCTGGTGACCGCCATGGGCGGCTCGATCTCCGTGTCGAGCCGGCTCGGCGAGGGATCCGAATTCGTCTTCGAGCTTCCGGCGGTGGCGGCGACCGAGCCGCCGCAAAACCGGCAGGACATACTGTCCGGCCGGCGTGCCGTGATCGTGTCGAAGAACGCGGTCGAGGCCGACGCCATCGCGCGCACCATCCGCGCCCATGGCGGCGCCGTCGAACTGGCGACGACCCTCGCCCAGGCAACGCCTTTCGCGGCGGGTTGCGATGCGCTTCTGGTCGACGCCGCGATGGAGAACGGCGACGGGCGCCTGCTCAAGCGCTTGCGCCAGGGCGGCTTTGCCGATTGCGAGGCGATCACGCTGATCGCGCCGACCGACCGCGGCATGCTCGGCGAATTCCGCGCCAATGGCTATGCCACCTTCCTGGCGCGGCCGGTGCGCGGCGAGACGCTGCTGCGCGTGCTTTTGACCAGCCATGCGCCCGCCGTCGCGCTGCCGCAGACGGACAGGCAGGGCGCACCGCCCGCGCGCGCCGGCGGCCGCCGCGGCGAGCACGGCCTGTCGGTGCTTATCGCCGAGGACAACGACATCAACGCCATGCTCGCCCGCGCCACACTTCTGAAGGCCGGGCACCGCGTCAAGGTGGTCGGCAACGGCAAGGCCGCCGTCGAGGCCGTCACCGATGCCGGCCTGAAGCATCGCTTCGATGTTGTGCTGATGGACCTGCACATGCCGGTCATGGACGGGCTGGATGCCATCGCCGCCATCCGCCGCCACGAGGAGGCGCTGGCGGTGCCGCCGGTTCCGATCATGGTGCTGTCGGCGGACAGCCAGGAAAAGACCCGCCATACGGTGCTGGCGCACGGCGCCAGCGGCTTCGTTACCAAGCCGCTCGATCCGGATGCTCTGGTAAGCGCCGTCGAGGCGCAGGTCGCTGCCTGATTTTTTTGCCCCGCCAATCGCCCTTGGATCGCTTGGCTTTGCTTCGTTAAGGTAGCCGGTTGAGGGCATTCGCCAGCCGACGAAGTATTGCCCGCCGCGCCGTATCACGGTACTGTCACAATCCTGTTGCACCTACACCGTATCCCCGTGCCAAGAGGGATGGCTCGAAGGAGAATCACTCGTGCATACAGTTATGCCGGAATGTGACACTCGGCCGAACGCTGGCGGCGCCCTGCTCGCCACGCGGACGGCTGATGCCGTCGCAACAGGCGCCCCTCTCGGCCGCATCGGCAATCTCGAAGTCCGGCTTGCCCGCAACGAAGCCGAGATCGCTGCCGCGCAGGAGGTCCGCTACCGGGTGTTCTATGACGAGCTTGGCGCCAGGAAGGACCTGTTCCAGGCGCAGGACCGGCGCGACGCCGATCGTTTCGATCCGCTCTGCGATCACCTTTTGGTGTTCGATACGTCGCTTCCCGGCCCTGAGCACCGCCGCATCGTCGGCACCTACCGGCTGCTGCGGCAGGAGATCGCGGCGACGGCTGGCGGCTTCTATTCCGAGGGCGAATTCGAGCTGACCAATCTGATCGCCCGTCATCCCGGCCAGCGTTTTCTCGAGCTCGGCCGCTCCTGCGTGCTTAAGGAATACCGCTCCAAGCGCACCATCGAGGCGCTGTGGCAAGGCATCTGGGCCTATATCAACCACTACGGCATTGGCGTGATGACGGGCTGCGCTTCCTTCCACGGCATCGTGCCGGCGGCGCATGCCGAGGCGCTAACCTACCTCGCCCATCACTGCCGCACCAATTCGGCGTGGGACGTCAAGGCGGTTGCCGGCCGCTACTGCTCCATGGACCTGATGCCGATCGAAGCGGTCAACGCCAAGGCGGCCATCGCGTCCATGCCGCCGCTGGTCAAGGGTTACCTGCGCGTCGGCGCCCGCATCGGCGACGGCTGCGTCATCGATCACGAATTCTCGACCGTCGACGTCTTCGTCGTCATGCCGGTCAAGGAGATCGGCGCGCGCTACGTCAACTATTATGGCGGGGAAGGCCAGCGCTTCGCGGCCTGACGCGAGTAGGCAGTAGGCAGTAGGCAGTAGGCAGTAGGGGAAGACATCACGTTCACGCTCCCCTGACTACTGACTATTCCCTAATCCCTCCATCACGGAATATCCTCCGGCCGCCGCCCGGGCCTGCTCTTGTAGGCCGGGAAGGCCCAGCCGAATTTGAGCGCGCCGCCGCGCACCGCGAATGCCGCGGCGAAACCCACCAGACCGGCCGCCAATGGCGGCAGGCCGGCAAGATCGCCGACGGTGAAAAGCGCCGCACCCGCAAGCGCAGCCGTGACGTAGATCTCGGGCCGCAGAAGCACCGATGGCTCGCCCGCCAGAAGATCGCGCAGGATACCGCCGAAGGTTGCGGTCAGCACGCCCGTAATGGTGGCGACGACCGGGGACCCGGTGATGGCGAGGCCCTTGGCGGCGCCCATCACCGAGAAGGCGGCGAGACCGATGGCGTCGAGCCAGAGCAGCAATTTGTAGCGGGATTCGACCAGATGGGCGCTGAAGAAGACTAGCACCGCGACCACCACGCAGATCAGCACATAATCGCGGTTGCCGACCCAGAACACCGGCAGGTTGAGGATGACGTCGCGCAGCGTGCCGCCGCCGATACCGGTGACGCAGGCCAGGAACAGAAAGCCGATGATGTCGAGTTGCTTGCGCGAAGCGGCAAGCGCCCCTGTCGCCGCGAAGACGGCGACGCCGGCATAGTCGAGAAGCTCGATGAGGTTCATGGGAATAAGGGAATAGGGCAGTAAGGGAGTAGGGGAATAGGGACCTCTAGATAGCACAAGCCGCGTGAATAGTCCCGCCGCTGTCCCTACTCCCTTACTGCCCTACTCCCTTAACTACGCATCCTTCTCGGCCTGCTCGTTCACCGGGCCGGGCTCGACCGGCGCCTCGGTGGCCGCGGCCTTCGGGCCGCCCTTGGCGACGCCGACCATGGCCGGCCTCAGCACGCGGTCGCCGATCGAATAGCCCGGCTGCACGACCTGGACGACGGTGCCGGCGGCAACGTCGGGATTGGGCACCTCGAACATCGCCTGATGGAAGTTCGGATCGAACTTCTCGCCCTCCGGCGCAAGCTTCTTCACCCCATGCCGTTCCAGCGCCGAAAGCATGGCGCGCTCGGTGAGATCGACGCCCTCGATCAGCGCCTTGAAGCCGGCATCTCCGCCAGCCTTTGCCTCGGCCGGAATGGCGTCCAGCGCGCGGCGCAGATTGTCGGACACCGACAGCATGTCGCGGGCGAAATTGGCGACCGCATAGGTGCGCGCGTCATGCACGTCGCGCGCGGTGCGGCGGCGCAGGTTCTCCATCTCGGCCGCCACGCGCAGCGCGCGGTCCTTCAGTTCCTCGTTTTCCTTCAGCAGCCGCACCAGCGCCTCATAGTCGCCGTCGACGCTGCCCTGCGGACGCTCGCCACTGGCCTCGGCAGGCTCGATATCCTCGGGCGCGCGTTCGTCTTTTGCCTGGTCGCTCATCGCCGTTTCCCGTCATTCCGAATGGTTTGGATTTGCGCCCGATATCGAGGTTTGAGGGCCAAAAATCAAGGGGCAAGCGACCCAGCGCAGTTTCACGGCGTCTCCAGGGAACGTTCGACATTAAATCAAATTTTACCTTAATCGCCGGCTTCGCTTGCGAGAAAGCGACGGCGAGGGAACCATTGCCGGGTTGAGGGAGTTTCGAAGCCGACACAGGATTTGGGACAATGAGCGGCAACAAAGGCGAACGGCGCGCGGAACTCGCCGCCGATATCAGACGACAGCTTGGCAGCGAAGCGACGAAGCGCTTCCTGCGCACGCTGCCGTCATTCCGCCTGGAAACGAACACGCCCGAGCATTTCCGCAACCTGCTCGACCAGCTCGATGACATCGAGACCAGGGCCGCCAACGGCGAACGTCGCCAGTAGGCCGCACGAACCGCGGGCATCGCGCGACAATTACGCGCAGTAATTTCGCGTGATCGCCGTCTTGCTGGGGCGGGATGCGCTGCCTATGCTCCCTGATGAACATGATTTCCCCCGAGACGGCGGCAAACAGCAAGCGCGCCTGGTTGAAGATCCTGGCGCGCTACAAGAAGCCTGACCGGCGGCGCAGCGCCATCGAACTAGCCATAACCCTCATCCCTTTCGTCGCACTCTGGGCTCTATCTTCTGCCGCCTATTCCTACGGCCATTGGTGGGGGCTGACCCTCGTCGTTCCGGCGGCCGGCTTTCTGGTGCGGATATTCATGATCCAGCACGATTGCGGCCACGGCTCCTTTTTCGCCAATCGTTATGCGGACGACTGGATCGGCCGCGCCCTCGGCGTGCTCACGCTGACGCCTTATGATTGCTGGCGGCGCGCCCATGCCACCCATCACGCCAGCGCCGGCAATCTCGACGAGCGCGGCATGGGCGACATCAGGACACTGACCGTCGCCGAATACCGGCAGCTATCCTGGCCTGGCCGCCTTGCCTATCGCCTCTATCGCCATCCGCTGGTGATGTTTGGTCTCGGCCCGATATGGCTTTTCATCTTCGAGCAGAGGCTGCCGGTCGGCATGATGCGCGGCGGCCTGACGCCGTGGGTGTCATCCATGGCGACCAATCTCGGCATCGCGCTCGCCGCGGTGACGCTCATCGGGCTTGTCGGGCCGGGCGCGTTCCTGGTCGTCCACCTGCCGATCGTGATCCTCGCGGGCTCGGCCGGCGTCTGGCTGTTCTATGTCCAGCATCAGTTCGAGGAGACCGAATGGGCGAAGGATCCCGATTGGGAATTCCAGCGCGCCGCGCTGCATGGATCGTCCTACTACGACCTGCCGCCGGTGCTGAACTGGTTCACCGGCAATATCGGCGTCCATCACGTCCACCACCTCTCCGCCAAGGTGCCGTGCTACCGGCTTCCGGAAGTGCTGCGGGATTATCCGGAGCTGCGGCGGATCGGCCGCGTCACGCTTCTCGACAGCCTGCGCTGCGTGAAGCTGGCGCTATGGGACGAAAACCGCGGCAAGCTGGTGTCGTTCCGCGAAGCGCGGCTTGCCGCTTGAGGCATGCCGCTCAAGGGCGTTTCGGCGCGCCTTAAGAGCGGCTCAATATCCATTGCCCGCCGCACCGGGATGCGGCGGGTTTCTTCAAACCTTGCTCAGGCCGCCTTGCGTTCGTCGCGCATCAGCGCCTTGCCGTCGCGGATCTCGGTGCCGAGCACCTTCAGGCATTCGCGCATGAACGCTGCAAGGCCAGGCCAGCCCTTGGCCGATACCAGATTGCCATCGACATGGGCGCCGGTCGGCGCGACATCGATGTAGATGCCGCCGGCCAGCGTCACCTCCGGCTCGCAATATTGCAGCGCCGCGACCTGGCGGCCGCGCACCACGCCATCGACGGCGATCAGGATCTGTACGCCGTGGCAAATGGTGAAGATCGGCTTGCCGGTCTCGTGGAAATGCCTGACCAGCGCCTGCACCCGCTTGTCGATGCGGATGTATTCCGGCCCGCGCCCACCGGCCGCATAGACGGCGTCGTAATCGGCCGGGTTCACCTCGGCGAAGCTCTTGTTGAGGATGTAGTCGTGGCCGAGCTTTTCGGTGTAGGTCTGGTGGCCTTCGAAATCGTGCAGCGAGGTCTTCAAGATGTCGCCGGCCTTCTTGTCGGGGCAGACGACATGCACCGTATGGCCAACCGCATGCATGGCCTGTTCGAAGACGAAAATCTCATACTCCTCGCTGAACTCGCCAACGAGCATCAAAATCTTTTTGCCTGCCATGCCGGTTCCTCCCTTAGCTGGCTATTTATTTCGAGGCACGAAATATAGCCCTATCGTAAGGGCAAGCAGGCCGGAGGGGAAGCGCAAATCGCACGATTGGTCCTACCAGATTGATTCCGTGGCGCCCGGCGAGCGATAAAGGCAGGGCTTCCGGAGCAAAACCGGGCAGGCTGGTCTGACCAAGATGGCGTCAGGCTGCCGCCCGGATCATATCCGCCGCCTTCTCGGCGATCATGATCGTCGGCGCATTGGTGTTGCCGCCGACGAGTGTCGGCATCACCGAGGCGTCGACGACGCGCAGCCCTTGCAAGCCGCGCACCTTTAACTGCGGATCGACGACCGCCATCTCGTCGATGCCCATCTTGCAGGTGCCGGCCGGGTGATAGATCGTGTCGGCGCGGGCCCTGATATGCGCCATCAGCTCGGCGTCGCTGGCAGCGCCGGCGGTGTAGATTTCCTTCTGGCGATATTTGGCCAGCGCCGGCGCCTCCAATATGCCGCGCGTCATCCGCACGCCCCGGAGCAGAAGCTCGGCGTCGCGCTCGTCCTCGAGGAAGCGCGGGTCGATGCGCGGCGGCGCCAGCGGGTTCGCGCTCGTAAGCCCGACCTCGCCGCGCGAATGCGGCCTCAGCACGCAGACATGGCAGGAGAAGCCATAACCCATATGCAGCTTGCGGCCGTGATCGTCGACGATGGCGATGCAGAAATGCAGTTGCAGGTCGGGCCGCTCGGCCGCCGCGTCGGATTTGAGGAAGGCGCCGGCCTCCGCATAGGGCGTGGCAATCATGCCGGTGCCGTCCTTGCGCCAGCGCAGCATGTGCCTGAGCAGTCCGGGCAGACCGCGGAGGCCGATGCCCATCAGCTCGGTCTCGCGCGACTTCCAGGCCAGGATGAAATCGAGATGGTCCTGCAGGTTCTTGCCGACACCGGGCAGTTCATGGACGAGCGGAATGCCGTGCACTGCCAGCTCCACCGCCGGACCGATGCCGGAAAGCAGCAGCATTTGCGGCGAGCCGAAGGCGCCACCGCACAGGATGACCTCGCGCCTGGCTTCCGCCACGGCTTCGCTCTTGCCGGCACGATAGCGCACCCCCGTCGCGCGCTTGCCGTCGAGCACCACCCCGGTCGCCTGCGCGCCGGTGATGACGGTGAGGTTCGGCCGGCCCATCGCCGGATGCAGATAGGCTGCCGCGGCCGAGCAGCGCTCGCCATTGCGTTGCTCGCCCCAGAATTGCGTGACCTGGTAGAGCCCCGCCCCTTCCTGCTCGGGCCCGTTGAAATCGTCGTTGCGGCGGATTTGGTTTTCGGCACAGGCCTCGACGAAGGCTTTCGAGATCGAACGCGGTTCCTGCTGCTCGGCCACCCTGAGCGGTCCGTCGCCGCCGTGCAGCGCGTCGGTGCCGCGCTGGTTGCCTTCGGCGCGCCGGAAATAGGGCAGCACCTCGCTCCACGACCAGCCGTCGCAGCCGAGATCGGCCCATTCGTCATAGTCGCAAGGATGGCCGCGCGTGTAGAGCATGGCGTTGATGGCGCTTGAGCCGCCCAGCGCCTTGCCGCGCGGCTGGTAGCCCTTGCGGCCGCCAAGCCCTTCCTGCGGCACCGTCTCAAAGCCCCAGTTGTTGATCTTCGGCCTGCCCGGCAGCAGCGCGATGATGCCCGCCGGCGCGCGGATCAGGAGATCCTTGCCTTCGCCGCCCGCTTCGATCAGGCAGACCGTCTTCGATGCATCCTCGGAAAGCCTGGCGGCAAGCGTGCAGCCGGCGGAACCGCCGCCGGCGATGACATAGTCGTAGCGCATGGTCTCCTCCCGGCGGATGTTTCCGTCCGTGCGGTCAGAGAAAGCCTGCTTGCGCGCGTTGTAAAGACGTCGACGAGTTACCTCTGGGTCAGCCGGCGCGTTTGCGCCGCCAGGAATATTTCGGCCCCTTGGCCTCCGACTCGGCGGTCGGCTGGTAGTAGAGCCCCAGCCCGCCGGTGCGGCCTTCCTCCAGCCGCTTCAAAAGCACCGGGTTCGAGATTTCGAACTCGTCGAAGCCGACCCGCAGCATATGTGGCAGCTGGTCGACCAGCACCTGGCCGGTGGCGCGGACGGCGCCCTCGAAATGATGGCGGCTGCGCAGCAATTCGCCCTTGGAGAAGGAGCGGCCGTCATTGAACGCCGGGAAGGCCAGCGCCACCAGCGACAGCTGGTCGAGCAGGCCGACGATTTTGTCGAGCTCGTCGCCGGGCTGCAGCAGCACCCCGATGCGTTCCCTGGCCGACTTGCGCACCTCAAGGTCGAGCCCCAGGAACGCCTGCAGCGGCAGGATGAAGCGGCCGTTGCCGGCGAGCGCCTCGGCGCTCTCAGCCTGGATCCACTCGTCCTCGCGGAAACCGTTCGGGGTCCAGAGGCGGGTTTCCGATTTGGTCGGTTCAGTCATCAAAAATTCCCAAGTCCAAAAATCCAAGGATGTATCGCGTTTCAGGTCAGGCCGAGCCGGAGCGGAGCGTCCCCTGGTGCATGAGCACCGGAAACGCAGGAAACCGGCGATTGCGGGCCGGCCTCACCTGAATATCAACATAGCCTAAAGGGATGCGTCGGTCAGCGACTTCTCCAAACCGGAAAGGTGGATGCCGCACTCTGTCTTGGCGTGCCCGGCCCAGCGGCCGCTGCGCGCGTCCTCGCCCGGCTGTACCGGCTGCGTGCACGGGAAGCACCCGATCGACAGATAGCCATAGGCGACGAGCGGATTTTCGCGCAGCGCGTGCGCGCGCATGTAGTCGGCTTGGTCCGCCGTCGTCCAGTGCGCCAGCGGATTGATGCGGATGCGCGAGCCGACCGCCTCGAAGACCGGAAGCGCCGCGCGCGTCGAGGCCTGGAAGCGCTTGCGCCCGGTGAACCAGGCGCGGAACGGCTCGACGCCGCGTGCCATCGGCTCGACCTTGCGCACGTTGCAGCAGGCGTCGGTGTTGGTCTCGTGCAGCCTGCCGGTCGGATCGACCCGCTCGAGCGCGGCCTCTTCCGGCTTGATCACCCTGACGTCGGTGAAGCCGAAATCGGCGACCAGCGCATCGCGATAGCCGAGCGTTTCTTCGAAATGCTTGCCGGTGTCGAGGAAGATCACCGGCAGCGCGCGGTCGACCTTGGCGATCATGTGCAGCAGCACGGCGGAATCGGCGCCGAAGGAGGAAACCGCGGCGATGCCGCCGCGAAACAGCTCGTTCGCCGAGCGCTCGATGACCTCGATCGGGCTCAGGTGACCGTAAAGCGCGTCCAGCCCCGCCGCCTCGGCGGCGACACCGGCCTCGACATCAACGACCCGGTCAAGCGGCCTTGGTTTCGCCAGCATAGAGCGCCTCCTTGAACGGCGCGGGACCGACTCTGCGGTAGGCGTCGATAAAACGTTCCGAGGGACTGAGCCGAAGGCCGAGATAGGTATCGACGATCTGCTCGATGGCGTCGGTGATCTCTTCCGACGAGAAGCCGCGGCCGATGATCTCGCCGACGGAGGTGTTCTCGTCGGCCGAGCCGCCGAGGGTGACCTGGTAAAGCTCGGAGCCCTTCTTCTCGACGCCGAGAATGCCGATGTGGCCGACATGATGATGGCCGCAGGCATTGATGCAGCCGGAGATCTTCAGCTTTAATTCGCCGATCTCGCGCTGCCGTTCCAGCGAAGCGAAGCGCTGCGAGATCTCCTGCGCCACCGGAATGGAACGAGCCGTGGCCAGCGCGCAATAGTCGAGGCCGGGGCAGGAAATGATGTCGCTGATCAGATTGGAGTTGGCCGTGGCGAGGCCGATGTCGACCAGCGCGTCGTAGACGGCCTTCAGATCGGCGCGCGCCACATGCGGCAGGATCAGGTTCTGCTCATGGCTGACGCGCAGTTCGTCGAAGGCGTATTTCTCGGCGATGTCGGCGACCGCCTCCATCTGGCTGTCGGTGGCGTCGCCCGGCACCTCGCCGATGCCCTTCAGCGAGATCGTCACCGCCGCATAGTCGGGATGGCGATGCGTCACCACATTCTGGTCGAGCCATTCCGAGAAATTCTTGGAATCGAGCCGCGCCAGCTTCACTGCCGCGTCGCCTTCCGGCCGCTCGGCCAGACCCGGCGGCGTGAAATAGGCGTTGATGGCCTGGATGTCGGCTTCCGGCAGCTTCAGCTCGGCGTCCTTCAGCTCCTGCCACTCGGCCTCGACCTGGCGCGTGATCTCCTCGACGCCGGTCTCGTGGACGAGGATCTTGATGCGCGCCTTGTACTTGTTGTCGCGGCGGCCATAGAGGTTGTAAACGCGCAGGATCGCCGTGCAGTAGGAGAGAAGATCGGCTTCCGGCAGGAAGTCGCGGATCTTCCGCGCCACCATCGGCGTGCGGCCCTGGCCGCCGCCGACATAGACGGCGAAGCCGAGCTCGCCGGCCGCGTTCTTCTTCAGGTGCAGGCCGATGTCGTGCGTCTGGATGGCGGCGCGGTCGCGCTCGGCGCCCGTCACCGCGATCTTGAACTTGCGCGGCAGGAACGAAAACTCCGGATGCACCGACGACCATTGCCGCAGGATCTCGGCATAGGGCCGCGGATCGGCGACCTCGTCGGCCGCAGCGCCGGCGAAATGGTCCGCGGTGACATTGCGAATGCAGTTGCCAGAGGTCTGGATCGCATGCATCTCGACGCTGGCGAGATCGGCCAGGATCGCGGGAATGTCGGACAGCGCCGGCCAGTTGAACTGGATGTTCTGGCGCGTGGTGAAATGGCCGTAGCCCTTGTCGTATTTGCGCGCGATGTGGCCCAGCATGCGCATCTGCTTGCTGTTCAGCGTCCCATAGGGCACGGCGATGCGCAGCATATAGGCATGCAGCTGCAGATAGACGCCGTTCATCAGCCTCAGCGGCCGGAACTGGTCCTCGGTGATCTCGCCGGCGAGCCGGCGCTGCACCTGGTCGCTGAACTCGGCGACGCGGGCCTGAACGAAATCGTGGTCGAACTCATCGTAACGGTACATGCTTCGTCTTTCAGGGCGCGTCCGCCCGCATTGCCTGTTTGGTCTATGCCGCCCGCACGGGTTGCGGGCTTGCCTGCTTGCCGAGATCTTCGCGGATGGTCGGCCCGGCGGCGCGGATCTTTTCGCGCAGCCGCACCGGCTCGACCAACCCGTCGACCACCGTGACGTCGATCAAGTTGACGTCGACCACCTCGTTGTTGGCGTAGGCCGCCGCGCCGATCGCTTCCAGCCGGTCCTCCGCCGCCTTGTCGTGGGCGAGGTCGGCGCCGCCGACCGTTTCCGCCCAGCCGCCATCGGCGTACCAGACGGCGATGCCGTCGGTGAGCCTGTTCGCGGTCAGAACCTTCATTGTTCAACTCCTTCGGCCGTTGCGCTGGCCGTATCTTCATGCCTGTGTGCCGCGAGCGGCTCGGAACGTTCGAAATTGGCGCCGGCGACCGCGTCGCCGATGATGGTCATCACCGGGCCGGAGAGATCGGCGCGGGCCTCCAGCGAAGGCAGATCGGCGAGCGTGCCGTGGAAGCGGCGGCGGTTGCCGAGGCTGGCGTTCTCGACCACGGCGACCGCGGTGTCGGGCGACAGGCCCGCCTCGATCAGTCGGCCGGCGACTTCGGCCGCGACCGAGCGGCCCATATAGACGGCGACGGTGGCGCCGGAGATGGCGAGCTTGGCCCAGTCGGGCAGCGAATTGCCCTTCAGGTCATGGCCGGTCGTGAACACCAGCGAGGACGACACGCCGCGCAGCGTCAGCGGCAGTTCGAAATCGGCGGCGGCGGCAAAGGCCGCGGTGACGCCGGGAACCACCTCATAGGCGATGCCGGCATCGCGAAGTGCCGCCATTTCCTCGCCGGCGCGGCCGAACACCAGCGGGTCGCCCGACTTCAGCCGCACGACGCGCTTGCCCTCGCGGCCAAGCTCGACGAGCAGCACGTTGATCTCTTCCTGGCTCTTGGAATGGCAGCCCTTGCGCTTGCCGACCGGCAGGCGCTCGGCATCGCGGCGGCCCATGGCGACGATCGCTTCCGGCACCAGCGCGTCATGGACGATGACGTCGGCTTCCATCAGCAGGCGATGCGCCCTGAGCGTCAGCAGATCCTCGGCGCCCGGACCGGCGCCGACCAGCGCGATGTGGCCCGAGGCCGGCGCGTCGGAGACAAGCAGCTCGACGGCGGCATCATGCGCCCTCGCAAACTCGCCCGCCTCGACGGCTCGCGCCGGCGCGCCGGCGAAGAAATCGCGCCAGAAGCGGCGGCGGCCGGTGCCCTTCGGCAGCCGCTCGGCGGCGCCCCGGAAGGACGCGGCAAGCGTGGCCAGCGCGCCGAGCGACGGCGACAGCATGCGATCGATGCGGCCGCGCAGCATCTGCGCAAGCACCGGGCCGGCGCCTTCGGTGCCGATGGCGATGGCGACCGGCGCGCGGTTGACCAGCGCTGGCGTGAAGAAATCGCAAAGCTCTGGCCGGTCGACCGCGTTGACCGGAATGCTCAAGCGGCGCGCATCCTCGGCAACGCGGCGGTCGAGCGCCTCGTCGCCGCTGGCGGCGAACACCATGGCCGCGCCTTCGAGATGCGCAGCCTCATAGGCGGCGGCGACATGGACAGCACCGGTCGCGGCAATGAAAGACAGCAGCTCGGCTTCGGCGGTTTGCGCTATGATGCGCAGCACCGCGCTCGACTGGCCGACGAGCCGCGCCTTGGCCAGCGCCGCCTCGCCGCCGCCGACAATGGCCACGGCTTCGCCCTCGACCCGCATGAAGACGGGGAAAGCGTTGAGCTTGGCATTGGCCTGCGGCATGGCGAGCAGATTCCTGAGCAATTTGGCAGTTTTACGCGCGGGCGTGAAAAACCAGAAGCAAAGCACTCGCGCATCCCGCGATGGCAGGCAATCGCTTTTTCGCAAGCGCGAAGAGCAGGAGAAAAAAATTCCACATCCGGGAGAGGATCGGATTGAAGCCGCTGTTGCGGGCCCTGATCTCAGGCGTTTTTAGCTGCAAATACTCCACGCTGCAAAACAGATTTTTCTAAATTCTACCAATTTAGTAGATTAAGGCCGCAAAGATCGTCGCGGGCTTGCACGCTACGTTGGATGAGCGCCACAACGATATCGGAACATTCCTGCTTGAGCGGGCGTTTGCCATACGGACCCGCCCCGGCCTGCCGGCCGCGAACGGTTCGCAACACAGCAAAAGCAGGAGGAGCCCGTATGAGCAATGTCACGCTGAAACATGGCCTTTGGATCGTGGTCGCCGATGGCGAAAAAGCGCTGTTCCTGCGCAATGAAGGCAACACCCGCAATCCGGACCTGCAGGTCGTGCAGGAGATGGAGCAGGAGAACCCCGCCACGCGCGAGCAGGGCAGCGACCGCCCCGGCCGCTACAATGACGGGCCGTCCATCCATCGCAGTGCGGTCGAGGACACCGACTGGCATCGTATCGGCAAGGAGCGCTTCGCCGACGACATTGCCGAACGGCTCTATGGGCTCGCCAATCGCGGCGCCTTCAAGGAGATCGTGCTGATCGCGCCGCCGCTGGTGCTGGGCGAAATGCGCCGGAAGCTCCACAAGCTTGTCGGCGACAGGGTGACGGTGGAAATTCCAAAGACGCTGACCAACCACACCATCCCTGAGATCGAAAGCCTGCTCCAGGCAGCCTGACGGCGCCCGCAAGCGCAATCCGCCCTTCGCCCGGCATTCGTGCGCCTTTGCCTTTCGATTTCACGGCTTTACGGGTTGCCTCGCGGCCATGCCTCCCCCCATATTGCAACGGGCGGCGGCCGCGGGGCGGCCCTATCGTGATTTTTTCGAAAGGCGCTCCATAGACAATGCCGCATGACACGCCCCTTATCGCCACCATCGTCGCCGGTCTGGGGCTGGCTTTCATCTTCGGCGCGCTCGCCAACCGTTTCCGCATCCCGCCGCTGGTCGGCTATCTCGTGGCCGGCGTCCTGGTCGGGCCGAACACGCCGGGCTTCGTCGCCGACGCAAGCCTGGCCACCGAGCTTGCCGAGATCGGCGTCATCCTGCTGATGTTCGGCGTCGGCCTGCATTTCTCGCTGAAGGACCTTCTCTCCGTCCGCGCCATCGCCGTGCCCGGCGCCATCGTCCAGATCGGCTTTGCCACGCTGCTCGGCGTCGGCCTTGCCTGGCTGCTCGGCTGGTCGGTGGGCGCCGGGCTGGTCTTCGGCCTGGCATTGTCCGTCGCCTCGACGGTGGTGCTGCTGCGCGCTTTGCAGGAACGGCGGCTGATCGAGACCGAACGCGGCCGTATCGCCGTCGGCTGGCTGATCGTCGAGGACCTTGCCATGGTGCTGGCGCTGGTGCTCTTGCCGGCGCTGGCCGGCGTGCTCGGCGGCGTGCCGCAGGCCGACGACCATGCCAGCCTGCTGGCGCTGCCGGCCAGCTACGGCATCTGGGGCGTCGTCGGCGTCACGCTGGCGAAGGTGGTGGCTTTCGTCGTCGTCATGCTGGTGGTCGGCCGCCGCGTCATCCCCTGGATCCTGCATTATGTCGCCCATACCGGGTCGCGCGAGCTGTTCCGGCTGGCGGTGCTGGCGATTGCGTTGGGCGTCGCCTTCGGGGCAGCGAAACTGTTCGGCGTATCGCTGGCGCTGGGCGCCTTCTTCGCCGGCATGATCATGAGCGAATCCGAGCTAAGCCATCGGGCAGCCGAGGAATCGCTGCCGCTGCGCGATGCCTTCTCGGTGCTGTTCTTCGTCTCGGTCGGCATGCTGTTCGACCCGTTCAGCCTGGTCAGCAATGGCTGGCCGATCCTGGCGACGCTGGCCATCATCGTCATCGGCAAGTCGCTGGCCGCCTTCGTCATCGTCCTCGCCTTCCGCTATCCGGTAGCGACAGCGCTGATGATCTCGGCCAGCCTTGCCCAGATCGGCGAATTTTCCTTCATCCTCGCCGAGCTCGGCGTCGGCCTGAAACTCCTGCCCGAACAGGGGCGCGACCTGATCCTCGCCGGCGCCATCCTGTCGATCCTGCTCAATCCGCTGATGTTCCTTGCCATCGACTGGATGACACCGTGGCTGGAGGCTCGCTCCGCCAAGGCATCGCCGCCGGAACAGGCAAGGCCGATCGGTCCGGCGACCGAGCCCGGCCAGGTGGCTTCGGTGACGGCTTCGCCGCAAAAGGACGACGGCCCACCGCTAAGAACCGCGCTTACCGGCCATTCCATCCTGATCGGCTACGGCCGTGTCGGCAGTCTCGTCGGCGCGGCGCTGAAACAGGCCGCCCTGCCCTTTCTGGTCATCGAGGACGCCGACAAGACTCTGGCGAAGCTGAAGGCCGATGGCGTCGAAACCATCGCCGGCAATGCCGCCAATGCCGACGTCTTTTCAGCCGCCAATCCGGAAGGCGCCAGGCGGCTGATCCTTGCAATTCCCAACGCCTTCGAGGCCGGTCAGATCGTGCTGCGCGCCCGCGCCGCCAACCCCAGCGTCAATGTCATCGCCCGCGCCCATTCCGATGCCGAGGTCGAGCATCTCAAGGGGCTCGGCGCCGACACCGTGATCATGGGTGAACGCGAGATCGCGCGCGGCATCGTCGAGGTGGTGACGGGTACGGCACCCGCTGGGTTGGAAGAGGGCGCCCTCGCCCCGGAGATCAAACCGCAACCCGTTTGAGTTGCGCGTCCACGCACCAGCCGGGTTGATCAAGCGACAAATGCGGAGCCTCCGTTTTGCGCGATATCGCTGAGATATTTTGCCGGCGGCTTGCCCAGCGCCTTCTTGAACATGGTGATAAACGCCGTGACGGATTCATAGCCGAGATCGCCCGAGACCTGCTGCACGCTGGCGCCTGAGGCGAGTTCGCGCAGCGCCACGATCAGGTGCAGCTGCTGGCGCCAACGCCCGAAGGTCAGCCCTGTTTCCTTCACGACGAGGCGCGCCAGGCTGCTTTCGCTGAGCGCCACGCGGCTTGCCCATTCCGCAAGCGTGCTGCGGTCGGCGGGATCATCCGCCAACGCCTCGGCGATCCGCCGCAAGCGCGGCTCGGCCGAAATCGGCAGGTGCAATTGCTGGACAGGCATGCGCGGCAGTTCGGCAAGCAGAATCCCTCCCAGGAAACCGCATCGTGCGTCCTCCGGCGCGCATTCCGACAGGTCGATGATCAGCTCGCGCAGCAGCGGCGAGATCGAAAGCGTGCAGCACCGGTCCGGCAGGTCGGCGGCGCCCGGCTCGAGATAAACGAAGAAAATCCGCGCATTGGCGGTCGCGATGTTGCTGTGCTGCATGCCACCGGGGAGCCACACGGCGCAATGCGGCGGCACCATCCAAAGGCCGCTGGCAACCCGACAGGTGACGCCGCCGCCCAGCGCGAAGACGAGTTGGCCCTTGCGGTGCCAGTGGTCGGCCACCTCCGCCCTGGTCTCCGGTACATCGACGCGCACGGCGATTGCCGGCGCGAGAACGTCGTCGACATCGAAATCGAGCCATGGGTAGCGTAGTGGCTGTCTCATGATTGACTGCTTTTAGCGATCAAGTGCTGTTATAGCTAAATTCTTTGATCTTGGGAGTCGATTAGGTTCCGGTCTGCGCATGGCGATCGCGTTGACGCCGCGCGCCCAACGCCGGCTTGGTCCAGGAAGGTAAGAACCCCATGCTCGCCCTCGTCATGTCTCCCGACAGTACCGCCGGACTGAGGCTCGCCAAGGTCGAGGACCCTCGGCCCTTGGCGAACGAGGCGCTTGTCGCGGTCCACGCAACCTCGCTGAACCGCGGTGAACTGCGCCTGCTCGCCATACGTCCGAAGGGCTGGATACCCGGCCAGGATATCGCAGGCGTCGTCCAACGGGCAGCAGCCGATGGTTCGGGGCCTGCCGTGGGCACCCGGGTCGTGGCTTTGGTCGACGAGCACGGCTGGGCCGAACGTGTCGCCGTGCCGACCGACCGTCTCGCCGTCCTGCCGGATGGCGTCAATTTCGGTTCCGCGGCCACGCTGCCGGTCGCCGGCACGACGGCGCTGAGAACGTTGCGCCATGGCGGTGACCTCGCCGGCCAGCAGGTTCTGATCACCGGCGCAAGCGGTGCGGTCGGTCGTTTCCAGATCCAGATCGCCCGCGAGCAAGGCGCCTCGGTGACGGCGATCGCCGCCGCCCGGCATGCCGAGGATCTACGTGGACTGGGGGCCGAACGTGTCGTCGAGTCGATCGAGCGGGCCGAGGGGCAGTTCTCGCTGATCACCGAGTCGGTCGGCGGCGAAAGCCTTGCGCACGCGATCGAACGCGTCGCGCCAGGCGGGACCATCGTCATGTTCGGTTCGAGCAGCGGCGAACTGACGCCCGTTGGATTCCGTCAGTTCGTTCCGGGCCGCGAGGGCGCGAGGCTTCAGACCTTCGCCTACTATACGTCCGGTCCAGCCATCGGCGCCGATATCGCCTCGCTGCTCGCCTTGGTCGCGGCTGGCCGGCTGGAAACCCGCGTCGCCTTGACTGTGCCGTGGACAGACATCGGCCAGGCGCTGGACGCCCTGCGACAGCGCAGTTTCAGCGGCAAGGCCGTTCTCACCATGACCGGATGAGCAGTCCTGAGTCAGCCGTTCAGACGTGCTGACCGCCATTGATGTGGATCTCCGAGCCGGTGACGTAGGACGCCTGCCCGGAGCACAGGAAGAAGATGATGTCGGCCACCTCCGCCGTGGCGCCGAGGCGTCTGAGCGGGATCGTCTCGACGATCTTGTCGGTGCCCGGCGACAGGATAGCGGTGTCGATCTCGCCCGGCGCGATGGCGTTGACGCGGATGCCGTGCGGGCCGAAATCATGCGCCATCTCGCGCGTCAGCGAACCCAGTGCCGCCTTCGATGTTGCGTAAGCCGTGCCGGCGAAGGGATGCACACGGGTGCCGGCGATCGAGGTGACGTTGACGATCGAGCCCTTCGCCTGGGCCAGTTCCTTGAACAGGCCCCTGGCCAGCATGATCGGCGCGAAGAAATTGACCTGGAACACGTCACGCCAGACATGCATCGGCGTGTCGATCGAGTTCATCCGGCTGCCGTCCTTCAGCTTCGGCGAGATGCCGGCATTGTTGACCAGCGCGTTGAGCTGGCCGCCATGCGCCTCCAGCCGGTGGCGGATCTCAGAGACGGCGATGCCGACATCCTCCTGGTCGGCGAGATCGACCTTGATGTGGTCCTCCGGCCCCGCCGGCCAGGGACAGTCCTCGGCAAAAGCCTGGCGCGAGCAGGTGATGACGCGCCAGCCCTCACGCGAGAAGCGCTTCACCGTCGCATGGCCGATGCCCCGGCTGGCACCGGTCAGCACGATGGTTTTTCTTGTATCGGTCTCGGCCATATCGCGGTCTCCGGCCGGACATGTAGCCGAAGGCGCAAGCCATGGCGAGAGGCGATGTTGCCGCTCAACCGCCGGTGAGGATGTCGAGGATCGAGGTCTGCCGCTTTTTCGTCGGGCCGCCGACATTGCCAGGCGGCACCGGATGGCCGACCGAGGCTGTCGTCCCGCCGTCGCCCGGCATGTCGAACCCGTCGGCATCGACCGTCTCGGCCGGCCTGGACGGTCGCGCCGGGCGTGCGGGCGCCTGGGCGGACTGGGATTGACCGACCGCCGCCTGCGGCATCGGCGCCGGCTGGCCGGCATCGGCCGAGGGTATCTCGTCGGGCACGACGGTGTCGGACGGCGTCGACTTCCAGGTTCCGGGCAGCGGCCGGACCGGCACGCCCTCATGCGCGGCGACCATGAATTCATGCCAGGCCTGCGCCGGCAGCGCGCCGCCGGTGACCTTCTTCATCGCGCTGCCGTCGTCATTGCCGAACCACACGCCGGTGGTGAGGTTGGCGGTGTAGCCGACGAACCAGGCGTCGCGCGAATTCTGGCTGGTGCCGGTCTTGCCGGCCGAGGGCCAGGCGAAGGCCGCCTTCTTGGCGGTGCCGATCTCGACCGTGCCGGTCATCATCGAGTTCATCATGCCGACGATCTCTTGCTTGACGACACGCGGCGCGCTGCCGCCATTGTTGTCGTAGAGCACCTTGCCATCGGTCGTCGTCACGCGGCGGATGAAATGGATGTCCGGCTTGAAGCCGCCATTGGCGAACGGCACATAGGCCGAGGTCAGCTCCAGCGGCGTCACTTCCGACGTGCCGAGCGCGATCGAGGTGTTCGACTGCAGGTCGGACTGGATGCCCATGCGGTGCGCGGCTTCCACCACCGCGTCCGGCCCGACCTCCATGGTGAGCTGGGCGGCGACCGAGTTAAGCGATTTCGCCAGCGCCGTCGCCAGCGTCACCTTGCCGTAGTACTTGCCGCCGTAATTGTCGGGCGTCCATTTGCCGATCTTGATCGGCGCGTCGTTGCGCACGCTGTCCGGCGTGCGGCCGGCCTCGAGCGCTGCCATGTAGACAAAGGGCTTGAAGGCCGAGCCCGGCTGGCGGCGCGCTTCCGAGGCGCGGTCGAACTGGCTGGTCGAATAGTCGTAGCCGCCGACCATGGCGCGCACGGCGCCGGAATCGTCGATCGACACCAGCGCGCCCTGCGTGACGTTGAGCTTCTTGCCGCTCTCGTCGATCAGCCGCCGGATCGACTGTTCGGCGAGCTTCTGCAGGGTGAGATCGACCGTGGTGTCGACGACGATATCGCCGCGCACGTCGCCGATCAGGTCGGGCAGTTCGCCCATGACGGTGTCCGCGACATAGTTTTCCGAACCGGTCCAGTAGGACGGCGCGCGCGTCGCCGGCGCGCTCATCGCGCTCGTCAGTTCCTTGGCGCCGATCTTGCCGGAATCGCGCATGGCGGCGAGCACCAGTTGCGCGCGCTCCTCGGCCGCCTTCGGGTCGCGCGCCGGCGACAGCCGCGACGGCGCCTTGAGCAGGCCGGCCAGGAGCGCTGCCTCGGAGAGCGTCACGTCGCGCGCGCTCTTGCCGAAATAGCGCCGCGAGGCCGCTTCGACGCCATAGGCGCCGGAGCCGAAATAGACCCGGTTGAGGTACATTTCGAGGATCTGGTCCTTGGTATGCTTATGCTCGAGCCACAGCGCCAGGAGCACTTCCTGCACCTTGCGCTCCAGCGTGCGGTCGGGCGTCAGGAACAGGTTCTTGGCCAGCTGCTGCGTCAGCGTCGAGCCGCCCTGCGAGAAGTGCCCGCCAAGCACATTGGTGACCATGGCGCGCGTCAGCCCGATCGGATCGATGCCGAAATGCGAATAGAAGCGACGGTCCTCGATGGCGACGACGGCCTCGGGGATGTAGGGCGACATCTCATGCAGGCCGACGGCCTCGCCGCCGCTCATGCCGCGATTGGCGATAAGCTGTCCATCGACCGAGACGATCTTGATGTTGGGCGCGCGGTCGGGGATCGACCATGTAGTCGCCGCCGGCATCTTGGCGCCGTAATAGACGACGATGCCGGCCACCGCGATGCCGCCCCAGATGGCCAGCACGAAGCACCAGTAGGCCAGCCGGGCGAGAATGCCGAACAGGCCGCGCCGGCTGCGGTCGCGCCCGCGCCGCGACGACTTCCTGGCCGGTTTGCGTCTGGCGGCGGATTTGCGACTGCCCGGCACGACGCGATCCTCCTCGCTCACCGAGAACCCGGCCGGGGATTTCGCCTGGGGCGGCCCGTCGAAGCTCGGTTCGATGCGACTGTCTCTGCGGTTCGCCATGCGCTTCGCTTAATGTCCCGGTGCTAATGGCGCTCGGGTGCAGACTAGATGCGGCGATTTAAGGGCGCGTTAAAGCAGGGTTTATGCACCCTTTTGAAATTCCTTACGATTTTCTAAATCCGCTACCGGCTTCTTGTGCCAGAGATCAACTCGTCAAGATGAGCGGACTCCATGTTGCTCAGCCCGGCGAGTACGAACCGCGCACCGTCTCGCGCCAGCTTCTTGGGATCTCGATCAGGCCGTTCGTCCGCGTACTGGATGTGTGCGATCGTCACGTTTGCGATCAGGATGCGTATGAGCACCGGATCCGTGGCAACGAACTCGCCCGCCTCTATGCCCTGGCGGACAAGTTTCTCCAACGCGAGGTAGAGGGATTCGAGCTTGGCGGCCCAGTGCGCCAATTCCGGCGCACGCAATATATCGCTGCTGTAGAGTTCGGATAGCGAGAGCGGCAGGCTCAGCAGCGTCTCGAGATCCCAGACCAGATAGTCATGAAGTCTCGCTGCCGCCGATCCAGATGCGTTCGCTGTCCTTTCCGCGACGACCACCGCATTGTCGAGGCTGAGAGAAAACAGCGCCTCGAGTATCGCCTGCTTGTTTGCGAAATGGTGAAACAGCGATGGCTGCCTGATGCCTACCGCAGCCGCGATCTGTCGTGTCGAGGTGGCCTGATATCCGTGGCGGCGGAAGAGCGCGCTGGCTTCCATGAGGATTCGTCGCCGGGTGTCGTTTGGCGCGAACTGATCCCAGTTTTGATCACTTGCTCCGATAGTCCGGTCTGCCTTGCTCGCCATACCTCGTTCCCGGCCGATCGACGCCCCAATGCAGGATATCGGATCGGCTGTAGTGACCCGTTACGTCGAGATCGTGCTTGAACGCTATGGTCTGCGCAAGGTCAAGGTCACAGATGACGGGCGCGTCGCCGAAGACCGGACCGACCAGGTATTCGCCGTCGGGCCCGATGACCCCCGATCCTCCGGGAAACGAAGCGTCTCCCCCCGTCCCCTTTTCATAGGCCGCCCGCAGGTCCGGCGGCACGGCCTCCACAGGAAGATACGTCGCGGCGCTTGCGACGAAGCAGCGCCCCTCGAAAGCGTAGTGCCGGGAAGCAAGCTGGTGCGCCGACGGCATGTCCGGCCAAAGCGCAACATGAATCTGCTCGTCCTCGGCGTGCAGGGCCTGCCGGATGATGGGATGGAAATGCTCCCAGCACACCATCGCGCCGACCCGCCCGGCCGCCGTTTCGTTCACGCGCAGGCCGTCCGCATCGCCCGGCGTCCAGACCAGGCGTTCGGTGTGGGTTGGAGTGAGCTTGCGGTGAACGGACACGATCGATCCATCCGCGTCGATCGTAAGCGCGCTGTTGTAAAGCAGCGCGGCGCTCGGCCGAGCGCGCTCATTGAGGCCGATCACCACGCACACCCCATTGTCACGCGCGGCGTCGCAGAGGGCCTGCACGTGAGGGCCGGGAACGGTGGCGCTTGCGGCCACCAGCTTCTGGAACCAGTGCCGCGCCTCCGGATCGTTCCAGCCGGCTAACCCGAAAACCCAGGCCGGATAGCCCCCTAGCCAGGTCTCGGGGAACACAACGAGATTGGCGCCTTGTGCCGCTGCGGCCTCGATCTCCGCTTTCGCAGTGGCGATGCCCGCGTCGAGATCGAGAAGGTGCGGAGGCTTCTGGCTGATGTAGATGCGCGTCATGTCTCTTCTACCACCCCGTCAGCACGCGGACCGTGACCCAGACCCAGGCAAAAGCGAAAGTCGACAAGGCGGCGAAGTCCCCGACGCCTGCAACCTTGTATCGCTGCGGAAAATCCGGCCACCAGCCCATCGCACCCGTCGAGATGACGGTGTAGAAGCCGGTGATCAGCAACACCAAAGACGCATAAGGGTCGACGACGCCTGTCGCCTCCGTGGCGAGGAAGATGCCGCCGAGCACCAAAGCGTCGACGTGGCCCTGCCGCAGCCGCGCGAAGTTTCTGATGTATGCCCACCCTGCCGGGCGCTCGAGCGACAGATACATGAGGATGCCGGAGCAGCCCCCCATCGACAGCAGCAGCAGACCGCCTTTGCCAAGAATGCCCATTTCTATTCCGCAGCCAGGTTCTTGCGACGCCACGCGCCGATGTAGATGACAGCCAGCGCGGCAACGACCGCGAAGACCCAGATCGCCGCCCAAACCTGCCAAACCGGAGCATTTGGCGGTGCCAGTTCGACGCGCGGCCATGCTATGTTGATGGTCTCGAACAGCAGCCAGACCAAGGCGGCGACGTTGACCGGCGTGCCGAGCGCGCCGAGACGCAACGAGCCCTCGGGGCGCCACTTGCCGCTGAGGCGGGCGTAGAGCGCCGCCGCCACGACCAGCAGGAACGTTATATAGAGGCCTGCGGTGCCGAAGCTGATCATCGTCCCGACAGCCCCTTCGTTGAAGCCGAGAAGCAGGCAGGTCGAGGCGATGAGCGTCATGGTCGTCATGGCGACCAGCGGAACCTTTCTGCCTTCGCTGACCGAAGCCAACTTCCGGGAGAACGGAAGCACGCCATCCCGGGCGAGACTGAAGATGACGCGGCCAAGATAGGCTTGCATGGAAATGCAGCAGGCGAAAAAGGTGATCGCCACCACCGCCAGAAACGGCATTCGCGACCAATCACCCAGCGAGGCGACCACCGTCGCCGTGACCGGATCCATTTCAGAGCCCGAGATCACGGCCTGGAGGTCACCGGTCGCCAGGATGACGGCAACGGCGACCAAAACCACCGCGATGCCAACGACCGCCGTGGCGGCAAGGATGGCACGCGGAACGTTCGCGCCCGCGCCGGTGGTCTCTTCGGCGACCGACGCGCTCGCATCGAAGCCGACGAAGGCCCAACCGCAGACGGCGAGCGTGGCAAGCGCGGTTCCGAGCGAGGTCGGAGCCCCCATCGAACTGAAGAGGACAGTGACATCGTGGGTTCGGAAGAACACCAGCAGCATCGAGCCGATGAGCATCGAAGCGATTATCTCGGCTGCGATGCCGAAGTTTACCGCCACGCGAACGACCTGGACGCCGCCGGCATTGACCAGCAGGGAAGCGAGCAGCACGCAGAACGAAAGCAGCATGTGCCCGCCCGGCGAGGGCTGAAGACCGAGCAACTGCGCGAACCACGGCGCCGCAAGGAACGCCACGGTGGCGAGCGCCGCCGATACGGCAACGAGGTATATGAGGCCTGTGAAGATGCCCGCGTCCGGGCCGATCAGCCGGCGCACCCACTGATAGGGCCCTCCTGCAATCGGGAACTCGGATGCGAGTTCCGCATAGACCACTGCCACCAGCACCTGGCCGACCAGGGACAGTACCAGCAGCCACACCCATACCGGCCCGGACAGGTTCATCCCGAGCCCGAAGATCGCATAAAGACCGACCACCGGTGCGACGGTGGCAACGCCGATAGAAAATGTCGAAAAGACGCCAAGTCCGCGCCGGAGCTGCTGTCGATAACCCAGCTCCTGCAACCGTGAAGCGTCCGAGCTCACTCGATCCAAAATCCCCTCCCTATCAATCGATAGTCTACCTATCATATGATAGGCTTGGATTGTTTTGTCAATCGGCTCACGACTCGCGAGGTCGCGATGCTTGCTTGCAGCAGCTCTTCTCAAGTCCGGTGAGGTACAGGGGCGCTTTCGCCGCTGGCCATCGACGCACTACGCCCAATGGATCCGTAGGACCTGTTGCGGCGGCCTTGACCTTAGGGGCGGGTCAAGTGGGATGAATTTGAAAACGATTGATAATCAAATACTTGCTGAGGGTCCGGCTTGGCGCTCGTCGCGGGCCGCGGCTGCCCTCCGGCGCCGCGTCCTGTTATCCGCCGCGCGTTGGCGGCGCGCTGCATGTTCCAACCGGCGAACGACACCTGCCCCGGCTGGGCAAACCGGCCGGAGCAGGAGCACGCCGCTAGCCGCTAAAGCCTGAACCAGATCCAGACGCGCCGGCGATGGCAGCGTCTGCGCAGCCGGCCATGCCGCCAGTAGGTGCGGCAGTAACGTCTCCAGGCACGCCGCCTTCTCCGCCGATGCCACCGATGCCAATGGCGATGCGAGACGGTCTGCACCTCCGCTTCGCTGCCATCGTCCTCCCAGGCCTGCTTGTCCTGCGCCTCGAGCTCATCGAGGATACCGCTTCTGGCGTCCGGAATGCCGGCCACGGCGCTGATGGGCCGAACCGCGCTGACAATTGCGGCCGCCCCCGCCACGCCCAGCATTCCCGTCAAGAATAATCGGCGATCCATGAAAACCTCCCAATCTGCCAATCAGTGAACCGAGGTCCACAAAAGGGAAGTAGCGCGGCGGTTGCAAAAGCCCAGGGGGTTCGCGCTGCGCCCGGAGAAGCGCCGCGACAGCCGAGGGGTGACAATGGAAATAGGGGACCGGGGCCGCCTCGCCGGAAACCCGGGAGGCCCGACGAAAGCCGATGCGGCCGGTCAATCCGTCGGCGCCGGCTGCGCCGATCCGATCAATTCTGCTGGATCGAAATGCCCTTGTCGTCGATCTTGAGCTCGACGCCCTTCGGCCGCGTTTGCTCGCGGTAGACATAGACGCCGAGCGCGATGACCACGACCAGCAGCGCGCCGATGATCAGATAGAGGGTGTTCTGCTTCATGGCGCGCCCGTGGTGCCCACGCCAGACATCAAGCCCGCTTCACCAGCTTGAGCAGCACCAGCAGGATCACCGCGCCGATGGTGGCGTGGATGATCGCGGCAAGCACGCCGCCGCCTACGGCGAACCCCAGCCTCGGGAACAGCCAGCCGGCGATCAGGGCGCCGACGATGCCGACGACGATGTTGCCGATCAGACCGAAGCCGAAGCCCTTGACGATGAGGCCGGCGAGCCAGCCGGCGATGGCGCCGATGATGATGAAGACGAGAAGGCTTTCGATACCCATTGAGCTTTCCTCTGAGCAGGAGGGCGACAGCGGAGCGCAAGTCCCCGAATCGGCCTCGATATCAACGGGTTCAGGCTAAGCCAAAGCAATCCCGGCCGCCAGCGACCGACCTCAAGCCCTTTCTTTGAGCGATTCCGGACGGAAAACCGCCTCGCACTTTTCCTGGAATTGCTTTAGTCGTCATCGTCGCTTGCGGCAGGCCGCCAACTGCTCGGCTCGACCTTCTTTTGCGTGGTGCTGTCGATATAGGTCCACCAGCCGCCGTCGCGATACTGCGCGACCGACTCGTTGATCACCCCATTGCCGTCCTTCCAGTAGACGGTGACCTTGGAGCCGTCGGTCGGCGCGGTTGATATCGGCTGTCTCTCCGCCATGTCGTCCTCCCACGGCCGTCAGCTATGGGCGAAGATATCCTCCTCGCCCCAGCCCATCAGGTCGAGTTTGGCACGCGTCGGCAGGAAGCGGAAGCAGGCGTCGGCCTCCTTCGTGCGGCCTTCGCGCGCCAGCCGGCCGGCCAGCACCTCGCGCAGCCGGTGCAGATAGAGCACGTCGGAGGCGGCATATTCGAGCTGCTCCGGCGACAGGGTCTCGGCTGCCCAGTCCGACGATTGCTGCACCTTCGACAGGGTCACCCCGAGAAGCTCGCCGCAAATGTCCTTCAGCCCGTGCCGGTCGGTATAGGTGCGGGTCAAGCGCGAGGCGATCTTGGTGCAGAACACCGGTTCCGCCATGACGCCGAAAGCGTTGTAGAGCACGGCGATGTCGAAGCGGCCGTAATGGAACAGTTTGGTGACGCTGCGGTTCCTGAGCAGGCTGACCAGGTTCGGCGCCTTCTTCTGGCCGGGCGCGATCTGGATCACGTCGGCGCTGCCGTCGCCGGGCGAGATCTGCACCACGCACAGCCTGTCGCGGTGCGGGTTGAGGCCGAGCGTCTCGGTGTCGATCGCCACCGCCCCGACATTGTAATGGGACAGGTCGGGCAAATCGTTCTTGTGGAAGCGGATGTCGCTCATCATTGTCTCCGGATCGCGGCCTGTTGGTTCGTCCTCGCTTCGATCCATCCAAAAATCAACAGAAAGTTGTCCTTCGCGCCGCTTCAGCGTGTCAGCGCGTCGAGAATGCGGGCCCAGGAGCGCTGCCCCTTGTGGAAGGAGGTGAGCTCGTATTTCTCGTTGGGCGAGTGGATCCGGTCGTCGTCGAGGCCGAAACCGACCAGCAGGGATTCGATGCCGAGATAGGTCTGGAAATCGCCGACCACAGGGATCGAGCCGCCGCTGCCCGTGGTCACCGCCGGCTTCGGCCATTCATCCGACAGCGCCTCCTTGGCCTTGGCCAGGAATGGCGAGTCATAGGAAAGCTGGATCGCCGGCGAGCCGCCATGCGGGTGGAATTCGACCGAGCAATCGGCCGGAATGCGCTCCCTGACGAAAGCCTGGAATGCGGCGCGGATCTTCTCCGGGTCCTGCTTGTGGACGAGGCGGAACGACACCTTGGCCGAGGCCTCCGCCGCGATCACCGTCTTGAAGCCCTTGCCGGTATAGCCGCCGATAATGCCGTTGAACTCCGCCGTCGGCCGCGCCCAGGTCAGTTCGAGCACCGAACGCCCCTTTTCGCCCGACGGGATCGACAGGCCGATGGGCTCGAGGAAGCTCTCGGCGGTCTCGCCGAGCGTTTCCCACGACTTCAGCACCTGCGACGGCGTCTCCTCGACACCGTCATAGAAGCCCGGGATGGTGATGCGCCCGTCCTTGTCGTGGATATCGGCCAGGATCCCGGCCAGGATGCGGATCGGATTGGCGGCAGCCCCGCCATAGAGCCCCGAATGCAGGTCGCGATCGGCCGCCTTCACGGTGACCTCTTCGCCGACCATGCCGCGCAGCGACACGCAGATGGAGGGCGTCTCGCGATCCCACATGCCGGTGTCGCAGACCAATGCGAAATCGGTCTTGAGCTCGGCGGCGTTGGCCGCCAGGAACGGCTTCAGCGACGGCGAGCCGGACTCCTCCTCGCCCTCGAACAGGATGGTGATGCGGCAAGGCAGGCCGCCATGCACCTGCTTCCAGGCGCGGCAGGCCTCGACGAAGGTCATCAGCTGGCCCTTGTCGTCGGCCGAGCCGCGGCCGGTGATTACCTTGCGGCCGGGCTCGATCTCCTTGATCGCCGGCGCGAACGGATCGCTTTCCCACAATTCGATCGGATCGACCGGCTGCACGTCGTAATGGCCGTAGAACAGCACATGCGGCGCGCCCGCCGGCCCGTCGTGATGCGCCACCACCATCGGATGGCCGGGCGTGTCGCGCACGCTGGCGTCGAAGCCGATCAGCTTCAGCTCGGCCACCAGCCACGCCGCCGCCTTGCGGCAGTCGCCGGCATAGGCCGGATCGGTGGAGATCGACTTGATGCCGAGCAGCCCGAACAGCCGTTCCAGGCTCTGGTCGAGATTCTGGTCGAGACGATCGAGGACGGGTGAGATTCTGGACATTTTCAGGCCTTTCGATTTTGCGCCGACCCTAAAGGGACGAGCCGAAAACGAAAAGCCGGGACCGTTGGACCAAGCGCGTTTGGCTGCGGAAAAACATCCAGAACGGTATGTCGGACCTCGAGACGAAAAAAGAGCCGCCGTGGTGGAGGGGGAACCACGGCGGCCTTACTCGAAACGTTGCGGCAGCCCGGAGAGGGGGGATAGGCTGCCGCAGTTGTCCGGGATAGGCGGGGGACGGGCCTTGCTCCGGACTTCGGCGAAAACTGCCGATGACCCATATTTGGGTCTGTGAACGTGGCGATTCAAGGGCACCAGTATTACACTTTTGTAACATGCCCGTGAGTGGCCGGATCATTCGGCGGCAGCCTCTGTCAGGGTGTTGCCGGAACCGGTGGTTTCAGCCGCCTTTGGCATGGACCGCGCCGTCTGGCCGCGCTATCCCTGCCGGCATGAAAAAAGGCGATCATCTCTTCCTCGTCGACGGCTCCGGCTACATTTTCCGCGCCTATCACGCGCTGCCGCCGCTCAATCGCAAATCCGACGGCTTGCCCACCAATGCGGTGCTCGGCTTCTGCAACATGGTGTGGAAGCTGATGCAGGATGCCCGCAACACCGATGTCGGCGTGGTGCCGACGCATTTCGCCGTCATCTTCGACTATTCCTCGAAGACCTTCCGCAACGATCTCTACCCCGAATACAAGGCCAACCGCTCGGCGCCGCCAGAGGACCTGATCCCGCAGTTCGGCCTGATCCGCCAGGCGACCACGGCTTTCAATCTTCCCTGCATCGAGATGGAGGGCTTCGAGGCCGACGACCTCATCGCCACTTATTGCCGGCTTGCCTGCGAGGCTGGCGGCGACACCACCATCATCTCCTCCGACAAGGATCTGATGCAGCTGGTCGGTCCCACGGTCGGCATGTACGACCCGATGAAGGACCGCCAGATCGGCATCCCCGAAGTGATCGAGAAATGGGGCGTGCCGCCGGAGAAGATGATCGACCTGCAGGCGCTCACCGGCGACTCGGTCGACAATGTGCCGGGCGTGCCCGGCATCGGGCCGAAGACGGCGGCGCAGCTTCTGGAGCAGTTCGGCGACCTCGACGCGCTGCTGGCGCGCGCCGCCGAAATCAAGCAGGAGAAGCGGCGGGAATCGATCATCGCCAATGCCGACAAGGCGCGCATCTCGCGCCAGCTGGTGACGCTGAAGAACGACGTGCCGGTCGCCGACGGGCTCGGCGACTTCGAGCTGCATGCGCCGGATGGGCCGAAGCTGATCGGCTTCCTCAAGACCATGGAATTCACCACGCTGACCCGCCGCGTCGCCGAAGCGACCGGAACCGAGATCGGTGACGTCCAGGCCGCCGCCGTCACCATCGAGCGCGCCGATACCGCGCACGGACCCGATGTCGGAGCCGGCGCGCCGCCGGCAGCACGGGCCACGCCCGCCGGCAACGACGCCGACAAGCCAGCGCCGGCCATCCGGGGAGAAGACGCGCCGCCGCAGGGCGACACCCCTTCCCTGCTCTCGGCGCTTCGCCTGGAGCAGGCGGCGGCGCGCAAGATCGACACATCGGCCTATGTCGCCATTCGCGATGCAGCGGCGCTGACGGCCTGGATCGCCGAGGCACGGGAAGCCGGTGTCCTCGCCTTCGACACCGAGGCCAGCTCGCCCGACCCGATGCAGGCCGAGTTGATCGGCCTGTCCATGGCGGTCGCGCCCGGCCGCGCCGCCTATCTGCCGCTCCTCCACAAGAGCGGCACCGGCGACTTGCTGGGCGGCGGCATGCTGGGGAACCAGATCCCCGTCCGCGAGGCGTTGGCGCTGCTGAAGCCTCTCTTGCAGGACAGGTCCGTTCTCAAGATCGTGCAGGACCTGAAATACGACATCGTCGTGATGAGCCGCCACGGCATCGAGATCGGCCCATTCGACGACACGATGCTGATCTCCTATGTGCTTGACGCCGGCACGTCCGGCGGCCACGACCTGGCCGGCCTCTCGGAAAAATGGCTGGGCCATGCCCCGGCCTCCAAGAAGGAGCTTGCCGGATCGGGGAAAAGCGCCGTCGGCTTCGATCAGGTCGATATCGAGCGCGCGACCGCCTACGCCGCCGGGCAGGCCGATATCACGCTGAGGCTCTGGCAGGTGCTGAAGCCCAGGCTTGCCGCCAAGGGCCTGGTTTCCGTCTACGAGCGGCTGGAGCGGCCGCTGGTGCCGGTGCTGGCCCGGATGGAGCAGCGCGGCATCTCCGTCGACCGGCAGATCCTCTCCAGGCTGTCGGGAGAGCTGGCGCAGGGTGCGGCCCGCGTCGAGGAGGAGATCTACGGCATCGTCGGCGAGCGCATCAACATCGGCTCGCCCAAGCAGCTCGGCGACATTTTGTTCGGCAAGATGGGCCTGCCGGGCGGCTCGAAGACCAAGACCGGGCAATGGTCGACCTCGGCGCAGCTCCTGGAGGACCTTGCGGCCGAAGGCCATGAACTGCCGCGCAAGATCGTCGACTGGCGCCAGCTGACGAAACTGAAATCGACCTATACCGACGCGCTGCCTGGCTTCATCCATCCCGACACAAAACGCGTCCACACCTCCTATGCGCTGGCCGCGACGACAACGGGACGTCTCTCGTCCTCCGACCCCAATCTGCAGAATATCCCGGTGCGCACCGCCGAGGGGCGCAAGATCAGGACTGCCTTCATCGCCGAAAAGGGCCACAAGCTGGTCTCGGCCGACTACAGCCAGATCGAATTGCGGGTGCTCGCCCACGTCGCCGAGATCCCGCAACTCAAGCAGGCTTTCGCCGATGGCGCCGACATCCACGCCATCACCGCATCCGAGATGTTCAATGTGCCGGTCGAAGGCATGCCTTCCGAAGTGCGCCGCCGCGCCAAGGCGATCAATTTCGGCATCATCTACGGCATCTCGGCCTTCGGCCTCGCCAACCAGCTGTCGATCCCGCGCGAGGAGGCCGGCGCCTACATCAAGAAATATTTCGAGCGCTTCCCGGGCATCCGCGACTATATCGAGGCGACCAAGGCCTACGCCCGCGAGCACGGCTTTGTCGAAACCATATTCGGCCGCCGTATCCACTATCCGGAGATACGCTCGTCCAACCCGTCGATCCGCGCCTTCAACGAGCGCGCCTCGATCAACGCCAGGCTGCAGGGCACGGCAGCCGATATCATCCGCCGCGCCATGGTGCATATGGAGGAGGCGCTGGAGAAGGCCGGCCTGTCGGCCCGCATGCTGTTGCAGGTGCATGACGAGCTGATCTTCGAGACCGTGGAGTCCGAGGTCGAGGCGACGCTTCCCGTCGTGCGCCGGGTGATGGAGAACGCGCCGATGCCGGCGGTGTCGATGTCGGTGCCGCTGCATGTCGATGCGCGGGCCGCCAACAACTGGGACGAGGCGCATTGATGTGAACGCGTTGCTGCCGTCCTCGACAGCCCCGGTCCTCTCCTTTTCGCTTGCATGCCTGCTGATCGAACTCACGCCGGGTCCGAACATGACCTATCTGGCGCTGATTTCCGCCAGCCAGGGACGCCGCGCCGGCTTTGCCACGGTGGCGGGTATCGCCTCGGGACTGGCGACCGTCGGCGCGGTCGCGGCCTTCGGCGTCGCCGAACTGATCCAGGCATCTCGGCCGCTCTACGAGGGACTTCGCTGGGCCGGGGTGCTGTTCCTTCTCTACCTCGCCTGGGAAGGCTGGACCGCGGGAACGGACGTCGTATCGAGCGCCGGCGGCGCGCACGGCAAGCATTTCATGCGCGGGCTCGTCACCAATCTCCTGAACCCCAAGGCGGCGGTCTTTTACGTCGCGGTGCTGCCGACCTTCGTCGACGCCTCACGGCCGGTCCTTTCCCAGACAGTCATGCTCACCGCGGTCTATGTGGCGATCGCGACTGCTGTTCACGGCGTCATCGTTGTGCTGGCGGGGACGCTGGAACCGTTCCTCAACGATCCAAGACGGGAGCGATTTGCCCGACGGCTGCTTTCCGCCCTGCTGGCGCTGGTCGCGTTCTGGTTCGCCTGGTCGACCGCGCGCTGATGCGATTCGCTCCGGGGTCTGTTGAGATTCAGGTCAGGCCGAGCCGAGAAGGGTGGGTTCCGAGAACCGGAGCGGAGCGTACTTGAGGTACGCGAGCACGGGAAACGCTGGAGCCCGCCATTTGCAGGCCGGCCTCACCTGAATATCAATAGACCCTAGGCCGCCTCGGCCCGGCACTTGGCGCATACACCGCGAAACTCGATTACCGCCTTCTTGGCGGCAAAGCCCGTCGAGCGCACCCATTCGTCCAGACGGTGGTCGACATCATGGTCGGACATCTCGGTCACCTGGCCGCATGTGTCGCAAATGGCGAAGGCGGTCATCGAATGGCTGTGGTCGTGCGGCTCGGCGCAGGCGACGAAGGAGTTGAGGCTCTCCAGCCGGTGCACGAAACCCGACTTCACCAGCGTATCGAGGGCGCGATAGACCTGCAGCGGCGCGCGAAAGCCGCGTTCGCGCAGCTGGTCGAGCAACATATAGGCGCTGAGCGGTCCGCTGGCGGCCTCGAGCTTTTCGAGCACGCACAACTGGTTCTTCGTCAGCACATCCCTTGCCGCCATGGTCCTGCTTCCAGTCTGCTTGCGCCGTCCGCGCGCCATTTGCGCATGCAAGTGGCCTGAATTCCACTGAGATAGCGACGAACCGCCTCTTTTGCCACTGTTTCCGTCGCCATCGACGGCACCGCTTCGGTGATTGGTCATCGCCATCGCGCAACCAGCCTTCAAAATACTGACAAAATCATCGACGAGGGTTACCACTGCTTGCGAATTCGATCGGGCTTGGGGGGCATCCATGATCAGATTGACACGCCGGACGCTGCTTGTCGGCGCCTCCGCGCTGACGGCTGCGGGGACGTTGTCGTTCCGTGCGCTTGCCGCCCAGCGCACCTATCACGCGCTGCTGGTCGCTTGCACCGACTATCCGAACCTGCCGAAGAAGAACTGGCTGATCGGGCCGAAGAACGATGCCGGCCTGGTGCGCGACTACCTGCTGAGGAACACCCCGGCCCCGGTGAAGTTCGCGCCCGGGAACGTCACCCTGCTTGCCAAGGATGTCGACGGCGCCGCCGGCCTGCCGACGCACGCGGCGATCAAGGCGGCGCTGGCCAACCTCGCTGCCAGGGTCAAGCGCGACGACTTCGTCTATCTGCATCTGTCCGGCCATGGCGCCCAGCAGCCCCAGGCGACCAAGGGCGACGAGACCGACGGCCTCGACGAGATCTTCCTTCCCGTCGACATCGAAAAATGGGTCAACCGCGAGGCGGGCGTGCCCAACGCGCTCGTCGACAATGAGGTCGGCGCCGCGCTCGACGCCATCCGCGACAAGGGCGCCTTCGTCTGGGTGGTGTTCGACTGCTGCCATTCCGGCACGGCGACACGCGCCGCCAAGGTCGACGACGAGATGGAGCGCAAGGTCGAGTTTGCCGATCTGGTCGGCGGCGGCGAGGCCGAACGGGCAGCTGCCGTGAAGCTCTATGCGGACATCGCGGCGACCGCGACGCGCGGCTTCGACGAGAACGGCCAGCGCAAGCCCGCCTTCCACCTGACGCCGACTGGCGCCGAATCGACCGCCAAGGGCAAGCTGGTCGCCTTCTATGCCGCGCAGACCGTCGAAACGACGCCGGAGATGCCGCTGCCCAAGGGCACCGCCGATGCGCCGCGCTTCGGCCTGTTCACCTTCACCATCCTGTCCAAGCTGGCCGAGAACCCCGCAGTCACCTACCGCCAGCTCGGCCAGGCGGTACTGCAGCAATATTCGGCCGACAGCCGCACGCGGCCGACGCCGCTCTTCGAAGGCGAGCTCGATGCGCGCGTCTTCGGCACCGACAGGGCCGATGCGGTCATGCAATGGCCGCTGGTCGTCAAGGACGGTGCGGCGACGATTGGCGCCGGGCTGCTGCAGCGACTCACCCCCGGAAGCAAGCTCGCCATCCTGCCTTCGGCCCTGTCGCAACTGTCTGAAGCGCTCGGCTATGTCGAGGTGCAGTCGGCCAGGAACCTGGAGAGCTGGGTGAAGCCGGTGGAGCTCGACGGCAAGCCGGCGCTGACGCTGGCTGATATCCCGGCCAATGCCTATGCGCGCGTCGCCGAGCTCGCGGTCGACTACAAGCTCGTGGTGGCGCGGCCGGCGGCGACCGACGGCCTCGACAAGGAGACCGCGCTGGTGAATTCGGTTCTGGACGAACTGGCGGCCAGGGAGAAATCCGGCTTCCACGTCGAGCTGGTCGAGCCCGGCAAGAGCGCCGATCTGCGACTGGCGGTGCTGCGCGAGAACGCGATCGCCGGCGCCGCGGCCGCTGCCACCGACAAGCCGGCGCTGTGGTTCCTGCCGGCCTCCGGCGATGTGAAGGACGGCGGCAGGCCGCCGCTGATAATCATTCACCCGGATGATCGCGCCAAGCTAGTCGAGGCGACGGCGAAGAACCTGACCACCATCTTCCGCGCCACCGGCCTCTCCAGGCTGGCCGCCGCGTCCGACTACCGGCCGGAAGAGGTCAGCGTCGAGTTCGAGATCAGGCGCCAGGGCGGCGACGCACTGGAGCCGCTGCAGGCCTCGACCGTGCCGCGCGTCTCGCCGGGCGACGAGGTGCATATCAGGGCCAGGAACGATTCCGACAAATATGTCGACATCAACGTGCTCTATGTCGGCAGCGACTATTCCATCACCCATATCGTCGCCGAGCGGCTGGCGCCCGCCAACGGCTCGCCGGATGCCGGCTTGCGGGAGGGGCTGCTGGCCTTCACCGACACCAGCTTCGGCATGGAGCGGATGATCGCCGTGCTGACCGAGGCACCGCCGCAGAGCGAGAAGGAGGACCTGAGCTTCCTGGCGCAGGACGGCGTGCCTTCGGCCACCCGCACGGTCGGCGGCTCCGGCTTCTCCGACATGCTCGCCGATATCGGCATGGCACCTTCGACACGCTCGGTGATGAAGCTTGCCGACAGGAGCGGCCCGAAGGGCGCGGTGATGATTTTTCCGATGGAGACAGTGCCGCGCGCCTGAGCGCAGGCCGCCGCAAAAGCCTGTCGCAACCGCTGCATCGGCTCTTGCGCGACCGGCCTTGTGCGTGGACATTCTGGCGCGGCACGGAAAGGATGAGGACGCTTGTGAGAACCAACCTGCATTACTGGCTCGGAGCGGGCCTTCTTTTCGCGGCGCTGCCGCTCGCCCCTGCCTGGGCGGAGGAGAGCTGCGGCCTCTGCGCCAAGCAGATCGTCACCAATTCCGAACTGGCGGGCTGCTTTCTCGACCAGTACGACCAGATCGCCAAGACCGGCAACGAAGCCGTCGTGGTCGATCTCAGCGACTGCGCCTCGCGTGGCGTGGTCGAGGCCCTGCCCTCGCCGAACAAGGCACCCGCCGAACCGGACGTGCAGTTCATGGTCTCGCGCCCTCAGCTCGACTGCCTGAAAAGGAAGCTTGAGGCGCCGGGCATCGTGCTCGACCCGACCGCCACCATCGATCTGGACAGCTGCCGATGAAGAAGCCGGGGGGCAAGGTGACAGAACAAGTAGTGCCTGCGACGGCGCTGACGACGGCCGAGCCTTCGCCGGCCAAGAAGGCCGAGGCGCTGCCGGAAACCACCGAGGGTTTCCCGTGGCCGAGCAGCCACGAGATCAAGAAGGAATCGAACCCCTTCACCGATCGCGACTGGCGCATGCTGGCCTACGCCTGGTCGGGCCTTTTGGTGCGGCTTGTGATCATCTTCACGCTTCTGTTCTCCGTCTTCCAGTTCCTGGCCAACCAGGAGCAGAAGCGCGTCGAGCAGACCATGGCGCTGGTCGAGCTCTGGGAGAGCAAGGACTTGCAGCAGGCGCAACGCGCGCTCAAGGAGCGGCTGGCGGCGCTGAACACCAAATACGACAATCTGCTTAGCGCCAATCCGACGCCGACCGAGGAACAGGTGTTCAGGCAGCGCATCGGCATCGAGGCGATGACCGGCGATGGCGGGAGTATGCCGCTTGCCGATTTCAGCGATCACTTCGACCGCATCGTCTATTTCCTCAACCGCCTTTCCATCTGCGTCGAGAGCGACCTCTGTTCGCGCAAGGTGGCGGACGCCTATTTCCGCGACTATGCCGTTTCCTTCTGGAGTTATTTCGCCGGCTATATAGACAAGCAGCGCAAGGCCGGCTCCGCCAACTTCGCCTCGGCGATCGAGACCTATGTGCGCCAGGAGCAGCCCGAGGCGACGTCCAAATAAGGGCGAAGCGATCGGTGGCCCGGATGTGAAAAACCGGCAGTGGGATCAACCCTACCGCCGGTTGTTCGATCGCTCCTATCAGCGGGTCGGAACAAGCCTCATTTGTAGAGGCTGTTGATCCACTCGATATTGGCGGCGTGGAGCCTGACCGCGGTGTTGGCGTCCGGACTTTCGGCGACGTTCACGCCGGTGATGACACGCTGCTTGGCGGCGTTGTCATAGGCGTAGACCGAGCTGCCGCTCGAACCCGGGAACGTATCGCAATCGTACTGGAAATAGTCCGTGCCGATGTTTTCGGCATGCACTTCGCAACTTGCCTTCCACATCGTGCCCATCGGCTTGTCGCCGGGATAGCCGACGATATTGGCGGTGAAGTCGCCCAGATCCTCGTAGTTGGCATAGCCCAGCCAGCCGAGATTGGTGCCGACATCCTGCTTCAGCGTGACGATGCCGAGATCCCACGGCACGACCGAGCCGTAGAAACCCTGGTAGTTGTCGATGAAGCCCTGCAGGACATAGGCGCTTTCATAGGTGAAGGCGCCGAACGGCGCATCGTCGGCGGTGCTGCCGTTGAGGCCCGGCACGAACAGATATTCGTCGAGCCAGGCGCCATCCTCATGGCTGTAGAGGCAGTGCGCCGCGGTAAGCACGGTGCGCGGACCGATCAGCGTCGCCGAGCAGCTGCCGAACTTGCCGGTCTTGGGCGACTTGGCCTCGAGATAGCCGATGGCCGAGAACGGATAGGTCTTGGTGTTCTTGACCTGCTCGCGGTCGTCTGTGCCGAACACCTGGCGGCCTGCTTCGCCTTCCGTCAGCCCGGGGTCTCCGGTGTTCTGCGGACCTGAAGCGTCGGCCCCCCCGTCGGCCGGTTTGTTCAGTTCCTCGATGATCAGTTCCTTCAGCGCCTCGTTCGCCTCGATCTTGATCTCCTTGCCGTCGGCGGAACGTCCGACGATGCCATAGGACTTGACCGCCGCGTCCTCGTCGGCGAGCGGTGCGGCGCGGCTGGCCTCGTCCTCGGTCAGTTTCGGCGGCGCGATCGGCTTTGCCCGGCCCGGTTTGTAGTCGCCCGATCCCGCATCGCGCATGCTTTCGCCATTGCCGGCATTGGCAGTGCCGGGATTGGCGGCGAAGGCGGGCACCAGCCACATCGCGGTGGAAAGAAACGCGGACGCAATGATGGTGTTCGTCAGTTTTGTCACGGTGAGACTCTCCCAAAAGTCAGCAAGGACTGGATCAAGATACAGAAATATTGTCGAGATCGTGGTGGCGCCAAAACCGAGTTTTGGTAACGCCGACCAGATCATTGCCCCGCGCGGTCAGTTGAGGCCCCCGCCAAAAACTCCCCTTCGATATACTGCCTAAAATATTCCAACATTGGCAATGACAAATCGCTTCCACGTAGCCCGTGGGGGGCTATAGGTTTGAGCGGGTTCTGCTCGCGGGCACGATTAGCAGAAGTGGCATTCGGTTTTATGACCGGTTTGCGCGCCGATCCGGGCTGCGCGTGGCCGGTCGTTCAAAACCGGTGCCTCGGGCAGCGGATCATGCGCCGGGCCGGCCTGTTCGGGAACGTTCGTCTCAGGAGGTCATGGTGAACATCATCCATCGGTTCAGGCCGCTCGCCACAGCACTGCTGGCCGGCATCGCGGCGCTCGCGACGCTCAACGCCATCCACGCGGCCGATGGGCCCGCACGGCCGGAAGCAGCAGTCTCGCCAATGAAGCGCGTCGCGGAAGCAAGGGCGAAGGCCAAGGCCGAGAACCCCGACGGCGCCGATCGCGTCTATGGCGGCAAGGAGGCCGAGAAGGGCGCTTTTCCTTTCCAGGTGGCGCTGCTGACAAGCGACAGGCTGGACGCCAGCCCGGCCTCGCAGCCGGACGCCCAGTTCTGCGGCGGCAGCCTGATCGCGCCACAATGGGTGCTGACGGCCGCGCACTGCCTCGTAGACAACGGCCGGCCGATCCCGGCGGGCGCGGTCACCGTGCTGACCGGCGCCACCGATCTCGGCGAAGGCAAGCGCTACAAGGCGGCGGAGGTGATCGTCAACGAAGGCTATAGTGAGCAGACGATGGACAACGACCTCGGCCTGATCCGGCTGGCCGAGCCGGCGGACGCGCCGACGATCAAGGTCGCCCGTGAGGCAACGCCAGACAGCGGCAAGACCACGGTCACCGGCTGGGGCAAGATGCAGGACGGCACCTTCCCGACGGCACTGATGGTCGCCGACCTCGACCTGCAGCCGAACGCGACCTGCAACAGCGGCATCAAGGACATCTACGCGCGCGACCTGAAGACAGCACTTGGCGACCTTTCCCATCGCATGCGCTATTCGGAAAAGGGCATCGACGCGGCGGCCAGCGCCATTGCCGCCGACATGTCGGATCCGCTGACCGGCAACATGATCTGCGCCGGCACCGCCAGCGGCGAGCGCGATGCCTGCAATGGCGACAGCGGCGGCCCGCTGTTCATGACCGGTGCCGACGGCCCGGTCCAGATTGGCGTCGTTTCCTGGGGCGAAGGGCCGAATGACGGCAGTGCGGCCTGCGGCCACAAGAACGCCTACGGCATCTATACGCGGCTGGCCAATTACAGCGGCTGGATCGAGGAGAAGATGAAGACCACGCCGGCGCCCGCAAAGCCCAAGGCCGGTGTCGGTACCGCGCAGAAGCCGGCCAAGCCTTGAGCCTCCCGCCTCTCTCAAAACAAAAACGGCGGGCAAGGCCCGCCGTTTCTTTTCACGCCATGCCGACGCCATCTACTTGCGCGGCGGACCCTTGCGCTCCGCCGAGGCCGCCCACAGATTGATGTCGGCCTCGCGCGCGTAGCTGTCGATCTCGGCCAGTTCCGCATCGCTGAAGTCGAGTGTCTTCAGCGCGCCGACGCAATCCTCGACCTGCTCCGGCCGGCTGGCGCCGATCAGCGCCGAGGTGACCCGGCCCCTGCGCAGCACCCAGGCCAGCGCCATCTGCGCCAGCGTCTGGCCGCGGCGGCCGGCAATGGCGTTCAGCGCCTTGATGTTGGTGATCGTCTTGTCGTTGATGAAGGCGGGCCTGAGCGACTTGCTTTGCGAGGCGCGGCTGCCCTCCGGGATGCCACCCAGATATTTGTTGGTCAGCATGCCTTGCGCCAGCGGCGAGAACACGATCGAGCCGACGCCGAGCCCTTCCAGCGTGTCGAGCAGCCCGTCCTCCTCGACCCAGCGGTTGAGCATCGAATAGCTTGGCTGGTGAATGATGCAAGGCGTGCCGAGCTGCTTCAATATGTCGGCCGCCTCACGCGTACGCTGCGAATTGTAGGACGAGATGCCGGCATAAAGCGCCTTGCCCGAGCGCACCGCATGGTCGAGCGCGCTCATCGTCTCTTCCAGCGGCGTGTCGGGGTCGAAACGGTGCGAATAGAAGATGTCGACATAGTCGAGCCCCATCCGCTTCAGGCTCTGGTCGAGGCTGGCCAGCACATATTTGCGCCCGCCCCACTCGCCATACGGCCCCGGCCACATCTCGTAGCCGGCTTTGGTCGAGATGATCAGCTCGTCGCGATAGGCGGCGAAATCGGTGCGCAGGATTTCACCGAAAGCGGTCTCCGCCGAGCCCGGCGGCGGACCATAGTTGTTGGCGAGGTCGAAATGGGTGATGCCGAGGTCGAACGCCTTGCGCACGATCGCCTGCTTGGTCTTGTGCGGCGTGTCATTGCCGAAATTGTGCCACAGCCCGAGCGAGATCGCGGGCAGCTTCAGCCCAGACCGCCCACAGCGGTTGTAGAGCATTTTCTCGTAGCGGTTTTCGGCGGCGACATAGGGCATGGGAAATCCTCGGATCTGAACGGATCGGCATGGTTCACCGCAACGCGCTGACCATGCCCTGCGGCCCACCCTTTACCCTCTCCCCGAGAGAAGGGGGAGAGGGCCAGTCAAAATTATCGATAATCTCAGCGGTCTATTTCCTCTTCGCCAGCAGGTCCTTGGCTTCCGTGACGCCGAGTGCGGCCGGCCGCTCGCAGGTCGTCTGCATGGCGACGAACTTGCCCGTTTCGCCCGAGCGCAACAGGCCTGTCATCACGTCGACGGCGTGCAGCGCCAGCTCCATCGAGCAGCGGTGCGGCCGCCCCTCCGCGATCGCCAGCGCCATGTCGGCAAGGCCGGCGGTGCGGTAGTTGGCCATCATGCCTTGCGAATGCATTTCGTTCGGCACGCCGAACGGATGCTTCCATTTCGGCAGCTTCTTGACCGGTTTCGCCGCCTCGGTGAAGCGCACGTCGCCGCCGAAGAAATTCGGATCCGGCACGTACACCGTTCCCGCCTCGCCATAGAGTTCCATCGGCGCATGGCCGTGGCTCCAGACATCCCAGCTGGTGTTGAGCGTCACCACCGCGCCGTTCTCGAACTCCAGCAGGCCGTGGATGGTGGTCGGCGTGTTGACCGGGATTTTCTCGCCCGCGCGCGGTTTCGACGAAATCGTCCGTTCCTTGGCCGGCGTCGAGGCGAAGGCCGCGACCTGCTTCACCGGCCCGACCAGCTGGATCAGGTTGGTGATGTAGTACGGCCCGATGTCGAGCACCGGGCCGGCGCCCGGCTGGAAAAAGAAATCCGGATTGGGATGCCAGTGCTCCATGCCGTGACCCATCACATGGCAGGTGCCGCTGGTGATCTTGCCGAGCGCGCCGGTGTCGATCAGGTTGCGCACCAGCTGATGCGCGCCGCCGAGGAAGGTGTCCGGCGCCGAGCCGATGCGCAGTCCCTTCTTCTCGGCCCGGCCTTTCAGGTCGAGCCCCTCCTTGATCGATAGCACGAACGGCTTTTCCGAATAGACGTGCTTGCCGGCGTCGAGGATCTCCTTCGACACCTCATAGTGCACGGCCGGAATCGTCAGGTTGACGATGATGTCGATGTCGTCCGCCTTGAGCAGGTCATTGACCGTCTCGGCGCGCAGCTTGAACTCCTTCGCCCGCGCCTTCGCAGCGTCCATGTTGATGTCGGCGCAGGCACGCATCTCAATGCCGCGGAACAGCGGCGCCAGCGAGAAATACGCTTTCGAGATGTTGCCGCAGCCGATAACGCCGATACCCAGTTTCTTTGCCATGTCGATTGTTCCTAGTAAGCCTTGACGGATGCGATGGAGCGGCGGGCGAAGCGCTCGATGTCGTTGGGGTTGTCCTGCTCCATGACAAAGTACTTGGCGGCGCTCTTGGCGCGCAACGTCTTGATCAGGCCGGCCCAGTCCATCGTGCCATGACCGACATCCGACCAGCCATCCTCGTCGAGGCCCTCGCCCGGCTTGGCGATGTCCTTGACGTGGACGGCGCTGATGCGCTTGCCGTGCTTCTCGATCCAGGGCAGCGGATCCGCGCCGCCGCGCACCACCCAGGCGACGTCCATCTCCCAGCTGATATCGGGTGCGGCGGCAAAGATGTGGTCCTGCGGCACCGAGCCGTCGGCAAGTGCCTTGAACTCGAAATCATGATTGTGCCAGGCAAAGCCATAGCCGGCCTTCTTTGCCGTCTCGCCGACCTTGGCCAGTCGCTCGCCGAAACCGCGCCAGCCGGCAGCGTCCGCCGGCCTCTGCTCGGGGAGCAGATAGGGGCAGATCAAAAGCGTGACGCCGAGCGCGTCGGCGATCTTGCGCACGCCGTCGAAGTCGTTCTCGAGCGCGTCGATCGAGAAATGCCCGGTCGGCATGGCCAGCCCGTTCTTGTCGAGCTCGGCGCGGAAGGATTTCGGATCGTCATAGACGCCGCCAAACCCTTCGACTTCCTTGTAGCCGAGCTTGCCGAGCGTCTGCAGCACCCCTTCCCAAGGTTGGAAATTGCGGGCGCTGTAAAGTTGGAATGACCAGTTCATCGTCTCTGTCCGTTTCTTGGGGGATGGCTGCTTGGGAGGTTAAAGGCGGTTGCCGGTTTGCGCGTCGAAGAGCGAGGCGCGCATTGGATCGAAACCAATACTGACCGCGTCCGCATTGCTTGGCGTGCGCTCCGACGTCACCCTGACGGTGAAATTCTGCCCGCCGAGCTTCAGCCAGACCAGCGTGTCGGAGCCCATCGGCTCGACGACCTCGACATTCGCCGTCGCCGAAAACGGCCAGCCCGAGCCGCTGTTGAAGGCGACATGCTCGGGGCGCATGCCGAACACGGCCAGTCCCGGCGTCGGCTCCTTCTCGAAGGCATAGGTGCCAAGCGGAATGCGCACATCCTCGACGACGAAGTGCCAGTCGCCTTTGTCCTTCTCCAGACTGCCGTCGATGAAGTTCATCGCCGGCGAACCGAGGAAGCCGGCGACGAAGCGGTTGACCGGGCGGTTGTAGATCGTCTGCGGAGCGTCGAGCTGCTGGATGACGCCGCCCTTCATCACCGCGATGCGGTCGGCGAGCGTCATAGCCTCGATCTGGTCATGGGTGACGTAGATCATCGTGTTCTCGAGCTTGCGGTGCAGCAGCTTGATCTCGACGCGCAGTTCCGCCCGCAGCTTGGCGTCGAGATTGGAAAGCGGCTCGTCGAACAGGAAGACGTCGACGTCGCGCACCAGCGCGCGCCCGATCGCCACGCGCTGGCGCTGGCCGCCGGAGAGCGCCGACGGCTTGCGTTGCAGGAGCGGCTCGATCTGCAGGATCTCGGCGGCGCGCGCGATGCGCCTGGCGATCTCGTCCTTGGGCACGCCGGCGACGCGCAGGCCGAAGGACAGGTTCTTCTCCACCGTCATCTGCGGATAGAGAGCGTAGGACTGGAACACCATGCCGATGCCGCGGTCCTTGGGCTCTTCCCAGGTGACGTTCTTGCCCTTGATGAAGATGCGGCCGTGCGAAATGTCGAGCAGACCGGCGATGCAGTTGAGCAAGGTCGACTTGCCGCAGCCCGACGGCCCGAGCAGCACGATGAACTCGCCCTCGGCGACGTCGAGGTTGAGCGTCTGCAGCACCGACACGGCGCCGAAATTCAGCGACAGATCCTCGATCGACACGCTGGTACCGTTCTGCGTCATATCCACTAGCCTTTCACCGCGCCGGCGGCGATGCCGCGCACGAACCATCTTCCGGAGATGAAGTAGATGAGCAGGGGCACCGCCGCCGTCAGGATGGTGGCCGCCATGTTGACATTGTACTCCCTCACCCCGGTGGTGGTGTTGACGATATTATTGAGCTGCACCGTCATCGGCCAATTGGGCCGCCCGGCAAACACGATGCCGAACAGGAAATCGTTCCAGATGCCGGTGACTTGCAGGATGACGGCGACGACGGTGATCGGCACCGACATAGGCAGCATGATGTAAAAGAAGATGCGCCAGAAACCTGCGCCGTCGACACGCGCCGCCTTGAACAGCTCGACCGGTATCGCCGCGTAGAAATTGCGGAACAGCAGCGTCAGGATGGGCATTCCGAAGATCGTGTGCACGATGATGATGCCGGGCAGCGACGCGAACAGCCCGACCGAACTCAGTCCGATGATCAATGGATAGATCACGACCTGATAGGGCACGAAGGCGCCGAACACGAGCAAGCCAAAGAGCAGGTTGGCGCCCTTGTACGGCCAGAAGGTCAGCGCGTAACCGTTGATCGACGCGCAGATGATCGAGATGACCACGCTCGGAACGGTGATCTTCACCGAATTGTAGAAGCCTGGACTGAGGCCGTTGCAGTCGCGGCCGGTGCAGGCATGCAGCCAGGCGTCGATCCAGGGCTGAAGGGTCGGCTCGCCCGGAAGGTTGAAGAGATGTCCCAGCCTGATCTCGGGCATCCCCTTCAGGGAGGTGACGATCATGATGTAGACCGGGATCAGGAAGAAGAGGGCCGCAACGATCAGGAAAGCGTAAAGGCCGATGCGGCCGGCAGATACCCGTCGCGGTTTCGGCCCGAACGGACCCACGCCGGCCTGATCCGGCGCTTCCTGGACGAGCTGGGTGGCGGTGATCTGGCCAGCGGTCATACGCCCACCTCCCGATTGCGCCGCCACAGCAGAATTCCGCTGAAAGCTAGCACGACCAAAACCGGCAGCAGCATCATCGTTGCCGCGGCCATGCCCTGGCCGACGTTCTGACGCACGGTGATGAGCTGGATGACGTAGACTGCCGGCATGGACGTGGCGATGCCGGGACCGCCGCCGGTCATGGCGATCACCAGGTCGTAGACGCGCACCACGCTGACGCACTGGAGAACGAAGGCGGTGGCGAAGGCGCCCTTCATCATCGGCGCCACGATGGAAAGGTGCGTGCGCCACGTCGGGATGCCGTCGACCTTCGCCGCTTTCCAGATATCCTCGTCGATGCCGCGCAGGCCTGCAAGCAGGATCGCCATCGTCACGCCCGAGCCCTGCCAGATACCCGCCACGACCAGCGCGTATATCGCCGTCTCGGCGTCGACCAGCGGGGCGAAGCTGAAGCTCGACCAGCCCAGATTGCGCAGCGCCGCCTGCAGACCGAGATTGGGGTCGAGCACCCACTGCCACACCAAGCCAGTGACGATCAGTGACATGGCGAAGGGATACAGGAAGATCGATCGGAACAGGTCCTCCTGGCGGATACGCTGGTCCATGAAAACGGCGAGCAGGTAGCCGAACACCATGTTGCAGGTGATGGACATCAGGCCGAAGAACCAGATGTTGTTGACCGAGACGAGCCAGCGGCTATCGGCCCACAGGCGCCTGTATTGCGCCAGGCCGACGAAATCGTAGGTGGGGAACAGCTTCGAGCTGGTGAAGGACCAAAGCACCGAAAAGCCGATGCCGATCACGAACACGCCGACGGCGACGAGAATCATCGGTATCGTCCCGATGACGGCGGGGAGGTGAAATCTGCGCCTCCAACTCCTCTGCATCGTCCGTCTATCTCCGCTTCCACCGACACGCTGGGTGGTTTGCCGACGTGAACGCCGTTGTCAGAACCACCGGGTTGCGTACCGCTGCTGCTTCCCGTCCTGCTGCTATGAACCCGTCGCCGAGGGAACGGCTCTTTCCCGTCGAGACGCGACAGAGGCGCCGCCGCAACAGCGGCGCCTCTGGGTGCTGATCGGTTCCTAGTCGGAATTGCCTATGATGGTAGAGAACTTCGCAGTGGCGTCGTCAGCAGTCATGGAGTCATCCGCGAAGAACTGCGCGACGAGCTCATTGATCTGCTGATTGGTGTTCTCGGTGATGAACCGGTTCGTCGCCGTGACGATGTTGGCCGGGTCTTCCACCGCTTTCAGCGACTTCTGCATGCACGGGTCGGCCGTCGACATGTCGACATCGCCACGCACGGGCATCGAACCCTTGGCGTTGTTGAAGGCGACCTGAACCTCCGGGCTGATCAGCAACGCCGCAAGGCGTTTCTGCGCTGCTTCGACATCCGGATTGTTCTGCTTGAAGAACAGGATAATGTCGCCGTCGGTGCTGACCACCGGCTTCTCCTCGTTCAGGCCGATCATGCAGCCGAAATCCTTGATGCCGGTCATGCCGGCGGCCGCGAACTCGCCGCGCGCCCAGTCGCCCATCACCTGAAGTCCGGCCTTGCCGGTGATCACCAGGTTGGTGGTGTCGTTCCAGTTGCGGTTGGCGTAGCCGTTGTCGGTGAACTGCTTCAGCGACCTCAGCTGCGTGAAGACGCCTTTCATCTCGGCGCCGCCGGCAATTTCGGCGCTCTTCTTGGTATACATCTCGTCACGCTTGGCGACACCGAGGGCCTCGGTGACCATGTCCTGGAAGAGCAACTGGATCTGCCAGCCGTTTCCGTCGCCGCCGATGGCGAAGGGAATGGCGCCTGATTCCTTGATCTTCGGCGCGGCCGCGATGAAATCGGCCAGGTTCTTCGGCTCCGGCACTCCCGCTTTCTCGAAGACCGGCTTGGAATACCAGGCCCAGTAGTTCGAATGGATGTTAACCGGAACGCACCACCAATGGCCGTCGACGAGGCAGGCGCTGCCGATCGCCTTCGGGCGAATGACCTCATCCCACTTGCCAGCGGTCGCGACGTCCGTCAGGTCGAGCAGCTTGCCGCCCGAGATCAGTTCCTCGTATTGTCGGCCGGGATTGAACTGGGCCGCCCCGGGTGGGTCACCGCCGAGCACGCGCTGCATGACGGTAGAGCGGGCGGTCTCGCCGAGAGCGATGGCGCTGTCCACCCACTTGTCGCCGTGGCCGTCATTGTCAAAGGCCTTTGCGAACTGCGAGACCGCCGCCGACTCGCCCTTCGACGTCCACCAGTGAATCACTTCCAGGTCGGTTGCGGCCGCCGGACCGGCGAACTGCAGCGCGGCCGTCGCCGCCAGCGCAGGAGTCAGGATTTTGTATCGCATTTCGGTTCCTCCCAAGAATCTGAAACGTTACAGATTTTCGATACGGCAATTGCACGACATGCGCAACCCCTCACGCAAACCCCGCTTCGATATTTTTCGGAGCGCGAACAAAATAGTTCCGCCAGCCACGAGTTTGTGCACCGCAACACGCAAAGCTGCGCTGCAAAACGCTAGAAGCTGGCAAAAAACTTGCCCGAAACGCCTTCCGCGCTGATTCCCAACGACTTTCCGAGCCGGGAGAGCACGCCAGGAAAAGGCAGACCTGGCCCAGAACAGACAACGGTCGTGACAATCTGTAACGTTTCAGTGTATGGGGATTTTGTCGGACGGGGACTGCCCGCCTGACGATAGCGGCGATTGCCGGCCGGCCCGGCGACTGCTATGCGCCTGACGGGCGGGACGATATGGACAGGGACCAGACGGACAGGGATGGCGAAACGCCGGCCAGGCCGACGCTGAAGACGCTTGCCTTCATGACGGGGCTGGGCGTCACCACCGTGTCGCGCGCCTTGAAGGACGCCCCCGAGATCGGCGCCGAGACCAGGCGGCGCGTGCAACTCGTCGCCAGGCAGATAGGCTACCGGCCGAACCGCGCCGGCGTGCGCCTCAGGACCGGCAAGACCAATGTCATCAGCCTCGTGCTCAACACCGAGCGCGAGATCATGAGCTTTGTTTCGGACATCATCTACGGTGTCTCGGAGGTGATCGCCGACACGCCCTATCACCTGATCGTCACGCCCTATTCGCGCTCGCAGGATCCGCTGGATCCGATACGCTATCTGGTCGAGACGGGCTCGGCCGACGGCATCATCATTTCGCGCACCCAGCCGGACGATCCGCGCGCCCGCTACATGCTGGAGCGCGGCATTCCCTTTGCCACGCACGGCCGCACCGACATGGGGCTCGTGCACCCCTATCATGATTTCGACAACTACGCCTTCGCAGGCGAGGCGGTGCGCTATCTCGCCAGCATCGGCCGCAGCCGGCTCGCCCTTGTGACGCCACCGGTCGGCCTCACCTACTATGGCCATACGCTGAACGGCTTTGCCGACGCGCTGAGTGACGTCGGCGCCAGCGAGGTGCCGTTCAACACCGTGTCCATCGACCAGTCGATCGAGCAGATCAGGATGCGGACGGCGCAGTTGATGCAGCGCCGGGACCGGCCGGACGGGTTCGTCAGCAGCGCCGCCGCGGCGACGCTCGCCGTCGTCGCCGGCATCGAGGATGCCGGCCTGAAGCTCGGCCGCGACGTCGACGTGGTGTCGAAGCAGTCGTCGGAACTGCTGCATCTGTTCCGGCGGGAACTGCTGGTCGTCAACGAGAACTTCCGCCTTGCCGGCTCCGAGCTGGCCCGCTCGGTGCTCGGCTGGATCGGCGGCTCCGAACCCGGCTCGCTGCAATCGCTGAGCAAGCCGAGCGAGGTTCTGCCCTATCGCGGCTGATTGGCGCGACTTGAGAGACAGGTCAGGCCGAGTCGGAGTCGAAGACGGGCGCGAAGCGACCAAACTGGGTGGCTTCCGAGAACCGGAGTAGAAGCGCAGGAGGCCGCCATTTGCAGGCCGGCCTTACCTGCCCTTAGGCCGCGCCGCTGCCCCAGGGTCCATGGCACGCGCCCTGCTCGCCGATGCGCTCGAAGCCGTGCGCGCCGAAGAAATCGCGTTGCGCCTGGATCAGATTCGAGGTGCCGCGCCCCTGGCGGTAGCTGTCGAAGTAAGCGAGCGCCGACGACAGCGCCGGCACCGGCGAGCCGGCTTCCGACGCCCGCGCCACGATCCTGCGCAGTGAAGGATGCGCCTCCTGCATCATGGCGATGAAGGCCGGCGCCATCAGAAGATTGGTTGACGCGCTGCCAGAGCCGAACGCCTCGGCCATCGTGTCCAGCATCTGCGAGCGGATGATGCAGCCGGCGCGCCATATCTTGGCGATGGTCGGCATCGGCAGGTTCCAGTTGAATTCCTTCGAGGCGCCGCTCATCACCGCGAAACCCTGCGCGTAGGCGGCGATCTTGCCGGCGAACAGCGCCAGCTCCAGATCCTTGAGCAGGGCGGCCTTGTCGCCGGCGATCTTGGCGACGCCGATATTGCCATAGGCCTTTTCCGCTGCCTGCCGCTCATCCTTGATCGACGACAGCACGCGCGCCGCAACCGCCGCTTCGATCGCGGTCGCCGGAATGCCGAGTTGCTGCGCCTCGATGACCGACCATTTGCCGGTGCCCTTCTGGCCCGCGCGGTCGAGGATGATGTCGACCACCGGCTTGCCGGTCTTCGGATCGTCGGCGGCCAGCACCTTGGCGGTGATTTCGATCAGATACGAATTGAGCCGGCCCTTGTTCCAGTCGGCGAAGACGGCGCCGATTTCTTTCGGGCCCAGGCCGAGGCCGTCGCGCAATATGCCGTAGATCTCGGCGATCATCTGCATGTCGGCATATTCGATGCCGTTGTGGATCGTCTTGACGAAATGGCCGGCGCCGTCGGTGCCGAGCCAGGCGGCGCAGGGCTCGTCCTTGAACTTGGCGGAGATGGCCGTCAGCACCTTCTCGACGCGCTTCCAGGAGTCTTCCGTGCCGCCGACCATGATCGACGGGCCATGCCGCGCGCCCTCCTCGCCGCCGGACACGCCCATGCCGATGAAGGTCAGGCCCGAGCCGGAGAGCTCGGAGAAGCGCCGCATCGTGTCGCGGAAATTGGCGTTGCCGGCATCGATGACGATGTCGTTGTCGGACAGCACGCCGCGCAGCGCCGCGATCTGCTCGTCGACCGGCTTGCCGGCCAGCACCATGATGATGATCGGCCGCGGCGGCCGGATCGCGGCGGCGAGTTCCTCCAGGCTGTAGCAGGGCACAACCATGTCCTTCAGCGGCCCGGCGCCCGCGACGAAGGCGTCGGTGCGCGACGCGGTGCGGTTGAAGACGGCGATGCGGTGTCCATGCTCGGCGATGTTGAGCGCCAGGTTGGAGCCCATCGTGCCAAGGCCGATCAGGCCGATTTCGGCTTTTTCCATCGTTTCTTCCCTGCTTTCCGAATTTCGTTTGGTCGCGTTTTGCCGGGATGATTGACGGGCCTTTGCGATGGCGTCAACCGCCTCGAGCAATTTGTCACTCGGCGCGGATGTCGATCGGCGCCTCTATCTTCACCACCTCGAAATCCGAAACCAGAATATCGAGCCGCACCGTCCAGCGGCCGGGAACCGGAATGATCAGGTTGTCGACGCGCCAGGTGCCATCGCCGGGCTTCGTCGCCGGTCGCTTGATCGGCTCGATGCCGGAATCGGGTTTCGACAGAACCAGCGTCACCTGCTTGGCGTCCAACGGACCGAAATCGCCAGTCATGATCACCATCGAGGCCGCGACTTGGCCGGCATGGCCGGGCACGATGCTGAGATCGGCCATCGCTTTCAGCGTGTGGATGTGGATCGACACCGGCTGCGCGGCGGCGATCGCCAGCGCGCGCGGCGGTGGCGTGAAACGCCAGCCGGCGGCGACGGCGAAGATGGCGGCCACGATCAGGACCTCAGCGCCGATCGAGCGCGCCAGCCGCCGCTGCACCTCGGTGGCGCCGGCTTCGGCCGGAGCCGTCAGCGTCCAGCGGTTGACCGTGGCGAGCGTGAACAGGAACAGGAGCAGCACCAGCTTGACCAGCAGCAGCCTGCCATAGGCGGTGTTGACCAGCGCCGCCGGCGTCTGCACCTGGATGACGGCAAGCACGATGCCGGCGGCGGCAAGCACGGCGACGACCGGCAGGATCGCGCGCGAAAACCGATGCAGGAAAGCCCCGGCATCCTTCGACTGCTGCCTCACCGAAAGCCCGAGCGGCACCAGCGCGCCGGCCCAGAAGGCGATGCCCGCGCCGTGTAGGAACACCATCGGCCGCGTCAGCCATTGTGGTTCCGCCGCGCTGGCATGGCCGCTGGCGGCGAGCGCGGCGCCGACGCCGGCCAGTCCGGCAAGGGCAAGCGGCTTGCGGCCGCCGCGCGGCCCGGCCAGCGACAGCAGGCCGAGACCGAGCGCTATCAGCGCGATCAGAACGGTCCAGCCGAAGCTGGTGGCGAACGCTGTCTGCCAGACCACCGGCTGCGCCAGCCGGGCAAGCGGCGCGCCCAGCGCATCGAGCCCCTGCAGCCCGAGCGACATTGGCGCGGCAACCAGGCCGCACAGGATCGCGCCGATGACGAAGCGCCGGCCGCAGCGTTGGTCCTCGGCCAGCCAGGCAAGCGCGAAGGCGCCGCCGACACCGAAAAACAGGCCGATATAGAGCAGGACCTTGCCGGTCCAGATGGCTGACCGCAGGTCCCAGTCGACCGCCTCCCCAGCCACCGGCGGAGCGCTCGGCGCGCCGATGGAGAAGAGCACGGAGCCGCCGACCGGATGGCCGTCCTCCGAAATCACCCGCCAGCTCAGCACATGCGTGCCGGCTTTCAGCGTCTCGGGATTGTCGATCTCGATGGTCTGATCGTCGAGCCGGTAGGAGGTCAGGACAAGCCGAGTGCCGTCCGGCCGCACCAGGTTGAGCACCAGCGGCGACACCGGCTCGCTGAAGCTCAGCGAGAACCTTGCCGGGCTTTGCGCCAGCACCGCGCCGTCCACGGGATCGGCGTTGATCAGCGCCGCATGCGCGAAGGCGCGGTCCGGCAGCGCCATAGCCGCAAACAGCAAGATGACGGCCAGAAGCCGGGCAAAAAGCCGGGCAGCTCGCCAGTCGTCGATGCAGGTCCTTGTGGAAGCGCTCATGCCACCATCTCGAAGCAGGCGGCGCGCGCCCTGGAACGGAGCGCGCCGCCAGGAGATCATTTCTTCGGCAGCAGCTTGATGCCGGGCGCCGGATTTTCCAGCTCGTCCTCCTCCTGCCCCGCGGCCGGTATCTCGATCCAGCGCGCCGCGGCGCCGCCCTCGCATTCCTGTACGACGGGGAAGTAGAGCATCTGGCCGACAGGCAGATCCGCCGTCAGATTGGCTCTGAAGACGAACTCGTCATAGAATTCGTCCGGCAGATTGCCGCCGCTCCAGTCGACCTCCTTGACGCCGGTGGTCAGCGTCTCGCCATAGAGCTGGTAGGACTTCTCGTACTTGCCTTTCTTGGTCTGCAGCGTCCAGCCGGGTTTCGGCATCGGCTTCACCGAGATCACCCCTTCCGGAATCTGCACGCGCACGGCGGTCGTCGCCTTGCCCTCGCAGCCATGTGGCAGTCGAAGCACCGCCTTGTAGGTAGAACCGACAGGCGCTTCCTGGGTTTCCAGCGTAACATGGGCCAGCGCCACATTTGTCCCGAGCGCGAAAAGCACGCCGGCCGTCAAAAGATACTTGTTCATGATTGTCCCTCGAAGTTTGTGTGATTGCCGGGTCACTCGGCGTGGTCCATGTCGGTGTCGCCGGTTTCACCCATGCCTTCGACTTCGAACTCGACGGTGACGCTGCCGGCCTTCTCGAAGGTTAGCGTCGCCGGGAATTTTTCGCCCTGCTTGGGCTGCCGCTTCAGCCCAACGAACATCAGGTGATAGGCGCCCGGCTTGAGCGCCACCTTGCCGCCGGGCGGGATTTCGAGGCCGCCGCTGACCGGGCGCATGGTCATGACGCCGTCCTTGACGCCCATCTCATGCAGTTCGGCCTTCTCCGAAATGTCGGAGGCAATCGCCAGCAGCCGGTCCGGCGAGCTGCCTTTGTTGATGATGGTGAAATAGCCGCCGGCGACCTTGGCGCCGGCAGGCGTGGCCCGCGACCAGGGATGCTCGATTTCGAGATCGCCGGCCTTGAATTCATGCGCGAAGGCGGCGCGAGCGCCGACCAACAGCATGGCGAGGGTGGAAAGGACGATGCCGAGGCGCTGCCAGCGCCGGGATCGGTTGCTGCGGCCAGACGCGCTGGCCTGCGTTGCGATAAAGGAAAACATGGTTGCTCCATGATGCGGTGATCGCACCGCCGCGATGCCGCGGACGGTCCGATAGTTGGATGAATGCGCCCGCGAAAGGTTCCGCGAGACGAGCCGGGACGGATCAGGCCGTCGCTGGCGGCGCGCGCGGGTTCGATGGAGAGCGATCGCGGGCGAAATCGACATGGGTGAAGGCCGGCGGCGCGAACACCACGGCCTCGAGCACGAGGCTGCGGGCGGGAACGCTAGCATCGGGCGGCGGCGCGTGGGCCGCGGAAACCATGCTGCAGCCCAGCACGCAGCAGGCCGGCATGTGCTGCCGGTGCGGATCGCTGCCGGGAAGCTGGGCAGCGCCCTCATGCGTGCAGATGACATTGCCGAAGGCGTCGAGCTGCGCGGCGGCGGGCCCGGCCGCGAAGGCGCCAAGTGCCGACTGGAGCAAAAGCATCAAGGCCGCGACGAACGCGACCCTCATGCTCCATCGACCCCGCCGGATGTCCAAGTTTTGCCTCTCCACGCAGCAACGGCAGATACCTAGCATGCGGCCAACGGAGCGAAAATCGCCAAATCATGGCTGCGGCAACGCGGCGCGACCAATGCGTATCGCCGGGACCCCGGCGCGACTCAGGCGTGTTGCGGCTGCCGCCCTTCGGGGATCGAGGTCAGCAACGTCTGGCGCGCCGACTTCAGATGTTTGCGGCAAGCGGCGTCGACCCTGCCGAGATCGCGCGATTTCAGCGCCGCGATATAGGCCAGATGTTCCTGGACGGCGACCTCGTTGCGCTCGCGCTCCTGCGCCTTGTTCCACTGGTAGTGATAGTGGAAGATCATGGCGATGACGTCGTAGAAATCGACGATGAAGCGGTTGTGCGAGGCGCGGTGGATCAGCCGATGGAAGCGCTCGTCCAGCTCGGAAAACGCGGTGAAGCGCGTGGCGATCTCGCGCGCCAGCTGGTGGTGCTCATCCTCCAGCCGGTCGAGATCGGCCCAGACCGGGCTCTCCTCGGGCAGGGCGGCAAAAGCGGCCGCCGAGCGCAGCTCGAACATCTCGCGGATCTCGGTCAGCTCGATCGCGAAAGCACGGGTAAAACCCTTCAGCACCCAGTGGCTGTTGCGTCGCTTCTCGATCAGGCCGAAGCGCGAGAAGCGGATCAGGAATTCGCGCACGCTGGTGGTGCCGACGCCGATCTCGCGCGCCAGCTCCAGCTCGTTGATCTGCATGCCGGCCTCGGCGCCGCCGGCAAGCAGCCGGCGCATGAAGGAGCGCTCGATGATCTCGGCCAGCGTGTCGGTCTCCTCCTCGGGGAAGAAGTCGTCCGGCCGCGGCGCCCTGAGCACGGTCTTGCTGCGCTTGTTCCACGCGATGAGCCCGGTTTCTTCCATGCGCGCCAGGATGCTGCGCACCGTGGTGCGGCTGACGCCGAGCAGCGTGCCGAGCTCCGGTTCCGACGGCAGGCTCTGCGTCTCGTCGAGCAGCCTGAGGCAGCGGTTGTAGGCGTCCTTGTAGACGTTGTTGCTTTTCGACATCCCCCGCCCCGTTGCGCGCCGGCGCTTGCAGCGGTCGGCCTGAAGCGCGATATGGTCCTAACGCATGCTGCCGTAAAGCGGAATCGCTTTCAGATGCCGGCCGGCTGGCCCTCGCATCCGCAAGCGCGCGGCGCTCTCGCGAAAAAACAATTGACGCAAAAATGTTTTTTCACGATAAAAGACATTATCCATTAACTCACGCGTGTCAATCCGCCCACGCACCCAGGAACATCCCAGGAACCCGCCCGTGAACGCCGCAAACAGCATCCTCCTGTCTCCCGCCGACAATGTCGCGGTCGCCAATGGCCGCATCGAGATCGGCGCGGCGCTGCCGGGCGGCGCTGTCGCCGTCGCGGTGATAGAGCCTGGCCACAAGGTGGCGATCAAGCCGATCGCAACCGGCGAGGCGGTCGTGAAATACGCCCAGGCGATCGGCCGCGCCACGCAGGACATCGGACCCGGCGAACATGTCCACTCGCACAATCTGATCTTCGAGAGCGGCCGCCTGCCGGTGGTGCCGCCGAGCGAAGCCGAGCACGCGACCGAGGCCGACCGCGCCCGCACCTTCATGGGCTATCGCCGCGCCGACGGCCGCGCCGGCACCCGCAACTTCATTGGCATCATCGCCAGCGTCAATTGCTCGGCCACCGTCTGCCACGCCATCGCCGACGAGGCCAATCGCACGCTCTTGCCGAAATACCCGGGGATCGACGGCTTCGTGCCGATCGTGCATGGCCAGGGCTGCGGCATGAGCGGCACCGGCGACGGCATGATGGTGCTTCACCGGACACTCGCCGGCTATGCCCGGCATCCGAATTTCGGCGGCGTGATGATGGTCGGGCTGGGTTGCGAGGTCAATCAGTTGACCCTCTACGGCCAGAAGGGCGTCGCCGCCGGCAAGCGGCACTTCAACATCCAGGACGCCGGCGGCTCGCGCAAATCGGTCGAGAAGGCGATGGGCGTGCTCGCCGAGATCGCCGAGGAGGTCGGTCGCCTCGAGCGCGAGCCGATCCCGGTCAGCGAGATCGTCGTCGGCCTGCAATGCGGCGGTTCCGACGGCATGTCCGGCATCACCGCCAACCCGGCGCTGGGCGCGGCCGTGGACATCCTCGCCGGCGTCGGCGGCATCGGCATCCTGTCGGAGACGACGGAGATCTACGGCGCCGAGCATCTGCTCGCCTATCGCGCGGCAAGCCCGGAGATCGCGGCCAAGCTCGACGGCTATGTGAAATGGTGGGAAGACCACGTCGCCAAGCACGGCGCCTCGATCGACAACAACCCTTCGCCCGGCAACAAGCGCGGCGGCCTGACCACCATCCTTGAGAAGTCGCTGGGCGCGGTCGCCAAGGGCGGCCAGACGCCGCTCAACGGCGTCTTCGGCTATGCCGAGAAGGTCACCGGCCACGGCCTGGTGTTCATGGATACGCCCGGCTACGACCCGGTCTCCGCCACCGGCCAGGTGGCGGGCGGCGCCAACGTCATCGTCTTCACCACCGGCCGCGGCTCCTGCTTCGGCTGCCGGCCGACACCGTCGATCAAGGTCGCCACCAACTCGACCATGTACCACCAGATGGAAGAGGACATGGACGTCAATTGCGGCGTCATCGCTTCCGGCGAGAAGACCATCGCCGGCATGGGCCGCGAGATCTTCGAGCTCATCGTCGAGACGGCGTCCGGCCGCAAGACAAAGAGCGAGGCCTTCGGCTACGGCGACAACGAGTTCGTGCCCTGGCACCTCGGCGCGACGCTCTAGACATCAACTCGAGCAATTCCAGGAAAAGGCGTGAAGCGGTTTTCCGTCCGGGATTGCGTCAAAACAAACAAGACATCGGCCGGCTGACGGATAGCCGGCGCGGGAGGCTTTGCATGAACAAGCGCCGGATCGGCACCACTGCGCTCGAAGTCAGCGAGATCAGCTTCGGCGGCGCCGCGATCGGCGGGCTCTACCGGGCCTGTCCGCGCGAAGCGGCGATGGAAACGCTGCAGACGGCCTGGGACGGTGGCCTGCGCTATTTCGACACCGCGCCCTTCTACGGCTTCGGCCTGTCGGAGCGCCGGACCGGCGATTTCCTGCGCCAGAAGCCGCGCTCGTCCTACGTGCTGTCGACCAAGGTCGGACGCCTGTTCCGCCCCGTTCCGGCCGACCAGGTCCCCGACCATTCCTACGTCGATCCGCTGCCCTTCGCGCTCGACTACGACTATTCCTATGACGGCATCATGCGCTCGGTCGAGTTCAGCTATGCGCGGCTTGGGCTGAACAGGATAGACATCCTGTTTGTCCACGACATCGGCACCTACACGCATGGCGTCGAGCAGACGAAGCTGCATTTCCGCCAGTTCATGGATGGCGGGTTGAAGGCGCTGGAGGAGCTGAAGTCGTCCGGCACGATTTCCGCCTACGGGCTTGGCGTCAACGAGGTGCGCATCTGCCTCGATGTGCTGAGCCGGGCACCGCTCGACTGCATCCTGCTCGCCAGCCGCTATTCGCTGCTCGACCGCAGCGCCGAGGCCGAACTGCTGCCGCTCTGTCGGCGGCGCCAGACGTCCCTGATCATCGGCGGTGTCTTCAACTCCGGCATATTGGCGACCGGTCCGGTGCATGGCGCGCATTTCGACTACCAGCCGGCGAGCAAGGATATCCTCGACCGCGTCGGCGCCATGGAGCGGATCGCGGCCGATGGCGGCTATCCGCTGGCGGCCGCCGCCTTCCAGTTTCCGCTGCATGAACCGGTCGTGGCCTCGGTCCTGACCGGCACGGCCAAGCCGGCCAACCTGACGCGCAATCTGGAACTGCTCGACGTCGAGGTGGCGCCGGCGGAATACGCCAAATACGATCCCTATACGGTGGTCCAGGAACTCGGCTGATAGGCGGAGCTCCTGCCCGGCTCCGTGCGCTACATGGGCCGGGGGAGTTCACGATCGAGAGAGAACATATATTCCATATTGACACATGAGTGGAATTAATATTCCATCTCAAATTCGGGAGGATCGGAAGCGTTCGAACGCAGCGACGGCAAACGCAAAGGCCGTCGCGCAGACGTGACGAAACAGCACTTGCGTCGACGGGGTCGATGCACTATCAACAAATGGCAAATGTTTTTTATTGATAAAGTTCTGTTTGGGCCGCGCCTATCCGAACGGAGCTTCCGTAACCTTCACCGGGCGATCTAGGGAGGAACCCTCATGAAATTCGTGACCAGCATTCTCAACCGCCGCGCTTTCGTCGCGCTCGCCGCCGCCTCGATGCTCGCTGGCGCGCTGCACACGGCGCCGGCCTCGGCGGCGGACGTGACCATTCCGATCATCGTCAAGGACACCACGTCCTTCTACTGGCAGATCGTGCTCGCCGGCGCCCGCAAGGCCGGCAAGGACCTCGGCATCAACGTGCCGGAGCTTGGCGCCCAGGCCGAGACCGACGTCAACGGCCAGATCTCGATCCTCGAGAATGCCGTCGCCGGCAATCCGGCCGCCGTCGTCATCGCGCCGACCGAAGCCAAGGCGCTCGGCAAGCCGATCGACGAGGCCGCCACCAAGGTCAAGGTCATCGGCATCGACTCCGGCGCCGACTCCAAGGCCTTCACCTCGTTCCTGACCACCGACAACGTCCAGGGCGGCCGCGTCGCCGCTGACGGACTTGCCGCGGCCATCGGCGAGGCTAATGGCGGCAAGGTAGAAGGCAAGGTTGCGCTGATCACCGCACTGCCGGGCGCCGGCTCGCTCGAGCAGCGCGCGCAGGGCTTCAAGGAACAGCTCAAGGCGAAATATCCCGGCCTTGAGCTGATCGCCGACAAGTATGCTGACGGCCAGGCCACCACCGGCCTCAACATCGCCACCGACCTGATCACCGCCAACCCGGACCTGAAGGGCATCTTCGCTTCCAACCTGATCATGGCGCAGGGCGTCGGTCAGGCGATTGCCGAGAACAACCTGGCTGGCAAGGTCGGGCTGATCGGCTTCGACAGCGACGAGAAGCTGATCAAGTTCCTCAACGACGGTGTCATTTCCGGCCTCGTCGTCCAGGATCCGTACCGGATGGGCTATGACGGCATCAAGACCGCGCTCGCCGCCTCGAAGGGCGAGAAGGTCGAGGCCAATGTCGACACCGGCGCCAACCTGGTCACCAAGGCCAACATGAAAGAGCCGAAGATCGACGCGCTGCTCAATCCGAAGCTCGACTAAGCATCGCGATAGGCGCACTGTTTCCGGGGCCTCGCAGCCCCGGAAACACCAGCACATCCGGGATCCGCTGGCTTGAACTATCTTGACGATACGGCTGCGCCGCATCGTTGCGTGCCAATCTTGAGGCCAATCTGGGAGGATTGTCATGACGTCGACGGCGCAGGACCTGCACCCCGCCCCCACGCTGGAGCCCGGCAGGACGATCCTCGAACTGCATGGGCTTGAAAAGCGATATCCCGGCACGCACGCGCTGAAGCCGGTCAACCTCGCCTTCAAGTCCGGCGAGATCCACGCCATCGTCGGCGAGAACGGCGCCGGCAAATCCACCCTCATCAAGCTTCTCACCGGTGTCATGCCGCGCACCTCCGGCGACGTCATCTGGGAGGGCAAGCCAGCGGCGCTGGCGACCCCGCACGAGGCGATGGCGCTCGGCATCAATGCCGTGCACCAGGAGGTCGTGCTCTGCCGCCACCTCACCGTCGCCGCCAACATGTTCCTCGGCGAAGAGGATTCCCGCTTCGGCATCCTGCAGCAGCGGGCCATGGTCAAGGAAGCGCAGAAGATCATCGACGGTCTTGGCTTCGACCTGCCGGCGCATGTCGTGCTCGGCGATCTCACCATCGGCCAGCAGCAGCTGATCGCCGCCGCCCGCGCCACCGTGCGCGGCACCAAGTTCCTGATCTTCGACGAGCCGACCGCCTACCTCACCCGCAAGGAGGCCGACCAGCTTTTCAAGCTGATCCGCCGGCTGAAGGGCGAAGGCGTCACCATCATTTACATCAGCCACCGCATGGAGGAGGTGTTCGAGCTCGCCGACCGTGTCTCGGTGCTTCGCGACGGCACCCTGGTCGGCACCCGCAACATCGCCGAGACCAGCGAGCCGGAGCTGGTCAAGCTGATGATCAACCGCTCGATCGAGCAGATCTACCACAAGGAACATTTTACGCCGGGCGCGACCATCGTCGAGACACGCAACCTCTCCGGCAAGGGCTTTGAGAATGTCTCGTTGACCGTCCGCGCCGGCGAGATCGTCGGTCTCTACGGCCTGATCGGCGCCGGTCGCAGCGAGTTCGTCACCACCCTTTACGGCCGCCACCGGAAGTCAGCAGGCCAGATCCTGTGGGAAGGCAAGGAGGTGCAGGTCAACTCCGAGCACGATGCGATCCGGCTCGGCATGGCGCTGGCCCCGGAAAGCCGCCGCGACCAGGGCCTCTGCCTCAACCTGCCGGTCGGCCTCAACCTCAACCTGCCGATCTACAAGCGCATCTCGAACAATCTCCTGATCTCCAACACGCAGGAGAAGGTCGAGGCCGATCGCCAGATCGCCGGCCTGAGGATCAAGACGCCGACGCGCAACGCGCTCGCCTCCAGCCTGTCGGGCGGCAACCAGCAGAAGATCGTCATCGGCAAATGGCTGGCGCATGGCGCCAAGCTGTTCATCTTCGACGAGCCGACGGTCGGCGTCGATGTGGGCACCAAGGCCGAGATCTACCGCCTGTTCTCGACGCTGTTGTCCAACGGCGCCGGCATCATCCTGATCTCCTCCTATCTGCCGGAGGTCTATGAGCTCGCCGACACGCTGCATGTGTTCCGGCGCGGCAAGCTTGTCGCCACGCACGGCTTCCGCACCGCCGACCACGAAGACATTCTCTCTCAGGCGCTCGCCGAGAAACAAGAAAAACAGGGAGGACAGAAATGAGCACCGAGGCGATCGCGGCCGAAAAGCCGAAGCGCAACTACAACGCCCTGTTCGGGCTGACGCTGCTGGCGCTGCTGGTTCTGTTGTGGGTCATCCTGTCGGTGTCGACGCAGAGCTTCGCCTCGGCCAACAACATCTCCAACCTGCTGCGCCAGGGCTCGATGATCGCCATCCTGGCGGTCGGCCAGACCTTCGTCATCATCACCGGCGGCATCGATCTTTCGGTCGGTGCCGTGGTCGGCTTCGCCACCGTCATCACGGCGATGCTGATCAATGCCGGCGTGCCGGTCTTCGCCGCCATCCTGATCACCTTGCTGGTCGGTGTCGCCATCGGCCTGTTCCACGGTTTCGGCATCGTCAGGATGGGCCTGCCGCCCTTCATCATCACGCTGGCGACGCTGACCTCGCTGCGCGGCATCGGCCTGTTGATGACCAACGGCAATTCGATCTCGATCAACAACGACGCCTTCCAGGAATTCTCCCGCAATTCCTTCGTCGGCATCCCCAACCTGTTCTGGATGGTGATCCTGGTTGGCATCCCTGCCTACATCTTCCTCCACCACAGCCGCTGGGGCCGCTACCTGTTCTCGGTCGGCTCCAACGCCGAGGCCTCGCGCCTGTCCGGCGTCAATGTCCAGCGCACCATCTACATGGCCTATACGCTGTCCGGCCTGTGCGCCGCCTTTGTCGGCGTGTTGCTCGCTTCGCGCATCGGCATCGGCAATCCGACCCAGGCCGAGGGCTGGGAACTGCAGGCGATCGCCTCGTCGGTGATCGGCGGCACCTCGCTGTTCGGCGCGGTCGGCTCCGTGCACGGCCCGCTGCTTGGCGCCTTCATCCTCGCCACCATCAACAACGGCGCCAATCTTTTGAACGTCAACGCCTTCTGGCAGCGCATCATCACCGGCGTGCTGATCATCGTCATCGTCTATTTCGACGGGCTGCGCCGCCGCGGCAAGTAAGTTCCCTCCCAGTGCCTCTGGCCCCGCGAAAGCGAGGGCCGGCGGCATAAACAATTGGATTGAAGCATGAAAGCAGTCGTCTGCCGATCGCCCGGCGAGCTTGTCCTCGAAGACCGCGCCGAGCCCGGCGCGCCGCCCGCCGGCTGGGTGCGGGTGGCGGTCAGCCATGTCGGCATCTGCGGCACCGACTACCACATCTTCGAGGGCAAGCACCCGTTCCTCGCCTACCCGCGCATCATGGGCCACGAGGTCTCCGGCACGGTTGCCGAAACCGGCGAGGGCGTCGCCCTGAGCGTCGGCGAGGCCGTCATCATCAACCCCTATCTGGCTTGCGGCAAATGCATCGCCTGCCGGAAAGGCAAGCCGAATTGCTGCGTCAGGATCGAGGTGCTCGGCGTCCATCGCGACGGCGCCATGTGCGAGGAGATCCTGGTGCCGGCGCAGAATCTTTACCCGGCAAACGGCCTGTCGCTGGCCGATGCCGCCGCCGTCGAATTCCTGGCGATCGGCGCGCATGCGGTGCGCCGCGCGCTGACCGAACCCGGCGCCCGCGCGCTGGTCATCGGCGCCGGCCCGATCGGACTTGGCACGGCGCTGTTTGCCCGCATCGCCGGCCTCGACGTCAGCCTGCTCGACATGAGCAGCGAGCGCCTTGGCTTTGCCGAAAGCGAGCTTGGTTTCGCCGCGCTCGACGGCTCGCGGCAGGCGGCGGCCGATCTGGTGCGGAACGCGACCGATGGCGAGGGCTTCGACGTGGTCTTCGACGCCACCGGCAACACGCAGTCGGTGCAATCGGCCTTCGCCCATGTCGCGCATGGCGGCGGCCTCGTCCTGGTCAGTGTCGTCAAGGACGACATCACCTTCTCCGACCCGGAATTCCACAAGCGCGAGATGACGCTGATCGGCAGCCGCAATGCGCTCCGCGCCGATTTCGACCATGTCGCCGCCTCGATCCGCAACGGTGCGGTGCCCATGGCAAAGCTCGTCACCCACCGCACGAGCCTTGCGGGCACGCCGCGTGATCTCGCAAGATGGGCGCATGAGAAATCCGGTCTGATCAAGGCCGTCATCGAGATCGGGTAGGACGATGCAGAGGATCGACGCGCACCAGCATTATTGGCAGATCGCGCGCGGCGACTATTTCTGGATGGGGCCGCACGTCGCGCCGATCATGCGCGACGTCTTCCCGGCCGACCTGGCGCCGCACCTCCAGGCCGCAGGCATCGCCCGCACCGTCGTCGTCCAGGCGGCGGCGACCGTCGCCGAAACCGAATTCATGCTCGACCTCGCCGACAGGGACGACAGCATCGCGGCCGTGGTCGGCTGGGTCGATCTCGAAGCCGACGATGTCGAGGCGACGCTGCGACGGCTGGCGGCGCGGCCGAAGTTCCGCGGCATAAGGCCGATGCTGCAGGATATCGACGACACTTTCGACATTTTGAAGCCGAAGCAGCTCGCCGCGCTGAAGCTTTTGCCGAAACTCGGCCTGCGTTTCGACGCTCTGGCGCAGCCGCGCCATTTGCCGGTGGTCGCCGCACTCGCCGACCACATGCCTGACCTGCCGATCGTCGTTGACCACGCGGCAAAACCCTTCATCGCCAAGGGCATCCTAGAGCCCTGGGCGAGCGACATGGCGGCGCTGGCGAAGCGGCCATCGGTCGTCTGCAAATTCTCCGGCCTGGTCACTGAGGCCGGGCCGAACTGGTCGGTCGCCGGCCTCAAACCCTATGCCGATCATCTCGTCGCCTGCTTCGGGCCGGACCGGCTGATGTTCGGCAGCGACTGGCCGGTGTGCGAGCTCGCCGCCACCTACGAGAATTGGCTGGCCGCCGCGAAGGAGCTTTTGGCAGGCCTTTCGCCGGCGGAGCATGACGCCGTCTTCGGCGGCACCGCCGCACGCTTCTACGGCATCGGCTAGTCATTGGCCGACAGTTTGAGCTCCACCCGCTCCGCCGGAAACCGCGACTCGGAGAACTGGATCGGCTGACCGTCGAGCGTGACGTTGACCGCGACCGTCACCAGCACGATGGCGCCGGGCTGCAGGTCGAGATCGGCAAGATCGGCGGCATCGCCATGGCGCGCCGACAGCACCGTCGATTGCCTGAGATAATCGTTTATGCCGAAGCGCCTGAGCGATGCGGTGACCGATCCCGTCTCCGCCATGGCGGCATCGATGCCGGCGAAGCGCCTGGCGTCGAACCAGGCGGTGGCGCGCGACACCGGATGGCCATCGGCTTCGCCGCGCGTCTCCAGGCGGAGCACGGCGGCTCCCCTGGCGAGCTTCAAGGCATCGGCGATGCGCCGGCTGGCCGGCTCGACCGATGAGGCGAGCAGCGCGATATGCCGCTCGCTCGTCTGCCCCTGCAGGCCCGTCGAAAAGCGCGTGCGGGCGCCGATCGGGTAGGAGAGCCGCTTGCGCGACAAGACGAAGGTGCCGCGCCCCTGCTCGGCCCTCAGCACGCCCTCCTGAACCAGCGCTGCGATTGCGCTGCGCACCGTATGGCGATTGACGCCATAACGTTCGGCAAGCGCCATTTCCGGCGGCAGGGCCGCGTTCTCGGCAAAGTCGCCGGCCGCGATCCCCTGCAGGATCCGGTCGGCGATCTGCCGCCACAGCGAAACGCCGCTGCGCCGCTCGATGCTGGCTGCCTGCTGCCCACTCATGTCAGCCCCCGGTTCACCGCCCAGACTTTTCGCCGATGTCATCCAGCCGTCATGGACTCGCGCTAGCTAATGCGTATAATTTGTATAGTTGTCTATATCAATAGACAAATTTACGCAATCGACGGAGTGCTGCCATGCGAGGACAGGAAGCGCGCGAGCAGGCCGGGCGCAAGGCGGCGATGGCGACGCTGGCGCAGTCCGGCGGCGACGAGCTCGCCCGGCTTTGGAACGAGGCCGGCCTGCCCCTGGAGGCCGAACTCTTGCGCGGCCCCGAAACCGGCCTGGTGACGGTGCGCGGCCGCATCGGCGGCGGCGGCGCGCCCTTCAATGTCGGCGAGGCGACGGTCACCCGCGCCACGGTGCGCCTGCCCTCCGGCCAGGTCGGCCATAGCTATGCGCTCGGACGCGACAGGCAGAAGGCGAAGCTGGCCGCGATCGCCGACGCGCTCTGGCAGGACCCGGCCCATCGCGACGTTGTCGAGACCAGGGTGATCGCGCCGCTGCGTACGGTGCTTGCCGAGGCGCACGAAAAACGTCGCGCCGAGACAGCGGCTACGAAAGTGGATTTCTTCACCATGGTGCGCGGAGAGGACTGATGGAGACGCAAGCGATCGAGGGCGGCTTCGCCGATCCGGTCTTCAATGCCCAGACCGTGTTTCGCGCCGTCATGGACGCCATGGCGCGGCCGGGCAGCGTGCAGCCGCTGCCGGCCCTCGCCCGCCCGCCGGCGCCGCTGTCGGCGACATCGGGCGCCGTGGCGCTGGCGCTCTGCGACAACGACACGCCGCTCTGGCTCGATCCAGCCCTGCAGGCCGAGGCGCCGGTCAGATCCTGGCTCGGCTTCCACACCGGCGCGCCGCTCGCCAACACGCCGGCCGACGCGCATTTCGCCATTATAGCCAGGCCGGCCGAGATGATGGCGCTGGATGGCTTTTCGCAAGGCACGCAGGAATATCCCGACCGCTCGACGACGCTGATCCTCGTCGTCAGCGATCTCGCCTCGGGCGTTCCCCTGCTGCTCGAAGGCCCGGGCATCGAGAAGATGGCGATGCTCGCGCCGGCCGAGATGCCGCGCCACTTCATCGAGCAGTGGAAGCAGAACAGCCAGCGCTTTCCGCGCGGCGTCGACATCATCCTGGCAGCACCGGACGGGGTCGCCTGCCTGCCGCGCACCACGCGCATCAAGACGATGGAGGCCTGACATGTATGTCGCGGTGAAAGGCGGCGAGGCCGCGATTGCCAATGCGCACCGCCTGCTCGCCGATCGCCGTCGCGGCGACCGCACGGTGCCGGCGCTGCGCCTCGACCAGGTCGTCGAGCAGCTGGCGCTCGGCGTCGACAGGGTGATGAGCGAGGGTTCGCTCTACGACCGCGAGCTGGCAGCACTTGCCATCGTCCAGGCGCGCGGCGACATGATCGAGGCGATCTTTCTCATCCGCGCCTATCGCACCACGCTGCCGCGCTTCGGCTACACCAGGCCGGCCGATACCGCCGCTATGCTGATCGAGCGGCGCGTGTCGGCAACCTACAAGGACCTGCCCGGCGGCCAGCTGCTCGGCCCGACCTTCGACTACACCCACCGGCTGCTCGATCCCGAGCTTGCCGCCGGCGGCGACGTCGCCGAGCCCATGCAACGTGCCACCGAGGCCGAGCCCATGCCGCGCGTCTCGGCGATCCTCGCCCGCGAGGGCCTGATCGAGGCCGATGGCGACATGCCCGGCGAGCATGTTCCCGGCGACATCACCCGCGAGCCGCTGCAGTTCCCGATGGCGCGTGACGTCCGCTTGCAGGCGCTGTCGCGCGGCGACGAGGGTTTTCTGCTGGCGCTCGGCTATTCCACCCAGCGCGGCTATGCCCGCAACCACCCCTTTGTCGGCGAGGTCCGTGTCGGCGAGGTCGAGCTGGAGCTCGACGTGCCGGAACTGCCTTTCGCCGTGCCGCTCGGCGCGATCCGCGTCACCGAATGCCAGATGGTCAACCAGTTCAAGGGCTCGGCCAAGGCGCCGCCGCAATTCACCCGCGGCTACGGCCTGGTCTTCGGCCAGAGCGAGCGCAAGGCGATGGCGATGGCGCTCTGCGACCGTGCCTTGCGGGCCAGCGAACTCGGCGAGGACGTCGTCGCCGCCGCGCAGGACGAGGAGTTCATCATCTCGCATTCCGACAATGTCCAGGCGACCGGCTTCGTCGAGCATCTGAAGCTGCCGCACTATGTCGACTTCCAGGCCGAACTCGATCTGGTGCGCCGCATGCGCGCCGAGCACGACGCGCGTGAAAATCACCGCACTGGCGATGAGAAGCGCGAGGCCGCCGAATGATCGAGGGCCTCTCCCACATGACCTTCGTCGTGCGCGACCTCGACCGCATGGGCGAGATCCTGACCGGCGTCTTCGGCGCGCGCGAGGTCTATGACAGCGGCGCCCGGCAGTTCTCGCTATCGCGCGAGAAATTCTTCCTGATCGGCGATCTCTGGATCGCCATCATGCAAGGCGAGCCACTCAACGATCGGAGCTACAACCACGTCGGCTTCAAGATCGACGAGAGCGATTTCGACCGCTACGTCGACCGTGTCAGAAAGCTCGGGCTCGACATGCGCCCGCCGCGCCCGCGTGTCGAGGGCGAAGGCCGCTCGATCTATTTCCACGACCATGACAACCATCTGTTCGAGCTGCACACCGGCACGCTGGCCGAGCGGCTGACGCGCTACGCCAGGGAATTGGAGGTCGTGCAATGAGCTCAGCTGTCTCCGCCACCGTGACCGGCGTGCCCACCGCCATCGTGTCCACTGTGGCCCTCGTAGCCACCACCGCCGCCGTACCAACCTTCGGAATTGTTGGAACCTTCCCTTGGCGCCGGAAAAATCGTGCGCCGAAGAAAAAAGACGACCGCGCCGGCGAACGCCAGCAACACGATCCCGAGGTGCATCCAGCCGGCAGAGTTCATGTCGATCCAGTCCGGTTTCCACGCCTTGCAAGTCAATTCGGTAGCACGGAGCGGATGGTATAGCCATGACCGACATCGCCACCTACAACTTCGCCTATCTCGACGAACAGACAAAGCGGATGATCCGCCGCGCCATCCTCAAGGGCATCGCCATCCCCGGCTACCAGGTGCCCTTCGCCTCGCGCGAGATGCCGATGCCCTATGGCTGGGGCACCGGCGGCGTTCAGGTCACCGCTTCGATCATCGGCCCGGACGACGTGCTGAAGGTCATCGACCAGGGCGCCGACGACACCACCAATGCCGTCTCGATCCGCGCCTTCTTCAAGAAGGTCGCCAATGTCGCGGTGACTACCGACACCGCCAGCGCCACCATCATCCAGACCCGACATCGCATCCCCGAGCATCCGCTCAACGCAGGCCAAATTCTGGTCTATCAGGTGCCGATCCCCGAGCCGCTGCGCTTCCTGGAGCCGCGCGAGACCGAAACGCGCAAGATGCATGCGCTTGAGGAATACGGCCTGATGCATGTCAAACTCTACGAGGACATCGCCAGGCACGGCCGCATCGCCACCACCTACGCCTATCCGGTCAAGGTCGAGGGCCGTTATGTGATGGACCCGTCGCCGACGCCGAAATTCGACAATCCGAAAATGCATCGGTCGCCGGCTTTGCAGTTGTTCGGCGCCGGCCGCGAAAAGCGCATCTATGCCGTGCCGCCATTCACCGACGTGGTCAGCCTCGACTTCGAGGACCATCCGTTCGAGGTGCAGACCTTCGACCAGCCCTGCGCGCTCTGCGCGGCGGAGAATGTCTATCTCGACGAGGTCATCCTCGACGACCGTGGCGGCCACATGTTCGTCTGCTCCGACACCGACCACTGCGAGAAGCGGCGTGAGGAAGGCCATCGCGGCCACCTAGCGCCTGACGCCCAACTTGCTCTCGAAAGAACGGAGCCGGCCGAATGACCGACGAACCGCTGCTGCGCGTCTCGGCGCTGTCCAAATTCTACGGCTCGCGCGTCGGCTGCGAGACTGTCAGTTTCGACCTCTGGCCGGGCGAGGTGCTGGCGGTGGTCGGTGAATCCGGCTCCGGCAAAACGACGCTGCTCAACTGCCTGTCGACCCGGCTGCTGCCCTCTTCCGGCACCGCCAGCTACCGCATGCGTGACGGCCAATGGCGCGAGCTTTACCGCATGAGCGAGGCCGAGCGTCGTTTCCTGATGCGCACCGACTGGGGTTTTGTCCACCAGAACCCGGCCGATGGGCTGCGCATGACGGTGTCTGCCGGCGCCAATGTCGGCGAGCGGCTGATGGCCGTCGGCGACCGCCACTACGGAAAAATCCGCGCCACTGCCGTCGACTGGCTGTCGCGCGTCGAGATCGACGAGGACCGCATCGACGACGAGCCGCGCGCCTTTTCCGGCGGCATGCGCCAGCGCCTGCAGATCGCCCGCAACTTAGTGACTGGGCCGCGCCTGGTGTTCATGGACGAGCCGACCGGTGGCCTCGACGTCTCGGTGCAGGCGCGCCTGCTCGACCTGCTGCGCGGGCTGGTTACCGACCTTGGCCTGGCGGCCATCGTCGTCACCCACGACCTCGCCGTGGCGCGACTTCTGTCGCAGCGCATGATGGTGATGAAGGACGGCCATGTCGTCGAAAGCGGCCTCACCGACCGCGTGCTGGACGACCCGCGTGCGCCCTATACGCAGTTGCTTGTTTCTTCGATTTTGCAGGTGTGATGATGGCGCCAAGCCACCCCCCTCTGTCACGGGCTATCTGCAACGTTGGAGATTGGCGAAACCGCACGAGGCCGCCCCTTCTCCCCGTCACTATACGGGGAGAAGTGCCATATTCTCCCGCCGATCGGCGACAATAGGAGAATCTTCTGATGCCCACCCCTCTCGTTGTCTCCGACGTCGCCAAAAGCTTCACCATGCATCTGCGCGATGGCATCCGCTTGCCTGTCGTCGCCGGCGTGTCGTTCTCGATCCGCGCCGGCGAATGCGCCGTGCTCGGCGGCCCGTCCGGCGCGGGAAAAAGCTCGATCCTGAAGATGCTCTACGGCAACTACGCCGCCGACGAAGGCCAGATCATCGTCCAGCACGAGGACGGCCTGATCGATCTCGCCAGCGCCAGCCCGCGCACGGTGCTTGCCGTGCGCCGGCAAACGATCGGCTATGTCAGCCAGTTCCTGCGCACCGTGCCGCGCGTCTCGGCCCTCGACGTCGTCGCCGAGCCGCTGGTCGAGCGCGGTGAGGAACGCGAGGCAGCACGAGACAAGGCACGCACCTTGCTTACCCAGCTCAACCTGCCCGAAAAGCTCTGGACCTTGCCGCCGGCGACCTTCTCCGGCGGCGAACAGCAGCGAGTCAACATCGCGCGCGGCTTCATCACCGAGCATCCGATCCTGCTGCTCGACGAGCCGACCGCCTCGCTCGATGCCAGGAACCGCGACGTGGTGGTCGAGTTGATCGCCGCCAAGAAGGCGGCCGGCGTCGCCCTGCTCGGCATCTTCCACGATCAAGACGTGCGCGAGGCGGTCGCCGACCGCGTCATCGACGTCACCGCTTTCGCCGCAGGCAGGATTGCCGCATGACAAGGAAATTGTCGGAGACGCCGCTGGTTCACCCGACCGCGCAGGTCGAGAACTCGACGCTCGGCCGCTGGACCGAGATCGCCGACCGCAGCCGGGTTTCGGAAAGCGAGCTCGGCGACTATTCCTATATGATGCAGGACTGCGCCGTCTGGTGCGCGACCATAGGCAAGTTTTCCAACATCGCGGCCAGCGTGCGCATCAACGCCACCAACCATCCGACCTGGCGGCCGACGCTGCACCACTTCACCTACCGCGCCTCCGACTACTGGGACGATGCCGAGCACGAGAACGAGTTTTTCGCGCAGCGCCGCGCCAAGCGCGTCACCATCGGCCATGACACCTGGCTCGGGCATGGCTCCACAATCCTGCCCGGCGTCACCGTCGGCGACGGCGCGGCGGTCGGCGCGGGCGCCGTGGTGTCGAAGGATGTCGCGCCCTACACCATCGTCGGCGGCGTGCCGGCGAAGCCGATCCGCGAGCGCTTCGACCGTCGCACCGCCGAGCGCTACCAGGCGCTCGCCTGGTGGGACTGGGACCATGCCCGGTTGCGCGCGTCGCTCGACGATTTTCGCGCGCTTTCGGCAGAGGCTTTCCTGGAGAGGTATGGTTGACATTCACGGGAACGTGGTGTGGTCGTACAGTAATTTAATCTCGCTATATCAAACATCTCCTAGGCCAGTCGTGTGGAAGGAGATCATTTCGTGGCTATACTGTTTATACCGGCGTGCATTGGGTTGGCGCTGGTTGTATTGGGGATTTGGGTCGTTCGGAGCCAGGTAAACCGCTGGAGTCGGTCCGACCGAGTCTCGTCCATTGTCTTGACCATCTTGGGCTTGGGCCTGGCAGCGGTAGGGGTGCTAATTCTCTTCGTGTTGGCGCCCATCTCCCGGTAGAACTGCCTCAACTGCTAGTGAGACCGCTAGCTTCGATACCTATGCCCAGGACGACGCCCCTAGATTCACATCTTTGACATACGAGTCGGACAAGAGGCGATCTCGCCAGGGAGATCGCCATGCTCGACAAAGCCAGACCCTCGCTCGCCGGCTTCTTCGAAGGCACCAACCCCGCGCCGCCGGTGCATCTCGGCACCCGCTACGACACGGCGGGCAATTTCCTGTTCGAGCCTGGCAACACCGTTGTCTCCCATCTCGTAGCCGGCTCACCCTCCGAAGCCGCTGTAGTCGCAGTGCGCGAGCGCATGCGCGCCATGCCCGACGCCGACCGGCTTGTCTTCACCCCGGTCTCCAGCCTGCATATGACGCTGTTCCAGGGCATCATCGAGCGCCGCCGCCGGCTCCCCTATTGGCCTCGGGATGTGCCGCTCGACACCAGCATCGACGACATGACCCGCCTTTATCTGGAGCGCCTGAAGGGCTTCGCGGGGAGCGGCGCGTTCAGGGTCAAGGCCATCGGTATCACCCCGAACGGCCTCACCGTCGCCGGCGCCTCGGAGGAAGACCGGCGCATCCTCCAGGCCTGGCGCGACGCGCTGTCGGTGCCCTTCGGCTATCGCCATCCCGACCATGACACCTACGTCTTCCACATCACCTTCGCCTACCAGATCCGCCGCCTTGCCGACGAGCGGGCGGCGGCGTGGCAGGATCTGTTCGATGACTGCCTGTCCTTCCTCGACCGCGAGGCGCCGGTCATCGAACTCCACCCGGCGGCCTTTTGCAGCTTCCGTGACATGGAGCATTTCGAGGAGCTCCTGGTCCTCGGCTGATGACTGCTACCGCGCAGCTGTGGGCGGTAACAAAACTGACATCAATCCGACACCGCAGGTTCATGGGGCTGCGCTAGCCAAGGTTAACAGACCCTGTAACCGACTGGACTGGAGCCTAGCCCCATGTCAGCAGCCTCTGCCACGCTCGAAATCCGCGGTGTCAGCCGACGATTCGGCAAGAACACCGCCGTCAGCGCCGTCGACCTGTCGATCCCGCAGGGCCAGATGGTCGGCATCATCGGCCGTTCCGGCGCCGGCAAGTCGACGCTTCTGCGCATGATCAACCGTCTCATCGACCCCAGCCAGGGGTCGATTTTTTTTGACGGCGCCGAAGTCTCGGCGCTGCAGGGCTCGCCGCTTAGGCGCTGGCAGCGCGACTGCGCCATGATCTTCCAGCAGTTCAACCTGGTGCCGCGCCTCGACGTGCTGACCAACGTGCTGCTTGGCCGGCTAAACCACCGCTCGACGCTGTCCAATCTGTTCGGCATTTTCTCGCGCACCGAATGCGCCGAGGCGGTTGCGGCGCTTGAACGCCTCGACATCGCCCGCACCGCGCTGCAGCCGGCTGGCACGCTGTCCGGCGGCCAGCAGCAGCGCGTGGCGATCGCGCGCGCCATGATGCAACAGCCGAGGGTGCTGCTCGCCGACGAGCCGATCGCCTCGCTCGACCCGCTCAACGCCAAGGTGGTGATGGACTCGCTGCAGGACATCAACCTACGCGAAGGCATCACCGTCATCACCAATCTGCACACGCTGGACACGGCGCGGGCCTATTGCAACCGCATCATCGGGATGGCCGCCGGCAAGGTCGTGTTCGATGGCGCGCCCGAGGACCTCGACCGCGACGCCGTGCGCCTCGTCTATGGCGCGGATGCGAATGGCGCCGATATCTCCGAGGCCATCACGTCGACCAGCGTCACCTTCAAGCCGAAGATCACCGCATCCGCCGGACCGCTCGAGCCCGCATTCCCCGGCTACTAGTCGATGCTTTCGAACCGTCCACGCTGACGAAGAGCGGCAACCGGTTCGGCAAGGATCATGGCCAAGCAAACGAGCAACCCGGATCGCCCGCCCGCGTCAAAGGCAGCTGTCAAAATTCGAACGTCGCCGGCGCGAGGCCGGAACAACAGGAGAGAGATCCAAATGTTTAGGAAGATGGTTTTTGGCGCCGTATCACTGCTCGCCATCGCGACGAGCGCCGCTCATGCCGCCGACGTCAAGGAATTCCGCGTCGGCATCCTCGGTGGCGAGAACGAGACGGACCGGCTGCGCAACTACCAGTGCCTGGCCGACCATTTGAAGGCCGAATTCGGCTTCGAGAAGGTCTCGCTGTTCCCGGCCGCCGACTATGACGGCGTCATCCAGGGCCTGCTCGGCGGCACGCTCGACTTCGCCGAGCTCGGCGCTTCCGGCTATGCCAGCGTCTACATCAAGGACCCGAAGGCGGTCACCCCGATCCTCACCACCCAGCAGACCGACGGCGCCACCGGCTATTATTCGATCGGCCTGGCGTTGAAGTCGTCGGGGATCACCGACATCAAGTCGGCCAAGGGCAAGAAGCTCGGCTATGCCGATCCGGACTCGACCTCCGGCTACCTGATCCCGCTGACCCAGATCCCTAAGGACACCGGCCAGTCGAACGAAGCCTTCTTCGCCTCGACCCAGTTCAATGGCGGCCACGAGAACAACGTTCTCGCCGTCCGCGACGGCAAGGTCGACGTCGCGGTGGACGATTCCTCCGGCATCGGCGATTTCAAGAACGGCTACACCTCCGGCACCTTCCACAAGGAAGTCGCCAAGTGCGCCGTCGACCCGAACGACTTCGTCGAGGTCTGGCGCTCCGGCCTGATCCCGAACGGCCCGCTGGTCGTGCGCACCGCGCTCGGCGACGACATGAAGGCCAAGCTGACCGCGTTCTTCACCGCGCTGCCGACGAAGGACAAGCCCTGCTTCGAGGGCGTCGAGGGCGGCGACTTCACCGGCTACGTTCCGGTCAAGCCGGACTTCTACAACGTCATCGTCGAAGCCCGCAAAGCCGCCATCGGCGGCTGACGGCATCAGGAAAAGGGGCGGCGCCAAAAAACGCCGCCCCTTTTGCATCTCCCGATCATGACCTCAGCGACAATCCACTCTGACGCGACGCGCCTGGCGGCCGATGCCTGGCGGCGCCAGACGTCCTTGCGCCGGCTTTACACCGGCCTCGGTGTCGGCCTGCTTTTTGTCGCCATGTGCGCGACCATGTGGTTCGCCGACGAGGCCAATGCCGGCCATTTCCTCGACCGGCTGCCGCACATACTGGACTTCCTGAGCTGGCTGATTCCCAAGGACTGGAACGACGTCTGGCGCGCCCTGTTCGACGTCGCCTCGCCGCATGACACCGGCACCCAGGAATTCAACTTCCCGCTCGGCCGCGTCCCTGTCTGGGGCGGATTCTACATCCCCGAATATTTCGAGCTGATGCTGACCACGGTCAACGTGGCGCTGGTCTCGACCTTCGTCGGCTTCGTCTTCGCCGTGCCCTTCTCCTTCATCGCCGCGCGCAACCTGACGCCGAGCCCGGCGCTCAGGCTCGTCGTCAAGCGCTTCATGGAACTGCTGCGCGCCTTCCCCGAGATCGTCATTGCCGGCCTGTTCGCGGCCATCGTCTCGATCGGCCCGGTCGCCGCCATCATCGCCATCGGCCTGCATTCGATCGGCGCGCTGGGCAAGCTGTTCTACGAGATCAACGAGAACATCGACATGCGCGCCGAGGAGGGCTTGCGGGCGGTCGGCGCCAACTGGTTCGAGCGCATCCGCTTCGCCGCCCTGCCGCAGGTGCTGCCCAATTTCATGTCCTACACGCTGCTCAGGATCGAGATCAACGTGCGCATCTCGACGATCATGGGCGCGGTCGGCGGCGGCGGCATCGGCGAGGAGCTGAAGCTCTCCATCTCGCGCGGCTTCGGCGCCAAAACGCTGGCGCTAGTGCTGCTCTTGTTCACCACCATCTTCATCGTCGACCAGTTCTCCGCCTGGCTGCGCCGCAAGCTCGTCGGCGAGCAGGCCTTCCTGATGAGCGCCTGATATGGCCATAACCGCCGACGACATTCTGTCGATCGAGGCGCGCTACCCGCACGTCTTCCGCCGGCCGCTTTACCAGCGTTTCGGCCCGCTGTTCCTGGTCGCTGGAACTGTCCTGTATCTCGCTTACGCCCTGTGGTTCTTCAGCATGCCGCAGGTGCTGCGCGAGTCGCACTGGGAGCGCCTGCCGCTCTTTCTGGCGCAATGGATCAGCTACGACCTGCAGCCGGAGTTTCGCCTCGACCAGCCGGAGATCACGCCGAAATATCCGCGCTTCTCAGCGCTTGGCGAGAACCCCAATCCTGACTGGGTGATCAGGAACCCGGACGGCACCTTCACCGTGCTGATCGACGGACCGGCCAAATCCGTCACCTTCGACAAGACCAAAGCCGTGATTGTCGCCAACGGCCAGACGGTGCCCGTGTCGCTGACCGGCGGCAAGCCGGTGATCTCGGGCCCGGTGCCCGACTGGATCACCGCGCATGACGACGAAATTGTCGCCAGGATGGGCTTCGTCGGCGAGGTGCGCGTCACCGTCGACCGCGTCAAGGTGCGCAAGCGCTTCCTCGGCTGGGCGAATTTCGTCTTCGACACGCGCTCGCCCTTCTTCGGCAAGCCGGCCGGCGAAGTGGCTTCGCTGCTGGTTTCCGGCCCGGAGCTCAAGCCCGGAACATCGAACATCGCGCTTGCCGCCGACAACATCTGGAACAACGCCCAATGGCAGCATGGCGATGTCTGGACGAAACTGCTGCAGACCATCGTCATGGCCTTCCTCGGCACGCTGCTCGGCGGCATCGTCGCCTTCCCGCTCGCCTTCTTCGCCGCCCGCAACATCACGCCGAGCGGGCTGCTCAGCCAGGTCTTGGAACGCTTCTTCGATTTCATGCGCTCGGTCGACATGCTGATCTGGGCGCTGTTCTTCACCCGCGCCTTCGGACCCGGCCCGTTGGCGGGAAGTGCCGCGATCTTCTTCACCGAGATCGGCACGCTCGGCAAAACCTATTCCGAGGCGCTGGAGAACATCGACGACAAGCCGCGCGAAGGCGTGCAGTCGACCGGCGCCAATGGCTTGCTGGTGCAGCGCTACGGCGTGCTGCCGGAAGTGCTGCCGGTCTTCATCAGCCAGACGCTCTACCAGTGGGAATCCAACACCAGAGGCGCCACCATCATCGGCGCCGTCGGCGCCGGCGGCATCGGCCTGAAGCTCTGGGAAGCGATGCGCACCAATTCCAACTGGGCCAACGTCTTCTACATGGTGCTGCTGACGCTGGCCGTCGTCTTCGTCTTCGACAACATCTCGAACTTCCTGCGTCGCCGGCTCAGCCGCACGCTGCATGATTATAATAGGCTGCAGGCTGAGCGGGGTTAGTCCTCGCTAGCAGAATCTTGCGAGAGGTCGACGGGACAGCGCCCCCCTCTGCCCTACCGGGCATCTCCCCCACTTGGGGGGAGATCAGCCACGACCACGGCTTTCGCCAATCTCCTACGTTGCCGAATTGAGCTAAGCGCCGCAGCCGCCAATCTCCCCCCTTGTGGGGGAGATGTCCGGCAGGACAGAGGGGGGCGCGAAGGATCGCGGCGCTCGTCGGACGGCCATTCTAAGCCGCCTTCTTCCACCCATCCCTGATATGCTGGTACCCCTCCCGATACACAGCCTCCGGCGTCTCGGCAAAATCCCGCCAAACCTTGGTCGCCGCAGCCAGGTCCTTCAGCGAACGCCCGAAGGATTCGATGGTCAGCCAGTCGTCGTAACCGCTCTTGCGGATGGCCGAGAACGTCTCCTTCCAGGGAATATTGCCCCGGCCCGGCACGCCGCGATCATTCTCTGAAATGTGGATGTGGACGACCTTCCGGCGATTGCGCGTATAGGCGCCGATCGGATCGGCCTCCTCGATGTTGGCGTGGAACGTGTCGTACATCGCCTTGATGTGCGGCCGGTCGATCGCGTCGATATGCTCGGACAGATCGTCCATCGTGTTGAACAGATAGCATTCGAAGCGGTTGAGCGCCTCTAACCCGATGGTCACCCCCGTCTTGCCGGCATGGTCGCCGATGGCGCGCTGGGAAGCGACGGAGCGCTTCTTCTCTGCGGCCGTCGGCCCGCTGCCGGAAAAGGCGCCGAGCGTCGAATGAAGCGGCCCGCTCAGCCTGTCGGCGCCAAGGGCGGCGCTGCAGTCGATCGCCCATTTCATGTAGTCGATGCCGGCCTTGCGCGTCGCGGCGTCCGTCGAGATCAGGTTCATCGCCGGATCGCCCATTGCCGAGACCGCGGTGCGCTCCAGGCCGATGCGATCGAGCAGGTCGCCAAGTTTCTTGTAGTCGTCGGGCGCGCCGGAAAACACCGGGATCTCGACGCCGTCGAAGCCGGTCGACTTGATGTCTCTCAGCAGCGCCTCATGCTTCTTCGAGACGCTGGTCGTCCATAGGAACATGCACATGCCGATTTTCATCGACCCCTCCCCATCACCTTCGATCAAGGGGGGATGAGATTCAGGTCAGGCCGAGTCGAGAACGGTGGCTTCCGAGAACCGGAGCGGAGCGCACTTAAGTACGCGAGCACCGGAAGCGCAGGAAGCCGCCGTTCGCAGACCGGCCTCACCTGAATATCGACACCCCTAGAGCTTCGTCCACGCCCCATTCTTCTTCGACGACTTCACGCAGGCCTCGATGAAGGCCATGCCTTCGACGCCGTCGGCAATCGTCGGGAAGACGACATCCTTTGCCGGCTTGCCGCCCTTCCTGCGCGCCGCGCGGATGGCGCGGGCCGCTTCCTGGTAGATGTTGGCGAAGCCTTCGAGATAGCCCTCCGGATGGCCCGAGGGAACACGGGTGACACGCCCGGCGGACGGCAGCGCGCCGGCGCCGGCGCGGGTCAGCAGCTGCTTCGGCTGGCCGAACGGCGTATACCACAGATAGTTCGGATCGGCCTGCACCCATTCCAGCCCGCCCTTCGACCCGTAGATGCGCAGTTTCAGCCCGTTCTCATGGCCGGGCGCCACCTGGCTTGCCCAGATCATGCCCTTGGCCGGATGCGTCTTGCCGACCGGCTTGAAGCGCAGCATGACGTTGACGTTGTCGTCGAGCTGCCGCCCCGGCACGAAGGCGTCGAGATCGGCCGACAGCGTATCGAGCTCCAGCCCGGAGACGAAGCGCGCCAGGTTGTAGGCATGGGTGCCGATGTCGCCGAGCGCGCCGCCGGCGCCGGCCTGCTTCGGGTCGGAGCGCCACGCAGCCTGCTTCTGGCCGGTGGCGGCGAGATCCTCGGTCAGCCAGTCCTGCGGATATTCCGACTGCACGATGCGGATGTCGCCGAGCTGGCCCTTGGCCACCATCTCGCGCGCCTGCCTGATCATCGGATAGGCGGTGTAGTTGTGGGTGAGCACGAACACCTTGCCGGTCTTCTCGACCAGGGCGGCAAGCTTCTTCGCCTCGGCCAGCGTGGTCGCCAGCGGCTTGTCGCAGATGACGTGGATGCCGGCCTCGAGAAACGCCTTGGCCGCCGGCACATGCACGTTGTTGGGGGTGACGATCGCCACCGCCTCGATGCCGTCGGGCCGCTTCGCCTCGGCCTTGGCCATTTCGGCGTAGGAGCCGTAGCTGCGCGCCGGATCGAGCCCGAGCTCGGCGGCCGATGCCTTTGCGCGTTCCGGGTTGGCAGACAGCGCGCCGGCCACCAGGACGAAGTCGTTGTCCAGCCTGGCCGCGATCCGGTGCACCGCGCCGATGAAGGCGCCTTGCCCGCCGCCGACCATGCCATAGCGGATCGGGCCGCCTCCCGTTTCCGACTTCGATGCGCCGACCATTCCTGTCTCCCTCGTTGGTGCTTGCCTCCCCCCGAGGGGAGGTCGATCCGGGCAGCGGATCGGGTGGGGTTGCCGAGCGTGAAGCTCGGCATGAGCCGACCCCGCCCGGCCCTTTGGGCCACCCTCCCCTCGAGGGGAGGGAAAAGCGGTATTAGATTCCCATCATCGCGCGCAGCGCCTTCTTGTCGGTCGCGCCACCGGCGAAGTCGTCGAACGCCTTCTCCGTCACCCGGATGATGTGATGCTGGATGAAGGGCGCGCCTTCGGCGGCGCCATCCTCCGGATGCTTCAGGCAGCATTCCCATTCCAGCACCGCCCAGGAATCGTAGCCGTACTGGGTGAGCTTGGAAAAGATGCCGCCGAAATCGACCTGCCCGTCGCCGAGCGAACGGAACCGCCCGGCCCGGTTGGTCCAGCCCTGATAGCCGGAATAGACGCCTTGCCGCCCCGTCGGATTGAACTCCGCGTCCTTGGCGTGAAACGCCTTAATGCGCTCGTGGTAAATGTCGATGAATTCGAGATAGTCGAGCTGCTGCAAGAGGAAGTGCGACGGGTCGTAGTTGATGTTGCAGCGCTTGTGGCCGCCCACCGCGTCGAGGAACATCTCGAAGGTGGCGCCGTCGAACACGTCCTCGCCCGGATGGATCTCGTAACCGATATCGACGCCGTTCTCGTCATAGACGTCGAGGATCGGCTTCCAGCGTTTGCCGAGTTCGGCGAAAGCCTCCTCGATCAGCCCGGCCGGGCGCTGCGGCCATGGGTAGAGGTAGGGGAAGGCCAGCGCTCCGGAGAATGAGACCGAGGCCTTCAGCCCCAGGTTCTTCGACGCCTTGGCACCGAACTTCATCTGCTCCACCGCCCATTGTTGCCTGGCCTTCGGATTGTTGTGCACCGAAGCAGGCGCGAAGCCGTCGAACTGCGCGTCATAGGCCGGATGCACCGCCACCAGTTGCCCTTGCAGATGCGTCGACAGTTCGGTGATCTCGACGCCGGCATCGGCGCAGATGCCTTTCACCTCGTCGCAATAGGCCTTGGAGGTCGCCGCCTTTTCCAGGTCGAACAGCCGTGCGTCCCAGGTCGGGATCTGCACGCCCTTGTAGCCCAGACCGGCGGCCCATTTGGTGATCGACGGCAACGAATTGAACGGCGCGGCATCGCCCGCGAACTGCGCCAGAAACAGACCGGGACCCTTCATCGTCGACGGCATCGGCATCCTCCCTCTTTTTTCATCGCGACCGAGCATAGCGCCGATTGCGGACGGGGCCAGTCTCTTTGGTCTTTCATGTCGGCGATTTGAACACGCCGCAATTCTGGTATTACCAAATAATGTTGTTTGGTCAAGCGGCCGAGCATGGCAAAACGGCGCCGCCGGTAATCCGTCGCGGTGGGAAAATTACATATTATTCAATATGGTAACTTCGTAAACGGGCGGCGTTGGTCGACTTCTTGCCGTCCATCCGAAATTGCTGTAGACCATCAAAAAGGCCCAATTGGTCGAACCAGTTTGCCAAAAAATGCTGGAACGCCTTGGGGAGGAAACTGGCGGCGGGCTCCGCGGGAGAGCGCCGCGGGAGAACGTGACAGGCGAATTCTGGGAAGGATAGACCATGCATCTTTCGACGCACAACTGGATGCGGGCGGAGCCGCTGGAGGTGACGCTGAAGCGCATCAAGAAATTCGGCTATGAGTCGATCGAGATTTCCGGCGAGCCCGAGCAGTACAAGACCAAGGAGACGCGCGCGCTCTTGAAGGAGCACGGCATCCGCTGCTGGGGCTCGGTGACGCTGATGCTGGGCGAACGCAACCTCGCCGCCAAGGACCAGGGCCAGCGCGAGCGCTCGGTGCGATACGTCAAGGACGTGCTGACCATGGTGAGCGAGCTCGAGGGCGAGATCATCACGCTGGTTCCCGCCACCGTCGGCAAGGTGGTGCCCGACGGCACCGAGGCGGAGGAATGGGGCTGGGTGGTCGACGCCACCCGCGAGTGCTTCGCGCACGCCAAGAAAGTCGGCGTCAAGGTCGCGGTCGAGCCGCTCAACCGCTTCGAGACCTATCTATTCAACCGCGGCGCGCAGGCGCTCGCGCTTGCCGACGCGGTCAGCCCGGAATGCGGCGTCTGCCTCGACGCCTATCACATCCACATGGAGGAATTTAACGTCTATGACGCCATCCGCCAGGTTGGCAAACGCCTGTTCGACTTCCACGTCGCCGACAACAACCGCTTCGCCGCCGGCCTCGGCCAGATCGACTGGCCGCGGATCGTGCGCACGCTGAAGGAGATCGGCTACGACGGCGCGCTGACCAACGAGTTCGTGGCCCCCGTCGACCGCACGCCGGCCGCGCCCTATCCCGACATGGTCGAGCGCCATCCGGTCGACATCTCGCCCGAGCAGCTGAAGTTCATCCAGGATCACGGCTCCAGCGTGCTGACGGAGAAGTTCTACACCGACCAGATGCGCATCACCGCCGAAACGCTGCTGCCGCTGATCAAATAGCCGGTCGAAAGGAAGACGCCCTTCCGCCCGAACGGGCGGCGGGGCCGGGGATGGCCATGCGCATCAAGACGGTCCAAGCCTGGTGGGTTCGCATACCGATCGCAGCGGCGAAGCAGCACCGCAGCGATTTCGGTCAGGTGACGACGTTCGACGCCGCCATCCTGCGCGTCGAAACCGATGACGGCCTGGTCGGCTGGGGCGAGGGTAAGAACGCCGCCGGCAGCGCCGGCAGCTATGGCGCACTGGTCCATATGCTGAACCACGAGGTCGGGCCGCAGCTCGTCGGCCGCGACCCGGCCGACATCGGCGTCATCTGGGAAATGCTCTACAACGGCGTGCGCCACCACACCGCGGCCCATGCCGGACACGCCATGCCGCAGCTGGCGCGGCGCGGCATGAGCGTTGCCGCCATCAGCGCCGTCGACATCGCGCTCTGGGACATCCTCGGCAAGTCGCTTGGCCAGCCTGTCTGGCGACTGCTCGGCGGCCGCAAGGTCGAGCGCATGCAGGCCTACGCTTCCGGCGGCTGGGCGCCGGCCGAGACCATCGGCGAGCAGCTCCAATCCTACATCGCCAAGGGCGGCTTCAAGGCGCTGAAGATGCGCATCGGCGCCATGGATGGCGCCCCGCATACTTCCGCCGCCCGCGTCCGCGCGGCAAGGGAGGCGCTTGGCCCCGAGGTCGAGCTGATGGTCGACGCGCATGGCACCTATACGGTGGCCGAGGCAAAGCGCTTCATCCAGCTCGCCGGCGACCTCGACCTCGCCTGGTTCGAGGAGCCGGTGATCGCCGACGACAAGCCGGGCTTGGCCGAAGTCCGAGCCTCGTCCACCATCCCGATCGCTACCGGCGAGAGCGAGGCGACCCGCTACGCCTTCCGCGATCTCGCCGTTCTGAAGTCGGCCGACATTTTCCAGCCGGACCCCGCATTCTGCGGCGGCATCAGCGAGGCGATGAAGATCGGCACCATCGCCAGCGCCTTCAACCTGCGTTTTGCGCCGCATCTGTGGGCCGGCGCGCCCTGCTTCTTTGCCGGTCTGCATGTCTGCGCGGCGTCGCCGGCGAGCTTCACCGTCGAATATTCGCTCGGCGCCAACCCCATGATCCACGATCTTGTCGAAGAGACTGTCGAAGCGAAGGACGGTATGATAGCGATCCCTGAAAAGCCCGGATTGGGATTCACAATTTCGGAACGGTTCCTGGAGGCGCACGCGCAACGCTGCTGACGATGAAAGAAAAGAACCTTCTCGCGGAACTCGCCGCCTTTCTGTTCTCCAGCTCGGACAAGGAGACGGGCCGCACGCCGTCGGAGCGTGAACTGGCCGAGCATTTCTCGGTCAGCCGCGGCCAGATCCGCGAGGCGCTGGCCATTCTCGAGGCCATGCGCATCGTCGAGCGCCGCGCCAAATCCGGCATCTATGTCGACACCAAGCAGGCGAGCGTCGAAGCCTTGGCTCTGTTCGCCCGCGCCGGCCTGCCGCTCGATCCGATCCAGATCTACGAAACGGTCGAGCTGCGCAAGATCCACGAGATCAAGGCCGCCGAGCTTGCCTGCTCGCGCGCCACCGAGGAGAATTTCGAGCGGCTGCGCGAGATCCTGAAAGCCTCGGAGGAGCGCATCGCCGCCGGCGAGGGCCTGGCCAAGGAAGACCGCGAGTTCCACCTCGAGATCGTGCGCGCCACCAAGAACGGCATCTTCCACAACATCTGCAGCGTCTACTACCTGATGGGCGAGCAGCGCCTGCCGATCTATTTCAACGACCCCGAACGCAGCGTGCGCTCGCATGCCGAGCACATCCAGATCTACGAGGCGCTGCTGCGCCGCGACGGCAACCTCGCTCAGGCGCTGATGAACGCCCATCTGCAGGGCGCCGAAAGCTATTGGAAAGGCCTGATCGAGGGCCACGGGACGGAGCCGACGAGCCCGGCGCTCGAAAAGGCCTAGAGCATTTTGCAGCCAGGCGGCATCGCCTGGCGTCGCGGAAATGCGGCAAACAAACGGGAGCCACATGCCCAGAATCCTGTCGACGCATCCGCTGCATCCGCGCGCCTCCGCCATGCTGGCCGGGGCGGGCAGGCTGGTCGTCGCTTCCGCCCTCGATGGCAGGACGCTTGCCGCCGAAGCGAAGGATGCCGATATCGTCATCGTCCGTGCGCCGCTGCCGGCAGAGCTTTTCGATGGCGCCGCGAAGCTGCGCGCCGCGATCCGGCATGGCGCCGGGCTGGACATGATCCCGGTCGAGGCGGCGACCGCGGCCGGCGTGCTTGTGGCGAACGTGCCGGCGGTCAATGCGCGCTCGGTCGCCGAGCACGTGATGTTCGTGACGCTGGCCTTGCTTCGGCGTTTTCGCATGGTCGACCGCGACCTGCGCGCCAAGGGTTGGCTCGCCGGCCGCGACCACGCCAACGCCAACACCGAGCTCGCCGGCAAGACCATCGGCATTGTCGGCCTCGGCGCGGTCGGCCAGGCGGTCGGCCATATCGCCGCCCACGGCTTCGACCTCAATGTGGTGGCGACGACGCGCAGCATGCGCCCGGCGCCCGACAAGGTCGGCTTCCTATCGATCGACGCCCTGGTCGAGCAGAGCGACATCGTCGTGCTTTGCTGCCCGCTGACACCGGAGACACGCGGCCTGATCAGCCGCGAGCGCATTTCGCGCATGAAGCCCAACGCGCTGCTGATCAATGTCTCGCGCGGGCCCGTGGTCGACGACGACGCGCTGATCGAGGCCTTGCGCAAGGGCAGCATCGGCGGTGCCGCGCTCGATGTCTTTGCAACGCAGCCGCTGCCGCCGAACCATCCCTATTTCGGCTTCGACAATGTCATCGTCACCCCGCACATGGCGGGGATCACCGAGGAATCGATGATGCGCATGGGCGTCGGCGCCGCCGGCGAAGCGCTGCAGGTGCTCGCCAACAAATTGCCTGTCAATCTGCGCAACCCGGAAGTGACCGCTCACTACCGGCGGCGCTTCCCGGTCGACCTGTAGCTCGTCACCGGCGGCGCCTCAATTTTCACGGATTCGACGGGGACATTGCCGCCATGTTCATCGCCCGCCTTTCCCTTCTAGCCGCGAGCCTCTGCGCCACGGCCGTACAGGCCTTGGCTGACGGGCAGGACGGCTATGTGTTCTGCGACAACGGCCTGCGCTGCATCGCGGCGCCCTGCCCTTCCAACAGTGCGCTCGAGCTCGCCACCGGCGAGATCATCAGGGGCGTCGTGATTGACATCGACGGCCTGCCGCAGGAAGACAAGGCGCTCGATCTCCAGGACAAGCTCTACGCCGGCACGATCGTGATTGCCGGCTCGATCGAGACCAGGACCCAGACCTTCAACGGCAAGCGGCAGATCGTGCGGACGCTGGTCGCGACCGGCATCGAACGGACCGCGAGGCCAAGCGAGCGCCGGCACTGTTCGTCGCGCTGACACGGCGCGCCGGTCATCAACCGAGCAGCCGCTCCACTTCTGCCGCGATGCGCAGCAGATGCCGGTCTTGGCCGTTGCGCGCCACCAGCATCAGCCCGGCCGGGCGTGCCGTTCCAGGCATCGGCAGCGAGATCGCGCAGAGATCGAACTGGTTGGCGACCTGGGTGTTGCGCAGCAGCAGGCCTTCGATCCGGTCACGCAACGCCACGTCGCTTGCCATCGAAGCGATGGTCGGCGCGGTCACCGGCGTCGTCGGCAGGCCCAGCACGTCGACGCTGGCCAGGCGCTCGTCCATCGCGGCGGCCAGCGCCGCGCGGCGGCGTAGTGTCCGGATATAGACCGATGCGGGGATAGCCAGGGCGCGCGATAACGGCCCGCTGACATGCGGATCGACCGGCACGGATGCGCCCGTCGCCAGCCAGTCGGCATGGACCTCGGCGCCCTCCATCGACGCGATCGTGGCGCGCCTGGTCGCCGCGCGCATGTCGGCAAGCAGGTCCTCGACCGACAGGTCCGCGATCCGCGCGCCGGCCTGCTCGACCTTGCCCAGGCATCGATCGAACGCGGTCGCCACCTCGCTTTCGGTGTCGTCGAAAAGAACACCGCGCGGGATCCCGACACGAAGACCGGCAAGCGGCAACGGCAGGTGCAGGGGCGGCATCTCCTCGCCGGCCATCGCGGCGTCGGCGACGGCGCATGCGGCGACACTCAGCGCCAGTGGCCCGATCGAATCCAGCGTCGCGGATAGTGGATAGGCACCGGCCAATGGTATGCGCCGCGCCGTGGGCTTGAAACCGACCACGCCATTCAGCGATGCCGGGATGCGGACCGAGCCGCCGGTGTCGGAGCCGATGGCGACGTCGCAGGTTCCTTCACCCACCGACACCCCGGCGCCCGATGACGAGCCGCCCGGTATCAGGCTGGCGTCGGTAGCATTGCCGGGCGTGCCGTAGTGCTGGTTGTCGCCGATCGCGGTGAAGGCGAATTCGGTCATGTTGGTCTTGCCGAGGATGACCGCGCCGGCTTGGCGCAGCCGGCCGACGATCGCGGCATCGCGCAAGGCGGGGGCCGCTGTCCTGAGCATCAGCGAGCCGGCCGTGGTCGGCTCGCCGGCGACGTCGAACAGATCCTTGATCGAGACGATCGTGCCATCGAGCGGCCCGAGCGTCACGCCGGCCTTACGCCGCGCATCACTGGCGTCGGCGGCGGCTCGCGCTGCTTCCGGGTAGAGCCGCACGAACACGCTCTCGTTGCTCGCGCGGGCCGCCAGACGCGACAGCAGAATTTCGAGATGATCGCGGACTGGGTGCATGTTCGGTGTCGGACTCCGCAAGGCTGCAACGTCTTTAGAGCATGATCCCGAAAAGCGGGAACCGGTTTTCGGAAAGATCATGCTCCAACAAGTTGGATCAGGCATATTTGCACTGCCGGGCCGAAGGGAGAGAAGCAACGATGCTCTACAAAGGCGGCTGCCACTGCGGCAAGGTGGCGTACGAGGTCGAGGGCGAGATCGGCGGGGTCGTGCGCTGCAACTGCTCGATCTGCGCCCGCAAGGCTGCATTGCTCTGGGCGGTGCCGCATCGGAACCTGCGGCTGCTCGCCTGGGGCGACGACCTCGGCCGCTACACCTTTGGCAAGGGCGCCATCGCCCATCGCTTCTGCCGCTCCTGCGGCATCCATCCCTTCGCCGAGGACGTCGGCGACGGCAGCGAACGCAGCGCCTATGTCAACATCAATTGCCTCGACGGCATCGACCTTGCCGCGGTCCAGATCTTCGACTTCGACGGTCGCTCGGCCTAGCGCAATTCTAGCGATACCCGGTCGCATCGGCCGGCTTGCCGGCATCCTGGACCTCCGGGACATAGCGCCAGGCATCCGGGCGCGAACCATCGAGATCGGTGAAGCCATAGACCTGCGCCAGCCCGCCGCTGGACAGCGACTGCCCGTTCCAGCGCGACCGCTCCGGATCCGCGGCCAGCGCCGCGATGGCGCGGCCGACGAAGCGCGGCGTCTCGGAAATGACGAAATGCGGTACCTTGGCGGTCGCGTCGCGCCAGTTCGCCTCGCTGACGCCGAAGGCCTCCAGCATCATTTCGGAACGCAGCCAGCCGGGCGTCAGCGAGACCGACGTGGCGCCATGTGGCGCGAGGTCCTTGGCGTGCGCCCATGCCATGCGCGTCGCCGCCACCTTGGCGAGGTCGTAGAACGGCGACAGCCGGTAGTGGTCGGCATTGTATTCGGCCGTGCCGTCGGTGACTTCGACATGCAGCCCGCCCGGCCGCTCGATCATCAGCGGCAGCGCGTGGTGCGCGGTGATCAGATGCGTGTCGATGGCGAGGCGCAGCAGGCGCAAGCCGTTCTCGAGATCATGGTCCCAGACCGGCTTGTTCCATTCGAACAGCCTTTCGCCGCCCCACAGGTCGTTGACCAGGACATCGAGACGGCCCTGCTCGGCACGGATACGCTCGACCAGTGCGCGCACATCGTCGGCAATCAGATGATCGACCTGGACGGCAATGCCCTTGCCGCCTTGCGCCGTGACCAGCTCAGCCGTTTCCTCGATCGTCTCCGGACGGCCATAGGGCGACTGCTGCGTCCGCGTCGTGCGCCCGGTGACATAGACGGTGGCGCCGGCGGCGCCGAGCTCGACCGCGATGCCACGGCCGGCACCGCGCGTGGCGCCGGCGACAAGGGCGACCTTTCCTTCAAGCATCATCGCAACCTCCCGAACCAAAACACCACAACGAGGGCTGGCGCTTGCCACGCTCCTCGTTTATAAATGATCATTCGTTTATAAATGGATGTCAAGATGACCCGGCCGAAAACGCAGCCCGACGAGCAGGTGCTGGAGGTCGCCTACCGGCTGATGCACGCCGAAGGCCCGGAGGCGCTGACCTTCGAGCGGCTGGCGCGGGCATGCGGCCTATCGGGGTCGACGCTGGTGCAGCGCTTCGGGAGCAAGGCGCAGCTGAAGCAACGCACGCTGCTTTATGCCTGGGATGGGCTCGACCGGAAAACCAAAGCGCTGTCCGCCTCGACGCCGAGGACCCCGGCCGGGGCGATCCAGTTGTTGGGTGGTCTATCCAGCGGCTATGGCGACATCGAATCCTATGCCGAAGGTTTGCTGGTGCTGCGCGAGGACCTGCGCGATCCCGTGCTGCGGGCGCGCGGCGGCGCCTGGAAAGCGGCGCTGAGCAAGGTGCTCGTCGACTGTTTCGCAGGTATGCCGGGCATGCCCCAGGACATCGGCCTGCTGATGGCGTCGCACTGGCAGGGCTCGCTGCTGTGGTGGAGCTTCGATCCCGAAATGGAGCTGACCGCCTATGTCGAGCACAGCCTGAAGCGCTTCGTGGCGGCGATCACGGCGACATCGGCCCGGACGGCTGCCGGGCCGATGTAGGATGATCGCGCGGGGGCCGGCTAGCCCGCGCGCTTCGGCCCCATTAGCACCGCCGCCAGGGCCGCCAGCAGCGTTGCGATGCCGCAATAGGCGAAGGCGCTGGCGCCGCCGGCATGGTCGACCAGCAGGCCGCCGAAGACGGCGCCGAGCGCGATCGCCACCTGGAACGTGGCGACCATCAGCCCGCCGGCGCTTTCGGCCTCGTCTGGCGCCGCGCGCACCAGCCAGGTCTGCAGCCCGACCGGCACCGCGCCGAAGGCGAAGCCCCAGGCGGCGACGGCGATCGCCGCCGTCACCGGCGATGCGCCAAGCGTCAGCAGCACCAGCGCCGACAGGGCAATCAGCAGCGGCGCCAGGGCGACCGCGGCCTTCAGGTTGCGCTCGGCCATGAAGCCGCCGGCGAAGTTGCCGAAGAAGCCGCCGATGCCATAGCCGAGCAGCACCAGCGAGATCGTCTCGATCGGCAGCACCGGAACCACTTCCAGATACGGGCGCACATAGGTGAAGCCGGCAAAGTGACCCGAGGCGACCAGCAGCACGACCAGCAGCGCCGCCCTGATCATCGGCCGCTTCAAGACCTCCAGCAAGGTGCGCACGCTGGCCACGCCGGCCGGCGGCAGCCGCGGGATGGTGGCAAGCTGCACCAAGAGCGCCAGTGCGCCGACGACGGCCGCGATCATGAAGGCGGTGCGCCAGCCCCAGACGTCGCCGACATAGGCGCCGACCGGCGCGGCGGTGACGGTGGCGACCGAAACGCCGGTGAGGATGATCGACATGGCGCGCGGCATCAGCCGCATCGGCACGAGCCTGAGCGCCATCGCCGCCGACATCGACCAGAAGCCGCCGAGCGCGACGCCGAGAACCACCCGGGCCAGAAGCAGCATGGTCAGCGAGGAAGCAAAGGCTGCGAGCAGATTGGAGACGATGAGCAGAACCGTCAGCATCCACATCACCAGCCGGCGGTCCAGCCGCTTGGTGACGATGGCCATGGTCGGCGCCGCGATCGCGCCGACCACCGCCGTCGCCGTCACCGCTTGCCCGGCAGCGCCCTCGCTGACGCCGAGGTCCTGCGCCAGCCGCGTCAGCAGGCTGGCCGGCAGGAATTCCGCCGTCACCAGGCCGAACACGCCCAGCGCCAGCGACACCACCGCGCCCCAGGCAGGCTCAGATCGTTCTTGAGAGTCGGGGCTGTCCAGAACAGCGGCGTCGATGACGCCCGTGGCGGGTTCGGTCATGGCAAGATCTCCGATCTGTTTGCGCGCCACTTAGGAAATGACCGGCTCGGCCTCCACCCGCTACATGCTTCGCGGGCGCGCTCCGTCAGTCCGATTTGTTTGCGGCGCAACATTTGGCTGCAATGCAACATAGGAAGTGACCAGATGGAGTTTCCATGCTAGAAACGCCGAAATGAATTACAATTCGTCCAAAACCGCACTGCCGGCTTCCGGCGATCCCTTGACCGACATGCTGCGCGGACTGCGCCTCGATGGCGTCGACTATGGCCGCTGCGTGCTGGGGGAACCCTGGGCGGTGTCCTTTCCCGCGCAGAAGGCGGCGCGCTTCCACTTCATCGGCCAGCAGGGATGCTGGCTGTTCTCGCCGGCGAAGGAATGGATCGAGCTGTCGGTCGGCGACGCGCTATTGATCCCGCGCGGCGACGAGCACGTTCTGGCCAGCGCGCCGGGCGTGCCTGCTGTGCCGATCGGCCGCTACAGCATCGAGCCGGTTTGCGAGAACATCTACGACGTCTCCAATGGCTGCGATGGCTGCAAGACCCTGCTGTTCTGCGGCAGCATGCATTTCAACCTCGACGGCTCGCATCCGCTGCTCGACATGATGCCGGACCTGATGCAGGCGCATAAGCTGATGGCGAACGCGCCGGGCATCCAGCACCTGCTCGATGCGATGGCCGGCGAGGTGACGATGGACCGGGTCGGTTCCGGCGGCATCCTGGCGCGCCTCGCCGATGTGCTGGCCGCCACCATCATCCGCTCGTGGGTGGAGAACGGCTGCGGCGACGCCACCGGCTGGATCGCCGCCGTCCGCAATCCCGATGTCGGCAAGGTGCTTGCCGCCATCCACCTGAACCCGGACCGCGACTGGACGGTCGAGTCGCTGGCGCGGATGATGGGAGCCTCGCGTTCCGCCTTCGCCCAGCGCTTCGCCACCGTGGTCGGCGAGACGCCGGCCAAATATGTGCTCAGCGTTCGCATGCACCAGGCGCGGCAATGGCTGGCCCGCGACGGCATGCGGGTTTCGGTGGCCGCGAGCAGGCTGGGCTATGATTCCGAGGCGTCCTTCAGCCGCGCCTTCAAGCGCGTCATGGGCGTGGCGCCGAGCCATCTGCGCAACACCGGCGACGGCGACGACAGCCCGGTCGCCTGAACGCGGGTCGGCTCCTGTCGCCTGGAGGAATTGCCAAGTGTTTTGGACGCAGCGTCATTCCCTGCCGGCGGGGGCGGCTTAAGCTGGCCGGCGGAGGAACCCGCCATGGCCAATCACCCAGCCTTGCTTGCGCTCGCCGCGCTCACCGTCTTTCCGGGGCGGGCATTCGCCCTCGAAGACAGCTACCTGCCGGCGAACAAGATCCCTTACGCTGTCGAAGCGCCGGACCAGCCGCAGCGCCTCGGCCCGCTATGGGGCGAGCGTGCAAAGGGCCCGGCGGGAACCTTGCTCAAAGTTCCCGGCAACTGGCGCGCGCCTGTCCACGCGCATACCGCGGACTATCGCGCCGTGGTCATTGAGGGGCTGTGGGCGCACTGGCAGATGGATGGCGGCGAGGCGAACAGGGTCGAGTTGCCGCCAGGGTCCTACTGGACCCAGAAGGCCAATGAGATGCATGACGATGCCTGCCTGTCGGACACGGAGTGCGTGATCCTGCTGATCAACGACACGCCCTACGAGACCTATCTGCCGAAGTAGCCAGACGATGCGCCTGCCAGCCCCGGTTGCTTGAAAATCGTCAGGCTAGCTGGCGTGCCGCAGGCTGACCCCGCTGCCCTTGTCGAACAGCACCACCTTGTCCGGGTTCCAGGCGAAGCGGACCGGCTGCTCGATCTCGACATCGGTTCTCGCCGGCACCGTGGCGCGCAGCATGGTGTCGCCGACCCTGAGCGTCAGGATCTTCTCGACGCCGTGGTTTTCGACATCGTGGACGTGGGCCTCCACCGGCGCGCCGCTCTCCAGATAGACATCCTCCGGACGAATGCCGAAGACGAGCGGACGACCGTCGGCCGCATTGCCGGCTCCTGAAAGCGGCAGTTCGAAATTCATCGGCGCCATCACCGCGCGATTGTCGACGAGCTTGCCGTCGATGAGGTTCATCGGCGGCGAGCCGACGAAGCTCGCCACATAGGTGTCGCGCGGGTTGTTGTAGATCTCCTGCGGCGTGCCGGTCTGGACGATGCGGCCATGATTGAGCACGCCGACCTTGTCGCCCATCGACATCGCCTCGATCTGGTCGTGGGTGACGAACAGGAAGGTGGCGCCGAGCTGCATCTGCAGGTTCTTCAGTTCCGTGCGCAGCGCCTCGCGCAGCTTTGCGTCGAGCGCCGACAGCGGCTCGTCCATCAGGAACACGCGCGGCTTGCGCACGATGGCCCGGCCGATCGAGACGCGCTGCATCTCGCCGCCGGACAGCCGGTCGGTCTTGCGGTCGAGCAGATGCTCGATCCGGAGCGTGCGGGCGGCGCGGGCGACGCGATCCTTGATCTCGGCGTCCGGCAGCCGGCGGATCTTCGGCTTCAACGGGAATTCGAGGTTCTCGCGCACCGTGTAGCGCGGGTAGAGCGAATATTGCTGCAGCACCAGCGCCACGTCGCGCTCGGCCGCGCCCCAGTCGGCGACATCGACGCCGTCGATGAAAACCTGGCCTTCGGTAGGCTTCTCGAGCCCGGCAATGAGCCGCAGCGTCGTCGTCTTGCCGGCGCCGGTCTCGCCGAGCAGCACGAAGAACTCGCCGTCGGCGATTTCGAGGTTGAGGCTCGTCAGCGCGGTGTGGCCACCGAACTTCTTGGTGATGTTCTTCAGTTCGATATGGGCCATTACAGCCTCACCCCCAATGACTTGCCGCTTGCCGTATCGAAGAAATGCGCCTGCTCGGGATCGATGCGGACATGCACCTTCTCGCCGGGGCCGGCGACGTAGCCGGCCTTGGTGCGGGCGCGCAGCATCTTGGAGCCGACCTTGAGGTCGACAATGTCGAAGGAGCCGAGCGGTTCGATGATATGCGCCTCCACCGGCAAGTAGCCCGGCGCGGCCTCGCGCCGGACGAGCACGCCTTCGGGCCGGATACCCAGCGTCAGGCCGCCATTGGCAGCGTGGCCATTGAGCTTCGACAAGAGCGCGCTCGGGAACTCGAACCCCGCGGGCGCATCGCCGACCGTGACGGTGGCGAGGCTGGCCGCTTCGGCAACGCTGGCCTCGGTGATGTTCATCACCGGACTGCCAACGAATTGGGCGACGAACAAATTGGCCGGGTGCGAATAAACTTCGTCCGGCGTGCCGACCTGCTGGATGAAGCCCTCATGCATGATGACGATACGGTCGGCGAGGCTCATCGCCTCGATCTGGTCGTGGGTGACATAGATCGTGGTCGAACCCTGCTTGATGTGCAGCCGTTTGATCTCGGCCCGCATCTCCTCGCGCAGCTTGGCGTCGAGCGCGCCGATCGGCTCGTCCATCAGCATCGCCTTTGGACGCCGCACCAGCGCGCGGCCGATCGCCACGCGCTGCATGTCGCCGCCGGACAGCGCCGACGGCTTCTTGCCGAGCAGTTCGGTGATGCGCAGGACCCGGGCGACCTCGCGAACCGATTTGTCGACCTCGCCGCTGTCCATGCGCGTCGCGCGCAACGGAAAGGCGATGTTCTCGAACACCGTCATATGCGGGTAGAGCGAAAACGACTGGAACACCATGGCGATGTCGCGGTCCGCCGCCTTCAGGTGCTGCACCGCCTTGCCGTCGATCAGGATGTCGCCCTGGTCGATCGTCTCGAGCCCCGCTATCGCACGCAGCGTCGTCGTCTTGCCGCAGCCCGACTGGCCGAGCAGCACGATGAACTCGTTGTCGGCGATGGCGAGGTTCAGATTGTGGATGACCTGGACGGCACCGAAGAATTTCTCGATGCCGCGAAGTTCGATCTGCGTCACTGCCGGGCCCCCTCGTGCATTGCGGCGCCGGTTTCCTCCGGGCGCTCCGGCGCTATCTTCGACGTGATGTTGAAGCCGATCAGCCCGATCAGGATGATCGTCACGCCATAGGAATGCAGGCTGAGGCTCCATGGCTGGCAGAGCGCGATGATGCCCAGCACCATGAGGATCTGCGAGGCCGGCAAAAGGTACTTCTCGTTGACCGCGCGAAAGCTCATTTGCGGATCGCTCCGAAAGTCACGCCGCGAAGCAGGTGGTTGCGCAGCAGGAAGGTGAAGATCGCGACCGGCAGCAGGAACAGGAACGTGCCCGCCGCGATCGTCGTCCAGTCCGGCAGGCCGGAGCCGATCTGGCTGGGAATGAACGGCGGCGCGGTCTGGGCGCGCCGGTTGGTCATGATCAGCGCGAAGGCGTACTCGTTCCAGGCGGTGATGAAGCAGAACACCGCGGTGGCGGCAATGCCGGTCGCCGCTTCCGGCAGCACGATCTTGAAGAAAGCCTGCATGCGCGTGTAGCCGTCGACCAGCGCAGCCTCCTCGTACTCCTTCGGGATCTCGTCCATGAAGCCCTTCATCAGCCAGACCGAGAAGGACAGGTTGAAGGCGACGTAGAGGATGATCAGGCCGATATGCGAGTCGTTGAGGCCGACCATCCGGTACATCAGGAACATCGGGATCGCCACGACCACCGGCGGCAGCATGCGCGTCGACAGGATGAAGAAGAGAAGGTCAGCCTCGCCCGCGACCTTGAAGCGCGAGAAGCCGTAGGCGGTGAAGGTTCCCATGCCGACGGCGAGCACCGTGCTGATGACCGCCACGATCAGGCTGTTCATGAAGCGGTTGGGATACTGCGAAAGCTGCACGTCCTTGCCGACCTTCAGCACCCGCTCGCCGCCGTCATAGATGCGCTTCTCCCACCAGGGCGCGGCTTCGTAGACTTGCGGGTCGACCGGCTTCTGCATCTGCACGCGCTTGGTGAACAGACGGATGAAGGGCGTGACTTCCGGCTGGAAAAGGACGGTGGGCGGCACGCTGACCGCCAGTTCCTTCGGCTTGAACGCCGTGGAGGCGATCCAGTAGATCGGCGCGAGGAAGATCAGCGTCGCGACCAGCACCGCGACGATTGCCGCGCGGTTGAGGGCGACCTCGGAAGAAGTGCGGACGGCGGCCATCTCAGCGCTCCTTCACCTTGTTGAGGTACTTCACGTAGAGGTTGGTGATAGCCAGCACCATGATCAGCACGATGTAGGCCAGCGCGCAGGACTTGCCGGTATCCCACTGCTGGAACGCCTGCTTGTAGAGCCGGATCGCAATCAGTTCGGCGGTCGGCTGGGTCGTCATCGTGTAGGCGATGTCGAAGGTCTTGAAGGCTTCCATGGTGCGGAAGATCAGCGCGATCAAAAGGATCGGCGAGACCAGCGGCAAGGTGATGCGGGTGAAGGTGTACCACCAGCCGGCGCGGTCGATCGCCGCGGCCTCGTAGAGATGCTGCGGCACGGCCGACAGGCCGGCGAGCGAAAGCAGCATGACGAAGGGCGACCACATCCAGATATCGGTGATCGCGACGGCGTAGAGCGCGCTGTCCGGGTTGGACAGCCAGGCGAAATCGCCGAGGCCGAAGACGTAGTTGATCGGGCCCCAGGACGGGCTGTAGAGCAGCTGCCAGAACAGGCCGACGACCGCGGCCGACATCATCATCGGCAACAGCAGCAGCGTGGTGATCAGGCCCTTCATCGGAAAGCTGCGGTTGAGCAGCAGCGCAAGGCCGAAGCCAACGATCATCTGGCCGGCCACCGAAACGATGACGTATTTCGCCGTGATGATGAAGTTCGACCAGATGTGATCGTCGCTGAGCAGCTCACGGTAATTCTGCAGGCCGACGAATTGCCAGGGCTCGCTCCGGTTGGCCGCGAAGTTGGTGAAGGAATAGCCCAGCGAATAGATCAGCGGGAAGATGTTGAAGATGATCAGGAACACCAGCGTCGGGATGATGAACAGATTGCGGATGGTCAGATCCGACCAGCCGCGCGCCGCGGCCCTTGAGGCAGGATCGAGATGTGTGAGGGCTACCGAAGCCAACGAGCGTCTCCCTGAAACAGGAATGCCGGAGGGGAAAACCCTCCTCCGGCATTCTGAATGTGATGCTTACTTGTAGCGATTGTACTTGGTGAACGTCGCCTTCCATTCGGCGGCGGTCTTGTCGAGCGCTTCCTGGGCGGTGCCTTTGCCGCCGACCACGAACGGATAGATGTTCTGGTTCAGCTGATCGAGCACCTCGGCGTATTCCGGTGTCGCCCAGAAATCCTTGACCATGAACATCGTGTCATAGAACGCCTTGTTGTAAGGCGTGGCGTTCTGGAACGCTTCCGATTTCAGCACGGCCTGGCTGCAGGTGTAGCCACCGAGGTCGGCCCACTTCTTCTGGGTCTCGTCCTTGATGAACCACTCCAGGAACTTCGTCGCCTCTTCCTGGTTCTTCGAGTACGAGACGATTGAAATTCCCTGGCCACCGAGAGCGGCGAAGCGCTTGCCGTCCGGGCCGGCCGGATTGGCGAAGAAGCCGGTCGCGTCGGCGAATGGGTTGGTGGCCTTGTTTACCAGCGGCGGGAAGAAGGCGAAGAAGTTCATGCTCATCGCGGCGAGGCCGCCGGTGATCGCCTGGTTGTCTTCCACGAAGAAGGTCTTGCCCCAACCCGGAGGCGTGAACTTGTAGAGTTCCTTGTACATGTCGAGGCCGGCGGCGGCCTCCTTCGAATTGGTGATGCCGTCGACCTTGTAGGTTGCGTAGTCGCCGAGGTCGCCGCCATAGCTGAAGATTGCGCTTTCGACGCCCATCGCCATCGCGTCATAGGAATTGTCGGTGTAGATGGCGACGCCGTACCGCTTCTGGTCCGGACGGTGGAAGAACTCGGCGATGTCGCGCAGCTGCGCATACGTCTTCGGCACGTCGAGGTCGTAATTGTACTTCGCCTTGAAGGCTTCCTTCTCCTTCGGATCCTCGAACCAGTCCTTGCGATAGGACCAGCCGATCGCATCGCCTTCGAGCGGGATCGCCCAGTATTTGCCGGAACCGCCAGGGTATTCGGCATAGTACTTGACTGTGGCGGGCGCCATCACGTCGCCAAGCTTGTGCTTGTTGAAGAAGTCGGTGAGGTCGACATAGTGGCCTTGCGTCGAACCGGCGCCGAGCCATTGCGAGTCGCCGACCACCATGTCGTAGGCGTCGCCGTGCGCGTTGAACTCGGTGAAAGCCTTGGTCTGGAAATCCGGCCATGGCGTCGTCTGCACCGTGACCTTCACGCCGGTCTCGGCTGTGTAGTCGTTGACGAGTTCCTGCAGATAGTTGGCCGGATCCCATTCCGCCCAGAAGATGGTGAGTTCCTTTTCCTGCGCGTAGACGGACGTTCCGCAGGCAAGCGTCAGGCCGATACCAGCAAGCACGCTGGTCACTAACTTGCGCATAATGTTTCCTCCCTTGTGCGCATTCTACCGTGTCATGCGAGCCGCCAACGAGGCCGGCCCTGGTAGTTCCTCCCGTGATGGCACTTTCCGGTTTGGGCCTCCTCGCCCGGCCGAAAATGGATCGCCACCTTCACTTTCGATCCGCTTCGACTATTCTGATCTGGTATTACCAATTTCGGACGGACGTCAAGCCCTTTCTTGAGCGATCAAGAATCGCCGGACAGGCCATTTGCAGCGGTATCTGCCTGTTTTCCCTTAATTTTCCTACTCCTTGATACGTATGCACCTTGTTCCGGTCACCTCATCGGGCCTATTATGCACAACTGGTCACGCCATCTGGTCCAACCAGATTTGCTTTATTTGGCCATTACCGCCGACGCGCCGCCACCTTCCGATTCCGCCAGGGCAGCCCGCACCAGCGCGCCCGCCGCCCATTGCGCGACCGTCATCATCCGGCGGCTGTCCAGCCCCCATATGTCCTTCAGCACGATCAGCACCTCGACGCCGAACATCAGCGACAGCGCCTGCGCCAGACGCTTGAATTCGCGCGGCGGCAACTGACCCTTGAGCGGCGCGATCGCGTCCTTCAGCAGGTCGACGCGATGGCCGCGCGTGAAGGCGGGCTCGCTGCCCAGCGTGCCGGCCTGCCGCCTGGCCCATTGATCGAGCGACAGTTTCAGCGCCGCCTTGAACGTCGCCTCGAAGGCCTCGATGCGCGGCATGGCGTCGGCGAAGAGTTCGGCGACCCGACGCTCCGCATCGTCGGAAGTCGATTTCCAGGTGAGGATCGGGCCAAGCCCCTCGTCGACCACCGCCTGCACCAGTGCCGCCTGGCTTGGGAAATAGCGATAGGCGGTCGCTCGCGACACTTCGGCCGCCTCCGCCACCTCGCTGACGGAAGGCGTCGCGCCGGCCTGCATCAGCCTGGTTGCCGTCTCCAGCATAAGCCGCCTGGTGCGGGCGCGCGCGCCGCGCTCGGCCGCGCGACCTGCCCCCTGTCCGGTGTCGTCGTTCGGCGCGGCTTGTTGACGTGAGACATCCATGTCAATACGATACGCGCGTCTCAAAAAATTGCAATGGTCTTGACGGCCGGCAAGGAGCGGCGGGCGACAACGCCAGGGAGCGGGGAAACGCGATGAAGCGCATCTATGTGGTCGGCACCGCCGACACCAAGGGCGAGGAACTCGCCTTCCTGGCGGACGCGATCGTCGCCACGGGCGCCGCCGTGACCCGCGTCGACGTCGGAACGCGCGCCGCCGCCGTCCCGATCGATGTCACGGCCGAGGAGATCGCCGACCACCATCCCCAAGGCCGCAACGCCGTGCTCGGCATCGACGACCGCGGCAGGTCGGTCGCCGCGATGGCCGCCGCCTTCACCCGCTTCGTCCAGTCGCGCAGCGACATATCCGCAATGATCGGCATTGGCGGCGGCGGCGGCACCTCGATCGTCACCTCTGGCATGCGCGCGCTGCCGCTCGGCCTGCCCAAGATCATGGTCTCGACGCTTGCCTCCGGCGACACCGCGCCTTACGTCGACGTCTCCGACATCGTCATGATGCCGTCGGTGACCGACATGGCTGGTCTCAACCGGCTGTCGCGCGTCGTGCTGCACAATGCCGCCCAGGCGATCTCGGGCATGGCTGCAAAACCCGCACCCGCCTCCGACGGCAAGCCGTCCCTGGGGCTCACCATGTTCGGCGTGACCACGCCTTGCGTGACCGCGATCGCCGACCAGCTGCGCGCCAGCTATGACTGCATGGTCTTCCACGCCACCGGCACAGGCGGCCGCACCATGGAGAAGCTCGCCGATTCGAGGCTGCTCGCCGGCCTCCTCGACATCACCACGACGGAGGTTTGCGATCTACTGTTCGGCGGCGTGCTGCCGGCGACGGAGGATCGCTTCGGCGCCGTCGCTCGCACGAAGCTGCCCTATGTCGGCTCGGTCGGCGCGCTCGACATGGTCAACTTCTGGGCGCCGCCGACCATTCCGGAGCGCTATCGCGGGCGCCTGTTCTATGAGCACAATTCCAACGTGACGCTGATGCGCACGACGCCGGCCGAATGCCGCGCGATCGGCGCATGGATCGGCGAAAGGCTGAGCCGCTGCGAGGGTCCGCTCCACTTCCTGATTCCGGAAAAGGGCGTCTCGGCGCTCGACATCGAAGGCGGCGCCTTCTTCGACCCGGAAGCCGACGCGGCGCTGTTCGATGCCGTCGAGCGTTCGATCCGCCCCAACGCGACGCGGCACGTGACGCGCCTGCCGCTGCACATCAACGATCCCGAATTCGCCAGGGCCGCGACAGCGGCCTTCCTCGATATCGCCAAGAAGTGAGACCCGGACGCATGGCCGCCATTCCGCGCAAGAAAATCCTGGAGAAATTCCGCAAGATGATCGCCGACGGCGTGCCGATCGTCGGCGGCGGCGCCGGCACCGGCCTGTCGGCCAAGGCCGAGGAAGCCGGCGGCATCGACCTCATCATCATCTACAATTCCGGCCGCTATCGCATGGCCGGGCGCGGTTCGGCCGCCGGCCTGCTCGCCTATGGCAATGCCAACGAGATCGTCAAGGAGATGGCCTATGAGGTGCTGCCGGTGGTCAAGAAGACGCCGGTGCTGGCCGGCGTCAACGGCACCGATCCGTTCGTCATCATGCCGCTGTTCCTGGCCGAACTGAAGACGATGGGCTTTTCCGGCGTACAGAACTTCCCCACCATCGGCCTGTTCGACGGCACCATGCGGCAAAGCTTCGAGGAAACCGGCATGGGCTTTGGGCTCGAGGTCGACATGATCGCCGAAGCGCACAAGCTCGACCTCCTGACCACGCCCTACGTCTTCAACCCGGACGAGGCGCGCGCCATGACCAAAGCCGGCGCCGACATCGTCGTCGCCCATATGGGCGTGACGACGGGCGGCTCGATCGGCGCCACTTCGGCGAAGTCGCTCGACGACTGTGTGAAGGAGATCGATGCCATCTCGGCGGCCGCGCGCTCGGTGCGCAAGGACGTCATCCTGCTTTGCCACGGCGGGCCGATCTCGATGCCGGACGATGCCCGCTACATCCTCGAGCGCTGCGAAGGGCTGCATGGCTTCTATGGCGCGAGTTCGATGGAACGGCTGCCGGCGGAGGCCGCAATCGCCAAACAGACGGCTGACTTCAAGGCTGTCGCGGTCGGCGGCGGCAAGGCGACCATCAAGAAAAAGAAGGGATGAGACGATGACCGACAAGAGCAAGGTGTTCGTGTATCCGAAGGACGTCAGCGCCTTCGGCTTCGACTGGGGCAGGCTGGCCCTAACGGTCGCGCCCGAAGTGAATGGCGCGGAGCGTTTTTCCGGCGGCGTCGTCGACCTGCCCTCCGGCAAGGGCCACACCCGCCACAATCATCCCGGCGCCGAAGAAATCATCTTCGTCATCTCCGGTCATGGCGAGCAGATGGTCGAAGACGAAGAAGGCAATCCGGTGGTGGCCAAGGTCGGCCCCGGCTGCACCATCTACGTGCCTGAAAGCCGCTTCCACTCGACGCTCAACACCGGCGACCAGCCGATGCAGCTTTTTGTCGTCTATTCGCCGGCCGGACCGGAGCTTGTGCTGCGCGACCTGCCGGATTTCAGGCTGGTTCCGGCAGGGGAGTGAACCTTCGAGGCTGGCGCCGCCCCTCATTGTCCTGCCGGACATTTCTCCCAGTAGAACGGGGAGAAAGATGCCTTCGTCAACGATTTCGCAAATGGCCGAAGCTGCCTTCTTCTCCCCGTTTTACGGGGAGAAGGTGCCGGCAGGCGGATGAGGGGCGGCGCCGACTTTCAGCCTTATGAAACCCCGCCCCTGTTCCACCCCCGCGCCCGGTCGCCGAACATCACATAGCCGGTGTCCGTCACCGCGACCGTATCCTCCAGCTTGATGAAGCCGCGCGTCGGGTGGAGCATCGTCGTCTCGACCGACAGCACCATGTTCTGTTCCAGCGGCTTCCCGGCGTAGGTGCCTTCATAGGTGACCGGATGGTTGGTCATAAGGAATGGCGCCTCATGCGTGATCAGCCCCATGCCGTGGGCGAAGAAATCCGTGTAAGGCGCGACCTTAGAGGCTTTCAGCACGCCCTCGGCATGGGCGATCATATCGCCGCCGAGCGCGCCAGCCCTGACCTTCGAAAACGCCGCCTGCTGGACGGCTTCGACCTCGGCCAGCAGATCCTCCAGCTCGGCGTCCGGCTCGCCGAGGATGCCCATTCGGCAGAGATCGCCGATATAGCCGTGATAATTGCCGCCGGAATCGATCGACAGCACCTCGCCCTGCTTCCACGCTTGCGGCGAGGCCGCGCGGTTGTGGCTTGAGCCCAGCGTCAGCAGGCAATATTCGAAATGCGCGCCGCGATTGGTCTCCTCGCGCCGCAACTGCTCGATGATCTCGGTCTTGGTCGTGCCTTCACGCGCCCACTGGATGGTCGCCAGCATGGAATCGGTGATCAGCTCCGAGGCGATGCGCAGCTTTTCGAGCTCGGCGTCTGTCTTGATGGCGCGCATGCGCTCCAGCATGCCGGTCGCATCGATGAGCTTCGCGTCCGGCAGCGCCTTGCGGATCAGCGTGTAGGCATCCGACGGCAGGAAGGCCGGCTCGATGCCGATGCGGGCACCGCCCTTGCCGATCTTCTGCACATGCTCGACGGCAAGATTGGCGGCGTCCAGCGTGCCCCAGCAGGCAGCGTGCAGGGTCGGTGTCCAGAACGGGTTGTTCTGGTGCTCGGCGCCCTCCATGCGGTTGCCGATATAGGCGGCACGGTCCGGTCCGCCCTTCTCGTAGACGACGATCGGCAGATAGCGGCTGTGGCCGATCGCATCCATGGCGGCGAAGAAGATGAACTTGTAGCCGCCGAGCAGATATTGCGTGTTGTGCTTGGAAGTGGCGAGCAGCACGTCGATGCCCGCTTCCTCCATCAGCCCGTCCAACCTGGCTTGGTCGAATGGAATGGCGACCGCATTCTTGCCCGGGGCGATGTTCATTTTTTCTCTCCCTGAATGTGCCCGCCGATCGGGCCGGCTCGCCGGCTGGTCTTGTGGCTGATCGTCTGGCTGTCGGCCAAATCTGCACCAGCTCACCACTCTGGTCCAGCCAGAAATAGGAGCCCCTGGCCTGCAGAGACTTCTCAAAGCCAAATCTCGCAGCCAATCGCCATATCTGGTCCTACCAGTCTGGTTGATTGGGCCGCTTCCTGGTCCAGCGGACGAAAATTTCAAAGCCACGCCACCATGCGCCAATTCCGTCTCTGGCGAAACCCTCGGCAAGGGCCATAATCGCCGCCGCAAGGACGTTCGCGGACCCGCTGGCGTCGAGGGGAATTGGCGCCCGCCGGGTGGCGCGGAGGACGGAGGTCGATCATGTCAGCTTTCACCATTTCCAGGCGCACCGTGCTTGCCGGCTCGGCGGCGCTGCTCGCCTCCACCGCCATGCCGGTGATCGGTCGCGCGCAGACGCCGAAGAGGGGTGGCCGTCTGGTCGTTGCCGCCGATTCCGAGCCGCGCAACCTCAACCCGGCGATCGTCGCCTCCAACGGCGTATTCTTCATCTCCAGCAAGGTCGTGGAGACGCTGGCCGAGGCTTCCTTCGACGGCAAGGACGGGCTCCAGCCACGCCTGGCGCTGTCCTGGGAAGGTGCTGCCGACGGCCTCTCGGTGACGTTCAAGCTGCGCGACGGCGTCAAGTGGCATGACGGCAAGCCGTTCAGCTCCGCCGACGTCGCCTTCTCGGCGCTGCAGCTGTGGAAGCCGCTGCAGAATCTCGGCCGCACCGTGTTCAAGGATCTCAGCACGGTCGAAACGCCGGACGAGCTGACCGCCGTGTTCAAATTCGCCAAGCCGACGCCGTTCCAGCTGATCCGCAATGCGCTGCCGGCGCTGTCGAGCGTCGTGCCGAAGCATGTCTATGAGAACGGCAAGATCGAGGAGAACCCGGCCAACAACGCGCCCGTCGGCACCGGCCCGTACAGATTCGCCGAATACAAGGCCGGCCAGTACTACCGGCTGGCGAAGAACGCCGACTACTGGGGCAAGGACGAGCCCTATCTCGACGAGATCGTCTACCAGGTGCTCCCCGATCGCACCTCGGCGGCCGCGGCGCTCGAGGCGGAAGAGATCCAGCTTGCCGCTTTCTCCGCCGTGCCGCTCGCCGATCTCGACCGCATCTCCAAGGTGCCGGGCCTGAAGGTGATCACCAAGGGCTATGAGGGGCTGACCTACCAGCTCGTGGTCGAGATCAATCATCGGCGCAAGGAACTCGCCGACCTCAAGGTGCGCCAGGCGATCGCCCATGCCATCGACAAGGACTTCGTCGTCAAGACGATCTTCCTCGGCTATGCCGCCACCGCGACCGGCCCGGTGCCGAAGAACGACCCGCAGTTCTACACCGCCGACGTGCCGACCTATGCCTTCGATGTCGCCAAGGCCAATGCTCTTCTCGATGAGGCCGGCTACAAGAAAGGCCCCGACGGCAATCGCTTCTCGCTGAAGCTCCTGCCGGCGCCCTATTTCAACGAGACCAAGCAGTTCGGCGACTATTTGCGCCAGGCGCTCGCCGCCGTCGGCATCGACGCCGAACTGGTCAACAACGACTCTCCCGCGCATATCAAGGCCGTCTACACAGACCATGCCTTCGACCTCGCCGTCGGCCCGCCGGTGTTCCGCGGCGACCCGGCGATCTCGACCACCATCCTGGTGCAGAGCGGCATCCCGGACGGCGTGCCCTTCTCCAACCAGGGCGGCTACAAGAACGCGGAGCTCGACGCGCTCATCGCCAAGGCATCGGAGACGCTCGACACCACCGCCCGCACCGAGCTCTACAAGGAATTTCAGAAAAAGGTCGCCGCCGACCTGCCGCTGATCAACGTCGCCGAATGGAGCTTCATCAGCGTCGCGCGCGATACGGTCGGCAACATCGCCAACAACCCGCGCTGGGCGGTATCGAACTGGGCGGACACCTATTTGGCGGGCTGATCCCATACTTGCGCATCGACAGCTCGGGTGCTCAGCTTCGAGAATGAGAGCTCCTTCGCGCCCCCCTCTGTCCTGCCGGACATCTCCCCCACAAGGGGGGAGATTGGCGGCTTTGGCGCCTCGCACTTTCCTGCAGCGTTGCAGGTTGGCGAAAGCCGCGGTGCCAGCTGATCTCCCCCCAAGTGGGGGAGATGTCCGGCAGGACAGAGGGGGGCGCCGTAGAACTCGGCGTTCATGGCTTGGCCTTGGAGCGGCTTCGCCATGACCCGCGCCCTCGCCCTCATCCGCCGCCGTCTCGTCGGCAGCGTCTTTGTGCTTTCGATCGTCATCATCGGCACATTCCTCCTGCTCGAAGCTGCCCCTGGCGACGCGGTCGACGCCTACATCGTCTCGACCGGCGGCGACGCCGGCCTGATCGAGGTGCTGCGCCACCGCTGGGGCCTCGACCAGTCGGAACTGACGCGGCTCGCCAACTATCTTTGGGCGCTCTGCCATCTCGATCTCGGCCAGTCCGTCACCTTCTCGCGACCTATCCGCGACATCATCCTCGAACGCCTGCCCACCACGCTGATCCTGATGGGCAGCGCCACCGCGCTCTCCTTCGGCCTCGGCTCGGCGCTCGGCATCTATGCCGGTGCAAAGCCCGGAAGCTTTCGCGACCGCTTCCTGTCGATCGGCTCGCTGGCACTCTATGCCGTGCCTGGCTTCTGGCTCGGCCTGGTGCTGATCGTCGTCTTCGCCGTCGACCTGCGCTGGCTGCCGATCGGCGGCATCGAGACCATCGCCTCCGCCAAGACCGGCCTTTCGCGGGCCGCCGACATCGCCACCCATCTCGTGCTGCCGGTTTCGGCGCTCGGCTTCATCTACCTCGCGCTTTACCTGCGCATGATGCGTGCCGGCATGGCCGAGGCCTGGCGGCAGGACTTTGTCCTCGCCGCCCGCGCCAGGGGGCTGTCGCGCCGACGCATCGTGCTTGCCCATGTCGCCCGCAACGCGTTGCTGCCGCTCATCACCATGCTCGGCCTGCAGTCGGCGCAGACGCTGGGCGGCAGCGTCGTCATAGAAAGCGTCTTTGCCGTACCCGGCCTCGGCCGTTTGGCGCAGGAAGCCGTCGCCGGACGCGACACGCCGCTGCTGCTCGGCATCATTCTCACCAGCGCCGTGCTCGTCATCGTGATCAACCTCCTGGTCGACCTTGCCTACGCCCTGCTCGATCCGCGCGTCGGCGCCAGTGAGGCCGGCGCATGAGCCGGCTGCATCGTTTCCTTCGCAGCCCGGAAGCGATCGCCGGAACTGCGATCCTCGCCTTGCTATTCGCCATGGCGCTTACCGCGCCGCTGCTCTTTCCCGGCGACCCGCAGGCCATCGCAGGCCCGGCATTGCTGCCGCCATTCCAAGACTGGTCGCTGCCGCTCGGTACCGACCGGCTCGGCCGCGACGTGCTGGCCGAACTGTTCCACGGTGCCCGCACCTCGCTGGCCGTCGGGCTGTCGGCGGCGGGCGCAGCACTCCTGATCGGCGCGGTGGTCGGCACGCTGGCCGGTTTTGCCGGCGGCCTGATCGACGAGGTGCTGATGCGCATCACCGATGCCTTCCAGACCGTGCCCGGCTTCCTGCTGGCGCTGGCCTTCGTCAGCATCGTCGGCCCTTCGCTTGGCGTGGTCGTTGCCGCCATCGCGCTCGGTGCCTGGACCGGACCGGCGCGCGTCGCACGCGCCGAGGTGCTGTCGATCCGCGAGCGCGACTATGTCGCCGGCGCCCGCGTCATCGGCATGCATCCGCTCGAGATCGCCTTTCGCGAAGTGCTGCCCAACGCGCTGCCGCCGGTGCTGGCGCTGTCCTCGGTGATCGTCGCGGCGGCGATCCTGACGGAAGCCGCCCTGTCCTTTCTCGGCCTGGGCGACCCCAACCGCGTCACCTGGGGCGCCATGATCGCCGAAGGCCGCGCCGTCTTGCGCACCACGCCCTTCCTGTCGATCATTCCCGGCATCGCCCTGGTGCTGACCGTGCTCGGCGTCTACCTCGCCGGCGAAGGCGTCGTCGAGACGACGGCGGTGCGGAGAAGCCTGTCGTGACGGCGCTGCTTTCGATCCGCGATTTGACGGTGAGCTATCGCGGCGATGGCCGCGAGGTGCCGGCGCTGAGGGGCGTGAGCCTTGAGATCGAGGCCGGTGAGCGCCTGGCGATCATCGGCGAGAGCGGCTCGGGCAAGAGCACCCTGGCGCTGGCGATTGCGGGGTTGTTGGCGAGGGGTGCCAGGATTGGAGGTGCGATCGAATGGGCGATGCCGAATTTGCAAATGCCTCATTCCTTCGCGCCCCCCTCTGTCCTGCCGGACATCTCCCCCACAAGGGGGGAGATCAGCAGTTCCGTCGCCGGCACTTCTTTTTCAACGTCGATGATCGGCGAAAGCGGTAATGAGAAGGCAATCTCCCCCCTTGTGGGGGAGATGTCCGGCAGGACAGAGGGGGGCGCCGTAGAGCGCCGACCTCTTCATCTTGGCAGCGCAGTACCCCGCCTCGGCCGCGACATCGGCTTCGTCTTCCAGGACCCCTCCTCCAGCCTCGACCCGGTCATGCCCGTCGGCAAGCAGATCGCTGAAGTCGCCCTGACCCATCTCGGCCTCTCCTGGCCGCAAGCCTACGCCCATGCCAAAACCCTGCTCGAACGCGTCCGTCTGCCCGATCCCGACGCCTCCATGCGCGCCTATCCGCATCAACTCTCGGGTGGCCAGAAGCAGCGCGTCGCCATCGCCGCCGCCATCGCTGCCGGACCAAAACTGCTAATCGCCGACGAGGCGACCAGCGCGCTCGACACCATCGTGCAGGCCGAGATCGTGTCGCTCATCCGGCGGCTGGTCGCCGAGGACGGCATGACGCTGCTGTTCATCAGTCATGACATCGCGCTCGCCGCCGAGCTTGCCGAGCGCATCGCCGTGTTCCGCTATGGCGAACTGCTCGAGCTCGGCACGACGGCGCAGATCGTCAACGCCCCGCGCCACGCCTACACGCGCGCGCTGCTCGACGCTCATCTCGGCCTCGACGCCGGACCGCTGCGGCAGGCCGGAGCGCCGGCATGAGCCTGCTCGCCGTCTCCGGTCTCACCAAGCGCTATCGTCGCGGCGGCGGAACCGTCGCCGCCGTCGATGGCGTTGCGTTTGCGATCGAGCCCGGCGAGACGCTGGCGCTTGCCGGCCCGTCCGGCAGCGGCAAGTCGACCATCGCGCGGCTGGTACTCAGGCTGACCGAGCCGGACGCCGGCACCATCCAGTTCGAGGGCGCAGACTTCCGCTCGCTGGGCGGATCTGCCCTGCGTGCGAGGCGCGCGCGCCTGCAGATGGTGTTCCAGGATCCGCTCGCCGCCTTCAATCCGCGCGCCACCGTGGCGCGTGTCTTGGACGACCCCTTGCGCATTCACGGCATTGCCTCGCGCACAGAGCGCCCGCGCCGCATCGCCGCCCTGCTGGAGCGCGTTGGCCTTGGCGCCGATCTCGCGCCGCGCGCCATCCACGAGATCTCCGGCGGCCAGCGCCAGCGCGTCGCCATTGCCCGCGCCATCGCCACCAAACCGTCGCTGATCGTGCTCGATGAGGCCGTGTCGGCGCTCGACGTATCGGTGCGCGGCCGGATCCTGGACTTGTTGCTCGACCTTCAGGCCACGGAACGGATCGCCTACCTTTTCATTTCGCACGATCTCGGCGTCGTCCGCGCCGTCGCCCACCGCCTCGTCATCCTCGATGCCGGCCGGGTCGCCGAAAGCGGCGATGCCCGTGCCGTCATCGGCAATCCGCAATCGGCGATCGGCAGGGCGCTGGTGGCGGCGGCACCGAGATTGAACAGGACCACCGCACCATGACCGACCCCGACGTCAGAGCCGAAAAACTGTCCCGCGAGCTCGATTCCGCTTTCCGCAACCGGGCCGATCTCTACCGTCTCTTCCTCGACGAACTGACGGCCGAACTCGGCGCCGAGAGAGCCGAGGCTGTCATGATCCGCACCATCGAGCAGCGCGGCAAGGAAGTCGCAGCCGCGGCTTTCGCCGATTTCGGCCCCAACGATGCGCCGGCGATCGGCGAGGCGTTTCTGGCCGTCAGCCCGGATGGCGGCCGCATGTACCCGACCGATGTCGAGCGCAACGCGACCCACATCGCCTTCAAGGTGAAGCGCTGTCCGCTGAAGGACGCCTGGGTCGAGGCCGGCGTCGGCGAGGAGAAGCTCGCCACGCTCTGCCGCATCGCCGGCGCCTTCGACCGCGGCCTGTTCGAGGCGACCGGCGTGCGCTTCGCCAACGTCACTTGGACGCCAGGCCACGGCTCCGGCTGCTGCCACATCGCGCTGACCAACAGGGATGCCGGTTAGCCAGCTTGCCGTCGTCCCGCGCGCTCAGTGCTTGATGCGGTCGCGCATCGCATACCAAAGCATGCCGAGCACATAGAGCGGACCGCGCAGCGCCGTGCCGCCGGGGAACGGCAGCGGGCTAAGCGTCGAGAACAGGTCGAGCCGCGAGGCGTCTCCCGTGATCGCCTCGGCCAGCAGCTTGCCCGACAGCGTCGACAGGATGACGCCCTTGCCGGAATAGCCATGCGCGAAATAGACCTCGCCATAGTGCCCGACATGCGGCAGGCGCGACGTCGTCACGGACACCAGCCCGCCCCAGGCATGGTCGATGCGGCAGCCCTTCAGTTGCGGGAAGGTCTGTTCCATATGCGGCCGCACGAAGCCGGCAATGTCGGCCGGCGGCGACGGCGTGTAGCGCTCGCCGCCGCCGAACAGCAGCCGCCCATCCGCCGACATCCGGTAGTAGTTGACCACGAAGCGCGTGTCGGACACCGCGACGTTGGCCGGGATCACATTGCGCTTGCCCTCCAGCGGCTCGGTGGCGACGATGTAGTTGCCGACCGGCATGATGCGGCTGTTGACGCGCGGCTCCAGTCCTTGCAGCAGCGCGTCGCCCGCCAGTACGACATGCTTCGCCCGCACCGATCCTGTCGCCGTCGAGACCCTGATCGAAGGCTCCCGCTCCAGCCGCGCGGCGACCGAATTCTCGTGGATGGTGACACCGGCCGCGACGGCCGCGCGCGCAAGCCCAAGCGTGTAGTTCAGCGGATGCATATGGCCGCCGAGCGGCTCGTACATGGCGCCGTGATAGGGCGTGTCGACTTTGCCGCGCGCTTCCGCCGCCGACAGGATCTCGACGTCGCGGAAATTCATCACGCGGGCCAGGCACTCGGCCTCATCTTCCAGGTCCTTGAGGTCGGAACTGTTCACCGCGCCGACCAGATGGCCGCTGAGCCTGAGGTCGCAGTCGATGGCGTGCCGCTCGATGATGTCGAGCACCAGCCCGCGCGCCTCGAAGGCGAGGTCGAACAGCGCCTTCGCCCGTTCCGGTCCGAAGGCCTTGACCAGGCCCTTGGCGCCCTTGCGCAGGCCGGGGATCATCTGGCCGCCATTGCGGCCCGATGCGCCCCAGCCGATCTTGCCGCCTTCGAGCAGCACCACCTTCAGCCCGCGCTGCGCGGCGTGGAGCGCCGCCGACAGCCCGGTGCAGCCGCCGCCGACCACCACAAGGTCGGCCTCGATATCGCCGATGAGCGCCGGATGATCCGGCGCCGGATTGGCGGTGGCGACATAGTAGGATTTGCCGATATCGAGACCGGAATTGAAACCCGTCGAACTGGAAACCATGGTCACACCTTGAGCAAAAGGTGGTCGCGTTCCCAGGACGTCACCACGCTCTGGAACAGGTCGAGCTCGACGCTCTTGACGCGCAGATAGGTCTGGAAGAAATCCTCGCCGAGCAGCGCCCGCACCGGCGCGCAGGCGGTGAAACGGTCGAGCGCCTCCTCCATGGTCTTCGGCAGCGTGCTCTTGATCTTGTAGGCATTGCCCGACGCTTCCGCCGAGCGCGCGATCTTCTCCTCCACGCCGAGATAGCCCGCGAGCAGCGAGCCGGCGATCGCCAGATAGGGATTGGCATCGGCCCCCGGCAGCCGGTTCTCCACCCGCCGCGCGGCGCGGCCGCCCGCCGGCACGCGCAGGCCGCAGGAGCGGTTGTCGTGCGACCATTCGATATTGGCCGGCGCGCTGTGGTTCGGACGAATGCGCCGGTACGAATTCACGTTCGGCGCAAACAGCGGCATGATTTCCGGAACATATCTCTGCAAGCCGCCGATGAAGTGGCCGAACATCGCGGTGTCGGCATCGTCGCCGCCGGCAAACAGCGTGTTGCCAGCCTCGTCGACAATGGACATGTGCAGATGCATCGAGGAGCCGGCCTGCGCCGCGATCGGCTTGGCCATGAAGGTGGCGTGCATGCCGCTCGCCTGAGCCGCCTGCCTGGTCAGGCGCTTGAACAACAGCACCTTGTCGGCCAGCGCCAGCGCATCGCCATGCAGGAAGTTGATTTCCAGTTGCGCCGTGCCCGACTCATGGATCAGCGTATCGAGCGGCAGCTCCGCGGCCGCCGCATGCGCGTAGATGCGCTGGATCACCGGCTCGAACTCCTCCAGCGCCGCCATGTCGTAGGGATGCTGCACGCTTTCGGCGCGGCCGTTGCGCCCGGCCGGGGCGGTCAGCGGCTGGTCCGGATCGGGATTTGGCGCGGTGAGATAGAATTCGAGCTCCGGCGCCACCACCGCCCGCCAGCCGCGCTGGCGATAGAGATCGAGCACCGCCCGCAGGACGTGACGCGGCGAGGCCATCCACGGGCGGTCGTCCATGTGGAAGGCATCGGCAAAGACATAGGCCTTGCCAGGCCCGCCGCCGGGCGCCAGGCAAAGTGTCGAGACATCCGGCACCATGCGCATGTCCGGGTCCGAATAGGCGAAGCCTTCGTCGATCGAGCCGGAATAGCGGCCGTCAATGCTGACCAGGAAGGCGCTGCTCGGCAGATAGAGCGCGCGGTCTTCCAGCGCCTTCAGGAATTTCGCCGCCGGCAGCGCCTTGCCGCGCAGCACGCCGTTCATGTCGGGCACCAGGCATTCGACTTCGCTGATCGCGTGCGCGGCCAGCCAGCTTTTCGGATCGTTGGCGCCGCTCGTCGGCGGCAGGGTCGTCAGGTGGTTTTCAGGCATTTGGTCATGTCCGTATCAAAGAGAGGATCGCTTCGGCGGCCACATCCGTTCCGGGCTTCAGCGCCATCTGCGCTGCACTGTCCTTCAGGCGGGCGCGCATCGCATCGTCGGCCAGCAGGCCGAGGATCGCTCGCTCCAGTACTCCTTCGGTCCAGCCATCGCGGCCGATATGGTTGCCGACGCCGGTCTCCTCGGCGCGCCGCGCATTGTCGTGTCCGTCCCAGCAATAGGGCATGATCAGCGACGGCACGCCGAAGCGAAGCGCCTCGCAGAAACTATTGTTGCCGCCGTGATGGATGAAGAGGTCCGATTTCGCCACCACCGAGGGCTGTGGGAACCAGGCGCCGAGATAGACATTGTCGGGCACCGCGCGATAGGCATCGCGCAGGCCGCCGACATTGACGATGAAGCGTGCCGGCAGCCGGTCGAAGACGGCAAGCATGCACTGGATCAGCCCGACATCCATGGCGCCCAGGCTGCCGAAGCTGAGATAGACCAGCGGCCCGCCGTTGCGCGGAAAGACCGGCACCTCGAACGGCCCCTCGGAGCGGACGCAGCCCTCGAGATAGGTGAAGCGCGCGGGGTCGAGCGGCTCGGCGCGTTCGCGGCGCACGATGGCCGGCGTCAGCAGCAGGTTGAGATCGGGCGATGCCTCCAGGAACAGGCCCCTCGGCAGCGGCGCGAGGCCTGAATCGGCGCGCAGCCGGTTGAACCGTTCATGCGCCGGGGCGACCGCCGCGAGATAGCGCGCCTCGAAGGCGGCGCGCCCGGGGTCGTCGGCCGCAAGGCCGGAAAGATAGGGCGGCACCTCGGCGTCGGGCAATTCCGTCTCGGCGCAGGAGACGACGCGCACCCACGGGCAGCTTGCGCCGGCGATCGCCGGAAACATGATGACATTGTCGAGCACGACGGCGTCGGGCTTCAGCCGCGCCAGCAATTGCCTGAGCGGCGCCTCGGCCTGGGCCGCCGTGTCGACGATCGCCTGCCATGTCGGCGCGACATAGGTTTCGAGCTGGTCGACCGGGCTCAGCCGGAAATGCGGCAGGTGTCGGCGCACGAAAGCCTGCCAGTAGCTCTGCCGCTCGCTGTCGCTCAGCGGGTCGTTGGTCGGCAGCTGGTATTCCTGAAAGCCGTAATCGGCAAAGACGCCGGAGAAGCCGGCATGGCAGATGAAGACCGGCCGGGCGCCCCTGGCTCGCAAGGCCTGCGCGATGCCGACGCAATTGAGCGCCGCGCCGAAGCTCGCTTCGGGAAACAGCGCTATGGTCGGGCTGGCTTTGCGCGTCACGATGGTCCTCGGTCAATCCGGCCGGCTGATCATGCCGAACAGCGCCGGCGCGCCGCGGCTCGCCGCCCGTGGCCGCTGGCTGCGCGACAGCCTGAGATGCACACGCAACAGATCGGCGGCAACCTCATACTGCCAGCTTTCCAGATGGTCGAGTATGGTGAGGTGCTCGCGCAGCGACTGCTTGAGCCGGAACACGTTGACGCCCGCATAGATGCCGGGCAGCCGGCGTAACCGGAGATGATCGGACAGCGCGTCGGTGATGAACCGGTTGGCCGAGCCGTCGGCGATCATGCCGTGGAACTCGATGTCCAGCCGTTGGAATTCCCTGGTGTCGAAGGCCGCATCGGGCTGCGCCATCAGCGCCTCCATGCCCTGCCGAAGCGCCGCCGCCCGCGCGCCGTCGAGGCTGAAGCCCGGCGTCAATATGGCGGCGGGTTCCAGCAGCAGCCGGAAGTCGTAGCTCTCGCCCTGCGCCTCGGGATCGTCGGGCGCCCGGCGAAACAGCCAGGACTGGCCCGGCGCGCGGTCGACGAGATTCTCTTCAGTCAGTCTCTGAAGCGCTTTTAGTACCGTCTTGCGTTCCGCATCGTAGCGCCGCATCAGCCCGCTGACGGTTACCGTCTGGTCCAGCCGCCGCGCCGAGCGGTCGCGCAGGATCGCCTCGGCCAGTTCGTCTTCCTCCGCATTCGGCAATTCGGTGGCGACAGCCCTTTGCGCCGCGAGGTCGATGGCGAGGCGGTAGCCTGTGGCTGCTTCCCAGCGCACCACGCCCTGTTCGGTGAGCAGGCGCAGCGCCGCCCGCACCGGAGTCCGCGAAACGCTGCAGAGCGAGGCGATCTGTTGCTCGGGAAGGTGGGCGCCGGGCGCGAAGCCGCGCTGCCTGGCAACGTCCAGGATGCGCTGCGCGAGATCGAGATGGTTGGTGCGAGGTCGCCTGGCTGCCGCTTGCATGACTTGTTCTCGTGGATCGGTGCGACCCCGGTTTGGCCGATCGTCCCCGCCGAGGCAATCGGCCAGACTCCGGAGCCGCCTGCCAAATTATGGATTGACGTACTTTTTTCTGCAATAGTACTGTCACTGCAATCGGCAACAAAAGACCGGGGAACAGGATCGAGCCGCGGCGGGAACCGCGAATGCCGGTCCGCCAACGAATTTGACCAACCGGAATGGGAGACTGTCATGACCACCGCCCTGCGGCATCGTTCGTTCAGAACGTCTTCAATCGCGCTCGGCTTCGCTCTGGCGCTTTCGGCGCCGGCGGCCGCCGCCGACCTCGTCATCTCCAACTGGGACGGCTACATGGCGCCCGACGCCATGGCCGCCTTCAAGAGCGCGACCGGTGTTGCCGGCGAGGTCGTGGTCCACGCCACCAATGAGGAGATCATGGGCAAGCTCGTTGCCTCCGGCGGCAAGGGCTATGACGTGGTCTTCGTCTCCTCGCCCTTCGCCGAGGTGCTGAACAAGCTCGGCCTGACCGAGCCGATCGACCATGCCCAGGTCCCCAACCTCGCCAATCTCTATCCAGAAGCGACCAAGCTGCCGCACGATGTCGGCAACGCCTTCTCGGTGCCCTACACCTGGGGCACGACCGGCCTCTGCTATCGTTCGGACCTGGTCAAGGCCGCGCCGACCAGCTGGAGCGACCTGCTGGCGCCTTCCGACGACCTCAAGGGCAAGACCACCATGCTGGCGACCGACCGCTGGCTGCTCGCCGCCGGCCAGCTCGACAAGGGTTTCTCCGTCAACGAGACCGATCCGGCCAAGATGGCCGAGGTCAAGGACCTGCTGATCTCGGCCAAGAAGACCCTGCTCGCCTATGACGACACCACCTTCTATTCGAAGCTGGTGTCCGGCGAGGCGCTGCTGGTGCAGGCCTGGGACGGCTGGTGCAACTACGGCATCGCCGAGAAACCCGAGATCAAATACGTCATCCCGAAGGAAGGCTCGGACCTCTGGGTCGACACGATGGTGGTGATGAAGGCTTCCGAGCACAAGGACGCCGCCTTCAAGTTCATCAACTTCATGCTCGACGCCAAGAACCACGCATGGGCGGCCCAGAACATCGACTACAAGGTGCCGAACAAGCCGGCGATGGAGAGCCTGCCGGCCGACTTCCTGGCCAAATTCCCCAACATGGCGATGCCGGTGGCCGACCTCGTCAAGTTCGAGCAGTTGCGCGACGTCGGTGACGCCCAGCGCGACTATTCCAAGATCGTCAGCGAGATCAAGGCCGCGCAGTAGGCGCTTGCAGCCCAGAGACAATGGCCGATGGCGGGCTGTCGCCGTCGGCCGCTGAGCGGTATCGAAAATTGTCCCAGACCAGACTTCGCTCCAACCTGCTGATGGCGCCGGCTTTGGCCTGGCTGACCGCGCTCATGGTGGTGCCATGCGCGCTGGTGCTGGCGCTCGCCTTCTTCCGGCGCGGCATCTATGGCGGCATCGAATACACTTTCACGCTGGAGAATTTCAGCCAGGTCCTCGACCCGCTCTATGCCGGCATCTTCCTCAATTCGGCGCGCATCGCCGGCACCGCAACGCTGATCGCGGTCATCATCGGCTACGCCGCTGCCTATGCGATATCAGCAGCGCCCCGCCGGCTGCAGCCGGTCTTCCTGTTCTTCGCCGTGCTGCCGTTCTGGTCGAACTATCTGATCCGCACCTATGCCTGGATCGTGCTGCTCAACCGCGAAGGCCTCGTCACCCAGTTGCTGCGCTGGATCGGCTACACCGGCGAGCCGCCGTCGATGCTCTACACCGAGGGCGCCGTCATCGCCGGCCTGGTCTACAACTACCTGCCCTTCGTCATCCTCGCCTGCTACGCGCCGCTGTCGCGCCTCAACCCGGAGCTGGCGGAGGCCTCGCGCGACCTCGGCGCTTCGGCGCTGACCACCTTTCGCCGCGTCATCCTGCCCCTGACGGTGCCGGGCATCGCCGCCGGCGCGGTCTTCGTCTTCGTGCTGTCGATCGGCAATTTCGTCACCCCCGCTCTGCTCGGCGGCGGCCGCTTCCAGATGATCGGCAACCTGGTCTACGACCAGTTCCTGACCGCAAATGACTGGCCGTTCGGCGCCGCTCTCGCAATGGCGCTGATCGCCATCATGCTCGCGGTGCTGATGGCGCAGGCTTTGCTTGCCGACCGCGCCGCCGGCCGAACCAGGGAAGCCGAGGGAGGCGCCGATGGCTGAGCGCTGCCTTGCTTCTGTCTCCCCGTTCACGGGGAGAAGGTGCCCCGAAGGGGCGGATGAGGGGCGGCGCCAGCCTTTGCGACGCTCAGCGCTGCCCCTCATCGGCCTGCCGGCATCTTCTCCTCGTAAACGGGGGGAAGGAGGCTGTCCGGCCACTCGCCTCCTGACCGTCGGAGGGCAGCCATGACGTCATCGCCTGCCCGCCTTCTCGGCCTGCGGACGATCCTCGTCCTCGTCTTCGCCTTCCTCTACATCCCGATCGCCGTCCTGGTGGCGCTCTCCTTCAATGCGGGCGGACTGCCGACGGCATGGTCCGGGTTTTCGCTGAAATGGTACGCCTCGCTCGCCGGCAATACGGCGATCCTGCAGGCAGCGCTGAACACCCTGATCGTGGCGCTGGTTTCGACCGCCATCGCCACGCTGCTCGGCACGCTGCTGGCGATCGGCATCGAGATGCGCCGGCAGTACGGCAAGGGTCTCGAGGCACTGATCTTCGCGCCGATGATCATCCCCGACATCGTGCTCGCCATCGCGCTGCTGTCGTTCTTCTCCATGCTTGATGTCACCATGGGCCTGCACACCATCATTCTCGCCCATGTCGTCTTCAACCTCGCCTTCGTCTGCTCGGTGGTACGCGCGCGGCTGAAGAGCTTCGACTGGTCGATCGTCGAGGCCTCCGCCGATCTCGGAGCCTCCGCGCTCACCACCTTCCGGCGGGTGACCTTGCCGGTGATCCTGCCGGCGGTGGTCGCCGGCGCGCTGCTCGCCTTCACGCTCTCGGTCGACGAGTTCATCATCGCCTTCTTCACCGCCGGGGCCGGGCGCGCCTCGACCACGCTGCCAATGCAGATCTATTCGATGATCCGCTTCGGCATCACGCCGGAGATCAACGCACTGGCGACCATCGTCATGGCGGTCTCGATCACCGCGCTCACCCTTTCGCAGCGGCTCAATCGTGGGGTCATCGGCCAATGAGCGAACCGCGCACGCTGCTCCGGATCGATCGCGTGTCGAAGAATTTCGGCCGCGTGAGGGCCGTCGACGGCATTTCGCTCGACATCCGCGAGAATGAGTTCTTCGCCCTGCTCGGTCCCTCCGGCTGCGGCAAGACAACGCTGCTGCGCATGCTGGCCGGCTTCGAGACGCCGAGCGACGGCCAGATTCTGCTCGACGGCCGCGACATCGCCCGCACGCCGCCCAACAAGCGGCCGGTCAACCTGATGTTCCAGTCCTATGCGCTGTTTCCGCATATGAGCGTCAGGGCCAACGTCTCCTACGGCCTCGAAATGGAGCGCCTGCCGGCGGCCGAGATCCGCAGCCGCGTCGACGCCATCCTGGCGACGACCGAGCTCGTGCCTTTCGCCGACCGCAAGCCGGAGCAATTGTCTGGCGGCCAGAAGCAGCGCGTCGCGCTCGCCCGCGCTCTGGTCAAGCGGCCGCGCCTGCTGTTGCTCGACGAGCCGCTCGGCGCGCTCGACAAGAAACTGCGCGGCGCCATGCAGCTCGAACTGAAGCGCCTGCAGCACGAGGTCGGCATCACCTTTGTCATCGTCACCCACGACCAGGAGGAATCGCTGGTCATGGCCGACCGCATGGCGGTGCTGAAGGATGGCAGGCTGCTGCAATGCGACACGCCGCACGCGATCTACGAGCATCCTTCCGACCGCTTCGTCGCCGACTTCATCGGCGTGATGAATTTTGTCCCCGGCCGTGCTGACGCCAACGGCGTCCAGGCGACGAATGGCACGAAGATCACCGGTAAGGTTCCGGCGACACTTTCGTCGGGCGCCTCGGCTGTCGCCGCTGTGCGGCCCGAACGCATCCGGCTGTTTCCGTCGCCCGACACCGCCAACCGCGTTGCCGGCACGGTCGAGGCGCTCGCCTATCAGGGCCTCGACCTGCAGGTGCATGTCCGCACCGCTCTTTCGCAAAAGCCGTTCCTGGTGCGCGTCACCGCCGATGCCGCCGACCGCCGGCCGGTTGCCGCCGGCGACCGGATCGAGCTCGGCTGGGACGCCGCCGATGTCAGAATTTTCGCAGATTGATGGAGATTGAAACCATGGGGCAGAAGACCATCGCGTTTTTCCCGGAAGCGGCCTTTGGACCGGCGCTCAATTCCGTCGGCATCGCCCAGGCGGTCGAGGCGCGCGGCCACAGGGCGGTGTTCCTGTCCGATCCGGGCTTCGTCGACGTCTACAAGGGCTACGGCTTCGAGGCGCATCCGGTGAACCTCTCCGAGCCGATGCCGCCGGAGCAGATGGCCAAATTCTGGGAGGACTTCATCAACGGCCACATCCCGAACTTCCGCAAGTCGCCCTACGACCAGGTCGACAACTACGTGAAGGATTGCTGGACGGCGATCGTCGACAGCGCCAAATGGGCGCAGAAGGATCTGCCCGGCGTGCTCGACAAGATCAAGCCCGACGTCATATCGGTCGACAACGTCATCCTGTTTCCGGCGATCAAACAATACGGCAAGCCCTGGGTGCGGGTCATCTCCTGCTCGGAAAACGAGATCGAGGACGAAGACATCCCGCCGCATCTTTCCGGCTGCGCCGAGAACGACCATGCCGGCCACAAGCGCTACCGCGACCATTTCAACGCGGTGATCAAGCCGATCCATGACGACTTCAACGCCTTCCTCGCCGCCAATGGCGAGGCGCCCTACCCGATCGGCCAGTTCTTTGAGGCCTCGCCCTATCTCAACCTGCTGCTCTATCCGCAAGCGGCGAAGTTCAAACGCCGGCACCCGCTCGACCCGGCGAAATTCCAGTATCTCGAGGGCTGCGTGCGGCAAGAAAAGCCCTACGCAATACCGACCTTCGCCAGGAACAATGACGGACCACTGCTCTACGTCTCGTTCGGCAGCCTGGGGGCCGGCGACGTCGACCTCCTGAAGCGCATCATCGCTGCGCTCGGCAAGACGCGCTACCGGGCGCTGGTCAATGTCGGCGGCTACAAGGACCAATACACCGATGTGCCCGGCAACGTCATCGTCGACGGCTGGTTCCCGCAACCTTCGGTGATCCCGCAGGTCGACGCGGTGATCCACCATGGCGGCAACAACTCCTTCACCGAGTGCCTCTATTTCGGCAAGCCGGCGATCATCATGCCCTATGTCTGGGACGGTCACGACAATGCCACCCGCGTCGGCGAGATCGGCTGCGGCTTCGGCATCCCGCGCTACGACTGGAGCGATGCCGAGCTGATCGCGAAGATCGAGGCCTGCCTCACCGATCCGGCGATCAAGGCCACGCTCGCCAAGGCATCGGCGCAGATGCAGTCGCAGAACGGCCCCGAGAAGGCTGCCGGGCTGCTGGAGCAGTTGCTGTGACCTCCTCCGCCCCGCACCTCCACCAGGCCTCGACCCGCGCCGATCTCGTCGACTGGGGCGCGCAGCCTGACGCGCTCGAAGGCGCTTCGCACTCGACCGGCAGGCTGGTGCACAAGGGTCCGAACAACCAGCCGGAATCCGGCATCTGGGTCTGCACGCCGGGACGCTGGCGGCTCAAGATCCCGCGCGACGAGCTCTGCCACTTCGTTTCAGGTCGCGCCACCTACAAATCCGACGACAGCGAGGTGCTAGAGGTGACAGCCGGGACGGTGGTGCTGTTCCCGGCCTGCTGGAGCGGCGAATGCACCGTGCATGAGACCATGCGCAACGTCTACATGCTGGCCTGAGCGAGGAACTTGACATGCCGACACCGCACTGGCCGAAGGCCTCGACCGTGGAACTGGACGACTGGGGCGCCGGCGCCAACTCAATCGCCGGCTCACCGCGTGCGTCGGGCAAGGTCCTGTTCCAGCATGCGGACGGATCGAGCGAATGCGGGCTGTGGTCCTGCACGCCCGGCACGCGCCACATCACCTTCGCCGTCGACGAGTTCTGTCATTTCCTGTCCGGGCGCGGCAGCTACATCCACGAGAATGGCGAGGCGATCCCGGTCGCGGCCGGGACACTGGTCTTCTTCCCAGCCGGCTGGACCGGCACTTCCGAAATCACCGAAACGCTGACCAAGGCCTTCATGTGCCGGTAAGCAGCCAACGAAATCCAGGATAAGATCGATGACCACGCCGACCATGCAATCGCCGCTCACTATTGTCGACCTCGTCGACTGGGGCGTCATCCCGACGATGATCGAGGGCCAGTCCCACACCTCCGGCAAGCTGCTCTACAAGGGGCCGGAAGGCCGCTCGGAATGCGGCCTATGGGTCTGCACGCCGGGCAAATGGCACTGCCACGTCACCCGCGACGAGTTCTGCCATTTCCTCGAGGGGCGCTGCACCTATGTGCATGAGTCCGGCGAGGTGATCGAGATCGAGCCTGACACGGCGGCGTTCTTCCCGCAGGACTGGAAAGGCGTCTGCACCGTCCACGAGACGATCAAGAAGGTCTACATGATCCGCTGAGCGGACCCGGAGGATTGTTTCATGGAATTCTCGCCCGACCGTCCGGTATACTTCGTCAATCCGGACTACCGGCCGACCACCGGTGCGCAAAAACCGGTGATCGATCCGGCAACGCTGGAGACGGTCGGCGCCATCGCTTCGGCCAGCGACGGCGAGATCGATGCCGCACTGACCGCCGCGACAACGGCGCAGGCGGCGTGGAAAAGACTCGACGCCAAGAGCCGCGCAAAACATTTGCACGCGGTGGCCAATGCCATCGAGGCGGCGGACTTCACCCGCTGCGCCGAGCTGATGGTGCGCGAGATGGGCAAGCCCTATCCGGAAGCGATCGGCGAGATCGCCAATTGCGCGCCGATCTTCCGCTATTATGCCGAGATGGCGCGAGACGAGGCCGGCAAGGTCGCCGGCACGACGCAGGCGGGTTCGTTCCAGTATGCGCGCTACGAGCCCTACGGCGTCTCGGTCCACATCATGCCCTACAACTTCCCGATCCTGCTGATGTGCTGGACGGTTGCGGCCTCGCTCGCCGCCGGCAATGCCTGCGTGATCAAGCCGGCCGAGGCGACGACGCTGTCGACGCTCGACTACATGACGGTGTTCCGTTCGCTGCCAGAAGGCCTCGTCTCCTGCCTGCCCGGCGGAGCCGCCACCGCGCAGGCGCTGATCGCCTCCGACCGCACCCATGCGGTCGCCTTCACCGGCTCGGTTGCCGCCGGCAAGGCCGTCGCGGTGGCGTGCGCCGAGCGCATGAAGCCTTGCGTCATCGAGGCCGGCGGCAGCGATCCGCTGATCATCTCGGAACACGCCCCGCTCGACGTCGCGGCGGCCGGCTCCGTCACCGCAGCCTTCCACCTCACCGGCCAGGTCTGCACCTCGGCCGAGCGCTTCTTCGTCGTCGATGCCGTGCACGACCGCTTCGTCGATCTGTTCGCCGCAAAGACCCGGGCGCTGAGGATCGGTAACGGCCTGGACAGGACCGAGATCGGCCCGCTGGTCAGCGAAGCCGCACGCGCCAAGGTCATGCGCCTGGTCGACGACGCGGTTCGCAACGGCGCCAGGGCGGTGACGGGCGGGCGCATCCCGCCGGCGCACAACACCGGCTGGTTCTACGAGCCGACGATCCTGAGCGGCGTCACCCCGGACATGGCGATCGTGCGCGAGGAATGTTTCGGGCCGGTCGCCGCGATCTGCCGCGTGAAGGATTTCGACGAGGCGATCAGGCTTGCCAATGACAGCCCCTTCGGTCTCGGCGCCTCGGTGTTCACCACCGATCTCGCCGAAGCGCACGAGGCGGCCGAACGGCTCGAGGCCGGCATGGTCTGGGTCAACAACCCGCTGATCGACAACGACGCGCTGCCTTTCGGCGGCTGGAAGGCTTCCGGCCTCGGCCGCGAGCTCGGCCGCCAGGGGCTCGACGCCTTCCGCCGCTCGAAGATGGTGATCATCGACCACAAACCCGAGATCCAGGGCTGGTGGTACCCTTACCCGGACAGCTGGTTTCGCGACACCGGCGGCCGCAAGCACGTGTAAGGCGAGCCGGGGGACCCCCTGGCTCAGCCGATGCTTTCGCCGCCGTCGACCACCAGCGCCTGCCCGGTCATGAAGGACGAGCGGTCGGAGACGAGGAACAGGATCGCTTCGGCGATCTCGTCGGCGCTTGCCCAGCGCCCCATCGGGATCTTGGTCCGGACATAGTTTTCGATCGCTTCGCGCCCGCCCATCTGGGCGATGAACGGCTCGTTGAACGGCGTGTCGACCCAGCCAGGGCAAAGCGCGTTGATGCGGACATTGTGCCTGGCATAGTCGAGCGACATCTGCCTGGTCATCGCCACCACCGCATGCTTAGACGTCGCATAGGCGATCATCTCGCGGTCGTAGAAGACCCCCGAATTCGAGGCGGTGTTGAGGATGACGCCGCCGCCCTGCGCGATCATCGTCGGCATGACCGTCTTGGCCGCGAGGAATTGCGCCCGCACGTTGATGCGCCACGAGGCATCCATGCCGTCGACGCCGACTTCGATGAGCGAGCCGCCGACCTGGATGCCGGCATGGCTGTGCAGGATGTCGATCCGGCCATGCCTGCCGAGCGTGCCGGAGATCAGTGCCTCGACCGCGGCATCGTCGCCGACATCGGTCGCGACCGCTTCGGCGCGGCCGCCGGCTTGGCGGATGTCGGAGGCGACGGCCTCGCCGGCGGCCCGATCGCGGTCGGCGATCACCACTGTCGCCCCTTCCCTGCCCATGATCGTGGCGCCGGCGCGCCCGATGCCGGACCCGGCTCCGGTCACGACGGCAATGCGGTCTTTCAGGATCATGATCGGTCTTTCACTGTTTTCTTCGGCGCAGCTGCCACTGGGCAAGCACCACGAGCAGGACCGATGCGACGAGCACGATGGTCGCGACGGCGTTGATTTCCGGCGTCACGCCGCGGCGTATCGAGGCGAAGACATAGATCGGCAGCGTCGTCTGCGCGCCGGCGACGAAGAAGGCGATGATGAAGTCGTCGAACGAGAAGGTGAAGGCGAGCAGGAAGCCGGCGATCACCGCAGGCATGATCTGCGGCAGCACGATCGAGCGGAACGTCGTCAGCGGCGTGGCGTAGAGATCGCTCGACGCCTCGACCAGGTTGCGGTCGAGACTGCCAAGGCGCGTGCCGACGATCATCGCCACCAGCGCCATCGAGAACAGGCCATGCGCGGCGATGATCGAGCCGTAACCGAGCGCCAGGCGCGGCGGCTGGTCGCCCGGCCACAACTCGGCGAGGAACGGATTGACGACGCCGAACAGCTGCACGAGCGCCACCAGCGTCGAGATGCCGATGACGACGCCGGGAACGACGATTGCGGCGCCCAATAGCCCGTCGAAGACAGCCCGCGTCCGCGCCCCGACGCGCTGCAGGCCGAGCGCGGCGGCGGTGCCCGCGACCGCCGCCAAAAGCGCGCTGGTGGTGGCGATGAACAGGCTGTTCTTCAGCGCCTCGACCAGGAACGGGTTGGACAGCGCCTTGCCGTACCATTGCGTCGAGAAGCCGGTGAACTCGCTGGCATGGTGGCCGGCGTTGAAGGAGAACAGCACCACCAGCGCGATCGGCAGGTAGAGGAAGGCAAAAACGGCAACGACGAAGGCGCGCATCAGATCAGGTCCACCCGGCGCGCGCCCGACAGACGGGCCGAGATGCGGTTGGCGGCGATCAGCACCACGACCGAAACCAGCACCAGCGTGATGGCGATGGCCGAACCGAACGGCCAGTTGCGCGACTGCAGGAACAGGTCGACCAGCGCGTTGCCGATGAAGAACACCTTGCCGCCGCCGAGCAGGGTCGGGATCAGATATTCGCCGAGCAGGAGGATCATCACCAGCGAGAAGCCGGTCATCACGCCCGGCAGCGAAAGCCGGAGCGTGACACCGAGGAAGGTCGACAGCGGCGTCGCGCCGAGATCGGCAGAGGCTTCCAGCAGCCTGCGGTCGAGCCGCTCCAGGCTGACATAGATCGGCAGGATCATCAGCGGCAGATAGCCGTAGACGATGCCGAGCAGCACCGCGCCCGGCGTGTTGATCAGCCTGACGTCCTCGATGCCGACATAGGCGAGCAGGGCCGGAATGCCGCGTCCGCCCAGCACATACATCCAGGCATAGGTGCGCATCAAAAGGCTGGTCCAGAACGGGATGACGACGAGCGCAAGCAGGATCAGCCGCCAGCGCTCCGGCGCGCGCAGCGCCAGGTAGTAGGCCACCGGATAGGCGACGAGCAGGCAGGCGAAGGCGCCGACCGGCGCCAGTACCATCGTGTTCCAGAACGCGGTCGCCCGCGCCGGCAGGTTGGCGTATTGCGCAAGCGTGAAAGCTGCCTGGTAGCCTCCCTCGGGCGCCCGCTCGCCGACGCTGAAGATAGCGATGGCGACGAACGGCAGGACCAGGAATACCACCAGCCACAGCGTCGCCGGCGCGAGCAGCAGCGCCGTCATGAGGTTTTTGCGAAGGAGGGTGCCGCGCATCGAAAAAGCCGCTTCGGTGCCGGCGGGCCATTGCCCGCCGGTCGCGTTGCCTGGATCGGGTTTGTGGCCGGCTCCGCTCAAGCCGACTTGAAGCGCGCCATCAGCTCGGCGCGCCCCGGATCGGTGAGCGTCGCGGCGGCGCCGAACTCCAGCGGCTTCAACAGGTCCGCCGCTGGGTAGAGGATCGGATTGTCCATCACCTCCTTCGGCAGCAGCGCGTTGACGCGCGCATCGATCGAGGGCGCGCCATTGGCCAAGTGCTCCTTCACCGCGACCTTCGGGTTCATCAGGTAGTTGAGCAGCGCGTAGCCGGCCGGCTTGTTCGGCGCGTCCTTCGGGATGGCGTAGAAGTCGGTCCAGATCTCGCCGCCTTCCTTGCCGAGCACATAGGCGATTTCCGGGATGTCGCGATGGAGCTGCGCCCCGTCATTGGTCCAGCACATCGTCATCCAAGCATCGCCGGCGCGCATCGACGGCTGATAGTCGCTCGACACCGCGAACAGATGCGGCTTGACCTTGAGCAGCAGTTCCTCGGCCTTGGCGAGCTCGTCCTGCTTCAGCGAGTTGAACGAGTAGCCGTAATATTTCAGCGCATTGCCGATCGTGGTGAGCTGATAGTCATGCACCATGGTGCGGCCGTCGCCTTCCGCCATGGCGGTGTCCCAGAACTCCTTCCAGCTCGTCATCGGCTTGGTCAGCTTCTTGGTGTTGATCGCGATACCGGTCGTGCCCCAGTTCTTCGGCACGGCGTAGATCGTCCCGTCGATCGTGCCTTCCGAGGTAAAGCGCGGATCCTCCTGCGAACCGTCGAAATTCCCGAGCTTGGCCATGTCGAGCGCTTCGATGATGTCGAGCTTCTTGTAGGTCGAGATCGTGTAGTTGGTCGGCACGAACAGGCTCCAGCCCGAGCCTCCGGCCTGCAGCTTGGCCAGCATCTCCTCGTTCGAGCCGAAGACGTTGACCTCGACGGCAACGCCGGTCTCGGCTTTGAAGCTCTCGAATGTCGCCGGGTCGTGATAGTTCGGCCAGGTGGCGATCGACATGCGGTCGCCGAGGTTTTCGGCGGCGTAGGCCGGCGTCGGCATGATGCCGAGCTCGCGCGCCATCACCGCGGTGGCGACGCCGAGGCCGGTGAGGCCAAGGAATTCGCGCCGGCCGATCGAGCCGCGCTTCAGGCGCATCAGCTGGTCGACGAATTTCTCGGGGCTTATCGGCAGTCCGTCACGATAGGATTTCGACATGGTGGTTTTCCCTCTGGTTGGTCCCGTTGTTCTTGGGTTGCGGAAACGCCAGCGGCGCCCCGGCGGCAAAGCCGATGGCGACGGGTTCGCCCGGCTTGAAGAGGTTGTCGCGGCCGATCTGGTGATCGGCCTTGGCGAGCAGTGATCCGATGCCCTCGACCTCGATCGCATATTCGGCGGTCGAGCCCAGGAAGATGCGGTTACGCACGATGCCCTTCAGGCTGCCGCTTCCGGCCGCGCCGAGACTGAGCGTCTCGGGCCGCAGCGACAACGACACCGCCTCGCCTCGGCTGAGCGGCGCCCGCTTGCGCGCGGAAATCACCGAGCCGTCGGCCAGCGCGACATCGACGAGGTCGCCCGACAGGCCCGCCACCGTGCCGCTCAACAGATTGGTCTTGCCGACGAAATCGGCGACGAAGAGGTCGGCAGGCTCGTCGTAGATCTCGTTCGGCTGTCCGAGCTGGACGATGCGCCCGCCATTCATGACGCAGACGAGGTCGCTCATCGACAGCGCTTCCTCCTGGTCGTGCGTGACCAGAACGAAAGTGATGCCGATCTCGCGCTGCAGGTTCTGCAGCTCGATCTGCATGTCGGTGCGCAGCTTCTTGTCGAGCGCGGCCAGAGGCTCGTCGAGCAAGAGCACCGCCGGCTTGTTGACCAGCGCACGCGCCAGCGCCACGCGCTGCTGCTGGCCGCCGGAAAGCTTGTGGATCTTGCGGCGGCCATAGCCCGCGAGCCGCACCATGGCGAGCGCCTCGCCCGCCCTCTGGCTGATCTCGCGCGATGACAGCCTGGGCCTCGCCTGGCGCAGTCCGTAGGCGATGTTGTCCTCGACATCGAGATGCGGGAACAGCGCGTATTGCTGGAACACCATGTTGACCGGGCGCCGGTAGGGCGGCGTGCCGGCCATGTCGCGGCCGCGGATCAGCACCTGGCCTTCGCTCGGCTGCTCGAAGCCGCCGATCATGCGCAGGCACGTCGTCTTGCCGCATCCGGACGGCCCGAGCAAGGCGACAAAGGCCGATGGCGGGACGGCAAGGTCGATGCCGCTGACCGCCGTAACCGCGCCATAGCGCTTGGTGACCGCGCGAAACTCGATATCGGGCACTGCAGTCAAAGGCGGGCTCCAGGGCGAGTTGATTTCGAAACGCTACCAGAGCCAATGCCGGCTAGTATATACCTCGCAGGTGGTATATTTGATCTATTTTATCGTTTAGAGGGGTATGAATGGCCGTTTCCCGCAGCGATGACTACAATGGGCTCGGCGCCGTCATCGCCGCGACGCGCGAGGCCGGCGGCGATCATTTCGGCCGCGCCATGGTCGGCTGGCTGCGCGGCCATGTCGGCTTCGATCACTGTGTCGTCTTCGGCTATCGCGGGGCTGCCCGCCCGCCGCTGCTGTTCGAGACGTTCTCCCCGGCCGAGAGCCACGTCTTCGTCGCGCTCTATCAGGAGGGCCCCTATCTGCTCGACCCGTTCCATCACGCGGCGGTCGAGCGCAAGGAAGGCTTCTGGCGCATGCGAGAGCTCGCGCCGGACCGCTTCTATGCCAGCGAATACTACCGCTCCTACTACAGCCAGACCAAGCTCGCCGAGGAGGTCGGCTTCTTCGTCCCGCTGCAGGGCAAGGACGCGCTGGTGCTCTCGCTGATGCGGCTCCGGGCCTCGGGTCCGTTCGGCACCGCCGACGCCAGGCTGCTGCGCGACATGGCCCCGGCGGTGATCAGCCTCGTCAGGCTGCGCTGGCCTGGCCTGCCGGCCGACGAGCCGGCGGCCTCGCCACGCGGCGAGGCGGCGGCTGTTCCCAGCGAGTTCGACCGCGCGCATATCTGGAAGAGCCTGTCGCTCACTTCACGCGAAAAGCAGGTGGTCGACCTCGTGCTTCAGGGCCACTCGACGGAATCGATCGCGCGGGCGCTGAGGATCGTGCCGGGAACCGTCAAGGTCCACCGCCGCAACATCTACCGCAAGCTCAAGATCAAATCGCAGGCCGGCCTCTTCGCGCGCTTCGTCGAGATCATTGACGCGCAGATCGGCTGAGCACGGAGGTCACCGGCTCTACGGCCGCGAACACCGCGCTCGCCTCGCTGACGATCGAGACATGATCCCTGGCCGCCTTGCCCGCCGCCGCCCCGTCGCCGCGCATGATCGCGGTGACGATCAGATCGTGTTCCTGCCAGGATTTGGCCAACCGGCCGGGCAGCATGAACTGCGCGCGGCGGAACGGCGCCAGCCGGCTGCGGGTCGTCACCGTCAGATCCTGGATATGCGCGTTGTGGGCGCCGCGATAAAGCCGGCTGTGGAACTCGGTGTTGAAGTATTCGTAATCCTCTTCCGCGCCGAGCTGCACCAGGCGCGCCGACGCCTGGTGCTCCATCTCGAGCGCCCGGCGCTCGCCGCCAGTCATGCGCTCGGCCGAGAAGCGCGCGCAGATCGCCTCCAGTTCGGCCATGCTCTCGAACATCGAGGCGAGATGTTCCTGCGTCACCACAGCGACGATGGCGCCGCGGTTGGGCCGCCTCTCGACAAGCCCCATGGCGCTCAGATGGCCGAGCGCCTCGCGGACGGGCGTGCGGGAGACCTCGAATCGGGCGGCGAGCGAGACCTCGTCGAGCCTCTCGCCGGGGCGCAGATAGCCGGTGACGATGCGGTCGGCGATCGCCCTCACCATCTGATCCACGGTCGTGCCCGACCTGACCAAGCTGCGCTTTCCCGGCACGTCTCCTCCGTCCAGTCTATGCAGGCAACCCGCAGGTTGGACGGCCGGCGGGTGAATTTCGACTCAAGGCTTCACCTTGTATGCCTAGATTTTGAACTTGATGTCAAACTGATCATTTATCGGGCAAAAAGTGCATGCACTTGCCGCGCCTTTATGCAGTGCGTCTAAAGCCGTGCATTGATTTTATTGCAAAAAACCAAGCTTTGAAACTGGCACGGTGATTGCATGCACTTTTCCAGAAGACATCAACCGACCCGGAGATGGGGTCCAAAAAGGGGAGCATTCGATATGACCGAGAGATTCATGCTTAGCCGCCGCGATCTGCTCAGGACCTCTGCCGCCGGAGCGGCGCTCGGTCTGGCCTCGGCGGCCTTTCCAATCCGCAGGGCGTTCGCCGCCTCGGCGACTGTCGGTTTCATCTATGTCGGCCCCAAGGACGACTACGGCTACAACCAGGCGCATGCCGAAGGCGCCGCCACGCTGAAGAGCATCGAGGGCATTTCCGTTGTCGAGGAGGAGAACGTTCCCGAGACGGTCGACGTCCAGAAGACCATGGAATCGATGATCAACCTCGACGGCGCCTCGCTGATCTTCCCGACCTCCTTCGGCTATTTCGATCCGCATATGCTCGCCATGTGCGCGAAGTTCCCCGACGTGCAGTTCCGCCATTGCGGCGGCATGTGGAACAAGGACAAGCACCCGATGAACGCCGGTTCCTATTTCGGCTATATCGGCATGGGCCAGTACCTCAACGGCGTCGTCGCCGGTCACACCTCCAAGTCGAAGAAGCTCGGCTTCGTCGCCGCCAAGCCGATCCCGCAGGTCCTCCTCAACATCAATTCCTTCCTGCTCGGCGCCCGCTCGGTCGATCCGACGATCACCTGCCAGGTGATCTTCACCGGCGAATGGTCGCTGGCGGTCAAGGAGGCCGAGGCCACCAACGCGCTGGTCGACCAGGGCGCCGACGTCATCACCTGCCATGTCGACAGTCCCAAGGTGGTGGTCGAGACGGCCGCCGGCCGCGGCGCCTTCGTCTGCGGCTATCACGCCAACCAGAGCCCGCTTGCGCCGGAGAAATACCTGACCGGAGTGGAGTGGAACTGGGCCAAGGTCTACAAGATGTTCGTCGACGACCTCATCGCCGGCACCCCGCTGCCCAATTTCACCCGCGGCGGCCTGGCCGACGGCTTCGTCAAGATGAGCCCGCTCGGCCCAGCCGTCAGCGAAGCGGCCCGCAAGCAGTTCGACGGCACGCTGGCCGAAATGATGAAGGGCGGCTTCTCCGTCATCAAGGGTCCGCTGAAGAGCAACAAGGGCGTCGTCGTCGCCACCGAAGGCCAGGCTTTCGTCGAGACCGCCATCGAGCTCGAAAGCATAAACTATCTCGTCGAGGGCGTCGTCGGCTCGACCGCCTGAGCCGGCGGCGTGTCGCCCAAAAGTGCGCAGCGGTTTTGGGCGACACGCATGGAACAACGACGAGTGGAGACGGGACGATGACGGACACCGTGAGCAGCGCCGGCGTGCCGGCCCTTCTCGGCGCCAGGGGATATCGGGCGGCGCTCGAATGGATTGCCAGGCGGGCGGAGGCCTTCGTCATCCCGCTGGCGGCGCTGGTCGTCGGCATGGTGCTGTTCAGCGTGTTCGTCGCGCTGGTCGGCAAGTCGCCGCTCCAGCTCTACGAGACGATGTGGCGAGGCGGCTTCGGCTCCTGGTTCTCGATCCAGAACTCGCTGTCGCGCGGCGCGCCGCTCTTGCTCGCGGCGCTCTGCGTGGCGCTGCCGGCGCGCCTCGGGCTGGTCGTCATCGGCGGCGAGGGCGCGATCGTGCTCGGCGGCGTCGCGGCCGCCGCCATCGGCGTGGCGCTGAACGGCGCGCCGTCTTTTCTCGTCATCCTCCTCATGGGCGTGGGGGGTGTGGTCGCCGGCGGCATCTGGATTGGTGCCGTCGGTGCGCTTCGCCATTACCGCGCCGTCAACGAGACCATCTCCAGCCTGCTGATGGCCTATATTGCCATCGCCCTGATGAACCACCTGGTGGAAGGACCGCTGCGCGATCCGGCCTCGCTCAACAAGCCGTCGACCCAGCCGCTCGCCGACATCTACCGCATCGGCAACATTCCGGGCATGGAGGTGCATTGGGGGCTCGGCGTCGGCATCCTCGCCTGCGTGCTATCCTGGCTGCTGATCGAGAAGACCCGCTGGGGCTTTGCCGCCCGCATCGCCGGCGGCAATGTCAGGGCAGCGCAGGTGCAGGGGCTTGCGGTCGGGCCGCTGATCGTCGGCTTCACCGCGCTTGCCGGCGGCTTCGCCGGCCTTGCCGGCATGCTGGAGGTCGCAGCCGTGCAAGGCAGCGCGAATGGCTCGCTTGCCGCCGGCTACGGCTACACCGGCATCCTCGTCGCCTTCCTTGCCCGCCACAATCCGCTCGCCATCATCCCGGTCGCCATCCTGCTTGGCGGCATCGACGCCTCCGGCGGCCTGATCCAGCGCCGCATGGACCTGCCCGACGCGACCGTGCTGGTGCTGCAGGGCATGCTCTTCATCGTCATCCTGTTCAGCGAGACCTTCTACGGCCGCTTCAAGCTCTTCAACCCCGACCTGTGGCAGAGGAGCACCTGATGGAGACGACCGACATCGGGCTGTGGGGCGTGCCGCTCGCCATGCTGGGCGGCGCCATCCGCGTGTCCACGCCCTTCATCTTCGTCTCACTGGGCGAAGCCATCACCGAGCGTTCCGGCCGCATCAATCTCGGCCTCGAAGGCACGCTGGTGTTCGGCGCCATGAGCGCCTACGCAGTGGCGGTAGTGACCGGTTCGCCCTGGCTCGGCCTTTTGGCCGCTGCCTTCGCCGGCCTCTGCTTCGGCCTCTTCCACGGCTGGATCTGCAAGTTCCCGAAGGTCAACGACATCGCCATCGGCATCGCCCTGATGCTGTTCGGCTCCGGGCTAGCCTTCTTCTTCGGCAAGCCTTTCATCCAGCCCTCGGCGCCCGACCTGCCGGCGATCCCGTTCGGCGCCTGGTCGAGCATTCCGCAGGTGCAGGCGGCGCTCAACGTCAACGTGCTGTTCCTGATCGGCGCGGCGCTTGCCGTCTTCCTCTGGTGGGCCTTCCGCAACACCCGTGTCGGCCTGATCGTGCGTGTCGTCGGCGACAGCGCCGATGCCGCGCGCGCCATGGGCCTCAACCCGAACACGGTGCGCCTGCTGGCCACCGGCGCCGGCGGCGCGCTGGCCGGCATCGGCGGCGCCTATCTGTCGCTCTACTATCCCGGCAGCTGGACCGAGCGCATCTCGTCGGGCCAGGGGCTGATGGCGGTGGCGCTGGTCATCTTCGCGCGCTGGAACCCGCTCGGCTGCTTTGCCGCCGCGCTGCTGTTCGGCGGCGCCGGCGCCCTCGGGCCGGCGCTGCAGTCGGTGGGCGTCACGCAAGGCTACTACCTGTTCTACGCCGCGCCCTACATCCTCACCCTTGTCATCATGATCGCCACCTCGTCACCGAGCCGCACACTCGCCGGCGCGCCCGGCGAACTGTCGATCACCAAGTGACCGCATCCCAGGAACCGCTCGCGAGACCGGAGTTTTTGCCATGAACGCCAGAGCCGAGATCACCCAGCGCTACATCGACGCCGATCCCTATCCCTGGCCCTACAATGGCGACCTGAGGCCGGACAACACGGCGTTGATCATCATCGACATGCAGACCGATTTCTGCGGGCCGGGCGGCTATGTCGACCACATGGGCTATGACCTGTCGCTGGTCAGGGCGCCGATCGAGCCGATCAAGGCGGTGCTCTCGGCGATGCGGGCCAAGGGCTACACCATCATCCACACGCGCGAGGGCCATCGTCCCGACCTCGCCGACCTGCCCGCCAACAAGCGCTGGCGCTCGCGCCGCATCAATGCCGGCATCGGCGACCCCGGTCCTTGCGGACGCATCCTGGTGCGCGGCGAGCCGGGCTGGGACATCATCCCCGACCTCTATCCGGCCGAGGGCGAGCCGATCATCGACAAGCCGGGCAAGGGCTCGTTCTGCGCAACCGATCTCGAGCTGATCCTCAACCAGCGCGGCATCGCCAACATCGTGCTTACCGGCATCACCACCGACGTCTGCGTTCACACCACCATGCGCGAGGCCAACGATCGCGGCTTCGAATGCGTGATGCTGGAGGATTGCTGCGGAGCCACCGACCACGGCAACCATCTGGCGGCGATCAAGATGATCAAGATGCAGGGCGGTGTGTTCGGCGCGGTGTCGAATTCCGCCGCGCTCGTCGCCCAGCTGCCGTGAGGAACCGGCGATGAGCGGAACTCACAGAAAGGCGATCGGCGTCGAGACCATCGGCATGACCATGCGTTTCGGCGCCTTCACTGCACTCGACGACGTCTCGATCAAGGTGCCGGCAGGTTCCTTCCATGCTCTGCTCGGCGAGAACGGCGCCGGCAAGTCGACGCTGGTCAAATGCATGATGGGTTTCTACCGCCCGACGTCGGGCGACATGCTGGTCGACGGCCGGGAGGTCGCGATCGCCAGCCCCAGGGATGCTTCGGCGCTGGGCCTCGGCATGGTCTACCAGCATTTCACGCTGGTGCCTTCGCTGACCGGCGCCGAGAACCTGGTCATCTCGCGAGAAAAGGTGCCCGGCGTCATTGACTGGCGCAAGGAGCGCGGCGCGCTCGCCGCCTTCATGGAGCGCATGCCGTTCAAACTGCCGCTCGACGTCAAGGTGGCCGAGCTTGCCGCCGGCGAGAAACAGAAGCTGGAGATCATCAAGCAGCTTTACCTCGGCCGCAATTTCCTGGTGCTGGACGAGCCGACATCCGTGCTCACCCCGGGCGAGGCGCAGGAAGTGCTTGGCCTGGTGCGCGGCATGACGAAGGCCGGCGATCTCACCGTGCTGATGATCTCCCACAAATTCCACGAGGTCACTGCATTCGCCGACGACATCACAGTGCTGCGCAAGGGCAGGCTCACCGGGACCGGCAAAGTGTCAGACCTTTCCCACAGGGAGATGGCGGCGATGATGATCGGCGACCAGCCGATCGCTGCACTCGACAGCCGTCTCGAGCCCAGGGCGGACGCCGAGATTGTGCTCAAGGTGAAAGCGCTGAAAGCACTGGACCGCACCGGTCTCAAATCGATCGACATCGCCGACCTCGGCGTGCGCTCCGGCGAGATCGTCGGCATCGCCGGCATCTCCGGCAACGGCCAGAAGGAGTTCCTGGAGGTGCTGGCGGGCCAGCGTGCCCGCGACCAGGGCGAAGTCATGGTTCGAGGAACGGCCTATGCGGCGACGCGCGCCGAGGCGCGCGCGCTCAATGTGCGCCTGATCCCGGAGGAACCGCTGAAGAATGCCTGCGCGCCAAGGATGACGGTCGCCGAGAACATCGCCTTCCGCACCTTCGACGTCGACGGCAGCGGCAGGCCGGTGAGCTGGATCAGCGCTGGCGCCATCAAATCCTTCAGCGCCCGCCTGGTCGAGCAGTTCAAGGTCAAGACCGCATCGCTCTCCTCGCCGATCGCCTCGCTGTCGGGCGGCAACGTGCAGCGCGCGGTGCTCGCCCGCGAACTGACGGGCGAGGTCGATCTGCTGATCGTCTCCAACCCCTGCTTCGGGCTCGACTTCTCCGCCGTCGCCGAGATCCGCGCCCGCATCATGAAGGCACGCAACGCGGGCGCCGCGGTGCTGCTGACGTCGGAGGACCTCGACGAGTTGCTGGAGCTTTCCGACCGCATCCTCGTCATGTCCGACGGCGCGCTCGTCTACGAGACGCCGATCGCGCAGGCGAGCGTGCAGACGATCGGCGAGCACATGGCGGGGCATCACTGATGGCGGAAATCGCGGCGCAGCCTTTCGCCTTTGCCTTCAGGCCCGAGACGACGGCGCTCATCGTCATCGACATGCAGCGCGACTTCGCCGAGTCGGGCGGCTTCGGCGCCAGCCTCGGCAATGACGTCGGCCGGGTGGTGGCGATCGTGCCGACCGTGAAGAAGCTGATCGAGGGCTTTCGCGCCGCCGGCCTGCCGGTGATTCACACCATGGAGTGCCACAGGCCCGACTTGTCGGACCTGCCGCCCGCCAAGCGCGACCGCGGCAAGCCGACGATCCGCATCGGCGATGTCGGACCGATGGGACGCGTGCTGATCGCCGGCGAGCCCGGCACGGCGATCCTCGACGAACTCGCGCCATTGCCCGGCGAGATCGTCATCGAGAAGCCCGGCAAGGGCGCCTTCTACGCGACCGGCCTCGGCGACGACCTGAAGCGGCTAGGCGCCCGCCAACTGGTCTTTGCCGGCGTCACCACCGAGGTTTGCGTGCAGACGACGATGCGCGAGGCCAACGACCGCGGCTATGAATGCCTGGTCGCGGAGGATGCGACGGAAAGCTATTTTCCCGAGTTCAAGGCGGCCGCGCTCGCCATGATCAGGGCGCAAGGCGCGATCATCGGCTGGACGGCGACGACCGATCAGGTGCTCGAGGGGATTGCGAATGCCTAATCTCAGTTTTGCCGGCCTGCTTGACGGCGGCTGGCGCGATCTGGCGTTCGAGCCTTTCCGCGACGGCATCGGCGTGCACTGGCTGCTCAAGGGCGGGCCGGTCGAGCCGTCGGTCGCGGTCCTCAAATACCAGCCGGGCGCCGGCGTGCCACGCCACCGTCATGTCGGGCTGGAAACCATCGTCGTGCTGGAAGGCACCCAGAGCGACGAGAACGGCGACTATCCGGCGGGCAGCGTGATCCTCAATCCGGTCGGCACCGAGCATTCGGTGTGGACGAAGGACGGTTGCGTCGTCCTGATCCAGTGGGACCTGCCGGTGATCATTCTGGGGGAGACGAGATGAGCGACATCCATTTCGATATCGGCAGCCTGCACGCGGCCTACCAAGCCGGCATCGGCATCGCCGAGGTGATCGATACGGTGCTGGCCCGCATCGCGGCGGCCGCCGACCCCGGCATCTTCATCCACCTTGCGACGAGAGCCGAGATGCTGGCTGAGGCCGAAGCGCTCTGCCCGTTCGACCCCGTGGCCATGCCGCTCTGGGGCATCCCCTTCGCCGTCAAGGACAATATCGATGTCGCCGGCATGCCGACCACGGCCGCCTGCGCCGAATTTGCCTACACGCCCGCAAGCGACGCAACCGTGGTGGCGAGGCTCAAGGCTGCGGGCGCCCTGGTCGTGGGCAAGACCAATCTCGACCAGTTCGCCACCGGCCTCGTCGGCGTGCGCACGCCATGGCCGATCCCGAGGAATGCGATCGATCTGAAGCTGGTGCCGGGCGGCTCCTCCTCCGGCTCGGCGGTGGCGACGGCGCGCGGCATCGTCTCCTTCGCACTCGGCACCGATACCGCCGGCTCGGGCCGCATTCCGGCCGGCCTCAACAGCATCGTCGGACTGAAGCCGACCGTCGGCGCACTGTCGACGGCCGGCGTCGTGCCGGCCTGCCGGACGCTCGACTGCGTGTCGGTCTTCGCGCTGACCGTCGACGACGCCTACGCGGTATTCTCCATCGCCGCCGCGCGCGACGCAACCGATCCGTATTCGCGTGACGTCGCCGTCCACCCGCTCGTGGCGCACGCCCCGGTGCTGAACGTCGGCATCCCGGTAAAAGCCGACCTGAAATTCTTCGGCGATACGGCGATGCAGGCCGGCTTCGAGGCCTCGCTTGCCATGCTGTCGCGGCTCGGTTGCCGGCTTGTCGAGATCCCGTTCGGCGACTTCTACGCCACCGCCGATCTGCTCTACGAAGGCGCCTGGGTGACGGAGCGCTATGCAGCGATCCGCGATTTCTTCGAGGTGAATGAAGCAGCGCTCCATCCGGTGACGCGCAAGATCATCGGCGGCGCCCGAAACCTGTCGGCGGCCGACGCCTTCCGCGGCTTCTATGCCTTGCAGGCCTACAAGGCCCGGCTCGCCCCGGTGATCGCCTCCGTAGACCTGTTCTGCGTGCCGACCGCGCCGACCCACTACACCGTCGATGCCGTGCTTGCCGATCCGATCGCCACCAACAGCCGGCTCGGCACCTACACCAATTTCGTCAATCTGCTCGACATGTGCGGCATCGCCGTGCCCACCGGCACGCGCGACGACGGTCTGCCGATGAGCGTGACCCTGCTGGCGACTGCCGGACGAGACGGCCTTGCGGCATCCGTCGCGCGCGACCTCCACTCGGCGAGCGGCCTCGCCCTCGGCGCGACCGGTTGGCGGCAGTCGAGCGCACAGCCTGTCGGCGCATCGGCCGAGGACGGCACGATCGAGTTGGTGGTGGTTGGCGCGCATCTTTCGGGAATGCCGCTCAACGGCCAGCTGAAGGAGGCCGGCGCGCGCTTCTGCAGGGCGGCGCGGACCAGCTCTTCTTACAAGCTCTATGAGCTTGCCGGCCAGACCACACCCAAACCGGGGCTCATCCGGGTCGGCAGCGGCGGCGCCGCGATCGAGGTCGAGGTCTGGCGGCTTTGCGCCGATGCCTTCGGCCGTTTCGTCGCCGCCATTCCGCCGCCGCTCGGCATCGGCACCATCGAGCTCAACGACGGCACATCGGCGAAAGGATTCCTGGCCGAAACCGCCGGCCTGCTGGCTGCGACGGACATCTCCGCCTATGGCGGCTGGCGCAATTTCGTCGCCAGGACCCACGAGGCGCGGCGGCAACTGGAAAGCGTTCCCTCCAGATGAACGGAGGGGCCAGCCGGATCGGCAGGGTTCAAGGCCCGCCTCGCTGAAGGGTTCGGGGGAGCAGCCTCAGGCCAGTTCGAACCGCTCCACCGCCCGCATGATGCCGCGCAATTCGGCAAGGCCCTTGAGCCGCCCGATCAGCGAATAGCCGGGGTTGATCCTGGTCTTGCCGATGTCGTCGGCAAGCAGGTGGCCATGATCCGGACGCATCGGGATGCGCCAGTCGGACCGGCCTTCCTTGCGCCGCCGCGCCCCCTCCTTCATCAGCGCCAGGATGACCGCCGCCATGTCGGTCGAGCCCTCCAGATGCTCGGCCTCGTAGAAGGAGCCGTCCGCCTCGCGCGTCACGTTGCGCAGATGCGCAAAATGGATCCTTGGCGCGAATTCCCCGATCATCGCGACAAGATCGTTGTCGGCGCGCACGCCGTAGGAGCCGGTGCAGAAGGTCAGGCCGTTGGCCGGGCTGTCGACCGTCTCCAGGATGAAGCGCGCGTCGGCGGCGGTGGAGACGACCCGCGGCAGCCCGAACAGCGAGAAGGGCGGATCGTCCGGGTGGATGCACATGCGCGCCCCGACCTCCTCGGCGACCGGGATGATCTCCTTCAGGAACCAGGCCAGGTTGGCGCGCAGTTCAGCCGGGCCGATCGCGTCGTAATCGGCGAGCGCCTCGCGCATCGTCTCGCGATTGTACTTGCGCTCGGTGGCCGGCAGGCCGGCGATCAGGTTGCGCTCGACCTTTTCGATCTGCTCGTCGCTGAGCGATTTCAGCCGCGCTTCCGCTTCCTCGAGACGCGCCGGGCTGTAGCTCGCCTCGGCATTCTTGCGCTTAAGCACGAAGACGTCATAGGCGGCGAAGTCGATCGCATCGAAACGCAACGCGTAGCCGGTGGTCGCCAGCCGGTACATGAGATCGGTGCGGGTCCAGTCGACCACCGGCATGAAATTGTAGCAGATGGTGGAGATGCCGGCCTTGGCCAGCGCCCTAATCGTGTCCTTGTACCAGCCGGCATAGCGCTGCCGCTCCGCAGAACCGATCTTGATCGAGTTGTGGACGGGAATGCTTTCCACCACCGACCAGGTGAGCCCGGCCGCCTCGACGATGCGCTTGCGCTCGAGGATGGCATCGAGCGGCCAGGCGCTGCCGTCATAGATGTTGTGCAAGGCCGTCACGATGCCGGTCGCTCCGGCCTGCTTGATATGGTCGAGCGTGACCGGATCGTCCGGCCCGTACCAGCGCCAGCATTGTTCCATGAGTGCCTCTTTCCTGATTCCGGCGGACCTTATTGTCGGCCTTGACGGCGAGTCAAATCGGGCAGCCAAAGTCGACGGGACGCGCGTTCTTGTCGCCCGTCATCCAGCGCATTATGAGGATCGGCAACGGCGCCGCGCGCCAGAAAATCCCGGCGGACAATCACGGAGTTTGGCAATGAAGGATTTCGACGGCAAGGTCGCCCTGGTGACGGGGACGACCGGGATCGGCCTGGCAAGCGCCAGGCGCCTGGCGGCGGGCGGGGCGGCGATCATCGCGCTCGGCATCGACGAGCACGCCAATGCGGCGATGCAGGCCGAATTCGACCGCAACGGCGCCGCCGCGCTGGTGGCGACTGTCGATGTGTCCGTGCCGGACCAGGTCGCCCAGGCGATCGCCGACGGTGTCGGCCGCTTCGGCGGGCTGGACGTCATCGTCAACTCCGCAGCCGTCCATCCCTACGGCACCGCCACCGGCACCGATTTCGAGACCTGGAACCGGGCGATGTCCGTCAATGTCGGTTCCATCTACCTCACCGCCCACTACGGCATCCCCGAGATGATCAAGCGCGGCGGCGGCGCCATCGTCAACGTCGCCTCGGTGCAAGGCACTGCCTGCCAGCAGAACGTCGCCGCCTATGCCACCACCAAGGGCGCCATCCACACGCTGACGCGCTCGCTGGCGCTCGACTATGCCCGCCAGGGCATCCGCGTGAATTCGGTCAGCCCGGGGTCGGTCCGCACGCCGATCCTCGAGAGGGCCGCGCGCGGCGACGACCCGAACGCCGACATCGAGGCCGCCTTCAAGCGCTTCGGCGAGGCGCACCCGCTCGGCCGCATCGGCGAGCCGGAGGAAGTGGCCGAACTCATCGCCTTCCTGTGCTCGTCCAAGGCAAGCTTCTGCACCGGCGCCGACTACAGGATCGACGGCGGCCTGCTGGCCGGCATTGGCGTCAGATGAGGGCATCGACGGCAGCGGGACGGATGGCCGCCGCCCGCACTTGCGGCGGCGCGCTTTAACCGTCTATCGTGGTTCGAAAGCCCGTAACGCATCCGGCCCGCCGACAGAGCGACTGGGCAGTTTTCAGGACGAGTGAAGCAACGCATCGCTAATGGCCGACAAATCGCAATTCGGGCTGACCGCTGTCGATACCGTTCCGTTGCATGAGAAAGTCTATCTGGAGCTCGTGCGCGCACTGATGTCGGGCCAGCTGCAGCCCGGCCAGAAGCTGACCTCGCGCAAGCTCGCCAAGGAGCTCGGCACCAGCGACATGCCGGTGCGCAGCGCCTTCACCCGGCTGCAGGCGCTGCGGGCGCTGAGCCCGATGCCGAACGGCAGCGTCGAGGTGCCGCTGATCTCCGCCGAGCGCTTCCAGCAACTGACCGCCGTGCGCACGATCCTGGAAGGTACGGCCACCGGGCTCGCCACCAACCGCATCAACGGCAACAACCTGCGCGCCATCCGCCGCCATTGCACCGAGCTCACCCAAGCCGCCCGCAGCGGTGACATCGACGACTATCTGCGAAAGAACCACGACTTCAAATTCTCGATCTACCGCCACTGCGGCAACGAGCAGATGATCTTCCTGATCGAGACGGTGTGGATGCAGGTCGGCCCGTTTCTCAGGAACCTGGCGATCGGCTTCGAGGACGGCCTCGCCGGCATTCTCGGCATCGACTATCACGAGGAAGTCGTCGCGGCGATCGAGGCCGGCGACGGCGAACGGGCCCGCGCGGCCATCGTACGCGACATCGACGAGGGGGCGACACACATCCTCGGCCAGGTGAAGTTTCCGGAACTGCGCCACTAGGCAGACCGCAGGGCCATTCGAGCGCGCATCGAAGGCCTCGCCAAATCCCGGCTTGGCTTTCCTGCGTCATCCAGCTATGTTGCGATCGCAGATCGCACAATATGGACCTGAAATGCCCCCCGATATCCAGCTAGTAAATTGAAAAAATGAAGGAAAATTGCCTGGAAGCATCCATGGCGACCTTCATGAACTCACAAGCTGAAAAATGGATATCGTAGCCGCGATGGCTACAGAAAGAACCAAGGGGTTGGAAATTGAGCGATGCAATTGCGGACGTTTTGAACTGGCTGGAAAGCAGGGAGGACATCCAGAGCCTGAGGGCCGCGGTATGCGATCTCAACGGCATCATGCGCGGGAAGCGCATTCCCGTCGAGCAGGCGCGCAAGGCGCTCGAAGGCAAGCTGCGCATGCCCTACTCGCTGATCGGGCTCGACATCTGGGGCGAGGATATCGAAGGCAATGCGCAGGTCTTCTCGACCGGCGACGCCGATGGCCTTTGCCAGTGGACCGGGCGCGGCATCCTGCCCGTCAACTGGACGGCGCATCCGACGGCGCTTCTGCCGCTGTGGCTCGCCGATGAAAACGGCGCGCCCTATCTCGGCGACCCGCGCCGCGCGCTCGCCCGCATCCTCGACCGCTACGCCGCGCTCGGCCTGACGCCGGTCACCGCGACCGAGCTCGAATTCTACCTCGTCGACCCGACATCGCAGCGGCCCGTAGGGCCTGTCTCGCCGATCACCGGCCGGCGCCTCGATTCCGATGCCGCGCTCTCGATCGACGAGATCGACGATTTCGAGGCCTTCATCCATGACGTCTACGAGGCCTGCCGCATGCAGGGCATCCCCGTCGACACCGCGATCGCCGAGAACGGCGTCGGCCAGTTCGAGATCAACCTCAACCATGTGCCGGATGCCTTGCGCGCCGCCGACGACGCCGTGCTCTTCAAGCGCACCGTCAAGGGCATCGCCCGCAAGCACGGCTTTGCCGCTTGCTTCATGGCCAAGCCTTATGGCGAGCGCGCCGGCAACGGGTTCCACGTCCATTTCAGCGTCATCGATCGCGACGGCCGCAACATTTTCGACGACGGCAGCGACCAGGGCTCCGACACCATGCGCCACGCGGTGGGCGGCCTGCTCGCGGCGATGGCCGAGAGCACGCTGGTGTTCGCGCCGCATTTCAATTCCTACCGCCGGCTGCGCCCGCGCTCCTACGCGCCGACCGCGGTGGCGTGGGGCTACGAGAACCGCATGGTGGCGATCCGCATTCCCGGCGGCCCCGCCGCGGCGCGCCGCATCGAGCACCGCGTGTCCGGCGCCGACGCCAATCCCTACCTGGTGCTGGCCGCTATCCTTGGCGCGGCGCTCGTCGGGATCGAAAAGGAACTGTCGCCCGGCGAGCCGACCGGCGGCGAGGGACAAGGACTCACGCTGGCGAAGCTGCCGCCGGACTGGGCCTCGGCCATCGCCAGCTTCGAAAGCGGGCCGCTCGTCGCCGAGATCTTCCCGGCCACGCTGCGCCAGTCCTTCGTCGCCTGCAAGCGCCAGGAATTGAACACCTTCGCGCTCAATGTCAGCGACTTCGAGATCGAGACCTATCTGGAGAGCGTCTAGAGCAATTCCAGGAAAAGTGTGAAACGGTTGGGCTCGGCGACTTCGCCGTAGCCTTCCGTCCGGAATTGCGTCAAAACAAAGAGTTAGAGCAGGCCGCCGTTTCCGTGAAACGGTGAATTGCTCTGGTCAGCTCACTCTCCGGTCCGCGCCCGCTGGCGTTCCTGGACGATGACCGCCAGGATCAGCAGCGCGCCCTTGGCGAGCAGCTGATAGAAGGTCGGCACGCTGGTCAGGATCATGCCGTTGTTGAGCACGCCGATGATCAGCACGCCCAGCATGGCGCCGACGATCGTGCCCTTGCCGCCCTGCAGCGCGCAGCCGCCGAGGATCGCGGCGGTGATCGCTTCCAGCTCCAGCCCCTGGCTGCCGGAGGCAGGCTGGCCGGACATGGTGCGGCTGGCAAGCACCAGGCCGGCCACTGCCGCCGCGAACCCGCTCATCGCATAGATGGAGATCTGGTAGCGGCGGATCGGGATCCCGGCCAGCCGCGCCACCGTCGGATTGCCGCCGAGCGCGTAGATGTTGCGGCCGACGACCGTCTCGCGGGTGAAGACGATGAACGCCGCCATCGCCGCGATCAGCAGCCAGATGGCGAAGGGCAGGCCGAAGAGCGTGCCGATGCCCAGCGCCCGCAGACTGTCGCCGGTGATCGGGATCGAGTTGCCGTTGTTCATCAGATAGGCGAGGCCGCGGAAGGCCGACATCGTTCCGAGCGTGGCGATCACCGCGTTGACCGGGCCGTAGACGATGATCAACCCGTTGATCGCGCCCGCCAGCAGGCCGGCAAGTAGGCCGGCCAGAATGCTGATCGGTATGGAACCGGTTTCCTGCGCGGCGACGGCAAGCACCATGGTGCTCAGGCCGACGATCGATCCGACCGATATGTCGAGCCCGCCGGAGACGATGACGACGGTCTGCGCCATGGCGAGGATGCCGAGGAGGGTGACCGCAAGGCCGATGTTGATCAGGTTGCGCGGGGTGAAGAAGACGTCCGGCCTCAGCGCGCCAAAAATCGCCAGCAGCACCACCAGCGCGATCAGCAGGCTGATGTTCTGCGCGCCGATGCGGCCAAGCAGGGTTGCCGGCGCGCGCTCGCGGCCGGTCGTCGCGGTATCGGTCACGATACCCTCCTTTCGATTGTCTCTTTCCCCGAGCGCATGGCCAGCGCCAGCACCGCTTCCTCGCTCGCCTCCTGCCAAGGCAGCTCGCCGCTGATGCGTCCGCCCTGCATGACCAGCACGCGGTCGGCGAGGCCGAGCAGCTCCGGCATTTCGGAGGAGATGAGCAGGATGGCGAGACCCCGGTCGGCCAGGCTTTCGATCAGCCTGTATATCTCCGCCTTGGCGCCGACATCGATGCCGCGCGTCGGCTCGTCGAGGATGAGCACCGCCGGCCCGCGCGCCTGCCAGCGGGCGAACACGACCTTCTGCTGGTTGCCGCCGGAAAGTTTTCCCACTGCCTGTTCGATCGACGGCGTCTTGACCCTGAGCTCGGCGACGTGATGGGCGACCAGCGCGCGCTCGCGGCGGCGGCTGAAGAAGCCGTAGCGCGACACCTTGTCGGGCACCACGAGGCTGACATTGTCGCGCACCGCCTGCATCAGAAGCAGCGCTTCCTGCTTCCGGTCTTCCGGCACCAGCCCGATACCGGTGGCCACGGCATCCGAAGGCTCGCGCGGCCGGTAGGGCTTGCCGCCGGCCGCCATTTGCCCCGACAGCAGCGGGTCGAGGCCGACGATGGCGCGCGCGACCTCCGTGCGCCCGGCGCCGACCAGCCCGCCCAGCCCGACGATCTCGCCCGCCCTCACCTCGAAGCTGATCCCCTGGACACGCCGTGTCGTGACATCCTCGAGCGCCAGCCGCACCGGTCCGAGCGTGCGCTCCTTGCGGTTGAACAGGTCGCTCACCGGCCTGCCCACCATCAGCCGCACCATGCGCTGCTCGTCGAGCGCTGCAATCGGCTCGTCAGCGACGCGGCTGCCGTCGCGCATCACCACGCAACGGTCGGCAAGCTCGATGATCTCGCGCAACCGGTGCGAGATGTAGATCACCGCGACGCCATCGGCCTTCAGCCGCCGGATGACCCGGAACAGCCGCTGCGCCTCATCCTCCGTGAGCGACGAGGTCGGCTCGTCGAAGGCGAGCAGCCGCGCCCCTGGGCGCAGCGCGCGCATGATCTCGATCAGCTGCCTGAGCGCCGGGCTCAGGCCATGGCAGCGTTGCCCGGGTGACAGCACGTCGACCACGCCGAAGGTGTTGAGCAGCTCGAGGCTGCGCCGCTCCAGATCCGCGCGGTCGAGAAAAATCCCGCCCCGCGCCTTGATGTCGCCGATGAATATGTTTTCCGCCACCGTCAGCTCCGGGATGATCTCCGGCTCCTGGTGGATGACCCGGATGCCCGAGCCGTGTGCTGCGCGTGGCGAGTTGAGCTGGACCGGCTGACCATCGACCAGAACGCGACCGCTGTCCGGGCGATGCTCGCCCTCCAGCACGCGCATCAGCGTGGACTTGCCGGCGCCGTTCTCGCCGATCAAAGCGGTGATCTCGCCGGCATGGAAGGCAACGGAGACGTCGCGCAGCGCCTGCACCGCGCCGAAGCGCTTGCTGACGCCCTCGACGGAAACGACGGGCACGGTCATCGGCGCGCGGCTCCTTGTGAGGCCGCGCGCCCCGAGGCCGACAATGAGGCCAAAAGGAAGCCTAGGACTTGCAACCGAGCGTGTCCTTGAACTTGGCGAAGTTCTCGCCGCTGATCAGCGTCGCGTCCTGGAAATAGTCCTTCTGCATTTCCTTGCCAGTGGCTTGGTCGTAGAGCGCCTGGATCGCCGCGGCGCCATGCTTGGCGCTGTCCAGCCACATCGTGCCGCGGAAGCCGGTGGGCTTGCCGGAGCCAAAGGCCTCGCAGGAGCGCGAGCCGTCGATGCCGATGCCGATGACGTTCTCCGGCTTCATGCCGGCGTTCTCGGTGGCGCGCACGCCGCCGAGCACGCCGTCATCGTTGCAGGAGTAGAATATCCACTTCTCGGCGTCGGGATTGGCCGTCAGCGTCGTCGACACCACATCGATCGAATTGACCATGGTGTTGTCGTAGGGGATCGACAGGATGCGCGACTTGATCTCCGGGATCGCCGCGACGAGCGCTTCCTCGGCGCCCTTGTTGCGGCGCATGCAGGTATCGGCCTTCTGGTCCTCGATCGAGCCGACGCGCACCTTGGAAAGGTCCTTGTCCCAGCCCTCGGCCTTGACGATGCGGGCGATCTCACCGCCGACCTGCTTGCCGATGTTGAGCGCGTTCATGCCGACATAGGCGACCGGGCTGCCGTCGGCGAAGGCGATGTCGTCGTCCACCGCGATCAGGCCGATCTTGGCGGCCTTGGCCTTGTCGGCGACGACCGGGCCGAGCGAGCGGTCGGGCACCACCACGGCAATGCCTTTCACACCGTCGCCGACATAGGTGTCGAAGGTGGTGACGGCGAGGTTTGCGTCGAACTGGACATCCTGCACCAGGAGATCGACGCCGAGCTCTTTGGCCTTGTCCTTGGCGCCCTGCACCTCGCGGACGAACCACGGGTGATCGCCCATCTTGTTGATGTAGCCGAATTTCATCTTGTCCTGCGCGCCCGCGCCGTGGACCGTCAGAGCGACGGCTGCGGTCGCGGCCACCGCAAGGCATGCCTTGATCATTGGTTTCATGGTTTCCTCCCTCTGGATCCCGGCCGGCGGGATCCCATTTTGCTTGAAGACGTTCCCGGCGACCGGCCGCCGGCGCGAAACCTCATTCGTGGTAGAGAACCGAGCGACCGCCATCGATGACGATGCAGGCCGCGTTGATGAACGGCGCCTCGTCGGAGCCGAGGAAGACGGCGGTCATGGCCACCTCCTCCGGCCGGCCGATGCGGCGCGGCGGATGCAAATCGTAGGTGCGCTGGCGCTCGGCCTGCGGGTCTGGGAACGTGTTCCAGTAGTCGACCGCGATCTGCGTCTCGATGTAGCCCGGTGCAATCGCGTTCACGCGGATGCCTTCGGCCGCGTATTGGATGCCGAGCGACCGCACCAGGCCGAGCAGCCCGTGCTTGGCGACCGGATAGGGAAAGGTCGACGGGATGATCGCGAAGGAATGACAGGAAGCGATCGCGACGATCGAACCCTGTTTCTGGTCGCGCATCGCCGGCAGCACCGCGCGCGCCGAATACCAGACGCCGTCGAGATCGACGGCAAAGCAGCGCCGCCATTCCACTTCGGTGGTTTCCAGCGGCTCGTGGAACACGTTGATGCCGGCATTGGCGACCAGCACGTCGATGCGGCCGAAGGCGTCGAGAACCTGCTTGGCCATCGCTTCGCAGGAGCCGGCGTCCGCGACATCGGTTTCAACGAACAGCGCCTTCACGCCGTTGTCGGCAAGCGACGCTGCGACGCTCTTTCCGGTCGCCGCGTCCTTTTCCGCGACGACGATCACCGCCCCCTCGGCGGCCATGGCGCGCGCCGTCGCCTCGCCGATGCCACGCCCGGCGCCGGTGATGATCACCACCTTGTCTTTGAGACGCCCGGCCATGGTCACCAGTCCACGATGGTGCCGTCGGAGAGCACGGCATTGGTGGTGTGCATCACCTCAGGCTTGTAGGGATGCCGGGCAGCGACCGCCTCGTCGACTTCGATGCCGAGCCCCGGCGCTTCCGGGACCTGCCAGCAGCCATCGACCATGCGGATCGGCCCTTTCACCACCTCGAAATACCAGGGCACCGCGCCGACCATCTCTTCCTGGATCAGATGGTTGGGGGTGGAGACGGCAAAATGCAGCGCCGCCGCACCGGCGATCGGGCCGAGCGGATTGTGCGGCGCCACGCCGACCGACACCGCCTCGGCCATCGCCGCGATCTTCTTCGCCTCGAGCAGGCCGCCGCAATGGCAGATGTCTGGCTGCACGATGTCGACCGCCCTTGCCCGGAACAGATCGTCGAATTCGGCACGGTCGATGAGCCGCTCGCCGGTGGCGATCGGCACGCGCGACTTGGCGGCGAGCTGCGTCAGTGCGCCGGTCTCGCCGGGCGGCAGCGGCTCCTCGATGAACATCGGCCGGTAGGGCGCAAGCACGTCGATATACGCGAGCGCGGTCGAGGTCGAGGCGGGGCGGCCGTGGAAATCGACCATGATCTCGACCTCGGGACCGACCGTCTTACGCAGCGCCTCCATCAGCCGGCCGACCTTTTCGACCTCGGTGAGCGGCGCGTGGTAGTGGCTGTAGGGGATGAAGACGGCCTTCAGCGCGCGATAGCCCTTGGCCACCACTTCGGAGGCGCGCTTCACCAGCGGCTCGGCGTCGAGCGTCTCGTACACGGCGCGCATGTCGCCGAGGCCGAGATGGGTGTAGACCTTGACCCGGTCGCGCACCTTGCCGCCGAGCAGCCGCCAGACCGGCTGGCCAAGCCACTTGCCGAAAATATCCCACAGCGCCAGCTCGATGCCGGAGACGGCCGACATGCCGATCACGCCGAGCCGCCAGAACGAATGCTTCTTGAGGATGCGCACCGCCTGCTCGATGTCGCGCGGATCGCGCCCGATCAGAAGCGGCGCCAGGTCGTTGACGGCGCCGACCACGGCCTGGGTCTTCCACTCCAGCGTCGCCTCGCCCCAGCCGTAGAGGCCGGGCTGGTCGGTCTCGATGCGCACGAACACCCAGTTGCGCATGTCCGCGTTCACGACGCGCGTGGTGATCGCCACGATTCTCAAGCGCTACTCCTCCCAGGCGACACTTAGATCATATGAAATTGAGTTATCATATGATCTAAAATGGCGTCAAGGCGGAAATCTTAGCCCTTGGCGTGAAGATCGTCGGCGGCGATGTCGAGCAGTCGGTTCATGGCGGCGCGGGCGCCGGCCGTGTCGCGGATGCGGATCGCTTCCAGCACCGCGACATGCGCCGAGAGCGCGCGCGACTGCGCTTCCATCAGCGGATTGGTGACGAGGAAGGTGGCGCGCAAGGCGGCCTCCAGCATGCCGACCAGCCCCTTCAGCACAACATTGTGGCTGGCGGCGATCACGCCCTTGTGGAAGGCCAGGTCCGCTTGGCATACTGCATTGAGATCATTCGGGATGTTGTCGCGCATGCCGACCACGGCGCGCTCGATTTCGGCGAGGTCGGCCGCCGTGGCGCGCCTGGCCGCGAGCTCCGCCGCGGCGGGCTCGAAGATCCTGCGCGCCTCGAGCAGGCCGGAAACCAGTTCTTCGTCGTCCTGGATGGACGGGTGCCAGCCGAGCACGACCGGATCGAGCAGCCGCCAATTGTCGCGCGCCAGCACACGTACGCCGGCGCGGCGCCTCGCTTCGACAAGGCCCTTCGCCGACAGGACCTTGACCGCCTCCCGGACCGAAGTGCGGCTGACGCCCAGCATGGCGCACAGTTCCTCTTCGCGCGGCAGGGCGTCTCCCGGCGCGTATTCTCCGCCCAGGATGCGGCTGCCGAGCACGCTGACCACGGCGTTGTGCACGCTGGCGCCGGTCTGGTCGACCGATGGCATCCAGCCGAGTGCATCTGAAGGAGCTATGGTTTCCACGCAGATCCTCTCCCGATAGAGCGCCGTTGCAAGCTGTTGTATGAGAGGCTAGGTCTTATGTAAATCTTTCATTCATACGATCTATAACGGGCTCCGCAATGGGCATGCTGCAGATCTCCAATGACACGGTGGCGCTTTCGGTCGATCTTGCCGGCGGCGCGATCCATCGCTTCGACCGCCACGCGGCGAGCGGTCCGGTTCCCGTTTTCCACCGTGGAGCGGTGGAAGCGGATGTGTGTTTTCCGCTGATCCCGTTCGGCAACCGGCTGCGCGGCAACGCCTTTGTCTTCGATGGAGGAACCCATCGTCTGCAACCGAACACTGCGAGCGACCCGCACTACATTCACGGCGACGCCTGGCTTGGCCATTGGCGGACCATCGCTCACGACCATCACGAGCTGACCATCGCCTACGATCATGCCGGCAAGGATGGACCCTACGCCTACCGCGCCGAGCAGCGTTTCGCCCTCTCCGACAACATGCTGTCCGTCAGCCTTTCGGTGACCAACCGCGCGCGCCGGCGCCTGCCCTACGGGCTCGGCCTGCATCCGTTCCTGCCGATGACGCCGGCCACCATCGTCGACTTCACCGCCGAGCGCTACTGGGAGCAGGACGCGGCTTTCCTGCCGCTGAAGAGCCATCCTGCGCGCGGCGGCATGGATTTTTCCGGCGGCCGCCGGCTGCCCGGGACCTGGATGAACACCGAGTTCGAAGGCTGGAACGGCGCGGCGACCATAATGTGGCCGGAGACCGGATCGCGTCTGCGGATCGAGGCCGATGCGCAATTCTCGCGGTGCATGATCTTCGTTTCGCATGCAGCCTTCGACGCGCTCTATCGCCATGACTGGTTCTGCTTCGAGCCGATGACCCACAGCGTCGACGCGCATCATCGAGCCGATCTCGGCGGACTGGTCGCGCTCGAGCCGGACGAGACGTTGGCCGGCTCGTGCCGGTTCATCGTGGAGTGACACGCGCCGGCTCCTCGACAAGCGAAGCGGTGGCGTTCATCTTAGCTCTGTCTAACGAATGTCTACAAACTTTATAGACATTTATTCCCGAGCAGGTCATACTGCCCATCCAAGTGCCTGACTTTTTCGCCATTCGTGTTCGTATGATCAGGAGATGACGATGACGCAGACATTTCCGGAGATCGTTCCAGATCCCACCACCGTCAGGCCGGTGTAGAAGACCAATCAACTCATCATGGGCGCGGGGGCGTTGGACGGCAGGCATTGCTGCCGCGATCGAGGAGGAGACCGATGACCACACGCCTGCTGCCCGCACTGCACGAGGGCCATGCCCCAATCCAGTTGCATGGCGCCTTCGACGAGGCTCTGGAAGCCTACCAGGCCTGGACTCCGGGCACGGACGAACCGCAAGTCGAGTTCGAAGGCCATTTGATCCCGATCAGCTCGGTCTTCGGCCGCATGCGGACTTGCACCGACATCCTGCCTTGGCGCATCGAGGCCGATGTCCTGGACACCGTCGGCGGCATGTTGCCCGCCGGCGGCGAAAGGTCGATCACCTATGCAGACGCCGCGCTCGTCCTTCGCGCCCTGTGCGTGGATCGCCTTCGCGACGACGGCGGTGTCCGATTTGCAGCAAGATGAAGCCTTTGCGTGCAGCGTGAGGCTGTCAACAACCTGACGCGCCTGCGGCGGCACAGGGGCTGCAAGACAAAGAAAGCGGGACCGGTCGTACCATACCGGCCCCGCTGCCTCTCATGGGTCTCAGCGCGCTGCCCAAGCCAGCCCACGGCGCAGGATGGTCCGCATCTGCGGCACCTCGAACTCCTTGGCCACATGCCCCAGCGACGAGTAGAACACGCGGCCCTTGCCGTGCCGGCGCTTCCAGACCACCGGCATGACGACGCCGTCGATCCAAGGGGCGTGCGCGCCCGTGAACGTGGTGGTCGCCAGCACCTCGTTCGACGGGTCGACATGCATGTAGTACTGCTCGGAGCGGTAGGGGAAATCGTCGATGCCGCTCATGATCGGATCGTCGCGGCGGACGATGTCGACCTGGTAGTCGATGATGTTGCCGGGATGGGCGACCCACTGGCCGCCGCACATGAATTGGTAATCGGTCGATTCGCGGAACGCATCGCCCATGCCGCCATGGTAACCGCCAAGACCGACGCCTCCCGCGATTGCGCTGACGAGGTTGGACTCCTCGGCCTTGCTCAGCTTGGACATGGTGTAGATTGGCACGATCAGGCTGAGGTCGGCGATTGCGGGATCGGCGAATGCCGCGATCGAGGTCTCGACGCGAACGGCAAATCCCTCTTCCTCCAGCATCGCCTTGACGGCGCGCGCGCCGAGTTCCGGCTCGTGGCCTTCCCAGCCGCCCCAAACGATCAGTGCCTGCCGCATCCTTCACTCCTGTCTTCGCAATTCGCCCGGGTGTCCCCGGATCCGGCCAATATGACCGCACAGTGATCCGCAGGCCACATGCGCACGGCAGAGCCCGCGGGTGAGCGACGACCATAGGCGCATTTGTCTTGCGGCCAAGCCCACGCTCTGATTCCATTTGCCGGAGCGATAGAACCTGATTCTTGAACTTTGGCGCGCTCGAATGTCGCGCCGACTGGAAGATTTTTCGTCGATCCAAGCGCCAGGTGCATTTCAAGGAGATACGGCGATGAACACCGCGACAAGGCCAGCAATCTCGGAAATGAGGCCGAAGATAACGGTCGTCGGTGTTGGCGGCGGCGGCGGAAACGCGATCAACAACATGATTGCCGAGAACCTGCAGGGCGCCGAGTTCATCGTCGCCAATACCGATGCGCAGGCGCTCACCATGTCCAAGGCACCGAGGCTGATCCAATTGGGAGCCCGTATCACCGAGGGCCTGGGCGCTGGTTCGCTGCCCGAAGTCGGCCGTGCAGCCGCTGAAGAATCGATCGACGAAATCATGGATCACCTTGCGGGAACGCATATGTGCTTTGTGACCGCGGGCATGGGAGGCGGAACCGGTACCGGCGCGGCTCCCGTCATCGCGAATGCCGCGCGCGCGGCCGGCATCCTGACGGTGGCGGTCGTCACCAAACCGTTCAGCTTCGAGGGCAAGCGACGGATGCAATCGGCCCAGGAAGGCATCGAGCGGCTTCGCGAGTGCGCCGATACGGTAATCGTCATCCCGAACCAGAACCTGTTCAGGGTCGCCGACGCCAAGACGACGTTCGCCGACGCCTTTGCCATGGCGGATCGGGTCCTTTACTCGGGCGTCGGCTGCATCACCGACCTCATCGTCAAGGAGGGCCTGATCAATCTCGACTTCGCCGATGTGAAGTCGGTGATGCGCGACATGGGCCGCGCAATGATGGGAACCGGGGAAGCTACCGGTGAAGGGCGGGCCAAGAACGCCGCGGAGGCGGCGATTGCAAACCCGCTGCTCGATGAAGCGTCCATGATCGGTGCCAGGGGCGTCCTTGTCTCGATTTCGGGCGGCACGGACATGACGCTGTTCGAGGTCGACGAGGCCGCCACCCGCATCCGCGAAGAGGTCGACGCTGATGCCGACATCATCGTCGGCGCCATATTCGACCGGGCGCTCGCCGGGAAATTCAGGGTCTCGGTCGTCGCAACGGGATTGCGACAGGGACCTGAGCTGCCGATGTAGCGGCTTCAATAACAAACGACTGTTTTTATTACCTTTTTTTGGCTGTCGCGACCGACTCTTGTCAAAACAGGCCTGTTGCCCGGCTCGCCCCAAGCGATACGTGCGGCGGCGTTTGCCGGAACAGGAAAGCCCTCTTCGAGTTGATACTCTGATCAACAGTCGGCGTTGCGGGATGCACCGCAGCGCAAACAGGAGAGGAAACTCCCATGGGTCTCGGCACAATTCTTATCATTCTACTGATTCTCATCTTGCTCGGCGGCTTCAGTGGCCTTGGCGGCGGACCGTTTTACGGCACCGGCTACTACGGCGGCGGCGGCCTTGGGCTGGTCTTGCTGATCGTCATCATCCTGGTTGTCCTCGGCCGCCTGTAGCGACGCCGGCAGAACTGGCATTGCCCGCTGATCGAGCAGCGATCGGCGGGCTTTTGTCTGTGGCGAACCGCCGTCGGATAGCGCGGAGGGAGCATTGGTCCGCAAACTCGACCTCAGAAGCGGCCGGCCGGTCTGGTTCGCCTATCGCGCGCCGCCGGTGCCCACAGGAAAGTTGACACGAGATATAAGGGCCGAGGTGCTGGTCGTCGGCATGGGCATCAGCGGCGCCATGATGGCGGACGCACTGGCGCGCGCGGGCCATGGCGTGGTCTGCATCGATCGGCGCGGCCCGCTTCTGGGATCGACCTCGGCGACGACGGCGCTGGTGCAATTTGAACTTGATCAACCGCTGATCAAACTTGCCGCGATCAAGGGCAAGATCGACGCCGTGCGCGCGTGGCGGCGCTCGCGCCTGGCCGTGGTCAATCTTCGCGGGCGGATTGCCGAACTCGGCATAACCTGCAACCTGGCACGCTTGCCGTCACTCTATCTTGCCGGCAATCTGCTCGCGCCGGCGCAGCTGCGCGACGAAAGCGATGCACGCCGGCAGGCCGGGATCGCCGCGACCTATCTTACCCGCAGGGCTCTGTCGGATAGTTTCGGCATCGATCGCGCGGCTGCCATCCTCAGCCACGACAACATTGCGCTCGACCCGCGCAAGCTAACCGCCGGGCTCCTGCTCAGCGCGGTGGGGCGCAAGGCGCGCCTTTATGCCCCTGTGGAGGCGGACGAGATCAGGAGCGATCGCGACGAGGTCGTTGTCAAAACCGGCGGTGGTCCGACGATCACCGCGCGACATCTGGTGCTCGCCACCGGCTATGAGTTGACCGACATCATCCCGGCCACCGCGCACAGCATCGTTTCGACCTGGGCAATCGCCACAGCGCGCCAGCCAAAAGACATATGGCCAGGCGCCGCTTTGCTTTGGGAGGCGTCGGAGCCTTACCTTTACATCCGCACGACGGCGGATGGCCGCGTCATCTGCGGCGGCGAGGACGAGGATTTCACCGACGAGGAGCATCGCGATGCGTTGATCGCCAAAAAGTCCAAGCGCCTGGCAGCAAAGCTGGGCCGCTTGTTGCCGAAGCTGGACACCAGGCCGGAATTCTCGTGGACCGGCTCCTTCGGAACCACAACCTCCGGCCTGCCCTATATCGGCGCCCTGCCCCGCCACCCGCGCATTCACGCTGTGATGGGCTATGGCGGCAATGGCATCACCTTCTCGCAGATCGCTTCCGAGTTGGTTTCATCGGCGATTGACGGCCTCGAGGACGTCGATTCAGATCTGTTTGCATTCCCGGCGCACTGATAGGCCCCATCGGACCGTCTGGAGATTATCCGGGGATGCGCGGCGTATGCCGTACGTCCTCTGCCGGGTCGGCATCGATGCGCGCCTTGTCCGGGTCGAAGGCGCCGTGACGGGCGATGGCCAAAGCGGCTGTTTCGGGCGTCTCATAGGCCCACATGAAATCATCGGCCGATCCGCCGACGGCATGGACGCGCCAGTAACTTGCCGTGCCCAAGGGCGAGCTTGTGGTGGTGTTCGTCTTCTCGAAAAGCTCGAAATAGATATCTTCGAACGGTATGTAGAAGACCGGATCGCCTCCGTCTTCATGGAGCACCTTCGCCCGCTCGCTGGACGCCACCACGGCGTCCGAGAACCTGACTGTCACCGTGCCGTCAAAGGGCACGATGGCAAGGGCGGCGGCAGGATAGGTTGGACTGGCGACTGGGGTTTGCATTGTCGAACTCCTTGACCCGATGTGCGTTGGAAACGTCGCTCAGCCACGGCAGTTCCGGCTCGGCGCGCAATTGGCGCAAAACCTTTTCGTCCCACAGGCGTTGTTCCTTCTTCAGGCTAACAGACAGCCATCCACGTCGAGCAATGGAGGCTCAGAGGATGTATTTCATTGCCCTGGCGACGGACTATGACGGCACACTGGCGCACGATGGCATCGTCACCAAAAAGACGCTGTCGGCGCTTGAGCAACTGAAGAAGACCGGCCGCAAGCTGATCCTGGTGACGGGACGCGAGTTGCCCGACCTCAAGCGGGTATTTCCGGAACTTGCATTGTTCGACAAGGTCGTCGCCGAAAACGGAGCGCTGGTCTACACGCCCGCCAGCGAGGAGGAGCGCACGATATCGCCATCGCCGTCGGCCGATCTCGTCGCCGGGCTGAAGAAGCGCGGCGTGAAACCGCTTTCCGTCGGGCGCTCCATCGTCGCCACCTGGGAGCCGCACCAGGCCACGGTGCTCGACGTCATCAAGGAACTCGGGCTGGAACTGGAGATCATCTTCAACAAGGGCGCGGTGATGATCCTGCCGAGCGGCATCAACAAGGCGACCGGGCTCGCCGCCGCGCTTGGCGATCTTCGCCTGTCGCCGCGCAACGCGGTGGGGGTCGGCGACGCGGAAAACGATCATGCCTTCCTGCAGGCCTGTGGCTGCAGCGTTGCTGTCGACAATGCGCTGCCGGCGGTCAAGAACACCGCCGATCTCGTCACGCGCGGCGCACGCGGCAAGGGCGTGGAGGAACTGATCGGCAAATTGATCAAGCACGATCGCGGGCTCGTCAAAAGGCCCCGCGACGGCATCCTGCTTGGTACGTCCGGCGGCAAGGACGTCTATCTGTCGCCGACCGACACTGTCCTGATCGCCGGCAGTTCCGGCATCGGCAAATCCACGCTGGCCACCGCCCTGACCGAGCGCTTCGTCGAGACCGGCTATCAGTTCTGCATCTTCGACCCGGAAGGCGACTATGACGGCCTGCAAGGTGCGGTCAAGCTCGGCGACGGGTCGAGTGTGCCGACGAAGGAACAGCTGCTCGACCTGATCGAGAAGCCGGACACCAATGTGGTGGTCAATGGGCTGGCGTTGCGGGTCAACGAACGGCCCGACTTCTTCGCCGACCTGCTGCCAGGCCTCGGCAGCTTCCGCTACCGCACGGCGAGGCCGCACTGGCTGGTCATCGACGAAGCCCATCATCTCCTGCCGAAACGCCGCGACGACACGCGCGCCGTGCTGTCGCTGGAATTGCCGGGCACGGTGCTCATCACCGTCCATCCGGAAGCGATCTCGACCGATGCCTTGCGCCTGGTGACAGCGGTCATCGCGCTTGGCCCAAAGGCGAAGAGCGTCGTGCGGACATTCTGTCACGAGACCGGCGTTGAAGAGCCGGGCGCGATGTCGTCGCAAAAGGGTGACCGCGTGCTGTTCTGGCGGCCGCGCAATGGCAAGAAGCCGATGTCGGTCAAGGCGATCGAGCCGCGCCAGTCGCTCAAACGGCACAGCCGCAAATATGCCGAGGGGCAACTCGACGAGGCCGGCAGCTTCTATTTCAGGGGCCCGGACGATGCCATGAACCTCAGGGCGCACAATCTGATTATCTTCGCCCAGATGGCCGAGGGCATCGACGACAAGACCTGGGAGCATCATCTGCGCGCCGGCGACTACTCGGAATGGTTCCGCCATCAGATCAGGGACAAGGACCTCGCCCGCGAAACCGAGACCGCGGAGAAGGACAAGACGCTGTCGGCGCAGGAAAGCCGCAAGCGCGTGCTCGACGCGGTGCGCCGGCGCTACACGGCCCCCGCCACCGCTCCGGTACAGTAGCGCGGGGGCGCGACCGCCGAGTTGCCGCCAACGGTCATACACGGTCGACCAACAGAAAAAGAAAGCCGCCAGGAGGCTCAGGATGAAATCCCAACTCGTTGCCGAAAGTGCCGAACAAAGGACCTTCATTGTGGTCCTAGACATGGGTGAAGAGGCCTTCTCGGCACTGACGGCGTTTGCCGCCGATCACGATATCGGCAGCGCCTCGCTGACCGCCATCGGCGCCTTCGAAAGGGCGACCGTCGGATGGTTCGACTTTGAAAAGACCGAATACCGCAGGATTCCGGTGCTGGAACAGTGCGAAGTGCTGAGCGCAATCGGCGATATCGCCACGGGCGACGACGGCAAGCCGAGCCTCCATGTCCACGCCGTGCTCGGCCTGGCGGACGGCACGACGCGCGGCGGACATCTGCTCAACGGGCACGTGCGGCCGACGCTGGAGGTCACGCTGGTCGAAACGCCAGGCCACTTGCGGCGCAGGACACGCCCCGAACTTGGCATCGCCCTCATCGACCTTGACGCATGAGGACTTTCAGCCCTGTTCTTCCTTGGCGGGCTTGCCGGTCGTCGCCTCTGGCGGCTTCTCCCAGCCGAACACGCTGCGGCCGCCAAGCAGGTGCGACTGGTCGAACTCGCCGGCGACGATCTCTTTCAAACTGGGACCGGTGACGTAGCGTTCGACCTGACGGGACTGGTCGTCCAGCCGCTTCAGGGCGCCGATCTCCTCCTCCCGACCCAGCCTCGCCTTTTGCATCGCCGACTTCAGCACGCCGATCGTTTCATCATAGACCTTGAGCGGCACCGGGAACGGGTGCCGGTCCTTGCCGCCATGCGCCAGGGAAAAGCGTCCGGGATCGGAAAACCGGCATGGCGCGCCGTGCAGAACCTCGGCTACCAGCGCAAGGGCCCGCACCGTGCGGGCGCCGACGCCGGGCACCAGCAGCAGCCCGGCAAAATCCTTCGGACCGCGATCGGCCGCCGCCGCGATGTTGCCGTGCAGGCGGCGCATGACGACATCGCTTTCGCGCACATCATGGTGCGCCGGCATCACCAGATGCGGCAGCAGCGGCTGCGCCGGCGGCGGCGGCGTGCCACGCTCCAGCGCCGAAAGCTCGCTCACGATCCGGTCCGGTCCGAGATTGTGCAGAAGCTCCAGTTGCCGCTGTCGCGAGGCATCGGCGCGCCGGTCGGTCAGGTTGACGATCTCCCCTTGGTTGGCGCCCTCGATCGCGGCATGCGGCTGGTCGACGAAGCTTTTCAGGCCTTCCGCCAGCCAGTGATAGCGGCGCGCCACCCGGCTATCGCCGTTCATGCCCTGTTGCACGACGACCCAGTTGCCGTCATCGGTGACGATGAAGCCGTGCAGGTAGAGATCGAATCCGTCCTGCACCGCGGCGCTGTCGACCTTGGCGACCAGCCGGCTGGCGGTCGCCAGCCTGTCGCCATCGAAGCCGACGCGCTCGCCGATGGTGGCAAGCTCCTGCGGAGTCTTGCGCGAGTGCGCGCCACGGCCGCCACAGACGTGGACGCCGAGCTCGCCGGAAAGCGGCGACAGACCGCGCTTCAGGGCGCCGACAACGCTGGTGGTGATCCCGGACGAATGCCAGTCCATGCCCATGACGGCTCCGAAGGACTGGAACCAGAACGGATGCGCCAGGCGGCGCAGCAATTCGTCGCGGCCGTAGTGATGGACGATCGCCTCGCACATGACGGCGCCAAGCCGGGTCATGCGATCGCCGAGCCATTTCGGCACGCGCCCGCCGTGCAGCGGAAGATCCGCACTTCCCGATCGCTGTGCCACCAAGTTTCTCCAGATACGCGGCAGGCTTCTGCGCCTTCGCTCCGGTCAGGAATGCATAGCCGCCGGTTCGATCATCACGCAAGGGACGGCAAAACTGGCGACGGCGCGTAGCCCAAAAGGGCTTTCTGAAGATCGGTACGGTACCCCGCGGCGTCAAGATCATCGGCGCCGTTCAGCGCTCGACTTTCTTGGCGCCGCAGTTCACCGGGTTGGCGGGTAGGGCGACCATCGTTGGCTGCCAAAGCAAAAGGCCCGCTGGCGAGGAGCCAAGCGGGCCTTTTGATTTGGTTGCGGGGACAGGATTTGAACCTGTGACCTTCAGGTTATGAGCCTGACGAGCTACCGGGCTGCTCCACCCCGCGTCAACTACGAGCAAGCGTTTGCTTGCGACCACGAGCAAGCGTTTGCTTG